>CAXXKH010000045.1:0-285910 GCA_963677545.2 Desulfobacterales bacterium | reverse complement strand
ATCAGGAAGAAAAAGATAAAAATTACTACCGTCTCGAACGCTCCTACGGATCATTTCAGCGGGTTCTATCGCTTCCGGATGATGCGGACCAGGACGGGATCAAGGCAAAATTCAAAAAAGGCGTTCTCAATATCGCTATACCGCGCAGGGAACTACCAAAACCAAATGTTAAACGGATTGAGGTTAAAACGGAATAATATCTGGATGACAGGAGTGCCGCCTGACGGGCCGAATCGGAAAACAGGAGTTCCTGACTTCAGCAGAGCAGACAAAACACGGAGTAAGATCACCGTGAATGCTTGATGACCCGAAAAGTGAGAAGGCCCTGGAGTACACCGACCGGGTTTTTTTGCAGACATTCAGCGTGGAGGAAGCCATGGCGAAAAGCTATTTTGCGATTCTCGGAATTACTTCAAATGCATCCATCGAAGAGGTCAGAGCTGCGTATCGCCGTCTGGCCAAGGAGTTTCATCCCGACCATTTTGAGGGAGGAAGCGGACCTTTCAGAGAAATCCAGGAGGCATACGCTATTCTTGGAGATGTCCAAAAACGAAACCGGTATGAGCGATCCCTTGAAAGTGCCAGAACAACCCGGCTTCGCAGAGCATCCGCAGGTCCGGCACCGGAACCGCTTATCCCGGAGCAACAGCCGATGGATTTTGGCGAGATCTCCCCGGTGAGATCTTTCCATAAATATACACCGTCCTATGATGAGATCTTTGATTGGTTATGGCACAATTTTTCCGATTTGACATGGCCAAAATCCGGTCGGCTTCAGGAACTTACCCTTGAGGTGCTTCTGACACGGAATCAGGCGCTTCAGGGCGGGAATGCGAGAGTGATGGTACCGGCCTGTGCCGTGTGCCCCATATGTGGGGGGACTGGTGGAGTGGGGTATTACGAATGCAGTCGTTGCGGAGGAGAAGGCGCCATTTCAGGGGAAATCCCTGTTTCCATCTCTTTTCCGGCAGGGCTCACATCCGACTATGCGGTTGTGGTTCCCCTGGATCGATTCGGTATACGAAATATGCATATAACCGTGTTGTTTCGAATAACCGACAACTATCCTTAACTGATTGTTTGAACCCGACCATACAAAAATTATTGAAATTTTGTTACAGTATTCCTTGAGGTTTTCTTCAATTCATCGGCAGAGCGTCGTATGCGGTGAGTTGTTAATTTTGATGTGGTCATGAGAAATGAACATCTTCGTGCTTGATCTCGACATAGAAAAATGTGCGCGCTATCACTGTGATCAACACGTTGTTAAGATGATTCTGGAGAGCGCTCAGATTGCCTGCACAGTACTGAATTTGAAAGGATTCACGACACCCTATAAGTCCACTCACATGAAGCATCCGTGCGTACTGTGGGCAGGGACATCTTTTGCAAACCTTCAGTGGCTGAAAAAACTGGCGAAAGCCCTGAACCGTGAGTACCGGTACAGGTATCGAACGTCTGAGGACCATCGGTCATTCGCGGTGATCCAACATATCGAAGGGATGAGTTTTGAGTCGACGGGACTAACCGATTTTGCACAAGCCATGCCTGAGCAGTACAAGGTGCCCGGAGAACCGGTAAAAGCGTACCGAAGCTATTATGTCGGTGAAAAGCTGAAATTCGCACGATGGACGAGAAGAAGAAGACCTGCATGGATAGCGGAGGCCCTGGGCTAATGACAGACGGAGAGTTGGGGATGTTCCCAGGTAATTCGGATTTGAATGATCGAGATTATTGTGATTATCACAAAAAAAAAATCAGGTGCGGTTGCAAGAATTTCTGTCGCCTCTGGAAATTTGTGATTCTGATAAGCCCGCCGCATCGGCTTAGTGCGACATCCGCCGGGGCTTAGAAAAAAATGGCGAGCCAATCGTCGCCATGGATTTACTGATCGCCGCCCATGCTCTTGGGCATGGTTGGACGTTGGTCACGAATAATGAAGCGGAATTCAAATGCGTCAAAGGGCTGAAAGTGGAAAATTGGGTTTAATTCTTCTGACAAAGAATGAGAATTACGGATTATGATCGGAAAAGCACTCGCGCATTACGAAATCACCTTCCAAATCGGCAAAGGCGGCATGGGTGAGGTCTATCAGGAAAAAGACACAAAGCTTGGCCGAGATGTGGCAATCAAGGTCCTGCCGGAAGAGTTTATGTATGATCACGAACGTGTTGCCCGCACACTGGATCCAAGCAAAAAAATACTCGGGGTGGAGGGAGCCCGACAACATATTAAAGGAGTTCGCCAAACGTTTCCTGACCTTCATTTGACAATTGAAAAACAAATATCTGAGGGCGACTGGGTTGTAACATGTATCACGGCACAAGGTTCAGACGGTTTCAACGGCTCGTGACTTTTTTACCAAGTCATTCACTTTATCGACATAAGCGGTAATGTCGCACTTTCTTTCCAGACCGGAGGCGGCCATATAGCGGATCTTGCCGAAAACGGGGCGCTCTTTCCAGGCCCGATCGTGTACGCCGTATATCCAGGCCGCGCCGGCGTATGAGTTCGGATCGCGGCCATCAAGGAAATACTTGTTGTTGATAGCGATGGTCGTTCGAAAGGCGTGTTGCGGCGTTCCGGACCACTCCAGGATTTTTTTCCCCCAGTACATGCGCATGTAGTTGTGCATGAACCCCGTGTGTTTCATCTCCAGCATGCAGGCATTCCAATAGGGGTCGTGGGTTTGAGCGCTTTCGAGCTGGCGCTTGCTGTAAATATATTCGCGCTTATCTATCCTGTGATCAGCCAAACTTTTACCGGCCCAGTCCGGAATACAGTGATAACGATCGTAGTCGGGTGTATAGGCCACGAAATTCATGGCCAGCTCACGCCTCACAATCAACTCTTCAAGATAGGCTTCCTTAGCGGATTCAAATGGTCCGGAGGTGTGTATTATTTTCAGCGCAAGATAGAGCGGAGATATTTGACCAAAGTGGAGATAGGGCGCCATGTGTGAGATGTCATCCGTCTGGGGCTGGTTGCCGTGTTGTTCATAGTTTTTCAGGCGGTGCCGTAAAAAGTGATGAAAACGCTTTTTTGCCTCTGAAGTCCCCCCCTTGAAGAAGCGGGATACAGGGGGAACCGTGCGGTCGAGATTCAATTTCCCGAGCAGTGTTTCAATGTCGTTAAGATCGATTCCCGAAATATCCAGGTCTGTGGAGGAGAATTTTATTTTTGAGGGTTTCAAATCTGTAAGGAACCCCTCAAGGTGGCGGTTGATTTTGGGGCGAATCGTTCGCGCGGCATATTCGGCTTTGTTTGAAACGATCTCGATGGGCACGATCACATCACTTTCCACCTGTACGACACGACAAGCCGCGCGCTTTGCTACCTGATCGCGCCATGCCCGTTGATGCCTCAAATACCCCCGATCACACACGATCACAGACGCCCGGCGGCCAATCGCCAGGGCGATATCCGGGGGATTTCCCGTACGAACAATGAATTTAATATCTCTTTTTGCCAGCGCTGAGCTGGTTTCCAGCAGCCCTTCCAGCATAAACGTATAGTGGCGCAGGTTGGCTTCCGGATAGTCGTCCGTCAAACCGAACACAACCAACAGCTTTTGCCCCTGTTCGTTGGCTTGCCGAATGGCATATTCCAGGGCATGATTACACTCTGCCCGCTGGGACTGTTGCATCCAGTAGAGGATATATTCGCCCGAATGAATGCTTTTTCCGTTCAGAACTTGCACATGAGCTGGTTGTATGATCATGTCCGAACCTGTTCAAAGTTATTTGGAACAGTTTTAACATATGCCCAAAACACAAAAAAAATCAATCCTTCCGTCGATATCCCGGAAGGATTGAGTAAAAATCAGATTGGCGGTTGCGGCGTGTTTTTCCGAAGTGCTTTGTTGTTGAATCTGTTGCTCAGGCTTTGGCAAACTTGACGACACATATATTATCATCCCGCGACATCGATGCCAGGATCACACCCCAGGTGCGGATCCTTGTTTTCACATTCAAAGTTCTGTCTGCGGGTATCGGCATGGCCCTCTTCCCGTTCCTGATCCGTTTCGATGTAGTTATTGTTATCGTTCATGGTGTACCTCCCTGTTGGCTTTCGTTTAATGTTTTGTTAAGTACAAAGTAGTTACCTCATAATGACATGGCAATGGGGGAGGAATGGCGGTTTTATGAGGGGTAAAAACTACCAATAATTCAGGATGCTCGGAAAATTCAACCCAATGTATGATAATCAAACAACTCGGATTACACATGTCTCCTGGGGTCATATGAAAGTGACCGTGGGCGGCCGGAAATATGAATTCAAGGATTGCAAAGCATGGCCCGGCGGCGCAAAGGCGTGGGATTGGAATGAGACGGGCACGTCCCACCAACCGGGCATTCAGCAGGGCGATATCGAGGAGATCCTCGATCGGGATGTGGAAATAATGGTGCTGTCCCGAGGGATGGATTCGAGGCTGAATACCTCTCCCGAGACGGAAGCGTTGCTGCGGTCGCGGGGGATCGAGTACAGCATCGATGAAACGCAGAAAGCGGTAATGAAGTTCAACAAACTCATGGCGGAAGGCAGGAGGGTCGGCGGAATCTTTCATTCGACCTGTTAGCGGTGTATAGAGCGGAAAGACCGGTGGGAGATCCCGGCAAAACCTCGGGTCTGATGAGGGACGAGTGAAAAAAGTGAACCGTAAGCAGAGAGCGGTGAGCAGTTAGCGGTTGACATCTTTGGATAATTATGGGCTGTATATCCTTCAGGCCGACCAAAACAAGAGGCACATTTCCTGGCCGATTACGATTTTCCAAGTTCTATTATTTTTGAAAGAGGGCTTTTGACTGAAAAGTCGAATAATTTTCAACAGCAACATTTTACTGCTCAAGGAGGTAAAACATGGAAAGAAGAAGTTTTCTCAAGGCTGGAATAGCAGGGTTGGGTGCGATCGCTCTGGCCGATAATGCATGGGCACTGAAATACTACCCCAAGGCATCCGACAAGAAATGCGCCGTTCTTTACGGAACCTGGTGCGGAAGTTCCCGGGACGCCGCGGTTTGGATCTCGGAAGGGATGGGCGGCATCGCCGATGTTTTCGATGTTCGTGAAATGCCCGATCTGAAACGGTTTGATCATATTGTTATCGGGGGTTCCATTCGGTCGGGTGTAGTGCCTCAAGAGCTACAGGATTACATCACTAAGAATAAGTCCTGGTTGAAATCGAAAGTGAGGGGACTGTTTGCCGTTTGCGGTAATGGCGAGAAACCGGTAGGGGCGGAACAACGGGCCATGTATGTGGATAACCATCTGGCCAAGCTGTGTGAAACCGGCAAAGTCCCATCGAAGGTGTTTAACGGAAGAATCACACTAGCCCTGCTGGAACCTGAAACCGCCAAAATGATGAAGGGTGTGTATCCACAAATTGCAGGCAAGGAGTTGGTGGATTACGATCTGCTCAAACGGGCGGATTGCCTGGCATTCGGCAAAGAACTTTTAGACGCCCTATAGCAATTGATATAATATTCTCTGGATAAAAGTATTTTTTCGCGCAGACGCAGGGACGCAGAGAAAAACCGACAGAAGATGGAAGAACGTTTCGCTATGTTGATGGAAGGAATAACAGTTTTACTCTCTTCCTCTTCATTCACGTACGTTTTTATGCTTTTTCCCAGCGCCTCGGCGTCTTGCGCGAGAATTGCTTTTTATTCATGATCGTCGCTTAAAAGATCAACAACACCCCCAGCCCCGCAATAGTAACGCTTAACAGGATTGCTCCCACCCGGGCCCCGAATTTCCATCCTCCGGAAAACAGGGCAATGCCGCTCTTGGCAACACTGTTGGCAACTACCGCAATCGTAATACCAATTGCCCCGACGTTGTGGCCGAGTTGTGCGTTTTTGGTTTGCTCCGCTATGGAAAGAGTGATTGGGTCCACATCCGCCAGACCTGAAACAAGAGATGCCAGATACAATCCTTTATCTCCCAGATACAGTTTTGCAATTTTAACGATAAACAGGATGCACACGAAAAAGAGGGAAAATTTGATGGCCGGCCCGAGGGAAAAGGGATTTTCCAATCCAAGTTCTTCTGCCCCATTCGAGTTCCCGGAACGCCTGTTTTTAGATAACAGCCATAAAAAGGCGACTGCAACAGCAGCACCAATCGTCATGGTGCCGATGGACAATGCCAATTGCTTCATCAATGCAAGGTCCAGGACAGCCACTACCACCAGAACCCGGCAGAACATTGTGGCATTGGCGATAACCGTGGCAAAAGTGCATTGGTTCAACAGGGCAGGGGTTTTTCTCGCCTGATTTGCCATCGCCGCGGTTACCGCGGTGGAAGAGGTCAGACCGCCGAAAAGTCCCGTAAGCCCCAGGCCTTTCTCGGCGCCGAAAAATTTTGTCAGGAAATATCCAACGAAACTGATACCGGATATCAGGATGACGAGAAACATGACTTTATATGGATTGAAGGCATCATATGGATCTATGGCCCGGTTAGGAAGAATGGGCAGAATAATGAGAATAATGGCCAGGAACTTCAATGTGTCGGTCAATTCCACCCGTTTCAATTTGAAAACAATCCGCGTCATGGATCCTTTTACCGCCAGAAGAATGGTAATGAGCAGTGCCAGCACACCGGCCTCATGGGGCCGTGTATAACAGAGAACGCCGAGGCCACAGCAGACAACAGCGGCAATTTCGGTTGTGATGCCGGGATCTTCATCTTTTGAATCAAAATACATGGAGATGATGAATGCAATCAGTCCGGCCACGATGACCAGCGCGATAAGTGATTGGACAGTACTGATCATGGCCGCTGAAAATCCACCTAAAGAGAGGATGGAAAATGTCCTGACCCCTATCAGGTTGTCCGGAAGCTCCGGTTTTTTCTTTGTATCGACAGTATCCGGATCACATGAGCTGGTTATTGGAGGAATGAGGGATCGTTCCAGACCGATGAGGACACCGATGCCCAGTGCATTGATCATTTTCAGGAGAATGCTTATGTCCAGGTTCATGACGTTCCTATTGTGTTGATAAGTATTCTGATTCTGCTTCAGCGAAATGGTAATTTGATATTGATCGGTAATTATAGACAGAAAATACAATGTATTGTCAAGACGCTTGACATGGTCATCAAAATTAAAAAAAAGTGGAAAGATTGCTCGAAACATGCCTGTATATGCGCTCGTTTAAGCCAAACATTTTTATATAAAATTTTTCCTTGATGTGGATGTAAATATATTTATAAGCTACTTCATCGGCTTTTTTCGATAGTAACTGGGAAATTCAGTTCCGATCTGCTGTGGCTCTTTCTAAGCTTAAGGATGTTCGTGGGATCTCTGTTCTTATTAATAATACAGCGCATCACATGGCCCGAATTCGAGCACAGGCGGAGGTTTCTTTGATTGAACTCCGTGATTTCGCTTTGCAGGGAGGTGTGGAGAGCCTGTTGCAGAGCTTTGATGAAAAAGAGAGACGAATGGCTGCCCGGATCATTGTCCAAATAGCCACACCAAAGGCGGACCGACTGTTGATAGAACGGATTGAAGCTCATGATTTGGCCGTGGTTGCGGAGGCCTATGATTTTTTTCTGCGGCGGCTTTGTGCTGAATGGGTTCCCACTCTTTCCCATGCCATGCGCCGAAAAGGAAACCTAAAAATGGGTGAGGCCTTTTTAAATTCAGGTAATGAAGCCCTGAGAGACTCTGCGATCAACTGGGCTCATAACAATGGTTATAAAATCTTACCATAGGAAATTCGCAAAATGCATTTACGAACGACGGTTTTGGGAAATGCTGCGGCGCTGATTCTGCATCAATACGGGCAGAATCAGCGTGCTACGAAAATCGAAGGGTGGGCACTATTAAAGATTCTGGAATGCAGGCTCCGACAGTTTTTGCGTATGGTTCCGGATATCGATAGGCCACGAATCGATCAAGTTGTTGAAACGGTTGGCATCACCGGCAAACAAAGCCCTTGACGCCTCTTCAAATCCCGGGAAATTGCCGGCCATGGCGGACATGAACCTGTATGTTGCTTCCTGGGCACGCCGGACCTTGTCCTTGCTGCTGTTTACCTTTCTTGCTTCATCGACAAGTTTGCGAAGGGCCACGGAGGCGCCGCCGGGTTGACTGCCAAGCCATTTCCAATGTCTCGGCAGCAATGTGACTTCCCGGGAAACGACGCCGAGCTTGGGGCGCCCCGGCCCGGGGCGGGAACGTTGACCTTTATCCGAAGAATTGTCGTCTGTCTCCCGGCTAGTGGTTGATGCCGCCATCCGTTTTAATACATCTTCAACGCTGCCGCGAAAGTCCACTTCGACAAGTTCGCTCGTCTCATCGTCAAAGATGAGTATGGCGGCCTGTTCGTCCTGATCAATGATCTTTTTCACTTTTCCGGCAACTTTCAATAGATTCCCTGAAGCAACCCGCTGATCGCTCTTGAACGCGGTGCAGCTTTTTGGATTTTGTCCGTTCATATTCGAATCTCCTCTTGTGAGTTCAGGTTTCAAAAACGGACGAAATATACCCGGGTAAAATTGTGCTGTCAACGGTTATTTACCCGGGTAAAAAGGTTATTGGGCTTGCTTACTATTGGCTCTTAAAATTCAGGACCAGTAAGGTGTTTCCGTCAGGGAGAGGTCAGCAGAATATCACGGATGCGTTGCTGGAGATCGGCGGTTACGCCGATGGATTCGAGATAGGTCTCGATTCCGCCCTGCTCGTCGATATGTTCCAGAAGTGCCTCCATTGCAGGTAACTTCCCGGGGCGGTTGACTTTTTCAGAAAGGCGGAAATCAGCGATAATCGTTTTGCGATCCACGTTCAGCAATGAGAGCAGCAGGGCAGACATGACACCGGTCCGGTCCGTGCCGGCGGCGCAGTGGTAGAGGAGGGGATAATTGCCGGGGTCCGCGAGCAGCTTGAAAGCCTTGCGATATCCAGTCGCATTTGCTTTTACACTGGTGATATAATGGTCTGCCAACGTGTCGTCTCCGGAGAAACTGAGGGGGCAACCCCGTACGGAAGCGGCGAATTGTATACCCCAGACGTCACCGTCGAATAGCGGCCAGGGAGTGAGCCGGTTGCAGAAATCAATAACGGTTTCAATATGAAGCGAACGGAAAGTGCGGACGCCCTCTTCGGTCACTTTATTGAGTTTGCCGGAACGATAGATCATGCCGCTTCGCACACGGCGCCCGTCACGTGTGGGGTAGTTTCCGGCATCGCGTGTGTTCGCGGCCCCTTCGAGGTGCACCCAGCGATCCGGCTCGGCGCCGTCCGGCGGCGGAGTGATGACGGTCGGCCCGTCCGGGATAGACCCCAAAATGAAGGTGAGGAGGACGAGAATCGCGAAAATACCGGCCAGCCAGAGATATGTTTTTCGTGCTTTAAATATTCGAAATATGGACATAATTATGGGTCAACTTTTTTCTGCTCATCCAGTAAAAGCATTCCGGGATGAAGTTCTAATTCCTTAAGCAATTTATCGGGTTCCGGACTGTTCATGACCATCAGATTCTTGAGGTGATTATAAGCGTCAGTGCCGTTGATTGAATTGAATTTGAGACCGATTCCCGTGGGCTGCACGTGAATCACTTCGCAATTGAAATCAATTGAAACCTTTTCGACCTCTTCATGCAGGAAAACAGACAGATTGCAGTTTTCCCACAGTTTTGGCTCCGGCAAATCAGGTGCTTCAAAAAATGTACCCCCAAAGCAGATGTTTTTTGTCACACCTTGGTACGTTTTCCCATTTGATAATGTTATTTCAGCAGCCAGTTCGAGCGGAAGTCGTGTGTATTTTCTGGATTCTTTCATAGACCCCCCATAACACCCCTATCCATAATACAATCAGCAACAGAATACGCCGGCAACAACCGCAGAAGAATTTTAACTATCGATGCTTGATTTCGATACGACAATCAGCTCAAAAACAAGCAAAACCGGGTTCCCGCGAGATAAGGGAAATTGCATTGAACCATTTGAAACGCGAGTATTTATAACTGTTTTTATAGATCTTGTCTATAACCGAGAAAAATGATTGGATTTTCAGGTACAGTTTCAAAACGACCCGTTCCAGTTTTTATCACAGCCAATTTCAAAACATCCATTTCTGGCAGATCCCCGGGAGGGCAATCCGCTTTGGGCTTGATCCCGCTTGTGCCGGAAAAACGTTTTGAAAATGGCTCATCAGGTATGATTTTTCCCCCAATATCGTTTCATGGCGGAGACGATATATTCGTCGAATTGGGTGCCGACACCTTCGTCGATAATTTCGAACGCCTTTTCAACGGGCAGGGCTTCCCGATAATGGCGTTTTGCCGTCAGGGCTTCAAACACATCGGCAACGGTTATGATTTTCGAAAAAAACGGGATTTCATGTTCATTCAGGCCACTGGCGTATCCCGTGCCATCGAGCCGTTCATGGTGGCTTGCGGCAATGAGCGGCACATTTTTATAGCCCGGTGCAAAAAACATTTTTTCCAGAATACCCTTTGTGTTTGCGGCATGTTTTTTAATGTGTTCGTATTCCTCCGGCAGCAGCCTGCCGTTTTTTGTCAGGATATTCTCTTTGATTCCGAGCTTGCCATAGTCGTGGAGCCAGGCGGCCACACTGAGAATGTCAATGTCCTTCTGCTTGAATCCAAGTTCTCTCGCGATGCCTACGGCGTACTCTTTCACCATTCTGGAATGAGACGCCGTGAAAGGATCTTTTGCATCGATGGATGCCGCCATGACCTCGAGAATACTGTGATATTGCTCCTGGTATTCTTTTAAAAGGATCGAATTCTCTATAAAAACAGCTACAAGCGAAGACAGTCGATTAACCAGATTCAAATCATCCTCATTGAAGCCCCCCTCTTTTTTATTTATCAACTGAATAACGGCAATTGTCTCTTCTATATGATTTTTCAATGGAACGCATAGAATCTGTCTGGTTCTGAATCCGCTTTTTTCATCCATGCTTTTATTAAAACGCTTGTCTTTGTAAGCGTCGTTGATAATCAGCCCTTCTCCTGTAATAGCTACAATACCGGCAATGCCAAGGTTGATGTTCAATGTCAGCTTCTGACCGTCGATTCCCTTGGCGGCAACCGACGAGAGTGTTCCCCTTTCCCGATTCAGTCGAAAAACCGTGCAGCCCGTACAATCGATGACCCGGGGCAGTTCATCGGACAATTCCGCCCATTGTTTTTCAGCGTATATATCGCCAAAATTGATGCCAGCCATGGCAGACGTTTTTTCCAGAACATACTTTTCATCGTCGCTTGTAAAAACACCTGTTCGTTTATTTATGAGTTCAACGGCACCAATGACCCGGTTCTCCTCGGCGGTTATGGGGACGCAAAGAACGCTGTCCGTTCGAATGCCCGTCATCCGGTCGATTTGAGGATTAAACCGCAGATCATCATACGCATCGGATACATTGACGACTTTATTGTTCAGTACCGCTGTTCCAACAAGGCCCATTTGAAGATCGAGGCTGATGTCGTTTTCAATTCCTTCGGCGAATCTGGACAACAGCATGAAACGCATGTGCTCCCCTGACAGAATAAACAGGGAGGTCCTTTCCGCGTTGATAACCGATGAAAAATATTTGATTATTTCGGGCAGCCGGTCCTCCAGCGCCCCCGTTAATGTCATCATGCTGCTGATTTCAAAAATTGCTTTTGCGGATCGGGAATCATATTCGAGGGAAATTGTTTCATTGTTATTTTTTTCAGATTCTATTTTTTTCGATGTGCTCATGTCACCCCCTGTATCTTGCGAAATTGAAAAGGAATGAAAGGAATATTCAGTTCAGCCAATTTCAAAACGTCCCGTTTTGGTCGATCCCCGGGAGGGCAATCCGTTTTGGGCTTGATCCCGCTTGTGTCGGGAAAACGTTTTGAAAATGGCTCAATTACATATTTTCTAAATCACATGCCTTTTGAAAATCGGCACAAGCGTTCTTGCTGTTCTTCAATTCGTTATATGCATATCCACGGTTGACATAAGCTATAGCTTTCTCAAATTCTTTATTTGCAATCCTTCGTAGCGGGCTTAAATCGATATTGCTTCACGGCTCGAATGGCAGCTTCTTCGAAAACACCTTCAGGATATGCCTCGATCACTTCAATATCTCGCATGACACCCTCAGTTGTAATAGTAAAGCTAACGGTTACCTTGCCTTCGGTACTTTTCATTCCCTCTACATATTGATATCTTGGTGGGAAAATCTCAATAGGCTTTGGTGGTGTGTCAGGGCATTTATGCTTAATAGAGTCTGTTTTTGAATTTGCCTCAACATCCTCTGAAGCCCACAATGTAGAACAAAGCACAAGAAAGATAATAAAAACAATAAGTTTTACAATTTTCATTATCAGCTTCCTATCTCAGCTTATACGCCGTTTTCATAACGATCCACTTTCGGCCAAGCCTTTATAATTTGAATCATCTCCCTTACGAATGCACAATCGCACTTGGCCGGGCATGGTCTCAGCTCGTGCTCAACAAGGCAGTGCCCAGGACATTCATCAGTACCAGTCAATCGGTCAGCAAACACTGGTCCACCGTACAGGTCTATAAATGCACCTGCTTTCACGGACATTGTCGTTTTACAGGAGTGGTTGAATAGAAACAATCCTCCAGACAGTTCCTTGAAATGAACCTGATAGCCGACTATCTTGACATCTGAATCATCCAAGAACTCCTTGCGGGTCTTCCATGCTTTCTTGCATACCGGGCAGGTTTTAAATTCAGTCTCTTCATTCATGCAGTATCCTCCCTTGCTCAAATATGGCGATAGGTGGAAATTCTATGTCAAACCCCTTTCTGTGAATGAAAGATGAGATCTCGGTAAATATATAACACCAACTTTATGCCACGGCATTTAATGTATCGTGAAGCCACTGTAATCCGAGTCTTTGCTCGTTTTCGGTTGCTGATCGAACCAGTCCGTGGTCGCGCATTTCTTCGTAACTGATTGTCGATTTCAAGCTGCAATGGCTTTCTTTGGTCGGTGCCCAATTCGATTTATTTGCCTTAAAGGCTATTATGTATTTAGACCATTCATAACCAGCTTCCTCCAGGAGATTCAACGCTTCCGGTAGAAAAATTTCCGTGGGTTCCATCGGTTTCAGTCCCTTTCCTTGCTCCTATATTCAACCTTCAGCTTATAGAAGATTATAACTATTGTGTTTTTTTTCACAAGCGTTTTTCTCCAAGCTGGAAACATCGGCGAGAAAGTTTACCAAAAACATCGGAAAACTTTTTTACCATCAACTTCTCATCGCATAACTCTGCGTTCCCAGACTTTTTCCAAAAATCAGGCTTTGCCAGTTAAACGATGGGTGCTGCGAGTATCCCCATATTTGTTTTACTCAGCCGGTTTTGATCTCTTTCAATAGCTTGACCCCTCCAATATAAGGATATGCGAGTTGTAAACCAGACGGTCGGCGATCGCTGTGGCCACGGTAGTATTGTCAAATATTTTCCCCCAATCGCTAAACCGCAAATTGGTTGTAATAATCGTCGATTTTACTTGATGCCGATGGCAGATGACCTGGAAAAACAGATTTGAACCCTGCTGACCCTGCTGACCAAGCGGAAGATAACCAATCTCGTCACAAACAAGCAAATCCTGGGATTTATAGTAGTGAAGTTTTCTCAGCAAAGAATGATCCGCCTCTGCAGCAATCAAATGATTGAGCATATCCATCGTCGAGGTGAAAAGCGTTTTGATTCCAGCCTGAGTGGCGGCATAGGCGATGCACTTGGCCAGGTAGCTTTCCCCAATCCCAGGATTGCCAATCAAAATGATGTCCATTTTTTGCCGGATAAACTCCAAGGCAAGCAAGTTTAAAATTTTCGTTTTCTGTTTTTTGCGGGAACTGTGATGGTCGAAGTCAAACTGGTCGATGGTGGGTTTTTTAAGCAGATTAGACTGTTTAAACCTCAGCTGGACACGGCTTTGCCGGCGCTGTTCCAGTTCAAGATCAAACAGATGCGCTATGGTTTTCAGGCAGGGCCAGTTGTGACTACCGGCATGTTCCAGCGCTTGCTCAAAATTCAGCATAACGGTTTTTAGCCGGAGTTGTTTGCATTGTTCGATAATTTTTTCAATCATCGTTTCGCCTCCTTTTTATGATGTATGCATCGTAATCGGCCAAGCGGGGTTCATTGAGACGAATGTTGTTCAAGGCCTCGTTTTTCAACTGAACTGGCGGGTGATGATTATTAGGCATCATCTCCTGATACAGTATGTTTTCGATATATTCATCACCATAGGCTTTAAAGGAAGCCGCTTTTTCAATGTGTAAAAATGCTTGGCCAAACGCTTTTTGTCCGCGTTGTTTTCGTAGATAGTCTCGGATGATGGTCACTTTCCCGTCAAACCCTTTTCCGCTCAGATGTTGCAACACTACCGGTGCTGAAATGTCTGGATCTTTTTCGAGCATTTGATGGATCAAATCGCAATACGGATCGAGCTTGGATGGCCTGCCCACGGGGTTGACTCGTTTTCTTTCCGGGTTCATCAGATATTTTCTCACTGTGGGCCGACTGATGCCTAATTGCCTTGCGATTTTGCGCTGCTTGTATCCCAAATCGAAGAGTCGGTGGATCTCAAAAATGATGTGGCTGTCGATTTTCATTTCACACCTCCTTAAGCATTTGCCCGGCAAGCGCTTCAAGAGACGACGGTTTGATCGATTGATTTTCAGCTGGTGGGTTGTTTGGTAGCTCCAACACCTGGAAGATGGCACTGTCAAAGGCGATCAGGTCCTTTTTAATCAATCCGTCTTTGGACTGGATATACACTGATCGATGGTGAGTTTTAAAAGATTGCAGATGGAGTCGTAGCTGAAAATGACAGACCGTAGCGATCTGCTGCCAAAACGAGAAATAAATACAATAAGATCTCTGTCTGTTCCAAGGCAGCCTTAAATCCGCCGGTTAAAAAACGGTGAGGAATAAAGCTGAACCCTTTGCCGATTTTCCGGATAAGATCCGGGTTGAGAACGCGTTTGGTAACCATGGCGACCTCCTTTTTTGGGGTTTGCCATCAACCTACTATGACAATGCACCAAAACCTAACGAGTCTCTCTTTGCAATCAAAGGTTGACTGACAATTTCGGTTTTTTGACGCTTTGCCCTGCGGCGTCGGTTTCGAATGCGTTGAAGCATTCGATTTCTTTCAGCTTTTGAAGGGTTTTGGCTGCGATATTCCTTCCAATAGGTTGGGTTGTTTTGAGCCCACTTCCTGTTGCTCAGCTGCTGGTCTTTCAGAAATTGTGGATCATTTTGCATCCGGGTCCGTTTCCAGGCGGCCTTTTTGGCTCGGCGGCATTCCGACTTCATGCAATACAATTGGTTTTTGTGTCTTGGGCCGGGCGGAAAGAAATCATAGCAATTTAAACAAATCACCGGTTCCATGGCATCACCTGTATTTTTCAGGTTCATTGTTACTGTCTATAATGGTGAATGGAAAACCGGTTGGAATCAAAAAAAGGAAATGGATTCTTAAAAAATTTATGGAATTAGATGGAATGAAATGATGCTCGGTAAGAAATATTCGATGGTTTTGGTTAAAAAAGTGACCGATGTTTTTGGCTAAGAATTAAATCACTGTTCCCAGTCTCACCCCCTTTCAACTAATTGATTTTTTTGGGGAGGTACGATATTAAGGCAGGAAGTTCAAAGGGCTGCAACCCTTTGTTCCGTTTTCAAGCCATCAGCCGTGGACCCGCTAAAGTCAAGGGCTGGTGGCTTTTTCCTTCCGCAATTCCCCGACTGGTCTTTGTCAAGAAAATATTTGACAAAAAATGGAAAATATAATTGTATTCAGCTTTAAGGCTATTCGCTATATTTGTCAAGGATAAAAATTGGCATTTCTTAAAAGAGGGTTTATAGTATGGGCATTATGGCATCTAAAAATAAAACAACAAAGCCCCCTCTGATGATCGGCAATGAGACTTTTGGACAACGTTTGGCCAAAATAAGAAAGGCTAAAGACTATACTCAGGTCGAACTGGCCGACAAGTTGGGCATCATCCAGGTGATGGTCTCCGACTATGAACGGGACAAATTGCGTCCATATCATGAGATGATCGTTCGTTTGGCCAATGCTCTTGACATGTCCACGGATGAGTTGCTAGGTGTAAAGCCGTTTAAAAGCAAAGATACCAAGGTCAACCTGAAGCTACAGCGAAGAATGCAAAAAATCGACGCCTTGCCAACCGCTAAACAGAAAGTGATCCTTCAGACAATCGACACGTTCATAAAAGGTGTTGAAGCTCAGCAATGAGTGTCAGAAGCAGGCTACCGGATCAAACCCGTAAAAGAGGCACGACATGCAACACAATACAATATCAACAAATCCTCAAGAGAAAGTTCTGATTGAAAAAATACGCATGCTTTCTCCCGACAAACTTGTTGAGGTCCAGGACTTTGTGGATTTTTTAAGTCAGAAAAGTCGGGACACACGCCTTCTTCATGCCAGCAACAAACTGGCGGAAGATGCGTTCAACAAGGTCTGGGACAATCCCGAGGATGCAGAATATGACGACCTATAGTTACGGCGATATCGTTCTTGTTCCGTTCCCGTTTACCGATCAGTCCGCCATCAAAAAACGCCCGGCCGTGATTATCAGTTCGGACGATTATAACCGCAACCGTCCCGACATCATCCTGATGGCCGTAACCAGTCAGATGCGTTCGGCGGATTTCTACGGAGATCTTACCGTCAAACAATGGCAGAAGGCAGGATTGCTGAAGCCATCCGTTATAAAACCGATCTGCACCACCATCGAAAAAACCCTCGTTCTTAAAACACTCGGAAAGCTCCAAAAGCAGGATATGGCGGATCTTGACGAAGCCCTTCAAGCCATCTTCGGACAGTAACAGAAAAAAAGGATTGAATCTTATTTAGACTTCCCGCCCACCCGGGCCGCGGGACCTCGAACAACGGGGCCGTCACGTTTTGTGCATCAGTACATATTGAGTCGTTATCGTACAGAATTTTTGTCTATCAGATGGCCTTCGGCAGGGCGGATAAAAATGCCGTCCGATAACGCGCCAATATGTCTACTGTCGAAGATCCCGACGCGTCGGGACCCCTCTGCACTCCGTATCAACTGTCGTGCCAGCTTCAACTTCTGCTTTTTCCATCCCCCTAAAGGATCAGGTCGATTTGATAAAAGCAAAGACGGCGGCTAAAGAAGAAGTTTGCTTCTTCTAAAACGCCGCCAGCATTGCAATTACATAGAAACGCATAAAATCATAGCTGTCCCCATTATTTGCCCCTGGCAACCCCCGCAAGCACTGTCTGCGGGTTTTTATAAATTTTTCTCCTGTGGTTAGAACTCTTTCTCCGGGGTTATTTTCATAATCTTTTATTAACTTTTCTATATGTTAAATGTCAATAGAAGAAATTTACGAAGTCAAATTAAGCAATGGCACGTGTATGGCGAATAGAATATGACGGGGCGCTATATCATGTGTTGTCCCGGGGGAACGAGAGAAAGGACATCTTCCGGGGCGATGAGGATCGGACCTTGTTTTTAGAGACGGTGGGCGAGATGCCCGAGCGGCATGAGATGGATATTTTCGCATATGTTTTGATGGGCAATCACTATCACCTCCTGCTGAAAACAAACCGGTCGAATATCTCAAAAGGCATGCAATGGCTGGGGCTTGCCTATACCCGACGTTTCAACAATCGATATCCCCAGGTCGGGACACATTAGCAATTCTTGAGAGCGAAAAAGGTTGACCGCCTGGTGGAATACCGCTGGAGCGGTTAACTCGTGAATACAGGCGCAAGTGACCCGAATGGCTGAATACGGTGACGATCCTCTCTCACTTCACCGGTCCGAACTCGAAAATTAAAAAGGATTCCGAAAGAAGTCAAAGAGAATCGAGACTTGCTTGTGTTCTGTATCTGGAAAACCGGATTGATGACAAATGGGGAAATAGGGAAGCTGTTCGATGTGAGTGATTCATCGATCAGCCATATTGTAAAATCGGTGCGGAACAGGCTGGCGAGGAATAAGGCGTTTATGGAAAATACATTCGCGTTTATTCACTGTTCAAGATGTGACCCCAGAGCACCACAATTTTGTGCTTGAAAATGATTTTTAAAATTCTATCATGCTTCTTATATCCTCTATATAAAAGTAACCAAAAAAGGAATAAAACTATGCCTCCAATATAGAAAACTAAAGACTTATACAATTTAAAATTATTAGCAAATCCAGCTGTCATGAAGAGTGAAAAGACTACAAGAAAATAATTAAAACGTCCTACATAGAGATTTTCCATAAACTCGCGTTCATCGGAGAAAGTCCATCCACTGATATCCAAGGCCTCAATGATCTCATTTATTTCTTTTTTATTCTCAGTATCCATAGTTTCACCTGGTTAGAGCATAAGCCGAATCAAGTTGCTTGCAGGGTTACTGAAAGTCCAGATATTCACGGACTACAATAAGCCCAAAATGTTTAAATATCCAAGGCCGCCCAACCCTACACGTCAATCTTGAATGTGACGCCATGGAGCTATTCTTCGAGAAAAGAACCAAATTGCTCCCCTAACCACTTTATTTTTTCGTTGAAATTCGGGTTTTCTCCCATTAATTCATTTACCTCTTTTGGGAATTTAAGAATGAAATTTAAAAAATAAAATCTTGCTGTTTCAACGTCATCCATATTCATCGCACTGATTTGACTGACCAATGACCGAGCGAATGATTTCCGGACATTATTTATAACAACAATTTCATTTTCTTGAGCATCTTCTAAAATATCTTCAAAAAGTTCGAGGGCTTGTTCACACAAAGCACTTTTTGGATGGGGATCTGTAATTTTTTCTGCTTTATTTAATAAATCTCTTGCTTCATCAAGAAGTTTGTTTTTCATACTCTCTCCTGGCATAACGGTGTGGTCAGGAGCAGCCGAGACTTTCGCTGACCATTTAGTATTTGATGCTTTCCAGTTTCGAACAATTTTTCAAACGCGCCCAGCCCCGGCTGTCACGTGGACTGCGTTGTTGGACGAAGCCGCTACGCGGCGGAAAAAAATCTCATAACAGTGTATACCTCTCTGGATTGCCCAATCCCGGGCGTCATAAATCAAAAGGAGGTATACCATGAAAAAATCTGAACAGAACCGATTTGACAAGCTTTATCAACGACATTTACGTTCTCTCAAACTCCAGGGCAAAAGTCAAAAGACAATTGAGGCTTATTCGCGCGCCGTCCGCCGGATCAGTGAACATTTTGATTGTTGTCCGGACAAATTGTCCTTGGAACAACGAGAACAATATTTTTCCGATTTGGTGAAATCCCACTCCTGGAGTACCGTCAAGATTGATCGTGTCGGGTTGCAGTTTTTCTGGAAACATGTCCTCAAAAAAGATTGGCAGTGGCTTAATATCGTCAAGGCCCCAAAAGTGCGCTCATTGCCGGATATCCTCACCGTTGCCGAAGTTGAAAAATTGATCGGCGCGACACGCAACCTGCGATACCGGGTATTTCTGCTGACAACCTATTCCATGGGCTTACGCCTGGCGGAAGCCCTCTCCTTGCAAGTAGGCGATATCGACGCTCAGCGTAAACAGGTTCATATCCGGCGTGGCAAGGGACACAAAGATCGTTTCGTCCCATTGCCGGATCTGACCTGTGAGGCACTACGCGCCTTATGGTGGAAACATCGCAACCGTTGTTGGTTATTCCCCAATGCCGTGGGTTCGCCCGAGCGCATCCAAAAGGCCACCACCCATATGGATCGCGGCGGTACTCAAGCCGCAATGAAAGCCGTGGTTGACGAGTGTGGCATAAAAAAAAAGTCTCTATTCACTCCCTGAGGCACTCATTTGCAACTCATCTGTTGGAAAAAGGCTTAGACCTCCGTTATATCCAGTCAATCCTCGGCCACAGCAGTCCCGAAACCACCGCTCGCTACACTCAACTGACTGATACCGTCAAACAGAATGCCGCTAAAGTCATTAACGAATTGATCGATACACTCCACGTCGATTTAAGGAGGAAATAATCATGCAGCTTGCCTCTATAATCGATGAATACCACGATGCCTTTATCGCGAAATACGGTCCCCGGCTTCTACCGGGGCATTTCCGCGCAATCAATGCAATCCGCAGATGTCGAACACAGGAGGCCGAACAATTACTATTACAATGCAAGGACTGCGGTCTTGCCGCACTGCGGCCTTGTTCCTGTGGACATCGAAGCTGCCCGCAATGCCAGAACCATGAAACTTCACTCTGGCTGGACCGACAGCAAACCAAGTTGTTGCCGGTTGAGTACTTCATGGCAACCTTTACACTCCCCTACGAGCTAAGGCTCCTGGCATGGGATCACCAAACCCTCGTTTACAACTCCCTTTTTGCGTGTGCTTCCGGCACGCTGAAGGACTTTGGGCTTAATCCCAAAAATCTTGGCGCAAGCATCGGCATGACCGCAGTCCTGCATACTCATACCCGTCGCCTGGATTATCACCCGCATGTTCATGTCGTGGTGCCGGGCGGCGGTGTAAACAAGACCAGGAAACAATGGAAGAAGAAAAAAAGCAAGTATCTCTTCAACGAGTTCGCTCTGGCCAGAGTGTTTCGTGCCCGTTTCCTGGAGATGTTAACCCAAGCAGGCCTTTCTTTGCCCGATTCGGTGCCTCAAAAGTGGGTTGCCCACTGTACTCACATCGGAAAAGGGCTGCCCGCTCTGAAATATTTATCGCGGTACCTATACCGAGGCGTCATCAGTGAAAGAAATATCGTCTCGAACCAAAACGGTGACATCACATTTAAATACACCGAAAGCCGTACCGGTAAAACCCGTTACCGAACTGCCAAAGGAGAAGACTTCCTTTGGCTCGTTTTGCAGCATGTTTTGCCAAAAGGGTTTCGTCGGGTCAGGGACTATGGTTTTCTCCACGGTAATGCCAAAAAGCTACTGAAACTCGTTCAATTGGTTTTGCATGTTATGATTCAAGCCCGAGATGCACGTCCCCGGCCGGTCTTTAAGTGCCCGGCATGTCAGGCGCCCATGCGAATACTGGGTGTCAGTTCGAAGATACGATCGCCAGGGTAGCATACCAAACGGCAATGGCTCGCTGTAAATATAAGCACAGGAGGAACTGAAAAATGCCATGACATAAAAGGCCCGCGCAAAGCCTCTCTGAAGGCTTAATGATCCTGCTCGCCCTTAGAAATTCTCTCCCCCATGTTGGGGGTACACCTGCCTCCCGTCAAAAAAGATATTTTCTTATATAAAGGTCACTACTCAAATCCCGACGGGCTTGTCCAACCCAGGATAAGATCGTGGATCGCTCCGCTCTCACGATCTATCCTTATTCGTTATACCTTTTTCAGTATTTGTATGTTCGGAGTATTCTTGTATTAAAACTATTTGTTTTTCCGATTCATTCCAGCCAACTGATATTATTGGAACATCAATTCTGCCACTATATCCATCAGCAAGTTCTATAACTGAGGAACCAGAGAAAGCCTCATATTCTGCGCATTTTGACATAAGTTTTTCGATTTCAGGAAATATGTCATATACTTTTATTGTCTCTATTTCTCCATCGTTTGAAAGTTCATTTGTCAGAAAAGTTACTTCTTTTTCCTCTTCCTCAACATCTATATCGTGCACACTGAACAATTCCGGGACAGAGTCATCTGTAACATCATCCAATTTTGTGTCAAACTTGATTACATAAAAATCATAGTTCTGCCACTTTTCAAAATTCTTATGGATCTCTTTGTGTATTGATTTCAATTTCATAAACACCTTCGTTCAATTCATTACCGACGGTATAACAATTTACTCACCAGAAAACAGGGCGAAACAAAATTTCAAGCTACCAAGGCTGCCCAGCCCTGATTTTCTGGTGTAGTTACAGGTGTGTGCCGGGCACGGCACATGTTCTTAAAAGTGCGCCAAATGTATCTTATATTCAAGCATTTGGCAAGTCTTAGGCCCAGCCCGATGGAGGCGAAGGGCGTAGCGGTATGGCAACGGAGTATCCCGCCAGAAGCGGGATGCTTCGGAAAGAAGCTGCCTTGCCGAGGCGAGGTACCGCGAAAGTACGGGATGACGAATCACGCCTTTGGCGTGACGCAAGCGCCCACCGAGTATGAGGCGCACACGCCGGGACGAGCCTGCACCTCAAGGCAAAGTCCTCTATCCATCTCAAGGTGTGTCCGTAAACTCGGCATTCGTGTACCGAAAGACATGTGTTTACCCCGGTAGATCTGCCACGATGTCCACTAACGGACTGACCGAACCGTAAGGGGAGGCGATCACGTGGCAGAAGTCAGCAGAGGGCATATTAGTCGGTGGAAACGAGCCGGGCCTCCCGAAATGGGAGAAGTAGACCCGAAGGCCTCACCCCGATGAAGGCCCGAACGGTACCTGGGCCGAATGGCTTGGGTAAATGGTCATGGCTATCAAAGAGCATGTTCTTACCGGCATATTGCAGCGGTAGCTGAAATGTCGGTAGCGTTCAGCTTGGATAAAGCCCGGCAGGCAGTAATATTAGTAGTGTCTGCTTTGACCAGCCGAACCGCCGGATACGGACCCGTATGTCCGGTGGTGTGGGAGGGGCACCCCGTGAGGGGTGTCCCTATCCCTATTATGTCTTATTATAATGTTTCTATTTGTTTTATGATTTCCTGTATTATTTTATAAAGTTTTGACACAAAATCATAATCGATAGAAATTCTTTTACTTTCAATAAATAAAAGGGTTGGATACTTTTTTATTATGCGATCAATTTCATCAGGTTTCTTAAAAAGATCTATTCTGCCATTGGCATGAAGAATACAATTCCTTATTTTTTCACATTCTTTAATAAAATCCCAAGCCTTGCTATTAGAAAGATCATTTTTATATAGCTTTTTAAAAATTGGTTGATATCTTGAGATACTGCCTTTATTTTTACCTGTGATATCGATTTCTGGACAATACATACTCCAAATATGATGGATGTGTTCTTCCAAATGGCTATATAGCAGTAAGAACGTGTTGGTTGATAATTGTTTTGGGTAAATTTTTAAGAACGTTTCATGCTCGGCAAGCAAATCAACACGTTCAGCACGGCTACCAGAAAAATTAATTAGGTGTTCTGATAATTCACTTTCCTTGTCTTCTAATTTCATTTAGGTAAACCCCCGGCTATGCCGGGGGACTCACCAGAGTTTGACATTTACGGGAACAAATGAAAGCCCCTCCAGCGTGAACCGCTCAAAATTCACAAAGGAGAGGCTTTCATGAACGACGTTTCAAGTTTAAAACACAGCAGATGGGAATGCAAATACCATGTTGTATGGATTCCAAAATACCGGAGGAAAACCCTGTATGACCAGTTACGAAAACACCTCGGAGAGGTGTTCAGGAACCTGGCAAGGAACAGAGAGTGCGAAGTTCTGGAAGGGCATATGATGCCGGACCATGTACACATGCTGATATCAATACCTCCAAAATACTCTGTCGCCCAGGTTGTTGGATACATCAAAGGGAAAAGCGCGATACATATAGCGCGCAATTTTCTGGGGCATCGGAGAAATTTTACCGGTGAGCATTTTTGGGCCAGAGGCTATCATGTTTCCACAGTGGGTAGAGACGAAGCCACGGTTAGGGAATACATAAGAACTCAAGAGGCCGAAGACCGCCGGTTAGATCAACTCAACTTGTTTAAGTAGATAACCCGCCACCTTTGAGGTGGCCCTTTTTACAACCGCTTTGAGCGGTTCACATTTTCAAGCCTCCGGCTTTGCCGGAGGTCTTGTGACTTATCTCGGACATATTCATGAAATGAAACTATGTAACTAATATTTATATTAGAAGCCATTTGGAAAAAATCATTTTTAATTTGTTTTTCTCCCATATTTTCTCCAGACGTCGGGTAGCCGGGGACTGTTGCCAGTCCCCAGCCCCCTAAGAACCGTGCGTGCGAGTTTCCCCGCACACGGCTCAAGCATTTGTAAGGCCGTTCCTTATGGGAAGACCCGGCTGTTAGTATCATTTGTCAAATCACACATAGCTTTTGTCTCGCGAGCACTTTTTTTCGGTCCTGGAAGTATGGCTCCCAGGCCGGATCGTAAGGATTCGCATTTGCTCGGATCTTTGTGTGCCTGACAATGGCGACGCGATGGGGATGAAACAGTTCGTAAACGTGTTCCGTCCCGTGTCGTATGACTCTTGTAGAGAATACCCATGGCCTTTTCCCGACCAGCCAGTATTTCCGGGCCAGCCAATGTTTATTCTTTTTTCCGTGGCGTCGACGCATCCATTTCCATAACTGCCTGTACAAATGGTTGCTTACAACAGAGAATGTGTCTTTGGCAACCACATGCCGGTGGTAGTTGACCCATCCGCGAAGGACAGGATTCAAAGCGCCGATCAACACTTCGGCCGCGACGCCTCGATATTTACGGATTATGTTGTTGATATTTTCCAGCACAGACCGAATACTGTCTTTCGTAGGCGTAATCAAGAGCTTGCCCTTGTATTTTCGAACGTTTTGGCTTAAAAAGCTAAATCCACTTTCAATATGGGTCAGGTGGGTCTTTTCCTCGGACAGTTGGAGACCTCTTGTTTTCAGGAAGGATTCGATGGCCGGTTTTACCTTATCTTGCAGCAACTGTTTCGAGTCGCCCGTGACGATAAAATCGTCGGCGTATCGAATAACGTTGACTTTGGGACGGATACGCCCGTAAAGTCTCGTCGGTACCGACGCTATGGCTGCGCCCTCCAACCCGTCCAGCACCATATTAGCGATGGTCGGTGATATGATTCCCCCTTGTGGAGTGCCTTTTCTGGTGGGATATACGGTCTTTTCTTCTATGTAGCCGGCTTTCAGCCATTTACTGAGGATCTTTTTGTCCAGGGGAATATTGTTTAAGATCCACTCGTGGCTGATTTCGTCGAAACAAGCCTTGATGTCGCTCTCGAGTGCGGAAGGGGTCAAATCTTGAATAGTGAATAATGTTGACATTTTTTATGATTAGCGTTAGTTGATTGAGCAATGGCACGTGCATGGCGGATAGAATATGACGGGGCGTTATATCATGTATTGTCCCGGGGGAACGAGAGACAGGACATCTTTCGGGGCGATGAGGATCGGACCTTGTTTTTAGAGACGGTGGGCGAGATGTCCGAGCGGTATGAGATGGATATTTTCGCATATGTTTTGATGGGCAATCACTATCATCTCCTGCTGAAAACAAACCGGTCGAATCTCTCAAAAGGCATGCAATGGCTGGGGCTTGCCTATACCCGACGCTTCAACAATCGACATTCCAGGTCGGGACACCTTTTCCAGGGGCGATTCAAAAGCATCATCGTCGAAAACGACGCCTATGTGGTTCGTCTATCATGCTACATCCACCGCAACCCCTTGAGAGCGAATACGGTGGAACGTCTGGCGGAATACCGCTGGAGTAGTTATCCCGCGTATGCATACAGGCGCAAGGGACCCGAGTGGCTGAAAACGGAGACGATCCTTTCTCACTTTGCGGGGCCGAACCCAAATAAGATATACAGAGAAAAAGTGCAGCGATACGCGGAGGAAGAAAAAAAGCTGCTGGAAGATCTTAAACACGGCATTATTCTGGGAACGAACGGATTTGCGAAAAAACTCCGGGAAGGGTTCTTGCCCGGTTCTTCTCAGAAGGAAATTCCGCAATACCGAAAGATACGGAAAGATATTGATTTGCCGAATACGATTCAAAAGGCAGCGGAAAAGCTCAATGTCGATATGTTGCTATGCCGTCAATCAAAAAGGATCCCGAAAGAGACCAAAGAAAATCGGGATTTGCTTGTGTTCTGTATCTGGAAAACCGGATTGATGACAAATGAGGAAATAGGGAAGCTGTTCGATGTGAGTTATTCATCGATCAGCCATATTGTAAAATCGGTGAGGAACAGGCTGGGGAGGAATAAAGCGTGTATGGGAAAATATATGGACGCTTATTCACTATTCAAGATGTGACCCCGAGATAGGAGGAGAAAAGATGAAACCCTGCAAATTGATGTCGGTGATTGTGATAGTGACATTTTTGCTGTGCGGAATCAGCAGTGTATCGGCGGATGATCTGGTATGGCGGACTTCGAAAGAGGTCGCTGTTTCCACCGCCAGGTCACAGGGCAAATATATATTGCTCCTGGCCGGAAGAGAGATCTGTGGGAATTGCAATTATATGAGATATACAGTCTGTGAGTCCGTTTCTCCTGCGGTCAGAGACTTGATTGAAGAATCCTTTGTCCCATGGTTTTGTGACGTGGATGCGAGCACTGAATGGGGTATATATTCTTATGGATTGGGAAATTTTACTTTACCGCTGATTTGCGTTATCGATCCGAATGATCCGGACAAATACCTTGATCGAACCACCGCCATTCAAGGTGTCGAGGAATTTCACACAAGACTGCTGCAGTATCCTCCCCTGGATACGGACGGAGACGAAATACCGGATTCACTGGAAGAGACGGGATGTACAGATTCATCAGATGCCGACACCGACGATGACGGCATTCCCGACGGTGTTGAAGATGCCGACAAGGACGGCATTGTTGACGCCGATGAAACGGATCCATGCAATCCTGATACGGATGGAGACGGTCTCCAGGACGGAACGGAGCTTGGTTATACACTTGATGACATCGGAGCGGATACCGATGCTGATTTTTTTATGCCTGATTCAGACCCGGCCGCAACGACTGATCCATTAAATGATGACACCGATAATGACGGCCTGATGGATGGCGAAGAGGATTTGAATCTGAACGGTCGGATGGATACAGGGGAAAGCGATCCCAATGACAGCAGTTCCGGACCGACATCACCATCAGGTTTTAACCACATAGCATACCTCACCGCGAATCCCGACCTGCCTTCGGTATGGGGGAAGGCGGAGTGCATAATGCATTATATTAACTTTGGCTTCGCGGAAAAACGGGCGACCTGTTTGAATTTGGACGAATACCTGAATGCCAATCCCGATTTGCCAGCAGGCTGGACCTATGAGCAAGCTCTAACCCATTACAATGTGTTCGGGAAGAGCGAGGGACGGTTACTTGCATTCAGTGCTGTCGAGTACTTATCTCTGTACGCCGATCTTCCCCAGGGGTGGACCTATGATCAGGCGTATGCTCATTATGTCTATTTCGGCAAGCGGGAAGGCCGTATCCCCTCCTTTGACGAGGCTGCCTACTTGGAACTATATTCCGACCTTCCACAATCCTGGGGACAAACCGAGGCGTTTTATCACTATCGCCTTTACGGAATAAATGAAGGGCGGGCGTATGATCCGTATGATGAAGATGTGTTTCTAACCGAGTGATCAGCCCCTGATGAGAGTAACTTGCTGGTTTTTCGTGCCACATCCTGATTAATCCAGCAAGTTGCTTCCGGCGGGTGTCTTTTTTTTACTCCTCCGGCTTTTGCAACGGTGGGGGGTATCCAATCATTTCGAGAAGGATTCAGAGCCATCTCTATTCTTTCTGAAAGTTTGGCAATGCTGAAAGGTTTTGTGATAACGCCGCAGCACTCTTCAAAAAAATCCTCTTCTTTTTTTGAATCCAGAATATAGCCGGTTTGTACCAGTACCTTTACGTTTATATTGATTTCCTTCAATTTGGCGAATGTTTTCTTCCCATCCATATCCGGCATGATCATATCCAGAACGACGAGGTCAATCTCCTCCTTTTTTTCACGATAAAGTGCGATTGCTTCACGACCGTTTTTTGCCGGCAGCACTTTATATCCCACTGTGCGCAGCATATCGGTGGCGACATTGAGCATTTCTTCTTCATCATCCACGACCAGAATCGTGCCTGACCCAGTTTTAAGGACATCCTTCCGCAAACATTCGTTATCACTGCTCTTTTTCTCAGAACACGGGAAAAGCATGGTTATTGTAGCGCCCTTTCCCAACTGGCTTTTAACATGGATATACCCCCCATGGTTTTTAACAATACCGTACACGGAGGCCATCCCCAATCCGGTTCCAACCCCTTTTTCCTTGGTTGAAAAAAAAGGTTCGAAAATTTTCCGCCTTGTTGTTTCCTCCATCCCATTTCCGGTATCCCTGACAGACACTTCTACGTATTTGCCCGGTTTGACGGGGAACTGGAACGCCGACGTATCCTCCAGAAAAGCATTTTTCGTTGTCACAATAACAGAGCCGTTTCCCGGCATGGCCTGTACCGCGTTAATGTAAATGTTGAACAGAACCTGCTCGATTTGTCCCTGGTCCACATCCACCATCCAAAGGTTTACACCGAGGTTTTCAACGATGTTGATGTGTTTATGGGTCCGACCGAAAATGAGGTTTTGGCGAGGGATCAGTTCGTTGAGATTCGTGGCTTTTACTTCATATTTGCCTTTGCGGGCAAATCCGAGGAGGTGCTTGGTCAACATTTCTCCATTGTGGGTCAGTCTTTCAATTACAGTCAGATGCTCATACGTTGGATCGTCGGGTTTTATTTTTATGAGGCCAAGAGAGGCATGCCCCATGATGCTTCCGAGAAGATTGTTAAAATCATGGGCAACGCCTCCCGCCAGCGTGCCGATGGTTTCCATTTTCTGGGCTTGGTAAATTTGGGTTTGCAGACGCTTTCTTTCCTCCTCCGCTTTTAGACGGAAAGAGATATCCCGGACGGCAATAACATGGACCTGCCGGCCTTTCATTATAAAGTGCTCTGCGGTGATTTCCGCGGGAAAAACCATGCCGCTTTTCTTCTTGTGGTATCGAAGCGGGATCAGTTTTTTTTGTTCAAGAACCGCGCCGCGTGTATTGTCGGGTTGCGCGGAGATATCGATGTCGCGAATCTTTAAGAATTCCTCATGGCTGTAGCCGTAGATTTTCGATGCGGAATCATTAACCTCAAGTATCTGTCCCGTCTCACTATCGATAAGCAGCAGGGCATCTGATGAGGTGTTGAAAATACGTTGGTATCGGTTCTCACTCTCTTTATGGGCGGCTTCAAGGGAATGGCGATGCCGCAACTGTTGATCGAGTTGTCTGGCAAGGTCACTGATTATTCCGACCAGTGAAGTGGCGAACAGGCATCCAAGGGGGCCTAAGATACCTCCTTCATAAACATGGCCTGTATGCTTGTATAATAAAAAATTCAAAGCCACATTCACGATAGTGGTCGGAATCGCGCCTCGAATGCCCCAGGATACCGAGGCGATAGAAAGGTATATGGCAGGGAAAACCCGGGTGGTGGTTCCGAATATCTCCACGAGGAACGAAAACATGGACGCATAAGCTGCCATAAGAGTAATAATTAAGAACCCGACATAAAAAATCCTGGGCCCCTTGTCCTTCGTCCACATGTTTCGCAAAAGAAAATTCAGTATTCCGGCCATCTGTGCTACTCACAATTCAATATGACAATAGTCGAACGCCGCTCACAATTCCAGAAAAGATCCGCATTCCGAGGCCATTTCTATTTGCGTACACCCGCGACAGAACCCTACTCTGAAAGAACCACGTTGATCATTTCGGCATGTCGGCGAATAACTTTAGCTTGTTGGAGCCATTGTGAGAAATCCAGCAGAATCAATTGTCCAGCACAGCTCTGATTTTAATTGAGAAATCCTGTGTCGGAAAAGGTTTATGTATAAAATTTACGCCTTCTTCAAGCATGCCCTTTTGCGCAATTTCATTATTGGTGTAGCCGGACATAAACAGTGTCTTCATATTCGGGAAAATATTTCTTAGCCGGGTAGATAACTCACTGCCGTTCATTTCCGGTAAAATGACATCAGCAATCAGCAGATCAATATCTCCTTTATGTTTATTGGCAAGCGCCAGGGCATCCGTCGGTCTGTCGGCGGTTAATACATTGTAGTCCAATTGAACCAGTATGGCTTTGAACATCTCCAGATTGATTTCCTCATCCTCAACCAGGAGCACTGTCTCTTCATGGCCATGAAGGACTTCCTCCGATTCCCGGGGCGCCAAATCCTTGCTCTCCTCTTTGTTCTCCGGCAGGTAAATACTGAAAGTCGTCCCCTGGCCTGTTTTGCTCCGGGCGTAGATAAAACCACTGTTCTGTTTTACGATGCCATATACCGTAGAGAGACCAAGGCCCGTGCCTTTACCTGCTTCTTTTGTAGTAAAAAAAGGTTCGAAGACCTTATCGATGGTATCATTACTCATGCCACAGCCGTCATCGCTTACCTCAAGAAGTACATAGTCACCGGGAACAGAGCCAAGATTATCAACGCAGAATGCTTTGTCGAGGGTAATATTCTCAGTCCTGATCGTTATTTTGCCGGTGTCTGAAATTGCATCTTTGGCATTGACGCAGAGATTGGCAAGAATCTGGTCAACTTGTGAAGGGTCCATTTTAACCCGCCGTAATTCCTCGCTTGGTTCCCAGATAAGGTCTATGTTCTCTCCAATAAGGCGCTTAAGCATTTTTAGCATACTTACCACTGTTTCGTTGATATTGATAATCATAGGGCTGATCGTCTGTTTACGTGCAAAAGCGAGCAATTGCTTGATAATCCCGGATGAGCGTTTCGAAGCATTGATTATTCCCTTGAGGTGCTCGTAAGGCAATTCATCAGGGCGCACTGCATTCAAAGATAATTCAGCGTGACCGAGAATCACACCCAGCATATTATTGAAATCATGTGCCACCCCGCCTGCCAAACGCCCGACTGATTCCATCTTCTGGGCCTGTTGCAGCTGTTCTATAAGCTTGTTCCGTTCCGTAATATCAGAAAATAGAGTACAGAATCTGCCTTTTGAAAGGCGAGAGGCTGTAATAAGAAGGTGTCTTTCCGTTGGCGGGAAAAAGATTTCAAAAGTGGCAGGCTCTCCTGTCTTGTCAACAGCATTATAGACATCCATATTGGGCGCCATGCCGCTGCCACAAAGAACTGAGGCGAGTTTTCCGATTGCCCGGGTTTTGCTTATCCCAATCAGTTTTTCATAGACGGGGTTCACGTCAAGTATCCGATAATCAACTCCGTTTCCATTGTTATCGTAGACAATTTCATCAAGACAACAGCCCAATGCCATGTTTTTAAAAATTGTCCTGAACTTTTCTTCCGTATCGTGCGATGTCGTTTCGGCATCGTACAGGGCAGTTATATCTCGTCCAATACCAAGTACACCCAAAATCCTTCCGTTTTCGTCCTTGATCGGCTTTTTTATCGTTTCAAGCAAAATTCGGCTGCCATCGGCTGCCAACGTAATCCATTCTTTGCTTTTTTGCGGTTTGTCGGCAGTGATAGCGTCCTTATCTTTTTGGCGGGAGAAATCCGCCAACTCACCGGAAACAAAATCATAATCAGTTCGTCCGGCAATTTCTGATTCCTTTGCCCCGAAATATTTTTCGAACTGGGGATTACATGACATATAAACGCCATTGGTGTCCTTCAGCCATACCAGGTCAGGAATATTATCCAGGAGACTGCGCAGTTTTGTCTGGGTCTCCAACAGCTTTTTGTTATTTCTTTTAAGTTCCGTGTTTGCGATGCCCAACTCGAAGGCAATTAATTCAAGCTTTTCATTCTTGTCATTGGCCTGGATACGCCATAACCCGATGCCCGTTCCGAAAAAAGTACCCAGCAGAAATGGGAAAATATAATCCTGTAATGATGGAGATTCTTTAAAATAAAAAGTTCGGATTAAGGTGAACATGATTCCGAAAAAAATGATTCCAACAGATATTGAATAAAGCAAGACGGCATGTTTTTTCATTAGGGAACACCTCAAAGCAGCAAAGAAAACGATCGTTAATATCAGCAAGACAACAAAAACAAACCATTTTACCAGTTCAAATAGAAAAGTAGTGGTGTTTTCAAATCAGCCGAATACCCTCAATTGTTTTTCCAGGAAAAACAATAAAAGGGAGATTTACCATTTTGTAATCAGACAGCAAAAATCATGCAAAAGCGAGTACATGTGTAATACATGTGTAAAAACAATGAGATGTGAATTTGAAACCCTTTCGTATATGTTGCATGGTTAGAACGGGTATGGGAGGTAAATTACATAATTCTATTACAATTATTACATAGCCACGGCAGTATTTAATAGGTACCTGCCAATTGGGACGAGACTCATGATGATGAATAACCTGATAAGTTTTCAAGTAATAATCAACACTAACAGATTATGACGGCGGATATTCAGTTGACAGTAGAAGCGAAATATTTCTAATCTATAGTAAATTGTTCATGCTTTCAGCCGTGTCAGATATCAATCAACCGCTCACAGTGAATTGCAGGCCGGACATGATTCGCAAGTCAAAAAAGAAAAGAGAACAGTCACCCCTGAAAATCGGTGATTTACTGGTAAAGGAAAATTATATCCGGGCATCCGATATTGACCGGGTTTTGGAAATACAAAAAAAAGAAGCCATGATCGCGAACCGCCCACTGGGGGATATTCTGCTTGAACAGGGGAAAATCAACAAGGAGCAACTCGAGACTCTTTTAGCGCATCCCTCCCAGCGTAAAATGATCGGAAACATGGCAGTTGAGGCCGGGCTCATATCGAAAGCCCAGATGGAGGTTTGTCTTAAGGAAATAGACGGCGATATGAGCTTTGGTGAACTCCTTGTCCGGAAAGGATTTATCGAACATGAAGAGCTTTCACCGCTGCTCCTTCTGCAGAAAAGCGGCTGGCATACCGGAAAACTGGCCCTGAATCTGGACATGATTACAAAGGAGGAACTTGAGGCCGCACAGGCTGTAAAACGATCTAAACGAACCATCGGGTCGATTCTATGCGATTTAAAGCTGATTACCTCGGACGATCTCACCCATGTGCTCCAGAAATACAAAAAACAACTGAAATTTGGTGAGATATTGGTTGACCAGGGGTATCTTGCACCGGCTCAGGTGGATGCGGCTCTCTCTGAGCATCTGAAATCAGATATTCCACTGGGTGAGGTGCTCAAAAAAAGACGCCTGATTACCGAAGACGAGGTCTTTAATACGCTTTCAAAGCAGTACAATATTCCATATGAGAAAATCGAACAATTTAATCTGAATGAAGATTCAATCGGACCGCTTATCAGCGTGGTCGGTCAACGATATGCGGAAACGAACCTTATCCTTCCGTTGCGCCAGGAGGGAAACCAATTGACCCTGGCTATTTCAGACCCCGCCAAGGCCAAGGCGCTTCAGGAACTCAAAACCGTCTATTCACATCTTCAAATGCAATGTGTACTGATTACTCGGGAGAAATTCGAGGAGTTGTTCGAGCTTTTATATGGTGAAAGCCTGGAGGAGTCCATTGCCTCCAATGTGGCTGTTTCCCGCCCGGAAACCATGGACGGTTTTCGGATCAATCTGAGCGATGATATGGATGAAAAGGACGGCAAAAAAATATCCTATGCCATGTCCTCCATGGAGGTGGAACAGATTGTCAATTATGTAATAAAATATGGCATCATGAACAATGCCAGCGATATCCATATCGAGCAGGATCGAAACGGCGCCAAGATAAGATTTCGAGTCGATGGTGTGCTTAAGAGATTTCGGGAAAAAGCATTCGATGAAAAGCTGAATGAAATGGCCAGTGCCATTGTTTCAAGAATAAAGATCATTTCGAATCTGGATATTGCCGAACGTCGAATTCCCCAGGACGGCGTGTTTCGAGTGAGTTACTACGATAAAGGCCGAAACAGGGATGTGGATCTTGACTTCAGGGTTGCCACCTGTCCCGCTATTGTCGGTGAGAACGTCACTATCCGGATTCTCGATTCCCGAAAAGCAAAAGTGGGGCTGGAGAATCTGAACCATTCGAGGGACGTGCTCGAACCGTTTATGCGTCTGCTGAAAAGCTCGGCGGGCATGGTGTTGGTGTCCGGTCCTACCGGCAGCGGGAAAACTTCCACGCTGTATGGCGCCCTTCAGTACATTTACAATCCTGGCATTAAAATAATAACGGCGGAAGATCCAATAGAGTACAGCTTTCCGGGTATTATGCAAACCCAGACAAACCAGAAGATAGGGTTGAGTTTTGCGAAACTGCTGCGCTCCTTTCTGAGACTTGATCCCGACGTTATTCTGGTCGGAGAAATGCGGGATGAGGAAACCGCCTCTATCGGTTTCGATGCTGCACAGACAGGCCATCTGCTTTTGAGCACGATCCACACAAATGATGCAATTGCCGCTATTTCTCGCTTAGAGGATCTCAACATAGACCGGAGCCAGATGGCCTCCAGCCTTCTGGGCGTTTTGTCACAGCGGCTTTGCCGACAGATTTGTTACAACTGCATGGCGAGCTATGAACCCGAGGAGTATGAATGGCGTATCGTTTTTGACGAATATCCGGATCACTTGTCTTTTTACAAGGGGGAAGGGTGTGAAGAGTGCGGCTATACCGGGTACAAAGGGCGTGTGCTGATTTCGGAGCTTTTCGAAGTGACTCCTGAACTATCTTTAATTATCAGCCAGGGAGTGCCTGTACGGGAGATCAAGGAACTCGCCATTGCCGGCGGAATGAAAACCCTGATCGAAGACGGACTCCAAAAGCTCCACCAGACCACCTTGAGTGAGGTTATTCGAGTGGTTCCCAGCGAAATGATAAAAGCCTTCAAAGCCCGTCAGCAAGGAAAAAGCCCGGGTCCGGCGCAGGGTACCTCTTTTCGCGCTGTCTGATTAGGATATTCAAATTATGTTTCCGGTGATCAGTGGACCCCCTTGCCATTCAGGAAGTCGCTGTAGCGCATATCCGTCTGCATGATATGTTTTTTCAGCCAGTCCTTGAGGAAGGTGCTGATTTCAATCGGGCTTCGGATTTCTCCCGCCTCATACTTCTTTGCGTAATCGAGCACCTTGCCCGTCATTCTCTCGTGCTTGTCCTTATGCGTGACGTAATCCGGGTACCCGTGGGCTTTCATCAGGCTTTCTTCGGTGGCAAAATGGGTTTTTGTATAGCTGATAAGATCGGAGAGGGTGGCTCCCAGCGCATCGATCCCTTCGCCTTTTTTCAAGGCTTCATAGAGGCTGTTCAGCATTTCCACCAGTTTTTGATGCTGGATGTCGATTTCCCGGATATTGACACTGTACTCTTCTTTCCAATCAAAAAAAGCCATTTGATTTTCCTTTCTTCGAGGAGAAGCGGCATTTCCTGTTTGTTGTTCTTTTGATACGACGATCAATCGAACGATGTCGGATATTTCCTGTTTCGGCCATATGGCAACAAAAATTTAGGGGCGGCTTTAATTTACATTGACTGATGAGCCATTTTCAAAACGTTTTCCATCCACAAATGAGAACAAGCCCAAGGCGGATCGTCCGCCCGGAGATCGGTCAAAAAGGGACGTTTTGAAATTGGCTGTGATGAGCCCTCTTCGGAACCGTTCCCCGGTACGCAACGGCGCGATAGCGCGGCACATAAATCGGTTGAAAAGTGGCGTTTTCACAGTGGCTGTGATACTGAATAGTGTATATCAACATCAGATATGATACAAATCATATATGATACAAAAAATTCATGAGGAGCAAGTGATGAAAAAAAATTTGATCGTATATGCCTCCCGGAGCGGAAACACCGAAAAAATAGCCGAGGCTTTGGCAAAAAATTTCGATCGGTACGGATGGGAGAGCGACTTGAAAAAACTGCCGGACGATTACGATGCAAAACATCCCGATTTCAGCTTTGACAGCTATGATTTTGCCTGTGTGGGGTCACCGGTCATCAGCGAGTTGCCTCTGGACCAGATTCGTACGGCGGCATATGGAAACCCGGGAATGGATAAACTTACCATGGGCCCCAAATGCGGAATCGTTTTCTGCACCTATGGGGGGATTCACCTCGGCCCCATCGAGGCGGCGCCGGCCCTGAAACTGTTGGAGGTCGAGCTGATGCATCAACTGTTCAATGTCATCGGATCACTGGCCATTCCGGGCAGCATGGGTGAGTTTTGCAATCCCGGTAGCTATTTTGGCAGCGACATTGTCGGCCGTCCCGATGAAAAGGATTTGAAAACCGTGGCAGTTTTCGTGGACGGTATCATGGATAAACTGAGGGGATACCCGTACTACAGTGAAATGCTGTAGAAAAGTTTATAACCGACTGAAATAAAATGGATATTTGATGTGTATCGCTGATATGTAAACGCTATCTTTCGCATTGCCCTTGACAACCCATGTTCGTTTTGACATAAATTCTGGCTTGGAAAGAGTCGTAGCAGGTATAATTCAAGTTTCAAGGTTGTAGTGAATCACTATTTTGAGCCCACGGTATTTCCCACTATCCACAATTGACTTGCATTTTAATTCAGCCGAATTAGACGCGGCTGCGTTTGTCTATATTTTTTCCGAGACGGAACGGACTAAGGAGTTGGTACATTGATTAATAAACGAGGGGCATTGGGCGCAGCGGGAGGAAAGCGTTTGTTGAACTACGCTTTTTTGCTTGTTGCCATTCTGATTGCATTCTGGTTCATCCTGGCAAGCAGAAAAGATAAGACTTCTACACCTGATATGGGCCCGCGGTCGATGATGCAGGCTGAAGCCCCTATTGTTAGGGTACAGGAAGTTGTTGCAAAGGATGTTACGGGCACGCGGGAATATGTCGGGCGCGTGGAAGCGGTCGATTCCGTGGACCTGGTTGCCAGAGTGTCCGGGTACGTGGAATCCATCGATTTTGTCGAAGGCCGAAATATAAAGGCCGGTGACCTGATGTTCACCATCGAGAAGGATCGGTTTCAGGCCGAAGTCGAAGCACGCAAGGGAACCGTTCTCCAGATAGAGGCCAATCTGGTTGAAGCGGAGAAATATCTCCAGCGACTTCACTCGGCCAAATCAGGAAGCGTGCCGGAAAAGGATATCGAATCGGCCCAGAGGGACGTCGACTACAACAGGGCACAGCTGGTCTCGGCAAAAGCCAACCTGAAACTCTCCGAGATCGATCTCGAGTACGCGACGGTTCGGGCGCCCATGTCGGGGCGGGTGACGAAAAAGCACTATTCCGTCGGAGATTATGTCGGCCCGAGTTCCGGTACCATTGCCTCTGTTATCAAAATCGATCCGATCCGGGTGGTATGTTCCATGAGCGAGGTCGAATACCTGAACCTGATGGAACGATCCGGTTCTTCCCCCGAAAAGATATTCCGACCGGCGTTGCGTCTTCCCAACGGCAATCTTTACCCCGGCAAGGGAGAGTGGGCGTTTGCCGATCCGGTCATAGACAGCGCTACCGGTACTATCTCTCTTCGTTCCAGGTACGCCAATCCCGATGGAATGTTGATTCCGGGAGGATACGTAACCGTGATGCTGTCTCCGATCAAAGGAGAGGTGCTGCCCCTGGTGCCGCAGAAGGCGGTTATGGAAAGCCGGGAAGGCAGCTATGTCTATGTGGTGGGAAAAAACAGTATTGCGGAAATGCGAATAATTGAAGAAAGATCCGTTATCGGTACGGACTGGATTGTGGAAGAGGGGTTGAAACCCGGGGAAATTGTAATTGTTGAAGGGACACAAAAGGTCCGCCCCGGACAGGCTGTAAAAATTGAAAGCGGTGCCGCAAAAGCGGTTTCCGAGACCGGTAACAAGTAATGTTTTCTTCACATTTTATCCGGCGTCCCCGCCTGGCAATGGTCGTATCGGTTATCCTCCTGATGGCCGGAATTATCTCGTTGACCAATCTCCCGATTCTTCAGTATCCGGATGTGACCCCTCCGACAGTAGGCGTCAGCGCCGCCTATCCCGGGGCCAGCGCCCAGGTGGTATCCGATGCGGTGGCCGCTCCCATCGAAGAGGTGGTGAACGGCGTTGAAGGCATGATTTACATGTCTTCATCCTGCACCGACGGCGGATACAGTCTGTCGATTACCTTCGAAGTCGGAATCGATGTCGATATCGCCATGGTCAAGGTGCAGAACCGCGTGCAGCGGGCTTACAACAAGCTGCCGGCCGAAGTGAGGCAGCAGTCGGTTCGTGTCTCCGCACGATCAGGAGATACTCTCGGGTTCTACGTTTTTTATTCCCCCAACGGTACACACGACCAGCTATCCATCGGGACTTACCTGGACGACAAGGTGAAGGACGTTATCGCCCGGGTGGGGGGAATTGCCGATGTCGGCATTATGGGGCCGAGCAAGTACAGCATGCGGATCTGGGTGGATCCTGCCAAGCTGGCGGCTTACGGAATCAGCGCTGATGCGGTTTCATCCGCTATTGCGACCCAGAATATTCAGGCTGCCGCCGGCGCCATCGGGACGGAGCCCACGGATGTTTCCCAGCAGTTGCAGTTCAGTATACGGGCAACCGGGCGTATGGAGAATGTTGAAGAGTTCGAGAACATCATTCTTCGTACCAACGAGGATGGCGGTTTCCTGACCCTCAAGGATGTTGCCAGGATCGAGCTTGGGGCGGAGAGCTATTCCGCGGGTGCTACCTACAACGGACTACCGGCCATTGCCTTCCGACTGAACCAGCTTCCTGAAGCCAATGCTTTGGAAACAATTAAAAAAGCGAACGCCGAATTGGAAAGGCTTTCCCAGTATTTCCCGGAAGATCTGGAATATAAGCTGGTGTATGATCCGACCATGTTTATCCGGACCGCCCTTTCGGAGATCGTCCAGACCCTGTTCATGACGTTCGCGCTGGTAATACTCGTGGTCTTTATTTTTCTGCAGGACTGGCGATTGACCCTGATTCCGGCCTGTACGATCCCCGTATCGCTGATCGGAACGTTTTCCGTTCTGCTGGTGTTGGGCTACAGCATCAACACCCTGACGCTTTTTGCCCTGGTCCTGGCAATCGGTATCGTAGTCGACGATGCCATTGTGGTGGTTGAGAACGTGCAGCGGCTTATCGAGATTGAGCGTCTTTCACCCAAAGAGGCGACATGGAAGGCGATGAAACAGGTTTCAAGTGCCGTCATTGCCACGACCCTGGTACTGCTCGCAATCTTCGTCCCCATCGGGTTTATTTCTGGAATTACCGGCCGGATATACCAGCAGTTTGCCGTGACCATATCGACTGCCGTATCGATATCCACTCTCAACGCCCTCACCCTCAGCCCGGCGCTTTGCTCCATTCTCCTGCGACCGCATAAAAAACAGCGGGTCCGCTTTTTTAACTGGTTCAACTCGGGATTGGACAAAATCAGAAATTTATACGTGTTCTGTGCCATGTGGCTGGTCCGCCGCAAGCCGATCGCTGCAGGCATCCTACTGATGGTCATTTCGGCCGCATGGTTCATGTTTTCCGTCCACCCCACAAGTTTTCTTCCCAGCGAGGACCAGGGGGTGTTGATGGTCGATGTCCAACTGCCGGATAATGCAACCCAGTCCCGTATCGTAGACGTCATGAAGGAGTTCTACGACAAGGCGCATGATATGCCCGGTGTCGAGACCGTAATGACGATCGTCGGTTTCAGTCGGATGGGCGGCGGCGGTATGGCCTTCATCCTGATGGATCCCTGGGACGAGCGGAAAACACCCGACTTGCAGGTGGATGCCATTATTGCCAACGTCGGCCGGATTGCAGCGACCATACCGGGTGCGCAGATCCGGGCATTCAATCCGCCCCCCATCCGGGGGCTCGGTTCCACAAGCGGAATGGATTTCCGCTTGCAGGCCGCCATGGGGCAGTCCCCGGAAGAGCTTGCCGAGGCGCTGGATATTCTGAGCGCCGGGGCCAATCGGGACCCGCGCATCAGCCGGGCGTACAGTACCTACCGAGCCAGCACGCCCCAACTCTATCTCAACGTGGACAGGCAGAAAGCCGAGATGCTGGATGTTCCCTTAGGGGTGGTGTTTTCCACACTGCAGACCATTATGGGTTCCCGCTATGTGAACGATTTCAACCTGCACAGCAAAATCTACCAAGTGAAGATTCAGGGAGACCAGCAGTATCGGAGCCAACTTGAAGATATCCTGAATGTTTATGTCCAGAGCAACAAAGGGGCTATGGTTCCCTTGACCACTCTTGTCGAGGTTACGACCATCCTGGCGCCCCAGTCCATTGATCGCTACAACATGTATCCGTCCGTCCAGATGAATGCCGACGTAGCACAGGGGTTCAGTTCCAGCGAGGGGATGAACGGATTGGCCGAAGTCATGGAAAAAGATGTGCCGAAGGGCTTTCAGTACGAATGGTCCGGAATGAGTTACCAGGAAAGACAGAACGAGGGGCAGGTGATTATTCTTGTCGTTATGGCCCTGATTTTCGGATTCCTGTTCCTGGTCGGCCAATACGAAAGCTGGACCATTCCCGTTTCCGTCATGCTGTCAATTGCCGTGGCCGCCCTGGGTGCAATGATTGCTCTCAGCATCACCAAGATACCTCTCAGCATTTATGCGCAGCTGGGACTTGTTCTGCTGGTGGGGCTTGCTAGCAAGAACGCGATTCTGATTGTGGAATTCGCCAAAACCGAGCGAGAACTCGGGAATTCTATTGAAGCCGCTGCCGAGAAGGCTTCAACGATCCGGTACCGGGCGGTTCTGATGACTGCATGTTCTTTTGTTCTCGGGGTATTGCCGATGGTTCTGGCGACGGGCGCCGGCGCCGTGGGCAGGCGACACATCGGAACGACGGTGTTCGGCGGTATGGTTGCTGCCGTGCTATTCGGAGTTGTGTTGACCCCCTCCCTCTGGGCTATCTTCCAGACAGCCCGGGAGAAGGTGAAAACTTATTTGCATATGCGAACGACGGTGGGGATTCTCAAAGAAGGGTCGGGGTTGCCGGAAGAAGATGAATAGATTATGAAAAAAGTCGGTAGATACAAGCTGATCGTTTTACTGCTCCTGGTTGCCGTTTGCGCCGGGTGCTATGTCGGCCCGGACTACACGCCCGTCACGATGACCGTCCCAAGCGAGTGGCCCTCCATCGAGGGACAGGAAGATTCTATTGGACAGGCCGTGGACGCGGATACGCTGGCACAATGGTGGACTACACTCGATGATCCTGTGCTGGTCGGTCTCGTAAAAAGAACGCTTACCAACAACAAGGACCTCAAAATAGCCCTGACCCGGATTCGACAGGCCCGGGCTGTACTGGGGGTTGCCGATAAGCAACGTCACCCCTCTGTCACGGGATCCGCCCTGTATCGCAGAACCCAATCCGGAGTACCTACTGCTGAAGACCCGGACCCGGATCCCTTTTCTATCGAAAGCGATTACTATAATGCCGGTTTCGATGCGTCATGGGAGATCGATTTCTTCGGTAAGAAATATCGCAGTATTGAAGCCGCAGCGGCTGAACTCGATGCATCCGAGGAAGGATATCGAAACGTCCTGGTCAGCATGGTCTCGGAAACTGCCGGGAATTACGTGCAGTTGCGGACACTTCAGAAACAGCTGGAAATTGTCAGTCGTAATCTGGAGATGCAGGAAAAAGCGCTTTCCCTCTTGGAGGATAAAGCGGCCGCCGGATTGATCGGCACGCTTCAGGTCCAGCAGTCCAGGTATAATGTTGAAAACATACGGGCGCGGATCCCCGGCTACCGGATCAGTATAGAAGAATCCTTGAACACGTTGGCGATTTTGCTCGGGGAAACGCCTGGAAGTCTCCATGAGGAGCTGTCGGCGCCCACTCCCATTCCGATTCCCGGAGTAGATGTTGCCGTCGGTATCCCTGCGGACATCCTGCGACGCAGACCCGACATCCGGAACGCGGAAAGGGCTCTGGCGGCTCAAACCGCCCGGGTCGGGGTGGCCACGGCCGATCTCTATCCGTCTTTCAGCCTGAGCGGTGTTCTGGGGCTGACGTCCTCTTCGCTCGACACTTTTTTTTCAGATGAAAGTGCGTCGCTCAGCATTTCGCCGTTTATCAGTATTCCCCTGTTCAACCGCGGCAAAATCCGGGATCAGATCGAAGTCCAGAATGCCGTTCAGGAACGCACCCTGATCGAATATGAAACCACCGTGCTTGATGCGATCAAAGAAGTCCGGGATGCGATCATGGCCTATGGTGAAGAGCAGAAACGGTACCGGATGCTGGAGAAGGGCGCAGCCGAAGCCCGATCGGCTCTCCAGATAGCTGACGATCGATTCCGTTCCGGGCTGGCTGATTTTCTCGATGTATTGGATGCCCAGCGCGCACTGCTCTCTTTTGAGGAAACCCAAATCAGCAGTCGCGGAGCGGTTACCATGGATCTCATTCGGCTTTACAAAGCGCTTGGCGGTGGCTGGAATCCGGATTCATAAAGACCTGATAACGGCGTTTCCCTACCTCTGTACAACCCCCGACGATGCAGGCCGAATCCGGCTTGAAAAATCTCTTTAACATATCCCGGTTATTTCCCTCTTTTGAGAAAATCTTATTGACGGCATTACGGCGGGAATGAGCGGAATGCCCATGTATGAACCGCGGAGTGTGATTCGAGCTCATGCTCAGTCAACCGGAGGATAGCCCGGGCCTCAGTGGAACCCCGTTTGTCATGAACCGCCGGAAGCATGAATTCCTGTCGCATTATATCTCTTCAAATAGTCGAAGGGGGAGTATGCCAATGCATATTCCCTCTTCGCTTTTTCGAGACACGAAATTTGATTTTAACCTTGACAGGCGATTGCCTGTTTGTCTTATCCGGGCCTTTTATTCAGCACGTTTAACAGTGAATGTCACTGGTGGGAGTTCTTCGCCACCAGCATTCTTTTTAATAGTCTTGGATGCATGGAGATTTCCGCTGCTCTTGGTCTTGGTTTGGGAAGTCAGCATCAACGTATCTCCGTAAAATGTGCCGGTGTAACTGGTTGTGGTTTTCCTTCCCATGAACTCTGTTTGTACCGCAAATGAAACATTGGTTCCATCGAATGTGCCGTTTGTTATAGGGGTTTTTCCGCCGAATCCTGAGCTCGTTCCTTTCAGTGTGTCGCCATCCATTTTGAAATCAAAGGCATATTCCATGGGCGGGCCCCCCGTCCCCATGTCAAGCGACCCTTTCCACTCGCCGTCGATACCGGCAGCAAAGGATTCCCCCAGGTTTTTCCAGTAGGCGGCTTTCTCTTCATCGGGGGTAACGCCATATTTGCCTTCCGTATAAATTTTAGTAAGATATTTTGAGGATTTTTCATGGCCGAGTTTCGCGGCATTTTCGAGCCATTTCAGACAGACAGCATTATCGTGAGCGCCTCCCCAGTCGTTCAGGCACATGTATCCCACATTGAACATTGCGGCGGTATCGCCCTGGTTTGCGAGATTCAGGCATGATTTGAACGCGGACAGCCGGGCGGGTTTAAATCCCTTTTGTGCTGCCTTCATGATGACTGATAATCCTTTGTTGTATGCTTCGTCGCTCACTTGTCCGTTTCCATGCAAAGCGTCCAGAAGCGCCAGCGCCTCTACATTTTTCGCTTCGACCAACGGAAGAAGTAATTCATGGGCCCTTGAAAAATCTTTATTTTCAATTGCTGCCTTGGCATCTTCAAGTGGATCGGCAGATGCCATTAATGGGAAAACAAGACAGAACAGCAAAGCAAAAAATATCGGCCTACAAAACTTCATTATAATCCTCCTAATAATTAGATGTATAAAATGGAAAAAAGCAATAAAAACGATATCGTAAACAGTCTCTATATGCCAAACTGCGGTTTCAAAATATATATAATGTTACGACGAGGGAGACTACTATAGCATCACCAGCCTGTCAAGTGTGAATATTTATAATTATACCAAATAGATCCATTGCTACTTGTCGGGATTTTAATTGCGGAATTCAATTATCCCGTTGCCGGAAATTCATGCCCTGATACACCAGAAATTGTTCAATTTTCAAATATTCGGCATCCGTACCGCCGGTTCTGAAGATTGAAGATTTCTGTGGGCCACGCCCAATTAAAGAGCGAGCCATATGGTGGTTGAATATTTCTTGACATACTATCAGATACTTGATAAAATAATTGCCGAAAAATCGCAATCCTGTCTATATCCGGTTATAAAATTCTGAACTGCATTGCACTAATGTCAATTTGTTTCTTGGGAAAGTCGACATATGACCTCATGCTGCTCCAGACCTGAAACCGACATCAACCTCCTTCATGACGAACTTGAAAATTTACGCCGGGAGAACAACGAACTTAAACGACATGTGCAGGAAAGCAGGGAATGGTTTATCGAAATTTTCAAAGCTTCCCCCGGTCTGATCGCCATTACGAGAATTCAAGATGGAAACATACTTTTCATTAATCAACTCAGTGCTGACCTCCACGGCATCGAACGAGAAAAGCTGATCGGTTCCTCAACGGTGAAACTGGGTCTTTGGGCCGATCCGTTACAGAGAGACGCCGTAATCCGGAAGATCCGTGACGAAGGGAAAGCTCATAATTGTGAAGTGGATTTTGTCGACAGGGACGGGAAGATCCGCAATATCCTTTTTTCCGCGAATCCGGTTACCTTTAACGGAGAATCCTGCCTTATCAGCGTTGCGGTCGATATTTCGATCCATAAAAGAACAGTGGCAGCACTTCGAGAGAGCGAGGAGCGGTTTCTGCTGATCAACAATACTATCAACGAATCCCGTGAGTACCTGAATCAAATTCTCAATTGCATCGGAGATTCCATTTTTGTGAAGGATGAGAATCATGAAATTGTCCTTGTAAACGACGCTTATTGCAGATTTTCAGGACAGAAAAGAGATGAGATCATAGGGACGAATGGCCTGGAAGGGGTTCCTGAAGATGTAGTAAAGACTATAATGGATGATGATGAGCGGGTTTTCGAAACGGGAAATGAGGGTGAGGAAGAAGGCGTGCTTTCCGATTGGCAGGGACGAGAGCGCAATATCATGACGAAAAAATCGCTCTTTACGGATAACAACGGAAAAAAGCAATTAATCCTGGTTTCCCGGGATATTACGGAATATAAGAAGTTGGAAGCCCAGTTCCTGCAGGCACAGAAGATGGAAGCAATCGGTATACTGGCCGGCGGTGTGGCTCATGACTTCAACAACCTGCTAAACGTGATTAACGGCTATAGCGAATTGGCACTTCAAGATCTTGACCAGGGCAGTCATATAAGAAAAAACCTTGAACAGATCCATTATGCCGGAGAGCGTGCAGCCGCTTTAACGTCTCAACTCCTGGCATTTGGTAGAAAACAGATCTTGCGGCCCAAGGTCGTGGACCTGAACCGTGTTATTACCCAAATGGGTTCAATGTTGCGGCGCCTGATAGGAGAAGATATTCAGTTTGCCGTCAGAACTTCAAGGGATCTGGGCCAAATTCATGCCGATCCGGTAAAAATTCAACAGATTATCATGAATCTCGTTGTCAACGCACGTGATGCGATGCCGCGGGGAGGAGAACTTGCCATTAAAACCGTCAATATCGATTTCAGTGAAGAGGATGTAAAGTTATCTTCCCTGAGGAAACCCGGCCCGTATGTTATGCTGGCGATCAGCGACAGCGGAGTGGGGATGGATGTCGAAACCCAATCACACATTTTCGAGCCCTTTTTTACAACCAAAGAAATGGGAAAGGGAACCGGGCTGGGTCTGGCTACTGTCTACGGAATTGTCAAACAGAGCAACGGGTTTATCTGGGTGTACAGTGAACCCGGACAGGGAACGACCTTTAAAATTTATTTCCCGCGACTCGAAGATGACGCTTTAAATGCTGGAGGAAAGGATAAAGAAGCAGCGGTAAAAAAGGGAACGGAAACCATACTTCTGGTTGAAGACGAAGAAGGCGTGCGAACCCTCGCAAGCCGCATATTGAGCGATTTGGGATATAGCGTGATTGAAGCCGGAGACGGTTTTGAAGCCTTACGTCTGACTGAGGAGTATCCCGATGAAATACAACTTCTTATAACAGATGTCGTTATGCCGGGAATGAGTGGGAGCGGCCTTGTGTCAAAACTTGAGGAAATCCGACCGGGCTTAAAAACGCTCTATATTTCGGGGTATACCGATGACGCAATTGTCCATCACGGTATCCAGGATTCCAATCGCGCCTTTCTTGAAAAACCGTTTTCCGTATATCAGCTTACCAGCAAGGTCAGGGAAGTGCTGACCTCTTAATCAGTGGATTTCCTATTCCCAATTCTGTAATTATCTATATTTTCGAACATATAGCGCACCGTCAACGGTTTTTTGCCCGTGAGTTTCTCAAAGTCATCGGTACAGTGGTTCATCTGGCCTTTTCGAATGCCGGCCCCGAAAGTGACCATACCTTCTGAGCAGAAGGGGAAAGCTTTGGCTGTCTCCGCCCATTCGCCATCTGTACGTCTCGGAACTCCCAGGTCATCAAAGAATTTATACATGGCATCATCGTCGATATATTCGTAGACTACTTTTCTCCCGGTTGCTTCAGAACCGATTTTGACAAACTCCTCCATCGTATTGGCAGTCGGACCTGAGATATAGTAAATTTTATTGTCTTCCGCAGCTCCCGCGGCGGCACACGCCGCGGCCTCGGCGCAGTCATTTCTGGAAACGTGTGCCATGCGCCCCTCTCCCATATTGTTCGATAACACGCCATTGGCATTCGCCGCCTCTTCGAACGAGGAGATCATGGCCTCGCAGTATTGGGAATTACGCAGAAACACGTATTTCAATCCGGTGGAAAGAATATAGTTTTCCGTATACTGATGATCTGTTTTTTCATAGGATTTGCAGGCATCATCACCGCTGCCGACAATAGATGTATAGACAATTTTTTTGACTCCGACGGCTGACGCCGCATCGACGGCATTTTTATGAGCGTTTCTTCTCTTTTCGCCAACAAACGGCATGGATATCAGGAGCAGCACTTCCCCGCCGGAAAAAGCCTCTTGAAGCTGCCCGGGATTGTTGAAATCAGCATACCGGGTTTCTATCCCTTGCGCTGCATACTGCTCCAAAGCTTCCTGGTTGGGTGCCGTAAAAATAAGATTTTCCGGCGCTACTTTTTTCATTATGGTTCGTGCTGCATGGCCGCCCAGATTTCCGTCGACACCCGTCATTATGATTTTCCCCATAATCAATTCTCCTTTTTCTTTAAGGAATTGTCCTATAAAAATAGCTGAAGCGTTTTTTCCAAAACTTCCAGCATTATGTCGATTTCTTCCCGGGTGACATTTAACGCCGGCATGAAACGCAAGAGATTCGGACGCGGCGAATTTAGAAGCAGGCCGGATTCCCGTGCCCGAATCGTGAGTTCGTTTGCGATTTCCCGTTTCAGGTCGATAGCGAGCAGGAGACCGCTGCCCCGTATTTCTCCCAAATGATTGCGGGAGGCGAGTGCCGATAGCTCTTTTTTGAGATGACTACCGAGGGCCTCGACTTCTTCGAGAAAACCAGGCGCCAGCACCGCGTCCATGATCGCGCACCCAACAGCGGTCATAAGTGGATTGCCATTGAAAGTACCGCCCTGATCGCCGTGTTCAAAGCAGGAGACACGTTCGGTTGCCACAAGTGCCGCAAGAGGTACCCCGCCACCGAGCATTTTCCCCAGTGTCATGATATCCGGTGTAATACCGGCGTGCTGGTACCCCCAAAGCTTTCCGGTTCGGCCCATTCCGGTCTGAATTTCGTCAAAAATCAGAAGGAAATTCTGCTGGTCGGCCAGGTTCCGGAGATCTTCCTGGAACCGGTTCGATGCCGGAATGACGCCGGCTTCACCTTGAATGGGCTCCAGCATGATGCCGACCGTTCTGTCCGTGACCAGCCGTTTCACCGAGTCGATGTCGTTCAGCCTTGCTTTGGGAAATCCCGGAACTTTCGGCTCGAACAGATCCCGGAACCGGGGTTTGCCGGAAGCCGACATGGTGGCCAGTGTCCGGCCGTGGAAAGCGTTTTCAAAGGTGATGATTTCATAGGCACCGGCTTTGTTGATGGCCCCCCATTTTCGGGCCAGTTTTATTGCCCCTTCGTTTGCTTCCGCCCCGCTATTGGTGAAGAACACTCGCTGAAAACAACTATTTTCCACAATTTGCCCGGCGAGGGCAATAGAGGGCTCATTATAAAAGGCCGGACTCGGAGTAATCAACTTTCGCGCCTGTTCGGAAAGGGCGTCAGTGATCACCACGGGGCTATGTCCAAGACAGTTGACGGCCCACCCCTGAACGAAGTCGAGATATTGCTTCCCCTCATTATCCCATAACCATGATCCATTCCCGCGGACGAAAACAAGTGGTGGCCTGTCGGTAACTTCCATCAGGGCTTGTGCCGGAAAGCCTCGAAAATTCATTTATAGTCCTTGGTAAACGTGTTAAAAGCTATAATTAAACGTCAAGATGCAAAGAACGTCCAAACATAAAATCACCTGAAAAACAAGAGCGATTATTTTTTAAAGCCCGAATTAGCATCTAATAACCGATTCAAATGAAAAGGGGATGAGCGATGACTAACAATGAGCAGGCTTACGTCAAACTGCGGAAGCACCTGGACAGGCAGGCAGTGGGGTTTCCCAAAACGAAATCCGGTGCTGAATTGAGAGTTTTGAAACACATTTTCACTCCTTTTGAGGCAGAAGTCGCCACATGCCTGAGCTATAAACCGGAGTCCGTTGACATTATTTTTGATCGTGCTCGGCATCTGGTTGACTCTCCCGAAAAACTTGTCGGGATTCTGGATGAAATCGAGAAAAAGGGAGGAATTGAATCCAGAACAAAAAACGGGGAAAGATGTTATTGTGTTCTTCCTCTTGTTGTCGGTATCTTCGAAATGCAGTTGGGACGGCTGACTCCTGAATTTATCAAGGATTTCGACGAATATACCAGCGACCGGAAGTTCGGTGTTGAGCTATTAAGCACGGAACTTCCCCAGATGCGCACCATACCCGTGGGAAAGAGTATTGAGGTGCGGCATAACGTCAGCACATTCGATGAGGTATCCGTGTTGCTGCAAGAGGCCGATCCGCCTTTTGTCATTCTCGAATGTATCTGCAGAAAGAAAAAATCCATGGCGGATGAGCCCTGTAAGGTAACAGACAGAAAAGAGACATGCCTCGCCATGGGAGAAATGGCGGATGCCGCTATTAGCGGCGGTAATGGCAGAGAGATCACCCGGGAAGAGGCTATGGAGATTCTCGACAAGAACCAGAAACAGGGATTGGTGCTACAGCCGTCCAATACGGAAAAGGCGGAGTTTGTCTGCTCCTGTTGCGGGTGCTGCTGCGGAATGCTGGGGATGCACAAAATGCTTCCGAAACCTTTGGAATTCTGGGCTTCGAATTTCCAGGCCCGGGTGGATACGGAGGCTTGTGACGGGTGCGGGGTCTGCGAGAGGCGCTGCCAGGTCGGCGCGGCTGGTGTTTCACCAAAAACACAAACCGCCGCAATCGATTTAAACCGCTGCATCGGCTGCGGTTTATGTGTCCCCGTTTGCCACAAGAATGCCATTTCTCTTATCAAGAAGCCGAAAGAGGTCAAACCGCCTCCGACACGGGAAGCGTTGTACGATATTATCATGGAAAACAAGAAGGGGTGGGTCGGGAAAGCGAAGCTGACCGGTAAACTTATTGCCGATTCAATTCGGGCCGGACGATCCGGCCAGGTAAAAAAATAAGGATATTCTCGATTGATATATTTTCGCTGAATGATTGCGTTACAAAGAAATTATGCATGGAATTAGGGAAGTCAAGGGGGGTATGATCAGGATTACCGCAGCAGGTTAAAAGGGAGAGAAGGGGGGAGGTTATATAGTGCGATGAGTGCCTAGGTCCGCAGAAAAAATAAAGTATCCCAAAACGGGGTGGAAAAAGAAATGGGAAAATAGTATAAGAGGGACATGTTGATCAACCGGAAAAACACTACGATATAGAGGATTACGAGTTATGGGAAAACACAGCTGCTGCCCTTAAGGGTAGTAGCCGTAGGCAGTATATGGCCAAGGTCGTCAACCTCCTTGGGCGAGGGGGGCAAAGGCTGGCCGAAAGCATCTTGGGATGGAACCGTAAGACTATCCGTAAAGGGCAAAAGGAAATTGACAACGGAGTTGAAACAGTTGACCGATTTCATGCCCGAGGGCGGAAACGGACTCCGTTTTCGAAACAGTGTTTGCTGTAAATAAGAGAGCCGATAACGATCCTGAAACGATACGCATTTCGATAGATTGCAAAGCGGCAGTCAAAATCGGACCCTTTTCACGAGGCGGCAAGAACCGAATTGAGCAAAAGGCATCGGATCACGATTTCGAAGCTGAAGAGACGATAACCCCGTTTGGGATCTTTCTGCCGAAGTTGTGTGAAAGTCATCTCTGGTTTTCTGTTGGTCCGGCTACAGCGGATTTCATGGCTGACCGGATCGAAGACTTGTGGGAAAAGCTTTCCAAACGTTTTCCAAGGGTGAAACGACTTGTTATCAATGCAGATAATGGACCTGAGTGTAGCGGCAGACGTACACAATGGTTGAAAAGGCTTGTGGAACTCAGCGACAAGGCTGGGATTACAATTGAGTTGGCGTATTATCCGCCATATCACAGCAAATACAACCCGATTGAACGGCTATGGGGTGTTTTGGAAAATCATTGGCGGGGCGAGTTGCTGACATCCATTGAAAAAACTTTGGGCCTCGCTCGAACAATGACCTATAAAGGTATTGTTCCGTCAACAGTCAGATTGATCCGCAAAGTGTATAAAAAAGGCGTTCGGTTATCTAAAAAGCAAATGAGGCCTATCCAGAAAAGGATGGCCGGAATAGAGGGTTTGGAAAAGTATTTTTTCTCTATAGCCCCTCAGCCGATTTTGGGATAGTTATTTTTTTCTGAGGACCCTAAAATGCCTAAAGTGCGCTAAAGTGCCTAAAGTTCATGAGTCGTTTCACTCCGCCTTTTTTAAGAGGGGGAAATGAGGGATTTTAAGCGCTTTATCGGTGCACGGCAGGGGGAAGAATAGGTACCATTACGCTTTCATCATACAGGCAGAATACCGCAATTTTAGGCACTTGCTCTCATCAAAAAAAACTAATGTCGAACAATCAACTTCCAGCTTACTTGTGATTGTCCTAACTCTAAGGAAATTATCTGTTTCCGAACAGTCGGGCCTATGCTATAGAGACAGGCGAAAAATCATTTAACCCCTTAAAAAACAAAATATATTGAATACAATGAACCCAACACAACAGACCGCTTCGATTATCATGGCTGCCGGCAGGGGCAGTCGTATGAAGGGATATGACGGAAACAAGACGTTGTTGCCGCTCATTCCCGAGGATTCGCCATTTGTCGGGCGTCGATCGCTTCTGATAAATCTCATGGCGTCACTGCCCGAAGGGCCGAAAGCGATTATCGTCAATCATTGCAAAGACGAGGTCATGGCTTCTGTTGAGGGCCTTGGCATGACATTTTGTGAGCAACCCATCCTGAACGGCACCGGCGGCGCAATCATTGCCGCCGGAGATTTTGTGGCCGCGCAGCCATGTGCCTGTTTTGTGATCACCATGGGGGACGTGCCGTTTGTCGAGAAAGAGACCTACGCCCGAATGGTTGGGCTTCTTGCCGACAATGATATTGTCATCCTCGGATTTTGTCCCGAGGATAAAAAACAGTACGGCGTTTTAGAGATCGAATCCCAATGCGTCAAGAAAATTACGGAATGGAAATACTGGAAGGACTACCCGGAAGAGAAACAGCGAACCCTGACGGTTTGCAACTCCGGTATTTATGCCGTGAAAAAAGAATCGCTTGAGACCTATCTGCCGGTGTTGGCCTCAAGGCCCCAGATCGTGGACAAAGAGATAGACGGAAAAATGATGACCATAGAGGAATTTTTCATTACGGATCTCATCGAATATATGGTTGCCGACGGACGACGCGTCGGGTTCCTGGTGGCGGAAAATGAAACCGAAACCATGGGGGTTGATGACCTGGAAGCTCTTAAAAAGGCTCAGGATATATACAGCCGGGTGAAACAGTAGGAATCAATTGGAGACCGGCAGGCAGTTCCCGGTTGCGGCAGCTGTTTTAACTTGTAACAGGTGAGCCATTTTCAAAACGTTTTTCCGACACAAGCGGGATCAAGCCCAAAGCGGATCACCCTCCCGGGGATCTGCCCAAAAGGGACGTTTTGAAATTGGCTGAGGTGAGACAATTTAAATGGGGCAGGAATTTTATATCCTCTTAATCGGTTATATTTTCGGTTTTTACATGGCCTGGAACATCGGCGCGAATGATGTGGCGAATTCCATGGCTTCCGCGGTGGGCGCCAAGGCCATTACCATTCGCCAGGCGGTTTTCATTGCAGGCATTTTAAATATTGTGGGAGCCACATTTATCGGTTCCCATGTCACCAACACGATCCGGAAGGGCATTGTCACCGCGGATGTTCTCGCAGACCCCCACGCAGCGCTCATTGGTGCGCTGTCGGCGCTTCTTGCGGCGGCCATATGGGTTTCTTTCGCTACCTGGAAGTCCCTGCCGGTGTCGACAACCCACTCCATCGTCGGTTCCATGATCGGGTTCGGGATTATGGCGGGCGGCTTTTCAGTGATTCAATGGGGCAAGCTCGGGGCCGTGGTTTCAAGCTGGGTTATTTCGCCGGTGTTCAGTCTGATCATCGGATTTATCATGTTCAAACTTATTATCCGGCTGGTTCTTGTAAAACCGGACAGTTACAAGCGAGCTGTCCAGTTGTCGCCGTTTTTCATAGGCCTGGCCGTGTTCGTTGTGGTGCTCTCTTTTTTATTCAAAACGCCTCTTGGTAAGAGACTTGCCCTCAGCGGGTTGACTGCCTTGACGCTTGCTTTTATAATTGCCGCTGTTATCGGCTGGATAGGTATGAAGTTTCTCGGCCGGATTACGGATAACAGTTTGCCAGACGGAGAAGAAGGCATATTCAGACGCATCCAGATCGGTACTTCCTGCTATGTGGCCCTTGCCCAGGGGGCCAACGATGTCGCGAATGCCATCGGTCCCCTGGCAGTGGTTTATTTTCTCGTTAAAACCGGCAGCATTGGCGCCAAAGTGCCGGTCCCCATTTTCCTTTTGCTTTTCGGTGGTATCGGTATCGCCTGCGGTATTGGTATGGCCGGGCACCGGGTAATGTCCACTATCGGGGAAAAGATTACCACGCTGACAAATTCCAGGGGGTTTTGCGTTGACTTTTCCGCCGCGACCACGGTTCTCATCGCATCCAAAATGGGCCTGCCGGTATCCACCACCCACGCGGCAGTCGGCGGTGTCATGGGCGTGGGCCTGGCCAGGGGGCTGGAAGCCGTAAATTTGACAATTATCTTTAGAATTATTGCGTACTGGGTGCTGACGGTACCGGCAGCGGCTATTACGAGCATGGTTATATATACAATTCTGGAATATTTTCTGTAAGGGGGAGAAATGCGCATACCATTTCTATCAATGTTTATGACGTCACCATTCGACGGTCTGGAAGAGCATGCCGGTAAAGTCAAAAGCTGCGCCTTGACCTTTAAAAAGGCTATCGAATGTCATTTGTCGGAGGATCACAGGGAGTATGACAGCCTAATAAAAGAGGTTTTTCGGCTGGAGAGAGAGGCCGATGCAGTCAAGCGACGGATACGCGGCCACTTGCCCAAAGGGACATTGATGCCGGTCGACAAGTTCCAGTTATTCATGTATCTGCGTGAGCAGGATGCGGTACTGGACTCGGTTGAGGATATTCTGGAGTGGATTTCTTTTCGTGAGGAGCCGGGCATTCCCCAGGAACTTGCCGTGGATTTTCTTAATTTTGTCGATGCCGTGCTGCTTCCCCTTGACCTTCTCAGCGAAATGCTCATGGAAGCAAGAAAATATTTCCAGAGCTATGACGATCGTCAACGGACCCGGGTAAAGGATATCATTACGGAGCTTAGAGAGCTGGAACATACGGCGGACAAACATGAGCGGGCCATCATACGGAAAGTGCTCAATAAAGATATGGATCCGATTACCGCTTTCCATATGATTCGGCTGGCTGAATATATTGGCGCCATTGCGGACCATGCAGAGAATGCCGGAGATATGATGCGTGCCATGGTCGCACGATGATACGCCAACCCTGTCATTGCGCATGCAAATCGATTTGAAACAGGAATCAGGACGATTATAAAGCGGGACGCCTGCCGGCAGATCAGCCACAGTGCATCGTTTTTTCGTGCAATTTTTTCATATGACAAATGTTGCCGCTATCTTAATGATACGTTTCTATCTGAAAAAAAGAGAAACGCCTTCTTGACAATAGAGGCTGATTCTCATTATCCTTAGACAACTTCTTTGTATTTCAAATCGTTAATATTGTTCCCGGACTTGAGAAGCAAACAGGCGAAAGCGGATGAATATAAAACGCCGGACCTTTCTACAGATTTCAGCCGTCAGTGGTGTCGGGACAATGCTCGGGTGCAAATCCGATGTGGACAAGACTCTCTATCCCTTCGTAAAGGCACCCGACGATACGGTGACGGGAAAAAGTCGGCACTATGCATCCACTTGCCGCGAGTGTCCGGCTGGTTGCGGCATCCTTGTGAAAACCCGTGAAGAAAGGGCCATCAAGCTTGAGGGAAATCCCCTGCATCCCGTTAACCGTGGGAAAGTCTGCATGCGGGGCCAGGCGGCCCTTCAGGGGGCCTATCATCCTGACCGTCTGAAAAAGCCCCTCCTGAAGGAAAATGGCAAACTCCGGGAAATCGACATGGACAGGGCCCTGGCGGCACTCCGGGATAAAACGGCCGTTGCCGCCGGCCACGGCAAAAACCGTGTCCGAATGCTGACGGATCTTCCCGGGGAGAGCCTTCAGGATCTGCTTGAATCAGCTGCCGATCAGTGGAAATCCGATCCACCCGTCATTTTTGAACCCCTGTCATGTGAATCTCTGAAGGCTGCCGGGGAGGTTCTTTTCGAACGTCCCGCTCTTCCCGATTATGCTATTGAAGATTCGGATTTCCTGCTTTCCTTTGGCGCCGATTTTGTGGAGACATGGCTCTCTCCGGTCTCCTATGCGAGAAGGTTCAAGGAGATGCACGCGCTGTTAAATGGGGGAAAAGGCCTCTTTTTTCATGTCTCCCCCCACCAATCCCTGACGGCCGCTAACGCGGACCGCTGGCTGTGCTGCCGGCCGGGCAGCGAGCATTTCGTGACGTTGTGGCTGGTCCGGGAATTGATGGCAGGCGGCCGGAAGGCTCCGTCGGAGATGGCTTCCTGGCTGGCTCCCCTTGTCTCGGGGTATACCCGTGCCGTGGTTTCTGAAAAAACCGGTATCGATACTTCCGAACTGGACAGTCTGTTTTCGCTTTTCAAAGCCTCGAAACGTCCGCTGGTGCTGGGCTCCGGCGCCGCTACGGGAAAAGAGGGGCTTCCCACCGATCTCGGGGCATTGCTTCTGAATTTCGTAGCAGACTCGTCACTGGGCCTTCTCGATTTTAAATCGGGCTACCGCCTCGTCAGCGCCTCCGGCCGGGAAGCGGGCAGTGCTTTTTTCGACGGGATACAATCGGAACCGGCTGAGGTGTTGATCCTTCATCGGGTCAATCCCGTTTACGCCTTTCCGACGGCTGTTTCCGTTCAAAATGCCCTGACTGATGACGGCCTCTTTGTGGTGTGTCTTACCGATATCCTGGATGACACCGCACGGCTGGCGGACCTGGTGATACCCATTTGCCATCCCCTGGAATCCTGGGACGATTTTTCTTCAAGGGAAGGAGTTGTCTCCCTGCTTCAGCCGACCATGGCACCCCTTGACAATGTCTTTCAGGCCGGGGATGTGATTCTTCAAACCGCTTTCAAGGAAGACAGACCCGCTGAGGATTACAAATCCTTTATGACGAACCGTTTGATGAAGTGCAGCCCCGCCGAAAGCGAAAGGGAATGGATGCAGGCGGTGCGAAATGGCGGCTTTTTCCAGGAGATGAAAGCGATGTCGCCGGACCCGGCTGCCTCCCCGGCTATCCGGGATGATGCCGGCCGGCGGGTAACGGAAATCTTTAAATACCCGGATATTTCCGTCAACAAAAGCAGGGAAGAAAATGAGCTTGGGTTGCTGGCGGCGCCTTCCATCCGGTTTTTCGACGGGCGGAGCGGGTATGCACCCTGGCTGTCCGAAGTTCCGGACCCCCTGACATGCGTCGCCTGGCAGACACCCGTTCTCCTGCATCCCAAGACCCTGAAACGGCTGGGGCTCGAGCATGAAGATGCGATCCGACTGGAAACCGAATGGGGAGCGGTATCGGCCATCGCCTATGAAACCGAGGGCGTTCACCCCCAGGCGGCGGTCATGTCCATGGGCCAGGGACATTCCGGCGGAGGACGGTATGCGAAGGGGCAGGGAATCAATCCCCTGACATTGCTGCCGCCGGTTGAATATTCCCCCGGAGGGGCACCGGTGACGATACGAAAACTCAAATCCGGAGCTTCTCTGGCCAATACGGACGGCAGTCGTATTCAGCATGGCCGAAAGATTGCGCTGTCCGTTTCCCTTGAGGAACTGACGGAAGCGGAAAAGCACCACGGAGATGCCCATAAAGAAGGGCTGGGGATGAATGATTTTCCCCTGATCCTGCCGTTGCCGGAAGGGTACGACCCCAAAAGGGATATCTACCCGCCCCACGATCATACGGGTTACCGATGGGCCATGGCCGTGGATTTGGACCGGTGTGTCGGCTGTGGTGCCTGCGCCGTAGCCTGTTATGCGGAGAACAATGTGGGGATGGTGGGTGAAGAGCAGATCATTGCAGGAAGGGAGATGGCCTGGCTGCGGGTGGAGCGGTACCATGACATGGCGGATGCGAAGCGCATCACCTTTCTTCCCATGATGTGCCAGCACTGCGACAACGCGCCTTGCGAATCGGTCTGCCCGGTTTATGCGCCCCACCACTCCAAGGAGGGGCTCAATAATCAGGTTTACAACCGGTGCATCGGCACCCGATTTTGTTCGCAGAACTGTCCCTACAAGGTGCGGCGGTTCAACTGGTTTGACTGGGAATGGCCGGAACCGCTGAACCGGCAGCTCAACCCCGATGTGACCGTCCGGTCCAAAGGGGTGATGGAAAAATGCTCTTTCTGTATTCAGCGGATTAAGGAGGCCCATGGCATCGCCAAAAACGAAAACCGCGGCATTCGGGACGGTGAGGTAGTACCGGCCTGTGTCCAGACGTGTCCTACGGACGCCCTGGTCTTCGGCAACCTCATGGACCCGGAGAGCCGGGTGCGGAAACTGGCCGAAGACCCGAGGGCTTATCAGGTGATGGGGTATCTGAACACGAAACCGGCGGTGATTTATTTGAAGAAAGTTCTTGCGAAAGTCTGAGGACTTTCGGGCTGTCAGCTGTCAGCATTCAGCGATCAGCTTACTACAAAAACGACAACAACATTTTTGGTTGAAAGCTGAAAGCTTATTGCTGACAGCCTTCTTTTAAAGGACTTTCAAGTTTTAAAGCTGATGGCTGATAGCTGACGGCTGATAATTAAACCATGAAAGATTTCAGACAGCTGAAAGTATGGGAAAAAGCGCATCGACTGGTGCTTTCGATTTATAAAGAAACTGAAAGCTTTCCGAAAAGTGAACGGTTTGGTTTGACGAGCCAGATAAGACGGTCTGCAGCTTCCATACCGGCAAATATCGCGGAAGGGTGCGGAAAGGAAGGAGATGCAGATTTCGCACGCTATGTTCAAATTGCAGCGGGTTCGGCCAGTGAACTGGAATATCATCTACTGCTTTCACACGATTTAAAGCTTATTCACAAAACTTATTATGAACAGTTTAACAATGAAGTGACAGAAATTAAAAGGATGCTTTCTTCGCTGTTAAAAAAGCTGAGGGCTGAAAGCTGATGGCTGATAGCTATTTGTCCTTTAAAGAAATTGACCGTACGGTTCTGTCCACATTGGAACCGGCGACCCGGCGGTATTGGGCAGCCATAGTGCTGCTGGCCGGCGGGGTGATGCTGGGGGCCGCATGCTGGGCGTATCAGATCGCCACGGGCATCGGCGTGGGGGGGCAGAATAACCCGGTGGCCTGGGGTACTTACCTGATAAACTTCGTGTTCTGGGTCGGGATCGCCCACTCGGGGACACTGATCTCCGCCATTCTGCACTTGTTCCGGGCCGGATGGCGAAACCCCATCGCCCGGGCTGCGGAGACCATGACCGTGTTTGCCGTCTGCACGGCCGGACTGTTTCCCTTTATCCATCTGGGGCGGCCCTGGATGGTTTACTACATGATCCCCGTGCCTACCCAGCGTACGCTGTGGCCCAACTTCCAGTCACCCCTCATGTTCGATGTGGTGGCCATCAGTACATACCTGACCGTGAGTTCCCTGTTCTGGTATACCGGCATGCTGCCCGATCTGGCTATCATTCGGGACCGGGCGCCGGAGGGGAGCATCCGGAAGAAAATTTTCACGATTCTCGCCCTGGGCTGGACCGGGGCCCATGAGCAGTGGCGGCACTACGCCCGGACCTATCTTTTTTTTGCGGCCCTGGCAACTCCCTTGGTGATATCGGTTCACTCCGTGGTCAGTTGGGACTTTGCCCTGGGAGTGGTGCCGGGCTGGCATACCACCATCTTCGCGCCCTATTTCGTTGCCGGTGCTATTCATTCTGGCCTGGCCATGGTGCTTACTCTCATGATTCCGCTTCGAAGAATTTTCAATTACGAGAGGATCATCACCGTGACGGTGCTGGAGAATGTGGCCAAGACCATCATTTTCACCGGGCTTATCGTGGCCTTTGCCTACGGCACCGAGTTTTTTATCGCCTGGTACAGTCACAATGCTGCCGAAGCGGCCATCTTTAAATGGCGGCCCACCGGCGACTACCGAATCGGATTCTGGATTATGGTGGTGTGCAACACGCTTGTCCCGCTGCTGTTTTTCTTCCGCAAGATTCGGACCAGCCTCGGCTGGCTTTTCGGTATCTCGATTCTGGTGAATATCGGCATGTGGTTCGAGCGTTTTGTAATTATCATCACCAGCGTCGCCCACGATTTTATTCCCTATGCCTGGGGGAACTATGCACCCACCCTTGTCGAGTTCGGTATCATGGTGGGGAGCTTTTCGCTCTTCTTTCTGCTCTTCATCCTGTTCGTCAAACATATGCCCTCCGTCTCCATGACCGAGATGAAGGAACTGATGCATCCCGGAGGGCAAGGGCATGGGTAAACGATTTGTCATGGGGCTTTTTGAGAATGAAAATGCGGCAGTCGCGGCGGTCGCGGCGGTGACAGAAAAGGCCTGGAACGTGGAGAAGACCCACAGCCCGATTCCGAGCAGCGCCCTCGCCGAAGCCCTCAAACTCAAAAAGAGCAGGGTGGGGTACTTTACCCTCGCCGGCGGGATCTTCGGCTTTTTCTTCGGGTTTGTCCTGGCGGGTTTTACCGCCACCCGGTGGGACCTGATTGTCAGCGGCAAGCCGATAGTGGCTTTGGTGCCGTTTTTCATTGTCGGGTTCGAGTTTACGATTCTCTTTGCAGTGTTCGGCAACATCATCGGCATGTTGACCCAGGCCCGGCTTCCGAACTGGAAGAGAGACCGGTTTTATGACGAACGGTGCTCCGGAGAGCATTTCGGGGTGCTGGCTTCCTGCCCGGAAGGCGAGGAGAAGAACCTTGCGGGCCTGCTTACGGCCCATGGCGGAGAGGTGACGGTGCATGATGCCTGATACCGGGAACATACGGCCCTTTTCGGGAAAAGCCATGGGGATTGTGTGCGGCATCCTGGCCGTGATCGGAATTGCGTCGTTCGCCATCCTTCTTTCGGGGGGGCATCCGGAACGGGCCTGGCAGGCATATCTCATCAATTTTCTCTTCTGGTCCGCCATTTCCCAGGGCGCCCTGGTTTTTTCAGCGGTCATGCATTTGACCCGAGCCCGGTGGAGCCGTCCCCTGGCCGGGGTGGCGGAATCGTTTACGGCCTTTTTCCCGATCTCTTTGCTCCTTTTCCTGGGTCTTTTTGCCGGCAGATCGTATCTGTTTCCCTGGCTGGAAATGGACCTTCACGGCAAGGAGGTCTGGCTGAATCTGCCGTTCCTTTTTACCCGGATGGACTGGGATTGATTATTCTCTACATGATCGGCTTTGTCTATGTCCGAAGCGCCACTGGCGCCAGGTCGGTGAAGGATGCAGATGCCGGCGGGCCGCAGCGTCGGACGGTCCTGGCTGTTCTATATGTTTTGGCTTTTACCTTTGTTCTCTCCCTTCTCGGCTACGATCTGGTCATGGCCATGGATCCTCACTGGTACTCAACCCTGTTCGGGGGCTACACCTTTGTGAAAGCTTTTTACATTGGCCTGGGGGGAGTTATTATCCTGGCCGCGGCTGTTCACCTGAGAAATGGCGAACACTCTCCCTTTGAAAAAAAACAGTTCCTCGATATCGGAAAGCTTTTTCTGGCCTTCTGCCTGCTCTGGGCCGACTTTTTCTACTGCCAGTTCGTGGTGATCTGGTACGGGAACATACCGGAGGAGACGGTATACGTTATCGAGCGAACCATGCGGGCGCCTTACAGAATGCTTGCGTGGGGCGTTTTTACCGTCTGCTTCATTCTGCCGTTTCTGATATTGCTCAATCGGAAGATCAAAACCATGCCTCGGGCCATGATCATGCTCTGTAGTATTGTAATGGCAGGAATCTGGCTGGAGCATTTGCTCCTGATCGGCCCGGCGTTGAGCGGCCATGGAGAAGGCCTCCCTGTTGGCATATGGGACGTGGGGATGTCCCTGGGTTTTCTGGGGATTATGACATGGGTTCTGGTCCGGTTTCTGGACCGGCATCCGGAAAGCGTCACCGCTGCCGGGCCGCTGGCGGATGAAAAGGAGGCCCAGTGATGGGCGTTGTGTTCGCTTATAGGAACCTGCACCGATTCGTAACGGACAACATGCGGCTGTTGCTGCTTTCAGGCCTCTGCGTGATTCTGACTTTGGGATTTCTCTACTTTTTTTACGCATCCCCGGCAACCTCCATCGGTCCGAAGCAGCCCATCAGCTTCAGCCACCGGGTGCATGCCGGCGTGAAGCGGATCCAATGCCGGTTCTGCCACCCCTATGTGGGCCGGTCCATCAATCCGGGAGTACCGCCGGTGGGAAAATGTCTTTTCTGCCATAATTATATCATTGCGAATCATCCGGAAATTCAGAAGGAGCATGAATACTATAACACAGGGACGCCGACCCCCTGGCGGAAGGTGTTTTACTTGCCGGAACATGTGCTGTTCAACCATGAACGGCATATCAGAAAGGATATCGAATGCATCAGTTGCCATGGCGAGGTGGAGACCATGGACCGCCTCAAAACCACACGGTTTCAGATGGGATTCTGCATTCAGTGCCACCGGGAGAGGGAAGCCAATGTGGATTGCTGGCTGGCGTGTCATTCGTAGGGGCAGGTTTCAGGTGTCGGGTGTCAGGTGTCAGGGAAAGAGAGCTGTAAGCGGAAAAGCCCGAGGGAAGACCGCTTTGCTATGAAGAGGGACGATGGACGAAAAAAAAGACAAGAAGAAGGCTATGAAAGCCTTTAAGTCATGGGTGATAGCTCAAAGGACAAGCAACATAATATGGTGCCTAAAATGAATGAGGGGCAAACGCATGGCGGAGACGAGGACTACGTTGTTATTGCGTCCATCGTCCTAGCGAAGCGATCGTCCCTCGTCCATCGGATCTAAAACAAGGGAGCAATTGTTGAACAACACCGTAAACGACATACCCGGAACATACCCCACAGCCCGGGCCTTCCTCATCACTTCCGCGGTGTGGATGATCGTGGGGACCTTTATGGGGTTCTTAGGGGCGGTGGAGCTGATGGCACCGGACCTGACGGAGAATATCGGGTGGCTGGTGTTCGGAAGAATCCGGGCCGTTCATGTCAATATCGTTCTTTTCGGTTTCGTGACGCCGGGGCTCCTGGGAGCGGCATTCTATTTTATGCCCCGGCTGCTTCGAACATCCCTTTACAGCGAGGGACTTGGAAAGATCTCCGTGGTTGCCTGGAATGCGCTGTTGGTGGGGGGGGTGGTGAGTCTTTGCGCGGGATATACCCAGGGCCGGGAATACGCCGAACTGATCTGGCCCCTGGATATCCTGGTGGTGGTTGCCTTCCTTCTGGTTTTCTATAACTTCCTGATGACGGTAAAACAGCGGACTGAGCCGCTGCTTTATGTATCTGTCTGGTACGTACTGGCCGGATGTATTCTTACGGCCGCCACCTATGTGCTCGGTAATGTGATCTGGCAGCCGGACACGGGGGCGCTTTTGGGAATTCCGGATGCTATCCTGCTCTGGTTTTACGGCCACAACATATTCGGGTTGCTGTTGACGCCCCTGGCCGCCGGGGTCGCCTATTACGTGATCCCCCGGGCCTGCCGGGCGCCGCTCTACAGTCATACCCTGTCACTTCTCGGTTTCTGGGCCCTTATCGTGGTCTACACCCACATCGGGACCCATCACCTGCTTCAGGTACCGGTGCCCACCTGGTTGAAGGTGATCGCTATTGTCGATTCCGTGGCAATGGTGATTCCGGTGATGGCGTTTCTGATCAATATCTGGTTCACGGCCAAGGGAAAGCTGGGGGAAATCCACGCGGATATCGGCGCCAAATTCGTTTTCACCGGAACCATCATGTATTTTTTCGTCAGCATCCAGGGGTCCATGATGTCCCTGCCACAGGTCCAGCGGGTTACCCACTTCAACAACTGGGTGGTGGGCCACGCCCATATCGGAGTTCTGGGGTTTGCAGGGATGATTGCCCTGGGGGGGATTTACTACGTGTTGCCGAAGATCACCGGGCGACCCATCTACAGCCGACTGCTGGCCGATCTGCAGTACTGGCTGGTCCTGATCGGTGTGGTGGGGTTTACGGTGGTGCTTACCATCGCGGGGTTGATTCAGGGGAATGCCTGGCTCAACGGCGAGACGGTTTACCGGGTGCTTCCGGAAATTCATATGTACTATGTTCTCAGGGCATCACTCGGATTGATGCTTTTTTCCAGCGCCATTATCGGATGCTTTAATATCGGCATGAGCCTGATGGGAAAAACGGGAGGGCCGTCATGAAGATGGGCCCTAAAACGGTTGTTCTCGGAAGCCTGTCGATTCTGGCGGCGGTGGTCGTGGTGATGGTGCTGGCGCCGTACCTTACCCGGAGCGAGGTGCCTTCGGAGATTTTTCGGACACGCACGGATCAAGAAGCCGCGGGAAGAAAACTCTACATCGCCAACGGTTGTGTCTACTGTCACAGTCAGTCCATTCGGACCATCGATTGGGGGTTGGGGGCCGAGCGTATCGCCCAGGCCGGAGATTATGTGGACGACAACCCGATTCTTCTGGGGTCGGCCCGGACCGGCCCGGACTTGAGTCAGGCCGGCGGTGAGCATCCGGACGACTGGCATATGGCGCACTTTATCAATCCCAGGTACACCCGGCCCATTTCCATCATGCCGGCGTTTGCCTTCCTGGGGGAGGATAATATTGAACTTCTGATCCGGTATGTGCAGAGTCTGGGATTCAAGGATGCGGACAAGCGAATGGCGCGCCAGGAACTGTGGAAGAAAAGATCCATCGAAGCCTATGAGGCGGGGCCGGAGGCCAACGTGGCCTGGTTGAATGAGGTCGTTCCCCAGGGGTGGCGGGATGTTCCGAACCCGTATCCCACCACCGAAGCGGGGCTCGCCCGGGGCCATAAAATATACCAGGACAATTGTCTGGGATGTCACAGCCCCATCGGCGACGGCATGGGGCCGGCCCAGCCGTATATCTATCCGCCGCCATTCAACTTCACGCTGCTTAAAAACAGAGAGATTTCCGGTGGTATTCTTTATTACCAGATCATGAACGGTATTACCGGCACCGCCATGCCGTATTTCAAGCGGGAACTGGAATCGGAAAAGATCTGGGATGTGGGTAACTACGTGGCGGTCTACTTTATCAACCAGACCGATGCCGATACGGAGCCGAAGGGGATCGATGCGGCGTATGAGTAAGGGCAGAGTTCGGAGATCGGAGGCCTGAGGTCTGAAAAAACGAGGAGCGGAAGGGCGTAGGGCTGAGATGGGGCATGGGGCAAAGGGCGGACGGCGTAGGGTTGAGGGGTGTTAAACTGATAGCTCATGGCTGATAGCTGATAGGAAACGGCAGGGGGGACGAAACTTTGTATGATCAGATCGACAGAATCCCTTAACTTTAGGCATTTTAGTGCACTTTAGTTCACTTTAGGCACTCGGGGTTTTTGACATGTATTTTCCGTATTTCATCGCATACATCACCATCGGGCTGCTTCTGGCGGTGACCGTGTTTTTCTGGGCACTTCGAAACGGTCAGTTCCAGGATCAGGATCGGGCCAGATTTCTTCCCCTGGAACCCGAAGGGGAGGATGGGGGAATCAAAGCTTCCCGGTGGAAGCGCTATGAGATTTATCTCCTGTTCTTTCTGGCTGGTGCAGGGCTCATGTCCAGCGGGGCAGTATTGATTTTTGCACTGCTTTACGGCGGCAGGTAAGGGAAAGGAGCGCCATGCGTTTTTTTCAACTTCTTAATTTTCAGCATTTAATGCTGGCGGTGTTTCCCACTCTTATTTTTATTGTTCTTCTGGCCCTGGCCTTGGGGCATTCCCATTTCAAACATCCGGACTCCGAAGAGCGAAAACAGCGGATTATCTATCGGTATCCCGAGGAAATCGAAGACAGGAATGCCCCCTTTCCGCTGGTGATGATATTGATCATCGCAGGAGTTATTGGCTGGGCGTTTTTCTACATTCTGCTACACGGGTTTCTGGGGGTAAGGATATAGGATGGAACTGGAACAGAAACGTAAATGGGGTGTTCCGGGTTGGGTGATCATTGTACTGCTGGTGCTCCTCATCCTGGCCAAGGGTATTTACTCCTACCTGGTGGTGGGGGACAAAGGGCAGCCAACCTGGGACTATCGCCCGGTGAGCGATGTTCCGGCGGAGTCGCCCCATGGTATCTATGAACCGCTGCCCTACCCGCAGCACGTCGAGGGGGAAAAAGGGGAATAGATGAAAGTAAGGCTTCTCATCCTTGTGATACTGGCCTGTGTTGCGGCAGGCGGGTGGATTCTGTTTACAACATATGACAACCGCTTTCCCTTCGGAAGGATGTGGGAAACACCGGGAATCAGAGCCCACGAAGAGCCCGTCCACGCCTACATGGCCACAGACCGGATACCCTGGGAGGGAGGAGAGGCGGAGTACCGATATGTTCCCGGCGAATCGTTGGTGTCACCGGTATCGGCGGATGATCCGGAAGTGGTGGAACAGGGTCGGGTGCTCTATGGAACCTATTGCATGCAGTGCCACGGAAGGCACCATAACGGTCGCGGGGCCGTAGGACAGAGCTTTGCGCCCCTTCCCGGTGATCTGCGATCCGAGAGGGTCCAGTCTTTGGACGACGGCGTCATCTTCCAGGAAATCAGTTACGGTATTCCCGGCGGTCGCCAACCGGCATTGGCCAGCACCATCGCTGTGGAGGACCGGTGGTTGATCATTGCATTCATTCAATCACTTGATACCATGTAATTGTAAAGGCAAAAGCGTATTCACCACAAAGACACAAAGTTCACAAAGAAAAGCAAAAAAGGATTTTTTTAATAAAAACTCTTTGCAAATACTTTTTCTGACCTTTCGATGTCTTTTGGTTTTTTATTTTTCTCCTTTGTGACCGTAGTTTACCCCGGCGTCGGGGTACCTTTGTGGTATAGAAATGCAGTTCAAAAGATAATGGAGATACTAATGAAAGCGAATTGTTGTCGTTGGTATGTGGTATGTGTGCTGTTACTTTCGTCAATGATCTTGGTGGTAAGTACAGCTTCAGCGTCATCGAAAAAGAAAACCGACGCAAAAGCGAACTGTGACATCCAGGCGGGGGCGTGTGTACAGGCGTTGGGGGAGGGGAGTGTTACGCTGGAGATTCTGCCCCGGCCCGTAAAGGCCATGGCGGACCTGACCTTTCAAGTGACCGTGGAGGGGGTTTCTCCGGATGGGAATCCCGGAATCGATCTTGATATGCCCGGGATGAGCATGGGCCCCAACCATGTAACAATGGAGAAAATATCCGACAGCGCTTATTCGGGCACAGGCGTTGTCGTTCGTTGCCCCAGCGGCAGGACTCTCTGGCAGGCCGACGTCACCATCCCCGGTATCGGCACCAAGGCGTTTCGTTTCGATGTCGTCTACTGATTCCATCTATCTCGTTTTCCTGGTAGCAGGATTCACTGTGGGGTTTGGCCACTGCATCGGCATGTGCGGCCCCATCGTGGTCTCCTTCTGCCTGGGGCTGAAGGACCGGAACCGTTTCGTCCCGAATCTCTTCTACAATATCGGAAGGACCGTTACCTATACGATCCTGGGCGGCATTCTGGGGGCCGGCGGATCTTTTACCGGGGTGGTAATTCCCATGCAGGGCTTCCAGAAGGGCGTCATGATCTTCGCGGGTATTCTGATTGCATTGATGGGTCTTGCCATGACCGGCTGGGTGGCTATCCCCCGAATATTCTCTTCCGGATATTCTCCTTTCCAGAAATTTTTCAATACCTTTCAGAAACTCTCGAAGTCTTCCGGAATAGGCGGTTTTTTCGCCCTGGGGCTTCTTCTGGGCCTGCTGCCCTGCGGTCCCGTCTACACGGCTCTCCTTTCCTCCGCCCGGGTTGGTATGGAAGCCGCCGGTCCCTGGCAGGGCGCTTTGTCCGGGGCCCTGGTAATGTTCGCCTTTGGCGTGGGGACTATCCCGGCCCTGCTTCTTATCGCCGGTCTTTCGGACATGAAGTGGCTCAAGAACCGGGATATCATCTACCGTATTGGCGGTATCATGATGATTGTTGTGGGAATCTATTTCTTCGTAAAAGGGATTAAGTATTGACAACAGCAACTCTTGAACGCCCCGGTTCCAAATCACAAAAGAATCACTTGGGTTTTGGACGGTACGCCTTGATGGTCCCGGTAACGTTTGTTTTCACGGTGATTGTCGTTTTCTCGGTAATCTGTTTCTCCTGGTTGTTCTGACCAGCAACAGCGTGTTTCCGATAACGCTCAGGCTGCTCAGGAGCATGGCACAGACGGCCAGCGGGGGGGAGAGGACTCCTGCCATGGCGATGGGGATGCAGACAGTATTGTAGAGAACTGTGAGGATTAGATTCTGGCGGACTTTTTTTCGAACGGTTTTTGCGAGGTTCAAAAAATCGATGACCTGGGCAAGCTCGCCCCGCATGAGTGTGACGTGGGCGGTTTCTTTTCCCAGGGGGCTGCCGGCTTTGACGGCTATGCCCAGGTCCGACTGGGCGAGGGCGGGCGCGTCGTTGACACCATCCCCCACCATGGCGACTCCCGTCGATGAAGTGTTTTGCCAGTCACGGACAACGGTCAACTTATCTCCAGGCAACATCTCGCCCCACCACTCGGAAATTCCCAGGGTTTCGGCCACCTTACGGGTAGCCTGTTTCCCGTCACCGGATATCAGTCCGATTCGTAATCCCTGTTGCCGAATGGTTTTGATGGTCTTGTCCGCATCAGATTGAATGTCATCCCCGAAAGCAAAAGTGGCGATACAATCACCGGAAAGACTCAGGTACACCCTGGAGGCCGGCTGGTTGCTATCGGCTGATGGTGGGGCAGGGGGAACGGCGGGTGCTGTTTCGCCAACGAAGGCCGCGGAGCCGATTCGAAGTTCTTTTCCGTCAAAAGTTCCGGAACGGCCGTTTTCGGTATCCTGGATGGCGGAGACCGATGCCTGCGGGATACCTTTCTCTTCAGCAGCGCGGAGGATGGCCAGGGCGGCGGCATTGCTTGAGCCTTTCTCAAGGCCCGCTGCAAGCCCGAGAATTTCCTTATCGCTGTAGGGCGGGGTGGGGTTGATATTCAGGAGTTGCCAGTTGCCGGTGGTAATGGTACCGGTTTTATCGAAAATGATGCTGCCGATATTCTGCGTCCTGTCAAAGGCTTCCGCATCCCGGATCAGAAGTCCCTTTTGTCCGGCGGCGGCGATACCCACGGACCGGGTCAGGGGGATCGCAATTCCCAGGGCGCAGGGGCAGGAGACCACCAGCACGGTAATCATGCGAAGCAGGGCCGTTTCGATCGTGGCGCCCGATGCGACCAGAACCACGGCGGTAGCCAGGGCTATAAAAATAACTCCCGGGACGAACCACCGCAGTAAACGGTCCATCTGGGCTTCCACCGGGGTCTTTTCTCCCAGGGCCGTCTCCATCAGGTGAATCATCTGTCCCAGGGTGCTGTCATCACCCACATGAAGCGTCCTGACGATCAGGTCGCCGCTTGCTATTCGTGTGCCGCTCACCAAAGCGTCTCCCGGGGCTTTCCGTTTCGGTTTCGACTCCCCGGTGAGGGCCGATTCGTCGCCGGTTCCCCGTCCGGAAACCACGATGCCGTCGGCGGGGGCTATTTCCCCCTCGACGAGTCGGAAAAGATCCCCGGATTGCAGATGTTCGATGGTTGCATATCGGCCCGTCATGTTCTCTTCCGTACAGATTCGTGCTTTCCGGGGAGCCATGGAGAGAAAGTTTGCGAGATCTTTCTGGGCGGACCGCTTGGCCCGCCGTTCCAGGGTTTTTCCCAGCAGGACAAGGGTAATGAGCATGCTCGATGTATCGAAATAGAGATGCAGGCTTCCCTTCAACAGACCCCACATGCTGTAGAGAAATACAATGGACGCCCCGAGAGTAATCAGTGTTTCCATGCCGTAAGCGCCAAAGGCCAAATTACGCCAGCCTTTGGAATGTATTTTACTGCCGCCATAGAAAAACACCACGGCTGCCATGAGAAAGATCGGGATGGAGAGAAAACGAATTCCGGAAACGCCCAGGTCGCTGAAAAAACCACCATAAAGCGCCACGGAAAGCATCATGACATTCATGGTCAGGAATGCGGATACGGCGAGACGGATGAATTCCCGGCGGTCTTCCAGCCGATCCGCGTTTTGATCCGCCGCATGGGCCGAGTATCCGAGCTGCTCGATTTTCTGAACGATCTCTTTGGGGGAGGTGAGTACCGGATCATAGTTGCACTGGAAAGTGTCGGTGGCAAACCGGCAGGCCGGCTGAAAAATCCCCGGCATACCCGCCAGGGAGGTGTCAATCACCCACGCACAGGAGGGACACCACATCCCCCCCACCGCCAGAGAAAGCCTCAGTGTCTCTCCGTCAGTCTCCTTTGCCGATGGAATTGCAGAATCAGGGTTTGTTTCCTTCAGATCCTCTTCGGAACCCGGAATGATGCCCATTTCCCGGCACTTTTTGAAAAGCTCCGAAGTTTTAAAATCTTCGGGGCCCAGACCCTCTGTCTGGGACAGCATTCGGAATACATGCAGGCATCCCGTGCAGCAGAAATACCAGGTTTTCCCCGATTCCTCGGATTCCACTGCGCCACCCCGAAGGGGAAGCCCGCAGAGATCGCAGGCGCGGTCACTATTTGTATCCTTGGTTGAAAGCATTTTTATTCCGAATGGATGGCAAAACTGTCGAAGCTTGTCAATTATCAACAGATACCCGAGACTGTACTGTTTTGCAAGATCAGCTATGACGTATTATTTGCGGCTTGAATTATTGTCTTTTGTGTATACAATAATGATATCGGCAATATCGATCCGCCTTTCAACTTTTTCACGAAAAAGGTACCGGAATGGAAAACACAGCTTTTATCATTATAGACATGTTAAATGATTTTATAGATCCCAATGGTTCCCTCTATTGCGGCCCGGCTGCAAGGGATATTATCGGGCCGGTTGAAAAGACGCTGGCGGAAAGTCGAAGGAATTCATGCCCGATTTTTTTCCTGCGGGACTCTCATGATGAAGATGACCTGGAATTCAATCGATTCCAACGGCATTGTGTAACGGGGACTTGGGGAAGTGAGATTATTCCCGAGATGACGCCAAAGCCGGACGAAATTGTTCTACCCAAAAAGCGCTACAGCGGTTTTTACGGAACCGACCTCGAAAACTTGCTGGCCGGGACCGGTGTCGATGCCGTTCGGGTTGCCGGCGTATGCACCTCCATCTGTGTAATGGATACCGTGGGTGGGCTGGCAAATCGAGACTATCGAATAACGGTTAGTACGCAGGAGGTTGCGGATTTCGACCCGGAAATGCATGAATTTTCCCTCAAGCGCATGAAGACTATCTACGGAGCTGAGATCCTATGATTCCTTTTGAACATATCAAACCACTTTTCAGTTGTTATGGAACCAATATCTCATGACATCTTTTCAGTCTATCGGCCCCCTGTTTACCGATCTTTACGAACTTACCATGGCGGCCGGCTATTTCGACCACGGCATGACGGAAGAGGCTACATTTTCCGTTTTTATCCGGCCGGGAGGAAAAAACCAGCGGCCCTTTTATATCGCCGCAGGGCTTGAAGACGTTCTTCGGGCACTGGAACAATATCGGTTTTCAGAGACGGACATCGCCTATCTCGAAAGCACGGGACTGTTTTCCGGTGATTTCCTCACATGTCTTTCGAAGTTTCGGTTCTCGGGAGATGTCGATGCCATGCCGGAGGGGACTGTTTTTTTCGCAAATGAGCCGATTCTCGAGGTAACAGCACCGGTCATGGCGGCCCAACTTCTCGAAACTTTCATTCTGAACACTATCGGTTTTCAGACCATGATCGCCACCAAGGCCGCCAGATGTGTTCTGGCCGCGCAGGGGCGTTCACTGATGGATTTTTCCCTTCGCCGTACCCATGGCTTTGACAGTGGTATGAAGGTGGCCCGTAACTCTTATCTGGCGGGATTCGCGGGGACCAGTAACGTCCTGGCGGGGGAGAAATACAACATCCCCTTATCCGGGACCATGGCCCACTCTTTTGTCACGGCATTCGGCAGGGAGTCGGATGCATTTGCCGCATTTGCGCATACTTTCCCGGACCAGTCCATTTTTCTGATCGATACCTATGATACTCTGAAAGGTGCTCAAACCGCCGTCGAGGTCTCGAGGACAATGAGACAGGCCGGGCGGAAACTTCTGGGGGTGCGGCTTGACAGCGGTGATCTGGTCGATCTGAGCCGCAAAGTGCGATGTATTCTCGATGAAGGGGGACAAGCGGACGTTAAGATTTTCGCCAGCGGAGATCTCGATGAATATAGAATTCAGGATATTATATTACAGGGCGCGAAAATAGATGCTTTCGGCGTTGGAACACGGATGGGAGTATCGGCCGATGCGCCTTCGCTCGAAATCGTCTATAAAATGGTCCGGTTGGGCGATCGGAACGTTCGAAAAATGAGTTCAGGCAAAGAGACCCTTGGCGGCAGGAAGCAGGTATTCAGAAAGGTATCGCCGGATGGTGATTATCTGCAAGATATTATCGCTGCGAGGGAGGAGCGAATTCCGGATGCACATCCACTGCTTGAGGCTGCAATGAAGGGCGGACGGCGCATGACCTCCCCTGCAACCTCACTTAAGGATATCAGAATCAGAGCAGAGAAGAACCTAAGTCTTCTCGGTGAGAGCTATAGACGTATCACCTCACCGGAAGCATTCCCGGTTGAACTCAGCAACAGATTGAAATCCATACAGAAATAAGGCCATGCGCCATAACACTAAAAAGTCGCTATCTTAGCCTTTTTAAATTATTTCCGAAATGAAAGCCCTTCCACCTTTGCATTTCTCTCTAACGCTGTTTAACTTTAATCTAATACACAAAATATCGTTTGTGAACGGTGTCGCTTCAGAGAATTTATTGCCGCGATCGTTTCAGGTCCGGGATCTCAAATCTGCATCTCGGGCATACTTTATTAGCCCGCTTGATCAGGAGCCAGGACAGAACAATCAGTGCGACGATAAACAGTGGCCAGAACAACCAGAAAAAAGAGACCGCCAGCAGAACGAGAAATATGGCCCAAAATCCAAATTCCGATTTTTTTAGTGTGGGTTGCCCCTCATAGTTGCACTCCGGACAAACGAAGGATTCTTGTTTGAAGGAAAGTACCATGGCGTTCACCTATATAATTCCCTGTTGTGTTATTGTGTTAATATTACAGCGTATTAAAAATTATTGATAAATATCGTCAAGATCGGCAGCGAAACTCAAATATGTTTGAAACTGGAGCCGCTTTTCGAGGCAGATCACTATTATAGGATTCAATACGTCTTAGTGGAATGTGTTCATAACTATTATTATAATACAGGTGATAGGGCTTTTAAAGGTTTTCTGATTGGATTTTGTTCGGTAGATGTTTACAGGCAGGGAAAAAATTGAGTTATAGATATTAACGGTGTTGTGTAGTGTGTTCTAATAACTTGTTTTTTTAGAATGATTTGATATGTTGTGTATCCTTAAGTCCTCAAAACGGGGGACTTGCATTTTGTTTCTATTATTTGATACTTGTCTTCCCGTGGGACCGGTATTCGTTAGCACCAGAACGATTGCTTGAGCCCGTAAGAGCCGCCACGGGATTTTTGTTGTGAGCGTCACATGGTAAAACTTCGATTAATTAAGGGCGGGGGCCAGGGAGATGGAGAGCCTCGTTTAAGCCCTGCTGTTGATAAAGACGGGAATCCCCGACTATATCCCGATATTATGATGATTGAAAAACGGTCCAGAAGGATTGCGGATGCGGCGTTGGAAACATACAATAGCTCTGTCCCGGACACCAAGAATCTACTTATGCTTGGTCTATATCGGGAAGCCAATTCTCTCGCTTCCGGGGCTTTCTTTATTGCCCACGGTATAAAACTCTCGAAACAATATGTGGAGCCGACACAACATAATTTCCACAAACTCATTCAAATAACAAGAACCGTTGAAATACTGCTTGGGTATCCAAAAGGATTTTTTGGAAAATAAAACAGGGGAAACAGACCTCATTTTCGCTTGCGCAACATAAGGGACGTTGTTGACTAAATGGACAAATTCTGATAATGTCAACTATCATTCAATAAATAGGAGCCCATATGCCACGCTCAGCACGTCTGGATGCTCCCGGAACCCTGCATCATGTCATTATTCGAGGAATGGAGAGACGCCGGATAGTTGATGATGACGATGACCGCCAGGTCTTTGTTGATCGGTTCGGGCAGCTTTCTATTGATCTGAAGACACCTGTCTATGCCTGGGCTCTGATGACAAACCACGCTCATTTATTGATTCGAAGCGGGCCTGAAGGATTGCCTTCTTTTATGCGTAAGTTTCTGACCGGATACGCAATCCACTATAATCGACGGCACCATCGTTATGGCCATCTTTTTCAGAATAGATATAAATCCATTGTATGTGAGGAAGACGCTTATTTTAAAGAATTGGTCCGTTACATTCATCTAAATCCGCTCAGGGCCGGCTTGGTCGAGTCGATGCAAAAGCTCGATTGGTATCGCTGGTGCGGTCATTCCGTTGTTGTCGGTCGACGAGAAAAACCATGGCAGGAAAGGGATTATGTTCTGAAGTGGTTCGGCGAAAAGAGGAAAGAAGCCGTATCGAATTATAGGAATTTTGTTAAAAAAGGGGTGGCGCTCGGTAAACAACCCAATCTGACAGGGGGTGGGTTGATTCGTTCTGCCGGAGGATGGTCGGAGGTGAAGGCCCTCAGAAGAATTGGTGACCGTCAGGCTTCTGATGAGAGAATATTGGGCACTGGGGATTTTGTCGAACAGATCACACAGCAAATAGATTTGGAGAGAAAATATCGTTTAATAAGTGATAACAGGGTGGAAAAGGCCAAAACGCTGATAAAAGAAAAATGTGAAAAAAGCTCTGTTTCAGAGGAAGCGTTGAAAGGCGGCGGTCGAACAGGCGAGGTGTCAAAAGTACGTTGCGAGCTTGCTTTAGAATTGGTAAAAGAATGTGGATTGACTTATTCTGAGAGTGCCCGGCAATTAGGGGTATGTACTTCAGCAATAGCGAAAATAATTAATAGAAACCAGCATAAGTCCAATTAGTCAACAACGTCCCAAAACCACGACAACGTCCCAAAACCAATAACTCAATAGAAGGGAAGACAATGAAGAACAAAACGATCCTTGGATTGCTACTGGTAGTTTGCGTATGGGCCGTCACCGCGAACGCGCAACAATCCGCCACGACCTGTGACCGCGAATGTCTGCGCAGCAAGGTTACGCAGCTGCTGTATGCCTTCCTGAAGCACGACGTGAGTAAACTTCCCGTCGCCAGCACGCTGCGGGTGACCGAAGACGCCGTCGAGAAGCCGTTAGCGAGAGTCAGCCTAGTCAACACGTTGACGCGCCTGCACGGCTTTCGCCAGGACATCATCGACGTACGCGCCGGCGTGGCTGGCGCCCATGTCGTGGTGGAGGAGAGAGGAGCACCCGTGCTGCTTGTAGTGCGGCTGAAGGTCGTTGCGGACGAGCTGACAGAGATTGAGCTCGTGGCCACACGCAGCAGCGCAGAAGGGCTTATCTTCAACATCGATGGCCTGTACGCGCCAAGCGAAATGATGAACTACGCACCGCGCCCGGATCAGCTTTCGACACGCGACGAGGCCGTCAAAGCGGCGCTGCACTATCCGGAGGGGCTCAACGCCGCGAAGACTTTCGCCGACGTGAACGCGCCCTTTACTCCGGAGGCCTATCGCTACGAAAACGGTCAGGTGATGGCCGGTCCCGACTGCAAGTTTGCACCAGGATGCCAGAACATCTCGACGCAATCGCTCGCGCTCTTTAATCGTCTCGGTGACGTGCAAACTCGCGTAGTCGCCGTCGATGAGCGAATGGGAATCGTCTGGCTGCGCATGGCTTGGGGCGCGCGCGAGCGCGGCGGCGACCAACTCACGGTGTGGGAGGCGTTCAAGGTCTACGACGGCAAAATCCACGCAGTGGAGGCGTTTATGAGAATCCTGCCGTTTGAGAAGCGCAATGGAGGGTGGCAGTAGCTACTTCAGCTTAATGGCGATAACGCGATGCATAGGACAATAGCCATGCGCTCCACAATCGTGCAAACTAAGGTGAACTTTTGCCACCGGAGAACAAATAGGTATGAAGACGAGACCCCGTTGTCCTTCAAAGCTCGATTGGTATCGCTGGTGCGGTCATTCCGTTATTGTCGGTCGACGAAAGAAACCATGGCAGGAAAGGGATTATGTCCTGAAGTGGTTCGGCGAAAAGAGGAAAGAAGCCGTATCGAATTATCGAAATTTTGTTAAAAAAGGAGTGGCGCTCGGGAAACAATCCAATCTGACAGGGGGAGGGTTGATTCGTTCCGCCGGAGGATGGTCGGAGGTGAAGGCCCTCAGAAGAATTGGTGACCGTCAGGTTTCTGATGAGAGAATATTGGGCACTGGGGATTTTGTCGAACAGATCACTCCGGAAATAGATTTGAAGAGAAAATATCGTTTAATAAGTGATAACAGGGTGGAAAAGGCCAAAATGCTGATAATGGAAAAATGTGAAGAAAGCTCTGTTTCAGAGGAAGCGTTGAAAGGCGGCAGTCGAACAGGCGAGGTGTCAAAAGTACGTTGCGAGCTTGCTTTAGAATTTGTAAAAGAATGTGGATTGACTTATTCTGAGAGTGCCCGGCAATTAGGGGTATGTACTTCAGCAATAGCGAAAATAAGTGAGTCACCTCCCGCATAGCGGGAGGCCTCAGGAAGCCCTCTCGAAGGGGGCTGAAACAAAGACGAATGAACGTCGAACATCGAACGTCCAACATCGAACGTCGAATAAGGCATGCTGCCGTTTTAAGATTTATAAAACCTTGCTTTGCGGAATATGTAACTGATCTCAAAATTTGATCTTTTAAACGATGGAGCGAAGCGACTACCTCAGCGAAAATAATTAAGAGAAACCAGCATAAGTCCAATTAGTCAACAACGTCCCCCAAAACCGCGAATCAATTAAAGACCGAAGCGGTGTCCTATTTTAAACAGTTCAACCATACTGAATGATACCACACGCGTCGAAACATCCGAACTTTGTATTATATCCTCACCCTATTAAACACCCTTGAATCATGTAGACATCTAAGATTGATTGACAGCCAGGGAATCAAGGAAATATTTACCACATCAGATAACGCCCTCAGGGTGAAATACAGAAAATATTGCCGCACAATAAACGCTTTTTAGGGGCCAATTCCAACAACCTATTATTTTTATTCCAAATTTATTAATGGTATATTCTTTGCTATTATATGGCAGGTATTTATTTTTTCCCCATGAACGAAAACTCCGGGAGACATTACCATGAATCTTTCAGGCATCCAGTGCAATCAGGGAGTTGATAGTATTTTTTTTAATGATACGAACGCGACTGATAGCAAAGGATCGACGGTTGGACAAACGAATAAATCCGACACGGTAAATATTTCAGAGGAAGCCATGGCGTTATTCCAAAAGAACGGGGCCGATGAAGATTCCGGCTATGATTCAAATATTGTTGACGGAAAGAACAAGGATTTAGACAGTGCGATTGCTCTTTTTAAAGAAGTCGGTTTTGAAAAGTATCGAATCATAATGAAAACGGTTAAGCAAATCGAAAACGCACTGGCAAAAGCAAAGGACGATTTTCCGGAATGGGAAAAAGATCTGGAGAACATTGAAAAAAGCTTCGCCGACAAATTACCCAGGTCAGTTGGTGAAGCCATGTCCCGGTTAAATAAAGCATTGAAGGATCTTCCTGAAGAAGTAAGAGAATCTGTACTGAGGCATCTCGAAGACGAAAAGAAAAAAGATAGCTTATTTGATGAGGCCGAGGCTGATTCCGGATTGCCCCTTGCATTGGGTTAAGTGTAGTAATATAAGATATTGAAATGGTATCTCTCAAATTCAGTAAGGCGGTGAACATGACCCTTTTGAAAATTCAGACTCCGGAAAAAGCACAGAATGATGTGAAAGAGGTATACGATTTTTTTGTAAAGAATATGGGAATGATTCCAGCTCCCATGAAGCTACTCAGCGCCAGCCCAGCCCAATTCAACCTTCAATGGCGCTCATTGAAATATTTCATGAAACACCCCACTCTGAATTTTGCGGTTTTATCCACCATCCGGTATCTGGTGGCAGAAGCCTATGATTATGTGTTTTGCACCCATCTAAATCGGGAGTTCCTGAAACGGCAGGGGCTTACGGATGAACAAATTTCTGCCATTTCAAATGACCCCATGCAGGCTCCTCTGGAAGACCGGGAGAGGCTCCTGGTTGCCTTTGTTATGAAGGCGATCAAAACACCAGAGTCGGTTACCCAGGAAGATATGGAATCACTTCGTAGGGAGGGGTGGAACGACTCCGATATTTTAGATGCAGTGATGCAGGGTACAGTGATGGTCAGCACAAATACCCTGATGAAGGCATTTAAGATGGATGCTGTGTGCTGATTAGGTCAAAGCAGCACAATGGCGGATTAACACCATAGGACCTCTATACCTCTCCAATATTACAGGCTCCGGGATGATTTGTTTCCACGGAACTGTATCGTATTTCTGTGTCTTATCCAGGAGCAATGAGGGAGGAGCAATGAGGGCCGGGCCAAGGTAACGAAAAGGAATGATAAACAATAGATTAAAAAGGACCTCTGGAAAGGTGCTTCACACCATAGATCTGGACGGCCACGTCCGCTGCCGTGGGGTCTGGCTTCCCGTCAAGCGAAATGCCGTTGTTCTCCGCCTCCTGAAGAAGGGGGTCCATGCCCTCGGGAGTGGCCATCTCGTGTACGAAGAAAAGTGCGTCGAGCAATGTTTTCGGTGTATCCGTGCCAGGATTCATGAGCACTTTGACAAGCTGATCATAATCCAGACTGTCGGATGTGGATGGTGATGGCAGAGTCAACCCTCGGCTGTCGAAATAGGATTTATGGGGCTTCAAGAGAGCCAGTAGGTGCTTACGCGCGATAGCCTTGAGGCTGTCGGCGTGGGCGAATCGCTTGAGGTTGTATGCTGCCATCTACCTTTCCTCCTTCTTCTTGATATCAATTTTCCTCAGTATGATTTCGTATGGGCCATCATCATCCTTTCCGGATTCCTTTACGAGAAAGGCACCCAAACCATCTTTGGCCACCCAATAGGTTGATTCCCCTTTAGGTTTTGTTACTTTGAAAACTCGACACTTGAATGTCTCGCCTGCTATTTCAATTTGTTCCTGATCTGCTTCTTCGAATATGTGTGTCTCTATCTTCAACTCTGAAGTGTCCAGTACCTTTACCTTTTCTTTTTTCAATCCTTTGGATTTCTTCATCAGAACTGATACAAGCTGACCGGATGTGGTATTGAATGAATCCAACGGTATTCGAATTTCTCCTTCTCGGTCTCCATTAGCATTCAGTATGCCGAGAACAGTGAGCGCCTCTCCGGCGTAAGGTATTGTTTTCGCTGCCACCATAGAGGAGATCGCAAGGATATCTTCTTCGTCTTTTTCATTTTTTGTCAAAACCTTTCGAGCGCTGCACCACAATTCCAGATCATGTCGATCACCAAATACACGCCAGTTTTCCTTGTTTTCTTTGATTTTGTAATCAAAGCTGACAACACCCTCGTATTTTATCACAGTTTTCCCTGTTAATGTCATTTCCCATAGTCCCCAAAAACTGGAAACTTTGGCGAAAATATTTTCCTCTATTAGATATAGACCGTCTTCGACATCGCCATGCTGCGATCTAATAATAGAGATATCTCCTATGTCATCACCATTAGAAATAAGATCATAAAAAGTAGCAACAGTCCCAGTTGTAACAGGTGTATTCTTCTCGGCGCTGAGTGGAGTCGAATAAGCAGCAATCAGGAAACAGGTCATAACTATGCACGAGGTTTGCTTTCGCCATGACCAACACGACAGCTGACCAAGATAGTTGTTTACAATCATACAATCCTTCCTTTTATTATTAATTGTTGCATTTTTTCAGTCCAAATAGACCACCCACATCAAAAAGAACGTTCGTTAGCGACGGAATGATAAAAAGAGTGACAGGTGTTGCGAACAATTCACCCCATGCCAGAGAGACTGCGGCAGGTATCAAATACTGCGCTTGCTCGCTTGTTTCCAGAAGCAGAGGCATCAATCCGCAGACGGTTGTCACCGTTGTGAGAATGATGGCTCGAAAACGGCTACCGCCAGCCATGACTAATGATTCCCACAAATCGTGGCCTCCTTCACGAAGCTCGTTGAATCGGGTCATCATGACAAGGCTGTCATTAACCACAACACCGGTTACCGCCAACATACCAAAAAACGACAAAATGCTGAGCGGAAGTCCGTTGATCCAATGGCCTATTACTGCCCCAACAAAACCAAAGGGGATGACAGACATAATCACCAGCGGTTGCCAGTACGATTTCAAAGGAACGGCCAGAAGAGCGTATATCAGGATTAAAATCATGACTAATGCCCGGATCATACCTCCTTTTATCTCGCCGACTTCCTCCAGTTCTCCAGCTCCTTTAATGGTCAGTTCCGGGTAAAGGGACCTGAGTTCCGGCGATACGTTTTTTTGAATCCATTCAAATGCTTCACTGGGACTGATACGTTCTTTGTCCAACGAAGCGCGCACCTGTACCACCCGCCGTCCGTTTTGCCGATTCAGGGAGGAGGGAACATATCCAGCCTTAATACTCGCAACCAGAGATAGTGGCAGCCACTCTCCCTGTGCGGTCTGAATGTAGGTGTCGAGGATATCACGCATATAACGTCGCCTCTCTTCTTTGTATTTGACAACCACTTTCACCTCGTCGGCGTCTCGTTGAACGCGCTGTACTTCAAGCCCCCCAAATGCATCACCAATCTGGCTGGCCAAATCGGAAGCGCTCAACCCCAAATGCTGTGCATCAGGCTTCAGGCGCAACCTGATTTGGGGACTGCCCTGTCTGAGATCATCCCGAATGTCGTGAATACCATCCAGTCGACTTAAAGCAGATGAAAAACGCCCAACAGCGTCCTGTAAAACGGCATCGTCCCGGGCGCCCAGTTCGATGACAAAACCTCCCCCGGTTTCAAATGATCCGCTGAAGCTCAGTTCTTCGGAGCCTTCCAATGTGCCGACTTTTTCACGCCAGCGATGCAAGGTCTCCATGGTTTCAAGTTTCCGATGCTCTTCCGGTTGGAGTTCGGCGTAAATCTCGGCGTTAAACGGGTCTGTAAGGGCGATCATGATTCGGGCGATGGGTGGTTCATCGCTCTGGAATTCAGCCATGGCTTCGACGTTCACGGCTTCGGCCGCTTCTTCAATGGCCTTTATGTTGTCCATGGTCAGATTCAGTGGGCTACCGCTTCTCATTTGAAGTTTTACGGTAATGATTTGCCCGGGCACCTCAGGAAAGAAAACGGTTCGAATCCATCCATTGAAAATCATGGATAATCCGCTAACAGCGATGGTTAAAATAATCATCAATGTTGCGTAGCGATGACGCAGGGCTTTTCCGAGCAAGGGTTGATAGAGGCTTTGGTTTACAGAAGTGAGCCCGCGAGTGACAATGGATTGTATTTTATGCCACAATATTGAGAACCATCTTTTAGGTGGACGAGTGTCTATTCTAACAGCTGCCAAGTGCGCTGGCAGAATCAGCTTGCTTTCTATTAATGACATTATTAATGAAACAATTACAACCACTGAAAAACTGGCAAAGATCTTACCAATGTCATTCTTGATAAGCAGCAGTGGGAAGAATGCCGCGACCGTAGTAAAGCATCCGAATACGGTAGCCGTTATCACACGATGAACCCCCTGAATGGTCCCTTCAATGGGGTCTTTAATCTGTCCCCTGGCCTCGAAAACACTTTCACCGACCACAATCGCATCATCGACCAGAATACCTAAAACAACAATCATGCCAAATGTGGTGATGTCGTTGAGTGAGTATCCGAGAAAACGATCTCCCATCAGCACCAGGGTTCCGGCCAGCGATATTGGAATGCCCATGGCCACCCAGAAGGCCAGTCTGAAATTGAGAAAAAGAGCCAGCAGGACGAAAACGATCAGAAGCCCCTGGCAGGCGTTTGTCGCCAGCAGAGATAATCTTGCTTTCATGTAAATGCTGGTTTCCCCCCATACATCGATCTTCATTCCCTGAGGAAGCTGGGGCCTCATTTCGTCAGCAACGGCATGCGCCGCTTCGCTGACCTCGAAGAGATGCCCTTTCTTGCTGGTATAGATAAGCATCCCTATAGAAGGCAGTCCCTGGAAACGGGCAAACCGATGTTCCTCTTCAAATCCGTCAATAACTTCAGCAACATCCCTGATTGTCAGGCGGGTGCCTCCAGCAGGGGTGCGCATCGGAATAGAGGCGAATTCTTCGTAACTGAATGATTTCTGATCTGCCCGAATAACCACTTTTCCGGCCCGACTATCAATGCTTCCGGTACGGTAATCCAAAGAAGCCGATTCAATCGCATCGGCAACATCGTTGAGCGATAGTCCATAGGCACGAAGCATGGCATCATCGACCTCGATACGAATCTCGTGATTCAACAGGCCAAAGGGGGTAATCTTGGTGATTTTGGGATTCGCCAGTAACTCTTCCTTGAGATTACGCGCGACTTTTTGGGGCGTAAGGTTATCGACATCGCCGTAAACCTGCACCAAAAGGGCTTCCACATTGAACTCATCACGAGCGATGATGGGGCGCTCAGCAAGCTGTGGCAGGCTGGGGACGGCATTAACACGGGATTCGATCTCGTTCTGAAACCGATCCATGTCAAACCCTGACACTTTCTGAACCCAGACCGACGAAGTTCCTTCTTCAGAGAACGAGGATATTTTTTTCACCCCGGGCATGTCCTCAAGCGTCTTTTCGATTTTACGGGAAATCCCTCGATCCACCTGTTCCGCGCTTGCTCCCGGGTACAAGGTTGTAATCGTAACTGAACTGGGCGGCAATGCCGGAAATCCTTCAATACGAATGGATTGAATACTGAACAAGCCTGCAATCAGGGCCAGCAGCATGAGGAGGTTGGCGGCAACCGGGTTTCGCGTAAACCATGCGGATAAGGTATGCATTATTCCTCACCCCCCTTTGCCGCGATTGGATTAATTTTTAATCCGCTGACAAAGCTGGTGTTGGGTGATTCGGCTATGCGTATTGGCATTTCTGTGTCTGCGGGCACACGAATATAGACGATGCCTTCTCCATAAAAGACTGGATCAACACGCCTTGGCTGCAAACTATTGTTATGATCCACAAACCAGACCAGCCCCTGTTTTGTCAGTGCCGGTTCGGGGATTTTTACAAGTTCCGGTATATTGCGGCCGATGATTTCAGCCTGAACAAAAGACCCTGGTAACAATGGAGGTATTTGCTCCAAAGGTTGTTTCACCTGAAGAAACAAGGTTCGCAGGCGTGATTCCCTGTCCAGGTGGCGGCTTTCCCTCGCAATTTGTGCATTCCAATTTGATTTCGACGTCCTGCCGGGCGTGTATAACCGGACATTCGCCTCCACAATCGGCTCAGGCAACAAGGCCCATTGCTTTTCATCCAGATGAATACCGACTTCCACGGTATCCAAACCATAAATCGTGGCGATTTCCCCTCCAGTAAACAGAGTCTCTCTCAGGCTTACCATGCTTTGCATGATCACTCCGTCGAAGGGAGAACGGACATCCGTGTATTGCAAAAGAACCTCTGCTCGATTGAGTGCGGTTTGCGCAGCTTCAACTTCGGTTTTAGCCGCTTCGAGTTGAGGAGTACGCAACACTAGAGGAGAATCCGGTTTGCTTCCATTATTGGAACGTTCCCAATCCTTTCGAGCCTGATCAGCTTCTCGCTGTTCCTTCAATAGAACAACTTTTGCAGCAGACAAACGATTTCTTGCTTCAGCCACCTGCATCTCAAATTCGCTTTTTTCTATCTGGACAAGCAATTCGCCCTGTTTGACAATGCTGCCAACCCGTAATTTGTCAGATAGGTAGATGAGTTGACCGTCCACCTGGGCCTTTATTATTGTTTGCCATAACGGAACGACCTCTCCAAATGATTTGACAACTGCTGGATAGCTCTTTGGTTCCACCACGCGAACAGAGACCGGCATGCCGCTTGTCTGTATAACATCCTTTTGGATAGTTATGGATTCATCCGGCTCTGACGACAGGACGACAAATATTACTAAGCCGCACAGCGTGGCAACGCAGAGAAAAACCAATGGCCTTTTCCATTTTTTACAAAATCGTTTCAGGTAGTTCATTTTATCATCATGAGAATTCATGGCTTCTTATCTCCCAAAGGCATAGCCGGGCGTTCATCAATTCCCACGCCCAATGCTAAGGCCAGATCAATTCGATTGCTCCAACGCTCAGCTACGACCTCGTTTAGCCGAATTCGAACGGACATTTCTTGTTCTCTTGCGATTAACAGACTCTGGATGGTGTCCAGTCCTTGTTGATATCGATCTTCGTAGTAGTGGCTGCTTGTCTCTGATTCAGTGACTGCGATTTCAAGCGCCAGGCTCTGCACAGCCAAATCACGCTCGGTATCAAAGGCGTCTTCGACTTCCTTCAGGGCCTGCAAAACCACACCGCACAAATCCATCAATGATGCCTCTGCCTCTACGCGCATTGCTTTTGATTCACTGACGATTCTTCCACCCTCAAACAAAGGTTGAAACAGTGACCCCAATAGACTCCAATAGGATGTTGTTTCACCAAGGTTATTTAAATTGGTAGCTTGCCGAAAGACCTGTCCTGAAATCCGCAATTCGGGAAGGATCGCTTTATCGGCCGCACGCGATGTGTTGCTTGCCGATTCAACCCGCGCAAGAGCGGCTTGAATATCCGGACGATTAAGAAGTACGGTGGAGGGAATATAGACCGGTGGAGACTTTACCTCCGGCAGGTCAATACCAGACACAACATCTCCTTTTGGATACCGACCAAGCAGAACTTCCAGTTTTCGAATTGATCTTAGCAGCGCCGCGTTGCGTGCACTAAGATCCGCTTTGGCGATTTCTTTCCTGCTTTTGGCCACAGACAGTTCATCCAGGTTTCCGATACCACTTTTGTAACGTTCGATCAGGACTGTTTCGATGCTCTGTAAAACCGCCACGCGTTCTTTTTCAATGTCGAGGGAACGTCGAATTGCAATCTGTTCTATCCATGCTTGAATCACACGCACGACCAGAGCGTCACGGATATGCAGATAATCATATGCCTGTGCAAGAACAGTTTGTTGCGATGCCTTATGTTCATTTGCCAGCCGCCCCCATATATCCAATTCCCAGCTCACACCAAGCGATAGTCGATTAGAGTCAGACGTCTTTTGCTTACCTGTTTCAGTGTCAATTTGTTGATTGTCTCGTCCTTTGGAAAACTCGGCATTGACCTGTGGCAGCAGTTTTGAGCGCGAACCGGTCAGCATGTATCCAGCCGATTTCAGGCGAAGAGCTGTCGCGTTAAGGTTCGGATTGTTTTTCGGCGCTTCGTCAACGAGCTGGCGCAACACTCGTTGCTCGCCTATTAGATCAACCAAACTTGCCGTAATCGGAAGTTTTTCGATGTCGACATCCGCTGTCCATGACAAAGGCATATTCTCCGGCAGCTTGGCCGGGACTGGCTTTCTAAAAGCTGTACAGCCTGAAATACAGAAAGCACACGTGCAAAAAAACATAACAGCAAGCAGTGCCAATCGTGTGTTTTGAGAAGATTGTATTTTGCTCCGTTTTGTAACCATTAGCTACTCGCTTGTTGATGGATTGGCGGCTTCAATCACAAGATGAACAATATGCTTGGCAAGAGCGTTTCTCTTCTTGAAATAATCATCAAGACCCGGCGAAACGACATCGATCAAATGCCTATAAAGCCCAAACGTTTCAAGCAAGGCAATTAAACTCATAACGGCAAAACGGACATGATGATCAACGGATGGCTTTCTTACGACCCTGCCTATTAGTTTAGCCAAAAAGTTTGTCTCAGGTTCGAAATACACTTTCGATACTTCACCAAACTCATGACTTGGCTCTCTACATTCCCTTGCTACTAAAACAAGTCGCCAATTTGAGGCCGTCTGCTTTCGATATTCCAACAGGGATTCCTTTACAAACAGAAAAAGCGCCTCACCTGGATCGGACTTTAACAAGAACTCCTTGTCTTCAGCGGAAACAGAGTCTGCTTTGCATGCCTCAATGAGCACCTCGTGATACAATGCCTCTTTGGTTCTGAAATGATAGTTCAATGCACTCAAGTGGGTATCGGCTGCTTTGGCGATATCCCGGACCGTGACCCCGTTGAATCCTTTTTCCGCAAAAAGTTGACCAGCGGCTTCAATGAGTTTGGCCCGTGTTTTTTCCGAATCCTTTGGGGTTCCCATTTTCAATCCTCCGATATTTGATATGTGTTGTTCCACGCCTATGTGTTCTGCGGGATCGGGAGTGAAGCTCCTGGCGATGGAAGCATCTTCACCATCTCGATAGCTGATTCGGAAGGGAATCCGCACAAGCGGTTGAACGGCCAGAGGTAGGTTTGTTTGGTTGCGGTGAAACCCAAACGCTCGTAGAGCGCCCTGGCCTTCTGGTTCGTATTCATAACCTCGAGTGAGAGCTTATGGATACCCTTCTTTCTGGCGATGTCTTCAAAAAAACCGAGCAATCCCGTTCCGATACTCACACCTCTCATCTCCTCCACCACGGCAATCCCATCGACATACCACTCGTCGTTCCCTGTTCTGTGGTGCAGAAGATGCAACTGCCCAAGCCTGAGCAAGCCGCCTGTCAATCCGTATTCAGCGGTCAGCGATTTGAGTGCCGGATTCAGGAATCCGCCCCTGGCTGTCTGGATTCCCAAGACACCGACGAGCCTCTGATCACACAGGGCCGTCAGACAACGATCCGGTGCGAGATTTTGGGAGAGGATATTTAGTGCCCGTTTGGCATCTCCAAAGATGGGCATGAGCTTATCCCGTAGGGCATCTAAATAGAGACGCACCGCGGAAAGCTCCATCCCGACGGGCAAATGGTCTATATATTTCACTTGCATGTTTCACCTCTCGACACGAGTCGGTCATTTGTTACGAACAATTGTACGAAACAAATGACCGACTGTCAAGAAGGTTTTTCGAAAGTGGTTGACAGCGTGTTGATGGACGTAGCCCGATGGGAAATCAATATTCCGGAAGCTGGTCTGAAACCGTGAAATTGGGCCGGACCAAGCAAGATGCCCAACTGGCCCGGGTTTAGATTAAAAAAGGGGTGTTCTTCGGCCTTAAACCGATGTTTTTGGGACCGAAAAGTGCGTTATAAGGAATCATTCCGAGCCACGTTCATGCACCGCTATCCGTTGATTATTCGTAGATATTCGAGGTTTTTCAACCCCACTGATATGTCGGTATTTTCCCTCCAAATGGTCAAATTTAGGGTTTAGAAAAACGAACCGCGAAACAGGCGGATCAATCCCGGGACGTCACCGTCGCAGCGCGGCAATAAAATCAGACTGGGATCATTATGTGCTCTGAAGAGACTTTAGTGGTTTTAATGACGGTCTAACTTCTCCAACCGGTTTTCGATGAATCGTTGTCGTGAAAAGGCAAGCATCACGGTCACCCCGATTTCGGACCTGGATGAAATAAAATGATCAGTTGCAGAAATCCGGGTCCAAGATAATTCAGAAATTTGTTGAATCCTTTATGTGTACGTGTTAATGTGTACACTTAATAGGAGGTATAAATCATGCGAATATCATCTGTTGAATTTCGTTCAAAGTGCTTTAAATTGTTGAACCAAATAGAGGAAAGCCATATCGAAATCGTAATAACTAAACGGGGGAAGCCTGTAGCGAAACTGACCCATTTCGATTCTGATAACTCAAAAGATCCGTTGATTGGGGCTCTTGTCGGTGTAGGCCGCACGGTGTGTGCCGGGCACGGCACATGTTCTTAAAAGTGCGCCAAATGTATCTTATATTCAAGCATTTGGCAAGTCTTAGGCCCAGCCCGATGGAGGCGAAGGGCGTAGCGGTATGGCAACGGAGTATCCCGCCAGAAGCGGGATGCTTCGGAAAGAAGCTGCCTTGCCGAGGCGAGGTACCGCGAAAGTACAGGATGACGAATCACGCCTTTGGCGTGACGCAAGCGCCCACCGAGTATGAGGCGCACACGCCGGGACGAGCCTGCACCTCAAGGCAAAGTCCTCTATCCATCTCAAGGTGTGTCCGTAAACTCGGCATTCGTGTACCGAAAGACATGTGTTTACCCCGGGAGATCTGCCACGATGTCCACTAACGGACTGACCGAACCGTAAGGGGAGGCGATCACGTGGCAGAAGTCAGCAGGGGGCATATTAGTCGGTGGAAACGAGCCGGGCCTGCCGAAATGGGAGAAGTAGACCCGGAGGCCTCACCCCGATGAAGGCCCGAACGGTACCTGGGCCGAATGGCTTGGGTAAATGGTCATGGCTATCAAAGAGCATGTTCTTACCGGCATATTGCAGCGGTAGCTGAAATGTCGGTAGCGTTCAGCTTGGATAAAGCCCGGCAGGCAGTAGTATTAGTCATGTCTGCTCTGACCAGCCGAACCGCCGGATACGGCCCCGTATGTCCGGTGGTGTGGGAGGGGCACCCCGTGAGAGGTGTCCCTATCCCTATTGGGGATTTGACTGAGCCTGTTGTTGATAGCGATGATTGGGGGAATGTCTGATGATATTATTGGATACGCATGTCTGGTGGTGGAGCTTGAGCGAACCAGAAAAGTTATCCAAGGGAGCAATGCGAATAATTAAAAAAACCACTCCGGATCAACGAGCCATTGCATCTATTTCAATTTGGGAATTTGCAATGATGGCTTGCAGAAAAAAAATTGAGATGAAGATCACACCGGATGAGTGGCTTTCATATGCGCTGGATAAAACAGGCATAAGGGTGTTTGAAATTAACTCCAAAATAGCCATTGATGTGTGCAATTTGCCAGGAGATTTTCATAAAGATCCGGTAGATAGGCTGATAGTTGCAACGGCTAGGGTAAACAATTTAACTCTTATTACAAAAGATGAAAAAATCCTAAAATATTCCCATGTAAAAACCGTTTGGTAAAATTGGGGCGAGACGGAGAAGAATAAGCAACTATCTCCTATCTATCTCACGAATCCGAGGGGTGTCAAACATACATCACGGTAAATTTGTTCTAAAGACGCCAAGTAGAAACAGCAGAATTTTTAGTCATCCTCAGATAGTCGAAAACAAGACGAACATTGCGGTTTAGCTGTTCCATTTTTTGGGGAACGGAGCGGACGCCTTTGGATTTAATTAGACCGACGGCAAAACGACGTAAGCGGGTGACGTTTTCGGGGCCATGGCCGATGCGTATACGGCTTCGATCTTCATTGTAATTCCAATCGATAATATAATGGCATGAGTTTTCAATACACCAGTGACCGCGATTTGTTTCAAGGATGTTCCGAGGATCAGCTTGCATCGGGGTTTTGTCTGTAATGCCGTACGCAACTTCGCAAGAATATTTTCCGGTCTTTTTATTTGTTGACTCGCGTTGGATGACAAAAGCCTGACCGACGTGAGGGAAGTTAAGGAAGTTGTTGAGTTCCGTTGTTGTCCAGATTTTACGAACTTCGATGCGGCCATGGACGGGAGGATCGCAGAGTGTAAAATCCGGTTCCCGGCGGTTTTCAAAGTACAATGCGATGTCTTGATAAAGTCCGGGGTGATTGTTTTTAACGGTGAAGTGATAATGGGCTTGGCGCTGTTCGAATAAATAAGAAGCGATTTTTCGTTGGGTCAACAGGGCATCGGTTGTAATGGTTTTCCCCGTAATGTCGATGGCATCCAACATTGGAATGGCGGTATTGATTTCATTTGTTCGCTTTAGGCCATCGTCGCCTACATTGAGGAAACCCACTTTTTTTGGGTGTGGCAGGTTTTGCTCTGATGACCGATTGCGCTCATGATATGGATTTGACGTCCCTCGTCATCAATGGCGTTACACATTGTTTTGCCGTCAATTGCCAAGCTTTCGTCCTGTTTTGCATACGTCTTATTCCAACGCTGTAGTGCACCATCAAGATGTGTTGGATCGACACGGATGAGTACGTCACGGATAATACTCAGGCTGGGGACAACAAATCGGCCTTTGTAATAGCGACAGCCAAATCGCCGACGGGCCCTTTGGCTAAGGTTTTTAGCCCAATCCGAGATGGCCCGGTATCCGTGCATTCCGCACAATGTTGCCGCGGCGGCGATGGCCAAAACCGTAGGCAGTTTATGACGTCTTCCCTGGGCTCGGCGTGGATCGGGAATGTTTTCAAAAAAGTAAGGTAAAGACTGCATCTGGTCAGCTGTAAGCATAATTTTAGAGCCTCCGGTTTGATAAGATGGGTTAAGCACGGATTGAGACAACAACATGGCGGCACGAGGCATCAAGGATTTGACGAAAACCATTTTCGGAGAATTTGGTGTAGCGCTGTAACCATACCGGGTTCTCCGGAAACCCTTGGTATCGCCTAAGTAGATCCAATTGTCCGCTTTGTAGATAGTGCCTCGAAAGCGCAAGGGATCGACAAATGTCTCCAGCAGTAATAGAGGGTGGCCAAAGGTGCGTTGCCAATCACTTTGCAATCTCTTCCTGCACAATGACAAAACACGGGAGGCCAGGTTCGGTAAATGCCATTCAGGCAGGATCAAAAATCGACTATTGTTTGCAATCAGCTTGAGCCGATCATATTGATGGCGAGATTTCCATCCGATCCAACGGTCCCGAACCGAGCATTTTAAAGCTGCAGCACTGAAACTAAGAAGGGCGATCCAATTGCTGTCGAACGTAGCAACATATCGAATGGTTTCGCTGATTTTTGGCAGAGCGCCCAGATAGTGATGCGCCTGCATCAATTTTTGAAAAAGGCGGTCTTCACTCGTAACAACTGGACGAACATCGATTTCCAATAGATTGAACACTGCAACCTCCGAATAAGATGATCAATAGTGAATCATATAGCCGATCCGAAGGCTTTTGTCCATTAGTTTCTCTAATTTTCCGATTTGTTATTGTTTTTATGACAGAACGAAATCACCCTGAACATACATAATTAAGAGAAACCAGCATAAGTCCAATTAGTCAACAACGTCCCAAAACCCATGCGATTCCGATAACTCAAAAGATCCGTTGATCGGGGCTCTTGTCGGTGTAGGCCGCACGGTTGGGGATTTGACTGAGCCTGTTGTTGATAGCGATGATTGGGAGAATGTCTGATGATATTATTGGATACGCATGTCTGGTGGTGGAGCTTGAGCGAACCAGAAAAATTATCCAGGGGAGCAACGCGATTAATTAAAAAAACCACTCCGGATCAACGAGCCATTGCATCTATTTCAATTTGGGAATTTGCAATGATGGCTTGCAGAAAAAAAATTGAGATGAAGATCACGTCGGATGAGTGGCTTTCATATGCGCTGGATAAAACAGGCATAAGGGTGCTTGAAATTAACCCCCAAATAGCCATTGATGTATGCAATTTGCCAGGAGATTTTCATAAAGATCCGGTAGATAGGCTGATAGTTGCAACGGCTAGGGTAAACAATTTAACTCTTATTACAAAAGATGAAAAAATCCTAAAATATTCCCATGTAAAAACCGTTTGGTAAAATTGGGGCGAGACGGAGAAGAATAAGCAACTATCTCCTATCTATCTCACGAATCCGAGGGGTGTCAAACATACATAATTAAGAGAAACCAGCATAAGTCCAATTAGTCAACAACGTCCCAAAACCCACGAACAACTACCACATGTCTTTAAGGTTCTGATATGTTGACATTGGCACTTCTATCAAGTCACACATCTTTTTATGTATGTCGGAAAGCCCTTGTACCGTAGCTTGTATCGGAACCTTGTTGTCTTTTAAAACAACTGCCAAGTCAATGTCATAAAGTTAACGGCAGTAGTTAAATTTTATTGATATTTTAGCTTATTATGCTATACTGACACCAGTTTTAACCGTGCATTATTCATTTCGTAAAGGAGAAATAAATGTCCGAAACGCTTCAAAAGCAAAGCAATGTTGGCACGGAGCCTGCTTTCCAAGATATGTGCCAAAACTGTTGATTATCTCAAGAAGATTCTTCACTCAAAAGACTTTGTCAATCGGCACAAAAAATCTGAAAAAGATTTTACACGAAACCGAACTCTGCCGTTTCAAACACTTTTCCTCTTTTTCATAAACTTCATTAAAGGATCATACCAAGACGAATTGGATCACTTTTTTAAAGCTTCATTCCGATTAGATGTCCCTGTCGCCTTGGTTACCAAAATGGCTCTTTCACTGGCACGCAGGAAACTCAAGTATTCCGCATTTATAGAGTTCAACCGCCACTTGCTTGAGTTTTTCTATAACAACTACAAAACCGTCAAAAAATGGCATGGATTTAATTTACTGGCAATAGATGGATCAACTTTAAAACTTTTTAAATACCAAGAAATACGAGAACATTTTGGCGTAATGAAACCCAAGAACGGACCTGCATGCCCAATGGCTCGTGTTTCACAATTATTTGATGTTTTGAATAAAGTCACAATCGAGGCATTCATAAAGCCATACAATGTCGGCGAAAGAGAACTATTGCGAGATCATATGCTCAACTTGCTCCCAAACGACCTTCTTTTATTGGACCGTGGTTATCCGGCTTACTGGGTTTTCAACCTCATTATATCTCAAGGCGGTAATTTTTGTGCCAGAATCTCCAATAAATGGAAGATTGTTCAAACCTTCATCGAATCCGGCCTTGATCAAGATTTTGTTGATATTGATGCATCATATCAATCCATCAAAGAATGCAATGAGATGGGCTTGGATGTTGCGCCACTACACTTGCGCTTAATACGGGTTGAACTCGATTCAGGCGAAATTGAAGTTCTAATCACTTCGCTTACCGATAAAAAGAAATATCCAAAAGAAATTTTCAAAGACCTATATCACAAGCGTTGGCCGGTAGAAGTTGATTACCTTTTCATGAAAGAGCGTGTCGAAGTCGGCAATTTCTCGGGCCAATCCGAGTTGTCCGTTTATCAGGATTTTCATTCAAAGGTGCTTGCAAAAAATCTTGCTGTTGTTCTCTCTTCTCCAGCACAGGTGTCTGTAGAGTGCGAAAGCAAAGAAAAAAAGTATGAATATCAATTAAACATGACGCAGGTGTTTTCAAAATCCAAAGATACGCTCTTTTTGCTTTTTGAAAGGCCCCGCAAAATTGTAGTAAAAATAATCCAAGGCCTTCATGAATTATTTTCAGCGGCAACCGAACCCGTTCGGCCAGGACGAAAATTCAAACGGAAACACAAAGTTAGTAAACGTGAGCACTACATGAATTACAAGCCTTGCCGTTAACTTTATGACATTGACTGCCAAGTGGATGTTTCGAAAAGTATCTTATGTTATTCCATGTTGGCTTTTCAGTGTTCATCCCTTGGGGAAGAATTGATAGTTTCTACACCCTTTTTTTCTCCATTTTCATTCGAATGGATCTTTCAATAAGAGAAACTATCATAAGAGCAACAAAATATAGTAACATCACAGCTTCTATACGTTTTTTGTTTTTGAGAAATATGGGTGTCACATTTTAAATCGATTTTTTCGTATACATCCTTTTTTCAAGATAAGACTGCCGCTTATACATCATGTTCATGTAATTATTGGCAGAATTGTCAATATTTTAATCTACACATTAAATTTATCTTGAAAAATCCTATCCTTTATCCAAGACATCTCTGATTTTAATTGAGAATTCATGTGTTAAAAAAGGTTTTTGGATAAAATTTACACCTTCTTCAAGCACGCCCTGATGTGCAATTATATTGTCTGTGTAACCGGACATAAAAAGTGTTTTTATATTTGGAAATATATTGTTAAGTTGGGCACATAATTCATTGCCGTTCATTTCCGGCATAATGACATCAGTAATCAGTAAGTCAATATCTCCTCTATGGCTATTAGCTATCTTCAGGGCATCAGTCGGTTTGCGGGCTGTTAATACATTATACCCCAATTCTTCTAAAATTGCTCTATACATTTCAAGATTAATCCGCTCGTCTTCAACCAGCAGTACAGTCTCTCCACTACTGTATCGGATTTTATTTGTTTTCGTGGATTCTGATTTTGTGGTTTTTCCTATATTTTGTGGGAAGTAAATATTGAAAGCTGTCCCTTGCCCTATTTTGCTCTGAACATATATAAAGCCATTATTCTGTTTGACAATGCCATACACAGTAGAAAGTCCAAGGCCTGTACCTTTCGCTGCTTCTTTTGTTGTATAAAAAGGTTCAAAAATCTTGCTGATGGTTTCACTGTCAATGCCACAACCGTCATCACAGACTTCAAGAAGCACGTATTTACCTGGCACTGAACCAAGGTTATTGGAACAGAATGTTTCATCAAGGACAACATTATCAGTCTTGATAGTTATTCTGCCCGTGCCGGAAATAGCGTCCTTTGCATTAACACAAAGATTGGCTAGAATTTGGTCAAGCTGCGAAGGGTCTATCTTGACAGAGTGCAGTTCTTTTCTTGGTTCGTATAATAGAACTATATTCTCTCCGATAAGGCGTTGGAGCATTTTAAGCATCTTTTTCACATTATAATTAATATTGATGATCTTCGGATTAATGGTCTGCTTTCTGGCAAAAGCAAGCAATTGCTTAATGATTTCAGAAGAGCGTTGGGAGGCGTCAATTATTACCTCCAGATGAGAATAGAGCTTATCATCAGGATCTATTTTATTCGTGGCTAATTCAGCATGACCGAGAATAACTCCAAGCATATTATTAAAATCATGTGCAACACCTCCTGCTAATCGCCCGACAGATTCCATCTTTTGGGCCTGCTGCAACTGCCCCTCTAAGTTGATCTGTTCTGTGATGTCCGAGAATAATGTACAGAATCTGCCTTTTGTAACTCGAGAAGCTGTAATAAGCAGATGCTTTTTTGTTGGTGGGAAAAAGGCTTTAAATGTAACAGGCTCTCCGGTTTCATCAATTTTGCCGTAAATATCAATATTGGGTGCTGTGCCATAGCCGTAAAGAGCAGAAGCAAGTGACCCGGCTGCTTGAGTCCTGCTTATTCCTATCAATTTCTCATAGGCTGGATTTACATCAAGAACCCGATAATCAATTGCACATCCAGTTTCATCATAGATAATTTCATCTATACAGCACCCCAAAGCCATGTTCTCGAAGATAGCCTGGAAATTTTCTTTTGCATCGTGCGATGTTGTTTCGGCGTTGTATAGGGCAGTGATGTCGCGTCCAATTCCAAGAATTCCTATAATCTTTCCATTTTTGTCCTTAATAGGTTTTATTACAGTTTCAAGCAAGATACGGCTGCCATCAGATGCCATCGTAATCCATTCCTTATTTTTTTGCGGTATATCAGCATCTATGGCTTCTTTATCCATTTGGCGGAAGAAATCTGCCAATTCTCTGGGAACAAAATCATAATCGGTTCGTCCGACAATTTCTGATTCTTTTGCTCCGAAAAATTGTATAACCCTGGGATTGCATGACAGATAAACGCCATCGACATCCTTAAGCCACACAAAATCGATGATATTGTCAAGAAGGCTGTGCAGTTTAACCTGGACCTTTTCCAGCTTTTGATTCTTTCTTTTAAGCTCTGTGTTAGCAATGCTCAATTCAAAGGCAGTTATTTCAAGCCTTTCATTTTTTTCATTAGTCTGGATTCGCCACAATCCTATACCTGCTCCAAAGAAAGTACCTAATAACAATGGGAAAATATATTCCTGTAATAATGGAAATGCCGTGTAATAGAATGTTCGAATAAGAGTAAACATTATACCAAAAAAAGTGATTCCAATTGGTACTGAACAAAACAGGAAAGCGTATTTCTTCATCTGGGAACACCTCTGAACAGCAGAGAGAACAATCCATAAATATTACCGCAAGAAAAACAAATCATTGCACCGGTTCAATCGGAGAGGCAACGGCCTTTTTTTTAAATTAATCAGATGTATTCAGTTGTTTTTTTCAGGAAAAACAATGAAAGGCGAATTCCAATTTAGTAATTAAAAGCAAATATCATGCAAGTTTAGAGCATAGGTGTAATACATGAATAAATACAGTTTGTTATTGCATTTCCTTTCATGGAGATATTATATGATTTGGATAGATATGGGAAATCAATTTCATAAGCCCTATTACATTCATTTCATAGCCACGGCAGTAAATAAGTTAAAAGGATTTCAGTGTGTGTAATCTATTGAGATGGGATTTGGCCACCAAATATAAGACACTTTGATTTGCTGTTTTGCATGCTAAAACAGAATATTGTGATGATACAGTATGGGCCGCTTGACTAATTTAAGCAAAAATCAAATCATGAAAAATTTTCTGTCTAAAAAAAAGCGCATTTTTTCAGTAAAAATCCTTGATATTGATTTATATCCTTAATTAACTATTAGTTAATACTAATAAAACTATTAATGACCATCAAGATCCATCCTCCTCAGTGTTATTTGCGTTCTGCAATGGGGGAATCTCTTCGTACAGGTCTCCATAAAGTTTTTTCGCGCAGTCGGGACAAATCCCATGGCTGAATTGCGCCAAGGAATGCTTGTGTATGTATGTCTCGATCTGATTCCAGTATCCCTTATCGTCCCGGATCTTTTTGCAGGAAGAACATATTGGGAGAATCCCGCGCAGAGTGTTGATTTCTGCCAGGGCATTTTGCAGTTCCTTTATCAGTTTTTCCCGCTCTTCTTCGGCATGCTTCCGTTCGGTGATATCCCGGCACACACAGAATATGAGTTTTTTCTCCCCGAAGAAGGCCGCGTTGGAACTGATTTCCACCTCAATCATACTCCCGTCCTTACGGCGGTGACGTGTTTTATGGTGGTCTCCTGCTTCGCCTATGGTGCATATTTTTTGAAGCAGTTCTTCCTTTGTATATTGACTATCCCAGTCCCAGATATGAAGATGAAAAAGATCACTCAGAGAATATCCAAGCATGTCTGCGTATTTTTGGTTGGCCTCCACAACGCCTCCGTTATTGTCGATGACTACGATTCCATCTCTGGATTGTGCCACCAAAATCCGTCGCTGCCAGATTTCATCCTTCAGCGCATCTTCAACCTTTTTGCGCTCGGTGATATCGTGGATTATGGAAAATAATAATTGTTTACTATGGATGAGAATCGGCCCGCTATATATTTCAACATCGCGGATATCTCCATCTGCAAGGCGATGACGATAATAAGAAATATTTCGGACCTCTTTCCTGGCCCTATTCATTTCTATATATATTTCAGCTTCTGTCAGTGTGTTGATATCATATATTTTTTTTCCGATTAGCTCATTGAACCGATATCCATAATAAGTGAGAGCAGCGGGATTGGCATCTATTATTTCCCCATTTTCAGGATCAATGAGTAGCATCACAGCATGGTTGTTTTGAAAGAGGCTTTTGTACCGATTTTCACTTTCCATCAATGCTCTTTCGATATGTTTCCGATTACTTATGTCTTGGAAAACAGTGGCAAATTGATGTGGGGCGGGTGAAAAAATAGATATCAGAAAGTGTTTATCCATAGGTGGGAAATAGTTTTCAAAGGAAGATGGTTCCCCTGTCTTGACTACTTCAGCGTATTGATCCAAATAAGGAGCCTTTCCGGTTTTGTAGAGATCAGATGCAAGAGCACCTATTGCATCCTCCCTTTTAATCTCAGTCATCTTTTCGTATTTTGGATTGGCATCAAGAATACGATAATCAACAGGATGGTTGTCTTTGTATATCAATTCGTGAAGACAGATCCCCTCATTTGACGAATTGAAAAGCCCCCTATATTTTTTTTCACTAATCTGGATTTTATTTTTTATATCTTTTAATTCAGTAATATCTCTGGCAACAGTATAAGCAATTTCCTCTTCTATATTTGGGTGTGCCGTCCAACTTAGCCATCGATACTCGCCGTTTTTACATAAATATCGGGTTTCAAGATTTATTATCTCGATGCCTTTTTTTAGTTTGTTTTCTAATACTGCAATAGTGGCCTGTAAGTCATCGGGATGGATGAAATAATGAACTGATTTTCCAACGAGTTCGTTCGCCGAATAACCGAGTGTTTTGTTGACGGTGTTATTTGCCTTGATAAAACAGTCTGTTTTCAAATCTATGATGAAAACCATGTCGAACAGCATAGAAAATAATTTCGTCAGGTAATTGTCTGATTTTTCAAGTTCGGCCTGATTTTGTTCTAAATTTTTAATCCGATTTAGCAATTCTTGATATGTTGGCTTTTTTGACAAAAGGTTAACCTCCTGTATGTCATGAATATATTTATTAGCCGAAATCTTTAAGATATTTTATCACAAAAAAATAGCAAATAATGTAAAAATCATGTGATTGGATTTTTGCATGCCATGAAATCCGATGATATGTCTGGAAAAAACAGGCAAGCTGAGTTTCTTAGAATAGCCCCTGTTAAAAAATCCCATGCAAAGGAATTCAATGATAATTATCCTATTCATTAGTTTGTGTCACATAACCAAGATCAAACTTAGCGAAATAATGTACAACATGGCATTTTGACGCGTTTGGTGGAGCTGAATTTTAACAAGACCAATGGAATTATGGGTGGAATGCATGCAGCCTTTAAAAAACACAAATGAAAATTCAGCCAAATATTCGAAGATTTCTATTTAATCTGTCATTCTGTGATTATCTCACTTTATGTTGTGATTGATAATCTTTTTATTCCTTTCATTCCCATATAATTCCCAAAGAAAAATCCTTGTTCGGCTTTTGGCATTATGACATTGCCAAAGGACAGAAAAGCCCGAAAAGGCGAATTCGGGCTTTTTGATATCACAATCAAAGAGCCGATGAACTGGCCACAATATGTAGTGGTGTGAGAAAGAGTTGTCTGCTTGCACGTGTGGCACAAGGTAGTCCAAGGTTTGGATGCCTCAAAACCGTGTGATGCACTCTGATCTACCAAGACCATTTCATAGTGATATTCAAGAAAATGATATAAGCATTTTAGAGTTTGACATCCATTAGGATACTTCCAATTGGGTTGATACCAATTTTGTTATTGTCAGGCACAACAGTTTCCAGTTAAAATGGGGTATAAAGGCACTATTAATGGATAAACCCGAAAGGTGAGATAACGACAAAACCTTCCTAATTTAAAGGAAACCACTATGTCTATTCAAAAAAAAATCGGGGCGAATTACCTTGTCATTGCCATAGCTATTTCATTAACACTCTTTAATGACTGGAATATTTATTTGTTGGCAGTGTTGTTGTTGACCATTGTTTTGGGGATTGTTTCATATCGAACAGCTGCAAAACATCGTAAACGGATGTTCTACCTTGAAGGCTCGCTCGATGCCGTACATTTACCCATTACCGTGACAGACATGGATATGAACTGGGTCTTTATAAACAAGGTGACCGAAAGCCTGCTTGCCATGCATAATCTTGATAAAAAAAGCTGCCTGGGCAAGCATTGCTCGAATTGGAAGGCAGATATCTGTGGTACTGAAAATTGTGGCATTGCTAGCCTTCGCAAGGGACAGCCTAGAACAAATTACAACCAGGAATATCCCGACAAACCGAGTACGTACATGCAGGTGGATACCGCTTATATCCATGATGACAAGGGCAAACCGATCGGGCATGTTGAGATGGTGACCGACATAGACGCTGAGCATCGACTGCAAGACATGATAGGTAATGTGGCGGCATCTCTTGAAGAATCCTCAGCATCACTTGAAGAGCTATCTGCCGTCACTAAAAATACAGCGAATCTGGCGGCAAGTGCGGATGGTCTGATGTCCGAGACGAATAGGAGCGTGGATAAATCCCAAGCAAACATGGAAGCCCTTACCGATTCCATGGAGGATATTTCAAAATCAAGCGAGGAAACATCCAAAATAATAAAGACTATTGATGAAATCGCCTTCCAAACAAATTTGCTTGCCTTGAATGCCGCGGTAGAAGCCGCTCGCGCGGGAGAAGCAGGTGCCGGGTTTGCCGTGGTGGCAGATGAAGTGAGAAATTTGGCTATGCGTGCAGCGGAAGCAGCTAAAAACACTGCAGTGCTAATTGAGGGAACGGTTAATAAAATCAAGTCAGGACACACACTGGTGGAAACAAATAATGCCGAATTCGATGGAATGTCCGAAAAAATTGGACGTGTTGCCAAAATGTTCGGCGATATTAAGAATGCCTCACAGGAACAGGCCATGGGAATTGAACAACTTAATCAGGCGATCCGGCACATCGAAGGCACGATGCTTGAAGCCAGCGGACTATCCGCGGAAAAAGCTGAAAAGAAGGTGGCTGACAGGGTAAAAAGGCTTTCTGATGTTCGAAAGGACACACAGTCGGGAAATGAGATATCCCCTCAAAAGATCATAACAATGGATAACGAGGATTTTAGTGATTTTTAATTTATCTGAAACATCTCATATACAACTGCTATGTAAGTGTACCAAATGAACGAAAAGGCCACCCTCAATTCTGGTAGTTGCCATCTTTTTTATTCGGGAGGCGTTACGTGCAAATACGATCAGAGTATGCCACGGGCAAAAAAGCTGCCGAACTGCTGTATATCTCTCCAGTATCGCAGGTTAAGCAAAACCTGAGAGATGAGAATAATTCTTTTTGGTGTGCTAACAGATATATCAAAGATTAGTCTTTCAGTCTGTCGGCGATTTGCTGGAATATGAAGATGAGCTTCTGCTCACAGCTACTTTTAGGAACCTTGTGGATTAATCTTCGGTCATTGATACCTGAGGGGTCAGCTCCAGAACTTCGCTGATTCTCATGCCAGACCGTGCCATCAGTTCAAGCATTAGATGTTTTTTTGGGCTTTAATGTCCTGAAAATGACCTCATCAACGGTTTTCTTCTTGATAATATCCCAGTAGATTGGATATGCGAAATGCACTTGATGCAAAAAGGCCTCGGCGGTATAGTGATAATAAGCCACATGCATTTCGATAAACCTTTACGAGGTGTTATGATGACCACCCCTACCGAAAAAGCGGCAACAAACCGGAGTTCCGATAAAGGAGGCCGCCAGCACAGTACGGATGTTTCAGGTCCTCCCCCCGGTAATCTCCCCCTCTTTATGAAGCCCCCGAAGGATCTCGTCACCGACGGTGTCGTGGGGGGACGGTGCTACGGCTGCCACACCCAGTGCGGCCTGCGGGCCCACCTGAAGGATGGAAAGGTGGTCGGGGTGACGGGAGAGCCGTTTTTCAGAAACAGGGGCGCCCTGTGTCCCAAAGGTCTTGCGAGCGTCCAGAAACTCCATGCAGCCGACCGGCTCAATTACCCGATGAAGCGGACACGGCCCAAAGGAGACCGGGATCCGGGCTGGGTTCGCATCTCCTGGGAAGAGGCGCTGGATACCATCGCCGACAAGCTAAAAAAAATTCAGGAAACGTACGGCGCGCATGCCATTGCCTCGGGTCAGGGCACCGGGCGGTTTTCGGTGGAACTCTCCGCGCGTCTGAAAAACTGCATCGGGTCCCCCAACACGATTCACCCCGGACATATGTGCCGGGGGCCCATGGCGGCCACCACCTGCCTCACGGTGGGCCACCACCTGCGGGCGGATTTCGACAGCTCCAAATGCATGGTTTTCTGGGGGCGAAACGAGGTCTGGGCGCACCCCGCCTTCAACGGGCCCCACATCATCGAGAACATCATGGACAGGGGCGCAAAGCTTATCGTGGTGGATCCCCGCTTCGAGCATCCCCTCGCCCACAAGGCGGATATCTTTCTGCCGGTTAGACCCGGTACCGACGGCGCGCTGATGCTCAGCTGGATTCATGTAATTCTGGAAGAGTCCCTGTTCGACGGCACCTTCTTGAAAAACCACACGAACGGCCCCTTTCTGGTTCGGGAAGATACCGGGAATCTTCTGTTGGAGGGCGATCTCGGCCCTACGGAAGGAAAAAAAGCCTTCCTCCCGTTTCCCGCCTGCATCGAGGATCGCCGAAACCGGCCGGTCTGCATGGTGTGGGACCGCCTCACCCATTCGGCCAGGCCCGTCGGCGCCGACGGCGTGAATCCCGAACTCTTCGGCACCTACACGGTGAACGGCATCAGATGCCGTACCGCCCTGGAACTACTTCGACGGGAGGCGGCGAAATATCCGCCGGAAAAGGCTGCCCGGATCTGCTGGACCGGGTCTGCCGAAAAAATTCGGCAAGCGGCCCGAATGTTCGCGGAAAGTTCCAGCGCCTGCCTGGACGCCGGCAGCTTCGGAATACAGGGCCTGGAAGGGGGACACACCAACACATTTCAGATTCTTCGGGCCTGTCTCTGCCTGGATGCCGTTACCGGCAATATCAACCGGCCGGGGGGGGATTGCGGCCTGCCCCACTGGCGGTGGATCACCGGCGACTGGAAGCGTGAAGGCGGCCCCCGCACCATGACCCCATGGGGAGCGCCGGACGACGATCTCTCGGTGAAACTGGAGGGCCCCTGTCCGGACGAGCCGGCGCTGGGCGAATATCCCCTGCAGCCGGGGCTGCCCTCCATGACCGGCTGTTTCAGAGCCATGAAGAGCGGAAAGCCCTATCCCATCAAGGCCTACGTAAAGGTCCAGGGGAATCCGCTGGGGGGCTGGTGCGAGGATCAGACAACGGTTCGGGAGGGCCTTCTTGCGCTGGAGTTCATGGTGGACATGGACCTACACCTGACACCCACCGGGCATCTGGCGGACATCGTCCTTCCCGCGGGACTGGGCCCCTTCGAGCGGGGCGAGCACCCCGTCATCGAGCCGCTGTACGAGCGTCGGAGCGACGAATGGTTTTATATCGAACTGGGGAAGCGGCTCTCGCCCGAGTGGTGGCCCTGGCCGAACGAGGCGGCCTACTGGAAATGGCGCGGGGAGATGGCCCAAAAGGAGTGCGGGAATGCGGCGGCGGCCGGGTTTACCATCGAACGGGGAGTGCCGGCGCCCCCTTTGAACTACTTCGAGGAGATGGACGAACGGACCGGTGCCCCCGTCGGATTCCCCACCCCCACCGGAAAGGTGGAGATTTTCAGCCAGATTGCCCGGGAGCGCGGGATTGCGCCCATTGCCTGCTACATCGAACCGCATCAAACCCCGGTGGGTCCGGATGAGTTGAAAAACCGGTTCCCCCTGGTGCTGACGACCGGGGCCAGACTGCCCGTTTACTATCACTCCGAACACCGCTCCAGCCCCTATCAGCGGGCGCTGTTTCCGCACCCGCAGTTCGAGATTCATCCCGACACGGCCAAAACCTTCGGGATCGAGCCTGAGAAATGGGCGTGGATCGAGACCAAAACCGGCCGGATTCGCATGAAGGCGATCCTCACACCGGGTATCCTGCCGGGCGTGGTTTCCATGAAGCACGGCTGGTGGCAGGGCTGCCCTTCACTGGGACTGCCGGGGTATAGCTGGGACGGGGCCAATGCCAACATTCTCTGCGCCGGAGACGTGTACGATCCCGCCCTGGGGGTGCCGGGCGTCAGGTCCCAGCTGTGCCGGGTCACCCCGGCCGATGCGGAACCATACTCGTGGGAACCGCCGTTTTACGGAAGCGGCATTCCGGAAGAGTGTGGCGGGCAGGAAACGGAAACCGTCCAACCACTCTCGGAGGACAAGTGATGAGCAGGCCAACATTAATTGTCGATCTCGACCGGTGCATCGGCTGTTTTTCATGCACAGTCGCATGTCAGGTGGTGCACGGGGCATCTGCCGAAACCCGGCGAATGGATGTTCACCGGGTCGGCCCGTCCGGCACCTTCCCGGAGCTTTCCATGTATTACCTTCCGGTCATGTGCCAGCACTGCGAAAATCCGCCCTGCCTGGAGGCCTGTCCCAACGACGCTGTTTATAAAAACGAAGACAACCTGGTCCTGATTGAAGCGGATGACTGCAACGGTTGCGGAGAGTGTGTCGGGGCCTGCCCTTTCCAGGCGAGATATGTCAATCCCCAGCGCGCCATTGCTGAATCGTGCGACTGCTGCTTGGGCGTCGGACTGGAGGCCGATCAACCGGCCTGCGCATCCACCTGCCCGGCCGCGGCCATCCGGCTCTGCAACCTGGATAGCCCGGACCCCGTATCCTCCCGGTGGCTGGAAAATGCGGGGGGCAGCTGTTTTCAGATGAATCCCGAAGACGGGAATATCGGCCCCCGGACGCTCTACCTGATGAAACGGCAGCCGTGGGTGGGGGGAATAACTCACAGCTGAAAAAATGAGGTCGGGAGCCAAACCTCCGCCGCCACCTACTACAGGGCCGCGATTTGCCAGGCCCATCGGTTTTATACAAAAAAGAAGATTGGGCAGCTGGTCTGAACCCATCGAACATCACCAGCTTTGAGACATTTTTAAGCAACCACAGCTTCCCTAAAACCGGTGAAATGAGAATAATCTCACCCTCGAAGCGCTAATTTTTCAAAAATTTTAGCGAGCACCATTAGCAGCGTTTTCCGAAAAATCCGCAAACCAGGCGGATCAATCCCAAGGCGTCACCGTCGCAGCGCGGCAATAAGATTAGATTGGGATCATTCTGCGCTCTGAAGTGACGCCCTGGACAGACAAAAATCGCGTAGGGCGAGTGAAGACCCTGGCGCGTATTAGAAAAATCAGACCGCACCCGTTCCCGGAGCGATTTTTACCTTTTCGGCTTTTGATTACCAGCAGTTCGAGATGGTAATTTATTCCTGCTCAAAGGAAACTCTTTTAATAAAGACTTTGAACTGGTTCCCATCTCGGTCATCCTCGAAATGAATATCCGGAAATACCTTAAGCGCTCTGATGATGCCGCTTCCAATGCCGCGGTAGGGCAAAATCCGGGTTGCATAGGAAGCCAGAATCGGATTTCGAATATTTGAATTGCCGAGTTTGATGTTTTCAATGGTCAAGTTATTTGGCAGGTGCCCGGGGCTGATGATTTCCACTCGATCCTGAAAGATAAAAATCTTTACTGGTGCAGAGATAAAATAGTCCCGGTGAATTAGTGCATTGGCGATCAGTTCTTCGAAAACAATCCGTGGGATTTCAGGATTTCCAGTAGTGTTCACCCCTTGGCCCATTTGAATATGCTTAATATTTCTCAGTACAAAGCTCATGCATTGATCGTAGATTTCTTCAAGCTTTCCCGGAATATCCAGACTTTCGATGTAATTCTCCACATCGATTTCGGTTCCCGGATACGATATTGCTTTCACAATGAATGCCGGCAATCTGACGCTGGGAGTTTTTGAAAATAGCAACGCGCCGCTGACATTCAACCTCCCATCCTTCATCAGATTCATATTGGTGAGTAGCTGAGGCAGGTCGATATCAAGATCATCCGCGGACCGGCCATGCTGTTTACTAAAAAAATCCCAAAAGTAATCACTATCTAAATCAGCTACGGTCAATCCGGCTGCATGAATCTCATCGCCATGGATGAGGTTAGCGCTTTGGAACATTCGCTGGATTTCTTCACGCGACGTCGCTTTCCTTTTATCGGCGCCGCTTTTAACCCATATGGTTCCGTCCTTGTCCATATAAGGTTTGCTGATGCCATCGGAGACATGAACAACCATCACCAAGCCTTCGGGCATGGTGATATTTTCGGTTTCAGGATTGATCGCCGGGCGGACAATCTGGGAGGCGGTATTGGAAATCAACTGGTTCAATCGGCCCATATCGTCCCTTGTGAGACCCGAAAACGCACCATCTTTATTTACCCCGACAATCAGGATGCCGCCGCCTGAGTTACTGAAGGCCACCAACTCGGCGGCCAGTGCCTTGGCGTTGGCGAAATCGGCCTTTAACTGATGCTTGCTGTCCTCATCTCGGGCAATTATCTCTAGAAGCTCTGCGGTTTCCATATTTCATATATCCTTTTACGCAATTTGAATGCTTCTTCGCCACCCTCCATAATCGTCACAATCTTATTTTGCATATTCGGATCGTCGATGCTGCCGGTGTCCAAACCGATCTTGTCATCTGAATAAGTACAGGCAAAAATTTGTTCAGCATCGCCCAGGACAGGAATATTGGCATTGTGGGTTGCAAAAATAAACTGGGTTTTAGGTTTCAGGTTGCGAATCAGTTTGATCACATCTTCATAGATTGTTTGATTGTCCAGGTCGTCCTCGGGTTGATCGATAATAATAACATCGTTTTCCTGCTGGCTGAGGACAAAGAGGATCAAGGCTGACGACCGCTGCCCAAGGGAATGGTGCTTCAGCTCTTTTTCTCGATAGGTAATGACGAAACGATTGGGTACTTGCCAAGTCAATAATGCCGGAAGATTTTTCTCAAAATATTTTTCAAAGGCTTCTGCTGTCGAACCAACGACGGATTTAGTCGCATCGAATGCTTTGAACATATCACCGAAGTCGGAAAAAGTGTTGGCCAAAGTTTCGAAAGTAGTTTCGCGGACGCGGCTGCCCCTGAACATATCCTTCATAAATGCTATAAATGCCTCTTTGTTGCCTTTATAGTCAACTTGAATGGCCAAAGATGCGTGACGCTGATTGACCTTTTCCAACTCCGCCTGGATGGTTTTAAATTCCTCATGCCAAAGCTCATTTAGTTTGGCAAGTTCCTGCCAAAGGATCTGGGTCATCAATAGTCTCTGACTTTCTTGCTTATTCAAAGCGGAAATCATCTGGGTGGACTGATCAACGGTTTTCCGGAGCTGACGGAATTCGTCCGGTTTAATCGCTTTGACGCCGCTCTCCTTCAGCTCGGCTGCCAATTTTCGTTCGATTTCGGCGAACTCCTCTTTGAGACCGTCCCTGAGTTTCTCGAACGCCTGGACTTTTAATTGGATCTCTTCCAGAATTGTCCGACTTTTTTGATAGACGCTTTTGATCTCTCCAAAGGCACTTATCAGTTTGGTGTAGATCGTAAAAAAATCAGTGAAAAAGGCGTCATTCTGTTTGGAACGATAAACGCTTTCATTTTGTAAATCGTCCTCATGTCGGGAAATAAAATCGTCCAGATCAGACAAATAGGAATTCACATGGTCGATAACCTGGCGACATTTTCTGGAATCGACTTCAAAATCGACCTGTTTTTCCAGCTTCTTTTCAACACCATGCTTTTTATATTGTTTAAGACGGAATTCGGCATCCTGCTTTTTTGCTTCATACTCCTTCTTTTTCTCATCCGTATGCGCCAGTTTTGTGAGTTGCCTAATGGATTCGATTACCTTCTGACGCTGGGAATCGATACGCCCGCGAATACCGGTTAGCTTTCCCCCAAGGACTTTTTCAACCAAATCTTTTTCAAAGCCTTCCCCGGTGCTGGACAGATCCTTCTGACCGAAATAGATGGGCTTGTGGACGATGGTTTCGCGAATCGAAATACCTGGCTTTAAAACACCGTCAATATAGACTTCCGGGAGTTCATTCAGAATTCGCCGGATCTCATATGGTTGCCCGCGTCGATCAACGGCATGAACCGTTATTTTACCGCCACTGCCAAGCATATGGCCAGGGAGTTCTTTTTTATATGTCAAATCCTCCGCCTTTTCACCGAAGGGAATATCCAGTGCATACCGAAGCGCTTCCAGAATAGACGACTTGCCACTACCGCGAATGCCGATCAGGGTATTTAACTCCGATGAAAAATTAACTGTCTGATTGCCAAGCACGCCACCTTCAAAAGTTGCGCTGACAACCCTTGAACGTTCGTGCTTTTGTGGTTGAATGGAAACACGGTTCGGGTGATCCGAGAGGGCGTATTTTATCGCTTCGAATGTGAAATCTCCAATTTTAAGAAAACAGGCTCCGCCCTTGCCAATCTCAGCGACTGATTTGCAGTCCGAGCCTTCCACTTCCGCCGGATATGTATCCCCAAGCCAATTCTTGACTTTTACACGGCATTTTTTATCTGGCACGTCATGTGTTCTGACTTTCTGAAAGGCCAATGTCCGCCTGATAAAAAATTCATTTTTGCCCAACTCTTGAATTCTGCCGCCTTCTAATTCATTCCATAATCCGCTTCTATCTTCCACATGGGCGTAAATAATAAAAAAATCTCTATGATAGCCTTCAAGCCGCTTAATCGTTTCAATCAAACCCTGCGAGCTGCGACCATTTTCATTTTCATACTCACTTTGAGTTTTTCCCTCGAAGGCGATATTCAGGAACTGATTAATATAGTCCTTTCCATTTTCCAGCCATCGATCACCAAAAGCCACAAGTGTGTGGATACCATTTTTCCCATCGTTCACCGAAAGTTCAACGCCCGGGATCAGAAAAATGTCCTGCTTCTTAGCTATCTTTTTAAGTGCCTTAAACTCATCAAAATCAAATTTATTGTGATTTGCAATAATCCCGACCCGTATATCGGCTTTGTTTAAGCCATCAATATAGTCCGAGAAATAATAGCTCTCGTCACCTGTAAAAGTGAATTCTTTGTCGGCCTTGGTATGTAAATGGAAATCGGCGCGTACCCAACTGCTGCCATTCTTGAATAGATCAGGTCTTTTTGAATTCTCGGCCATTGATCCCCCTTACCTCAACTATTAAATACACGTTTCAACAAATCGACACCGCCGTCACCCATACTTCGTAACAATTCTTTTATACGCTGCATGGCAAGGGGCGAGGGTTTGGCCCGGCCGTTTTCCCAGCGGTTGATTGTGGGGAATGTGACCCCTAGCTTAGCAGCGAATTTCTCTTGGGTTAGCCCTGTTCGTCCCCGAAGCTCACGGATCAATAGGGAAATATCGGTTTCAGTATTCAAGGCAATTATCCTTTTAGTGAATGGGAGCGCCTGATGGATTAGGGTTTACATCACGCGATTTATCAGATGATATATCATACGATAAGTTTTCGAATTGTCAAGCTGATTTCAAAAATAATGGAAGCCCTCCGCGAAACAGGCGGATCAATCCCAGGGCGTCACCGTCGCAGCGCGGCAATAAGATTAGATTGGGATCATTCTGCGCTCTGAAGTGACGATCCTGAACAGACAAAAATCGCCTAGGGCGAGTGAAGACCTTAGCACGAATTAAAGAAATCAGACCGCACCCGTTCCCGGAGCGATTTTTACCTTTGTTATAGAGTTGTCTACGAGTGATCGACCTGTTGGGTATAGTGTTGGGTATAAATTGGGCTCTAAAAACTATGTTCCTAAAAAGCCTTGTCTGTATTCAATTTACAAGGGATTGCCGTTTTAAAATCTCATGAAAAAAGGGCTTACAAGATTAATTCCTTGTAAACCCTTTAATATATTGGCTCCCCAGTACGGACTTGAACCGCGGACACAGTGGTTAATCCCGCTTTAAGCGGGACTCTGCCGATGCTGTTTCAAGGAATCTTTTAATGCCACGCTTTTTAACGCGCTTTTCCAAATTCATGGCTTGGCTTCTGGTTTCACATTGAATTGTATGAACAATTTTCCATGGGCCTTGGATCACTTTCGTTGTTCTGGATAGTCGATACTCGGGGTCATTGTGTTGCCGGAGACGACGTACAGGATCATCAGAATACCCACAATAGAAACGGCCGTTGGATTGACTTTGGAGAATGTAAACGTAAAATGACATGGCATGCTCGGTGAAAAGAAAAAGCCCGACCAGAATTGATCGGGCTCTATATTTGGCTCCCCAGCACGGACTTGAACCGCGGACACAGTGGTTAATCCCGCTTTAAGCGGGACTCTGCCGATGCTGTTTCAAGGAATCTTTTAATGCCACGCTTTTTAACGCGCTTTTCCAAATTCATGGCTTGGCTTCTGGTTTCACATTGAATTGTATGAACAATTTTCCATGGGCCTTGGATCACTTTCGTTGTTCTGGATAGTCGATACTCGGGGTCATTGTGTTGCCGGAGACGACGTACAGGATCATCAGAATACCCACAATAGAAACGGCCGTTGGATTGACTTTGGAGAATGTAAACGCAAAATGACATGGCATGCTCGGTGAAAAGAAAAAGCCCGACCAGAATTGATCGGGCTCTATATTTGGCTCCCCAGCACGGACTTGAACCGCGGACACAGTGGTTAACAGCCACTTGCTCTGCCGACTGAGCTACTGGGGAATATTACCGTAGCTAAACTCCGCTTACGAGCGCGGAGCATCGAATGTGAAAGCGTTTCTAATAGAGAATGGATGGGAAGTCAAGGGAAAATTGCATCAAATTTGATGAAATTATCCGGAATGGAAAAGTACATATACGACGTGCCGGAAACAGGAAAAAATGTAACTCGGGATGAATCGAAAAACCGCTCCTTGTTGACGGGATTATCGACAAAGGCTATGAGAAGAAAGCTGGAGAAAACCTCAAAGATTGTTGAGCGAGCGACCTGCATATGACTGATCAAATGGACTGGGAACAGATATTCCAGGTTTTTCCGGACGGTTTGATGGTGACGGACCGCGATTACACCATTCAGTTCGCCAATTCGGCATTTTTGCATCTGATCGGGAAGGATGCTTCGGAAACTGTCGGAAGGAAGTGTTATGAGGCGTTTCCAGGCACTCTTTGCGGTACTACGGATTGTCCACTGGCGAATATTCAAGTCAATAAGAGTTCAAAGCTTTATAACGGTCGGCAGCACTGTAAGGTCGAAAAACATTTGCCATGGGTGGTAACTGCCATTGCGCTTAAAGATTCTGAAGGTCAATTCGCCGGTCTGGTCGAGAAAGTATCGGATGCCGAGGTTCTCCACAAATGTCAGAGTGAACTCCATCTCAACCAGGAGCGCATGCGGAAAAACATGGGATCGCTTATCCAGGCAATGTCCACGACCATTGAAAAACGGGACCCCTATACGGCGGGTCATCAGCGACGGGTGGCCAAACTGTGCCGGGCCATTGCAACGGAACTCGAATTTTCCTGGGATCGAATACAGGGCTTGCGGATGGCCGCCGCTGTGCATGATTTGGGGAAAATCGTCATCCCTTATGCGATACTAAATAAATCCGGTCCAATGTCTGAACCGGAGATGGCCATCATCAGAATGCATCCCGGAACGGCGCATGACATTCTTAAAAATATCGATTTCCCCTGGCCGCTGGCTGAAACCATTTATCAGCATCACGAACGTCTCGATGGAAGTGGATACCCCCGTGGACTCAAGGGGGATGAGATCCTGATGGAGGCCCGGATCCTTGGTGTGGCGGATGTCGTGGAATCCATGACCTTTTTCCGACCTTACCGGCCCTCCGTGGGGCTGGAAGAGGCCAAATCGGAGATTGAGGATCAAAAAGGTATTCTTTACGATCCGCAGGTGGTGGATGCCTGCCTCTATCTTTTGAACGAAAAAGGATTCGATTTCCACACAAAGACCTGGCAGAAATCGGCTACCGAAAAATCTCCCCGGGATTGACAGGAACGCGTGTCATACTGAATCAGCCGGAGATCAACATTTCCAAAGTTCACTGATTATAAGGAAAGGGCCTAATGCTTGACCAAGAAGTATTGAATAAATTCCAGCATCAGTCGGAAATGCTGGCGAACCGTGTCAAAAAGCGCTTCAAACATCTCAGGAAGCGGTTCGCGAGAGAGAACATCGAGGTTTTCAGACTCTATGACTGGGATATTCCTGAAATCCGTGCCGTTGTCGACTGGTATGCCGGGCACCTGGTGTTTGGAGAGTACTCGAGAACCCAATCCGTGCCTGAATGGCTCCCCATGATGGGCGAGGCTGTTGCAAAAGCAATGGATGTGCCCCCGGAAAAGTTGCATTTGAAAGTGAGACGTGTGGGCAAGCAGGATGGTAAAAGATATGAACGACTCGATCACACGGACAGAACGGTCGTTGTCTCCGAGAGGGATCTGAAATTTTTGGTCAATCCATATGACTTTGTCGACACCGGACTCTTTTCGGACCACAGGAACACCCGCGGAATGATAAGAGACATGGCTTCCGGAAAAGATTTCCTGAACCTCTATTGCTATACGGCCTCTTTTTCCTGTTATGCCGCCAGGGGCGGTGCACGCAGCACCCTCTCCGTGGATCGTTCCGAAACGGCCATTACCTGGGCACGGGAGAACATGAAAATCAACGGCCTTCCGGAAGAAAACAACCGTCTGGCCCAGGCCCATACGTTTGACTTCCTGAAAAAAGCGAAGCGGACCGGGGAACGCTTCGACCTTGCCGTCGTGGACCCGCCCTCCTATTCCACCACGATGGTACGAAATGAAGAGTTCGATATCTCCCGGGATCACCCGAGACTCCTCCAGGAAACGATAGCGGTGATGAAACCGGGAGGAACCCTCTTTTTTTCCACCAATCACCAGGATTTCGAACTCCAGGCGGCGCAACTGAAGTGTACCGATATAAAGGAAATCACGGAGGCAACCATTCCAGAGGACTATGTGAGAAAACGGAACCCCATTCATCGATGCTGGCGAATTGCGTTGTGAGGAAACGATAGATGAGCACATCCAATATAGAACTACAACAAGCCGAAGAGCTGGTCCGGCATACCGACTGCAATATATTTCTGACCGGGAAGGCCGGAACCGGTAAAACCACCTTTTTGCATGCCATTCAAAAAGAGACCCACAAGCGGATGGTTGTCACGGCGCCAACGGGTGTCGCCGCCATCAATGCGGGCGGTGTTACCCTCCACTCCTTTTTCCAGATGCCGTTTGGCCCGTTTGTTCCCGGCGGTGAAGTATTTCTTGAAAAACACCGGGTCAGGCGTGAAAAAAAGAACATTATGCGGAGTCTCGACCTGCTGGTTATCGACGAAATCAGCATGGTCCGTGCCGATCTGCTCGACGGAGTGGATACTGTACTGAGGCGTTATCGAAAAAGCGATCTGCCATTCGGCGGGGTGCAACTGCTCATGATCGGCGATTTGCAGCAGTTGTCTCCGGTGGTCAAGAGCGATGAATGGGAGCTTCTGGGAACATACTACAAATCCCCCTATTTTTTCGATAGTAACGCGCTTCGCCGCACTGAGCTGATTCCCGTCGAATTAAAACATGTCTACCGACAGTCGGACCATCACTTTATCGAGCTTCTTGGCCGTGTCCGGAACAATAGCCTCGATGGTTCGACTCTCAAGAAACTCAATTCCCGCTATTTCCCGGATTTTTCTCCGCCGGACGAAGATGGCTACATCACCTTGTGCACCCATAACCGTAATGCCGATGCCATCAATGAGGCCAAACTCAATGCCCTGGCCGGGCCGGGCCATTATTATAATGCTGAGTTGGAGGGCGATTTCCCCGAGTATGCATACCCGACCGCCCCTCGGCTGGAAGTAAAAGAGGGCGCACAGGTGATGTTCGTCAGAAATGACGTGTCGCCCGAAAAACGTTACTTTAACGGAAAAATTGGCACGGTTACCGGGGTAGGGAATGGTTCGATCAGGGTGCGCTGCCCGGAGGACTCCGAAACGATCACGGTAGAGAAGAGCACATGGGAAAATATCGAATACGGCATCGACCCGGAAACGGCCGAGATAACCCAGAAGGTGATCGGAACCTTCAACCAGTACCCGCTGAAACTGGCCTGGGCCATCACGATTCATAAAAGTCAGGGGCTTACTTTCGACAAAGCGGTCATCGACGCACAGGCCTCTTTTGCACATGGCCAGGTATATGTGGCCCTGAGCCGCTGCCGGAGTTTCGAGGGGATGGTGTTGAGTTCGCCCCTTACCCAACAATCCATCAGGGTTGACAACACCGTCAGACAGTTTGCCGGGGAAGCCGCCGCTTATGCGTTGACGCCGGAAAAAGTGACGGCAGAAAAAAGCCGGTACCAGCAACGGCTGCTCCTGGAGTGCTTCAGCTTCGAGCGGCTTGACGGATGTCTCGGACGTCTCCAGGGACTCCTCCGGAGCAATGACCGTGTGATCCGGATTTCGGGCGGCGGTGATATTTCTGTTATTCATGAGCGTGCCGGGACGGAAATCCGTACCGTCGGCGAAAAATTCAGACGTCAGCTTCGGGGGATGTTCAAAAATGACGTCGAACCGGTCCGGGACCCCGCTATTCTGGAGAGGCTTGGAAAAGCGGCTGTCTATTTTCAGGAAAAATTCGATTTAATCCTTCTGCCCTACATTGGGAATCTTGCCGTGGACACGGACAACAAAGAGATCCGAAAGAAAATCAGCAACGCCGTCAAACTGCTGAAGGAAGAGACCGCCGCCAAATTGGCCGGGGTGCGGTCCTGCGGAGACGGGTTCACACCGGAAGCTTATCTTCGAGCCGTTTCCCTTGCGACCATGGATCTGGGATCGGCCAAACCCAAAGCCCCAACCGTCGTCTATTCCGAAGCGGATGTGGATCATACGGACCTGTTTGAAATTCTCCGGGGATGGCGGAAACAAAAGGCTGACGAAGAAGGTGTCCCTCATTTTCAGGTCCTTCATCAAAAGACTCTCGTCGAAATCGCAATTCGTCTACCCGATTCCATTTCCGCCCTGAAAGCAATCCGGGGTATTGGAAAGCGCCTGGCCGAACGATACGGTGAAGAACTTGTCCAGATGGTGACCGACTATCGCCGGGAGCACGGAATTGAACATGTGACACTTCCAGACCCTCCTGCCGGCCACCCTCCGGAAAAACGAAATGCCGAACCGAAAACGCCGAAAGAGAAAAAAGATACCAAAAAATTCTCTTTCGATCTGTTCCAGCAGGGGCTTTCAATCCCTGGAATCGCCGCCGAACGGGGGCTGGCACTCGCCACTATCGAAGGCCATCTGGCCCATTTCGTGTCGACGGGCGAGCTTGAGATCGACCGGGTCGTGAAGGACGAGTCCCGGCGAATTATCGAACAAAAAATCGTCGATATGCCGGGGAAATCCTTAAAGGAGCTGAAAACGGCTCTCGGCAGTGAGTATTCCTATGGCGACATCAAACTGGTTCTTGCCCATCTCAAGCGGCGATAAAGAAGTGTTGTTATCCTTGTCTATCCCGCATGAATCCGATGTACCCGTTGATGGAATTGGAGAGAAAGAATTTCTCCCGGTCTTGAATCGACGGGGGTAATTCCCCGAATAGCTTCAATTCAGGATCCTTTTCGAGGAGTGCCGTCATGCACCCGGGGATGGGATCTTCTTCTTTTTTAGGAAATTCTTCCATGATGATGTCTTCCCACCTGTGGAGTTGGTCATGAAATCGGCCGATCATTTCATGGGAATCCGGGGCTTCTCCGAAATGGCCGTAGCAAAGAACCTGATTTTCGAGGGCGAGAAGCCGTTCCAGGCTGTCGGTGTAGGCCGCCATGAAAAACCGGGGCGGTGTCGCCGGCCGGAGATAGGTTCCTTTGTTCAGTGACAGGTAGTTACCCGCGGCTTCTCCCGCAAAGAGGCGGCCTTCATAGCTGAAGCTGAGATGATGGGCCGCATGACCCGGGGTTTCCACGATAGTGAGGCCTTCGATATTGCATTGGCCGTGCGATATCAATCGTTTCCCTTCCACAGGCCCGGGCATCCCGTACATCCGCGCCGTTTCTCCCAGGACCGAAAGGCTTCCGGTCCAGAGCTTTGACGGGTTCACCAAAAACGGAATCGCTTTTTCATGGCAGATCACCCTGGCCATGGGGTAGTGTTCAAGCACATCCGCCAGGGCGCCGGCGTGGTCGATATGAATGTGCGTCAAAAGAATGTAGTCGAGCCGGCCTATGCCGAGTGATCCAAGTGCATCAATCAAACGGTATGCGGTGTTGGCAGGCCCCACGTCGACGAGGAAATTTGTTTTCCCAATATGTGCCCAGGCGCCGATAAATTGATTGAACCCGGGTGAATCCTGGGGGATTTCAATTAAGTGAACGGTCATTCCGGTCCCTCTTGAAAATGCGGAAGATGAGTTGAACCAATTTAAACATTTTTTCACTGCACGCGGGATCTACCGGTGCGGAGATTTGCTCAAAAGGGCATTTTAAAATTGGCTCAAGTTGGATGTCGTTACTTGATCATCCACTCATTTACCCGCCATGTTTCTCATGTTTTCATTAACGTATCAAGAGGAGAACACACACTTCTTCCAGCCGGGTATCGATGTCCCGTGCCGTGTTCACGGAATTGTTGTTGACATTTAATTTTCGCAATTATAGTCGTAACAATATTGGTATATTGGAGATTTCAAACAGATTTTTCAGGAGAACAGTTAAATGAACGGATGGAAAGCAAAGGTCTCCACATCAGTGGGGAAAAAGCTGTTGATGGCTGTTACCGGGCTCTGTTTCTGCGGTTTTCTGGCGGGGCATCTGTTGGGTAATTTCACGATTTACGGAGGCCGTGATCTGTTTAACAGCTATGCGGAACACATCCAATCCCTGGGCATTGTTCTCAGGGTAGTGGAGGCGGGTCTTATCTGTTTCGCCCTGGTACATATCGGTACAGGGCTTTTTCTATTTTTTCAGAATCTCGCAGCCCGCCCGGTCCGGTACCGGGTGAACAAACGGGCCGGCGGACGAACCCTTGGCTCTATCACAATGCCGTACACCGGGGTGTTGCTCCTATGTTTTGTCCTGTTTCACCTGTTTCAATTCACATTTGTGGATAAGACCGGGACGTCGATTTATGAGATTGTCTCCGCGGCGTTTCAGAGCCCGGTGTACATCGCCCTGTATATAGCTGCTGTTGTGGTTGCGGGGGTACATGTCAGCCACGGCTTCTGGAGCGCTTTTCAGAGCTTTGGGCTGAATCACCGGAAATACACGCCGCTGATCAAGGGACTTGGACTTTTGCTGGCCATCGTGGTTGCCGCCGGCTTTGGAAGTCTGCCCGTCTATCTGTCACTGACCGTTTAGGAAAAGGGGTAGGAATATGGCATTGGATGCTAAAATACCCGGCGGCCCGATCTCGGAAAAATGGGACCGGCACCGGTTTGATCTCAAACTCGTAAATCCCGCGAACAAGCGCAAATTCACCGTGATCGTGGTGGGTACCGGCCTTGCCGGCGGATCCGCGGCCGCGACGCTTGCGGAGCTCGGTTACCGCGTAAAGAGTTTCTGTATTCAGGACAGTCCCCGCCGGGCTCACAGCATTGCGGCTCAGGGCGGCATCAACGCGGCCAAAAATTACCAGAACGACGGCGACAGTATCCGGCGGCTTTTCTACGATACGGTGAAGGGGGGGGATTTTCGTGCCCGGGAAGCCAATGTGTATCGTCTTTCCCAGATCAGCACTGAGATTATCGACCAATGCGTCGCCCAGGGCGTTCCCTTCGCCCGGGAATACGGCGGCCTGCTGGCCAACCGATCCTTTGGCGGCGCCCAGGTGTCCCGGACCTTTTACGCAAGAGGTCAGACGGGGCAGCAACTTCTTCTCGGGGCCTACAGCGCCCTGTCGCGCCAGATCGGCGCGGGAAATGTCGAGATGTTTCCCCGGCGGGAGATGCTGGAACTTGTGGTGGCGGATGGAAAAGCACGGGGGATCGTCACGCGTAACCTGATCACGGGCGAGACCGAAACCCATGTGGGGGATGCCGTAGTGCTTTGCACCGGGGGATACGGCAATGTGTTTTTTCTCTCCACTAACGCGATGGCCTGTAATGTGACAGCTACTTACCGGGCATATCGCAAAGGGGCGTTTTTTGCCAATCCCTGCTTTACCCAGATACATCCCACCTGTATTCCGGTCCATGGCGACTACCAGTCGAAGTTGACCCTTATGAGTGAAAGTCTTCGAAATGACGGCAGGGTATGGGTGCCCAAAAACCCGGAGGACAAACGCCCGCCACGAGACATTCCAGAATCGGATCGAGACTATTTTCTGGAGACCAAATACCCGAGCTTCGGAAACCTCGTTCCCCGGGATGTGGCTTCCCGGAACTCAAAGGCCCAGTGTGATGCCGGAAAAGGGGTCGGCGATACGGGGTATGCGGTTTATCTCGATTTCGCGGACGCCATCGAGCGAAGTGGCAAGGACGTTATCGAAAAGAAATACGGCAACCTGTTTCAGATGTATGAAAAAATTACAGCGGAAAATCCTTACGAGACACCCATGATGATTTACCCCGCGGTACATTATACCATGGGCGGCTTGTGGGTGGATTACAATCTGATGAGCACCATCGACGGGCTGTTTGTGCTCGGGGAGGCCAACTTCTCCGACCACGGGGCAAACCGGCTGGGCGCCAGCGCTCTCATGCAGGGCCTTGCCGACGGATACTTTGTATTGCCCTATACCATCGGCGGATATCTCGCCGGCACCTCCCTTCCCCAAATCTCCGCCGAACATCCTGCATTCAAAGATGCCGTGACTGAATCCGATGAGCGGGTAAGCCGACTTCTGGCGGTTCAGGGAAAGCGGACCGTGGACGATTTTCACAAAGCCCTCGGAAACATTTTGTGGGAACACTGCGGCATGAGCCGGAACAATGAAGGGCTTGAAAAAGCCCGGGAAATGGTTCGTGCCCTTCGGGCCGAATTCTGGGAAAACGTGAACGTGCCGGGCACCCGTGAGAAATTGAACCAGAGCCTGGAACGTGCAGGACGGGTGGCGGATTTTCTCGAATTTGCCGAACTTCTCCTGATCGATGCCAGGACCCGGCAGGAATCTTGCGGCGGGCACTTCAATGAAGCCTTCCAGACCGATGAAAACGAGGCCCTGCGGGACGACGAGAACTTCTGCCATGCATCCGCCTGGGAATTTAAGGGGCCTGAAGCCGATCCTGTACTCAATAAGGAACCGCTGACATTCGAACACGTACCCCTAACTCAAAGGAGCTACAAATGAGCAGCAAACAGCCCCTGAACCTGACGCTGAAAGTCTGGCGGCAGGAGGGAGAAGATAAACGCGGTCGCCTTGTGACCTACCCGGCCGACGGGATCTCGCCGGAGATGTCGTTTCTGGAAATGCTCGATGTGGTCAACGAAAGACTCACCCTTAATGGAGATGATCCCATCGCTTTCGATCATGATTGCAGGGAAGGCATCTGTGGTATGTGCGGCGCCGTGGTGAACGGCCGCCCCCATGGGCCCGAAAAAGGAACGACACTCTGTCAGCTCCATATGCGGCATTTTGTGAATGGCGACACTATTTTTATCGAACCCTGGCGTGCCAAGGCTTTCAAGGTGATCAAGGACCTTGTGGTGGACAGAAGTCCCCTCGATAAAATCATTCAGGCCGGTGGCTATATCTCCGTCAATACCGGCGGCACACCGGATGCCAATGCGATTCCGATACCGGTTTCGGATTCGGAAAAAGCCATGGACGCTGCTGCCTGTATCGGTTGCGGCGCCTGTGTCGCGGCATGTCCGAATGCATCCGCCATGTTGTTTACTGCCGCTAAGATATCGCACCTTGCCCTGCTGCCGCAGGGAAAGCCGGAGGCGGCCCGTCGGGCAATCCGGATGCTTGAAACCATGGATGAAATGGGTTTCGGGAACTGTTCGAATGAAAGAGAATGCGAGGCCGAATGCCCCAAGGAGATTTCAATTACCAACATCGCAAGAATGAACCGGGAATTTATCAAGGCGGCAATAGCCGCCGAGGAGTAGAGAGAAAAAGATAGGTCGTATAAGTCCTATAAGACATATGGGACCTATTAAAATTATAAAATCAGAAAGGGATTTACTCATGGACAAAAAAGTAACAGTAGTCGGTGCGGGGAATGTAGGTGCTACAACAGCACAGCGGCTTGCGGAGAAGGAGCTGTGCGATGTGGTGCTGATCGACATCATAGAGGGGGTGCCCCAGGGAAAAGCACTCGACCTGATGGAGGCCGCGCCGGTTGAAAAACATGATGCAAAACTTGTTGGGGCGAACACGTACGATGCATCGGCGGACTCCGACATCGTGATCATTACCGCCGGTCTGCCGAGGAAGCCCGGCATGAGCCGGGATGATCTAATCGCCACAAACATGAAGATCATGAAAGATGTGGTGAAAAATGTTGTCGCCAAATCCCCAAACGCCATTCTGATTATCATCAGCAACCCTCTGGATGCCATGTGCCACGTGGCGTTTGAGGCCAGCGGTTTTCCGAAGGAGCGGGTCATCGGCATGGCGGGCGTGCTGGATTCCGCTAGGTTCAGAACCTTCATTGCCATGGAACTGGACGTTTCCGTCGAAAATACCCATGCCTTTGTACTGGGGGGGCATGGTGATACCATGGTCCCACTGCCGCGTTATTCTACGGTTGCCGGTATTCCTATCACCGAGCTGATGACCAAGGAGCGGATCGATGCCCTGGTTGAGCGAACCGCCAACGGCGGCGCCGAGATAGTCTCTCTTCTCAAGACCGGCAGCGCTTACTATGCGCCGGCTTCTTCTGCCGTGGAAATGGCGGAGTCGATTCTCAGGGATAAAAAGAAAATACTTCCCTGTGCGGCATATCTTGAAGGTGAGTACGGCATCGACAAACTGTTTATCGGGGTTCCCGTGAAGCTGGGCGGCAAGGGAATCGAGCAGGTTGTGGAAATCAAGCTGACGAACGAAGAAGACGCGGCTCTGAAGAAATCCGCGGCGGCGGTGCAGGGGCTTGTGGAAACACTAAAAAAATTGTCGTAAGAGCCGATTGAAAATGGCTCATAACAATATTCGGAATCCGGCAAACGGGCTAACCCAGTCCGTATAGGAAAATCGTATGAAGATTCATGAATACCAGGCCAAAGAGCTGTTCAAGAAGTACGACATTGCAATTCCCAAGGGCGGGGTGGCCCGTAGCCCCGAGGCGGCCGTGCATATGGCCCAGAGTCTTGGGGGGTACCCTGTGGTTGTAAAAGCCCAGATCCATGCCGGGGGCAGGGGAAAGGGCGGTGGCATAAAACTTGCCAACTCCACTTTGGAAGTGGAAAAAATTGCTTCGGAAATAATCGGCATGACCCTGGTAACCCACCAGACCGGTCCTGAAGGGCGCGTGGTGAAGAGAGTGCTCGTGGAGCAGGGGCTAAATATTGCACAGGAACTGTACCTGAGTATTGTTCCGGATCGGGCCACCGCGAAAAACGTGATTATGGCCAGTCTATCAGGGGGTATGGACATCGAACAGGTGGCCGAAGAGACGCCTGAAAAGATCATCAAGGTTTTTGTCGGGCCGCAAATAGGACTCAGGCCATACCACTGCAACAAGGTGACATCCGGCCTGGGGCTTTCAGCGACCATGGCGAAGGCTTTTTCGGTAATGCTTCCGAAGCTCTACCGGCTGTTTACTGATTACGACTGCTCTCTTCTCGAGATCAATCCCCTGATCATTACCGCGGAGCGAGGCAGTCTGATTGCTCTGGATGCCAAATTGGAGTTCGACTCCAACGCATTGTATCGTCACAAGGATTTGCTGGAATATAGAGATCTTGATGAGGAGGACCCTCTGGAAATAGAAGCTTCCAAATACCATCTGAATTATATCAAACTCGACGGTAATGTGGGCAACATGGTCAATGGCGCCGGTCTTGCCATGGCGACCATGGATCTTATCAAACAGGCCGGTGCGGCGCCCGCGAATTTTCTGGATGTGGGGGGGGGCGCAGATGCGGAAATGGTCGAGAACGGTTTTCGAATCATCATGAATGACAAGAACGTCAAAGGGGTTCTGATCAATATTTTCGGTGGTATTCTCCGCTGCGACGTCTTGGCCCAGGGCGTGGTTCAGGCGGCGAAGAAGTCCGGGATTTCCATTCCCGTGGTGATACGCATGGACGGGACCAATGTCGAAGAGGGGCGCAAAATCCTTGCCGAATCGGGACTTAACCTGGTAACGGCGGTGGATTTGAACGATGCGGCCAAGAAGGTCGCCCAAATTGTGGCGGACTGAGCGACTGTAATACCCGATGACGATAGGGATTAAGAGGATGATATGAGTATATTTGTAGATAAAACTGCCCGGGTAGTGGTTCAGGGGATAACCGGCCGGGAAGGACAGTTTCATACCCGGCAGTGTGTTGAATACGGTACGAAAGTGGTGGCCGGCTGCACGCCGGGAAAAGGCGGTCAGAAGATGGACGGCATTCCCGTGTTTAATACGGTGGAGGAAGCTGTGGCGGAGACGGGTGCAAACTGCAGCCTGATTTTTGTCCCGCCGCCGTTTGCCGCCGATGCGATTATGGAGAGCGCGGATGCCGGGATATCGGTGGTTGTGGCCATTACGGAAGGCATTCCGATTATGGATATGATGGTGGTCAAGAACTATCTAAGGGGTAAGCCGTGCCGTTTGATCGGACCCAACTGTCCCGGGATAATTACGCCGGGGGAATGCAAAATAGGAATTATGCCTGCGCCGATTCATCTGCCCGGTGGGCCCGTAGGGGTGGTGTCACGCTCCGGAACGCTTACTTACGAAGTGGTGAACCAGTTGACGGCGGAGAACCTCGGCCAGACCACCTGCATCGGTATTGGCGGTGATCCGGTGAATGGTACCAATTTCATTGACTGTCTGGAAGCTTTTGAAAATGACGAGGCCACCCGCGCCATCGTGATGGTTGGAGAGATCGGCGGGTCTGCCGAAGAAGACGCGGCTGAATACATCAAGCAGCATGTCGCCAAACCGGTAGTGGGATTTATCGCGGGGCTTACGGCGCCTCCCGGGCGTCGTATGGGACATGCCGGCGCTATTATCAGCGGCACCGGTGGTACGGCCCAGGCGAAGGTGACGGCGATGAAGGCCGCGGGTATACATGTGTGTGAAAATCTGGGTGACTTGGGTAAGCTTTGTTCAGATGTTTTTAAGTAGTGCCCATCCAGGAATGGCCACTAAGTAGAATTTACCGGATACCGGTATTAAAAAAAAGGAAAGGCGGGATCTTTGGATCCCGCCTTTTTTGATGGAGTGACTGAATGATGTCGAATCATGCCGCTTTTCTGAATCGAGGCAGTGAGTCAAAGGACGGTTTTTTTCTTGAGAATGGCGCCCGGGAAAGAACCGGTTTTTTGAGATCCCTGGTCATCCATCCATTCTTATGGGGTGTTATCTGCGCATAAAGTCCTATCCACGACAGGCAGGCCATCCAGAAAAAGCTGTAGGGAAGTGCCCAGATCGCACGTTTGCTTTGATACCGGATCGCATAAAAGATGCCGGGCGCGCAAGATGCAACCGCGGCCCCCAACACCATTTTCGGAATGATGACCAGGGGCAGGCAAACCAAAAGGAGGGCAGCGGAAAGGTGCATTGCCTGGCCCAATGTCATGTTCATCCAACTGATCAGCACATTAATTCTCAGTCCCGTTGCACCACCGTCGCGAAACGTGCCGAACACAAAACGGCTGATTACGAGCGTTTCCCGAAGATTGCTCCGTGCCCATCGAAGCAGCATTTTCCATAGTTTGATAACGGCTGTCGGCGAGGAAGTATGTACCATGGCATCCCGCTGGTAGTGGACATGGTAGCCGTTTTTGAGAATCAGGTTGGTCATGGCCCTGTCTTCGCCGATGTTGGCGGGTTGTCCGCAAAATTTCTGATCCACCCATTCAGAGAGAACTTTCATGACAATCTCCCGCCGGTAAGCGGAGAGGGCGCCCGGTGTACACATCACCGAGTTGATCACACTCTGGCCCGCCCTGAGAAAATCGAAACTGTAGGCGAAGGCAACTTCAAGCATTTTGGGGATAATCCCCTCCTGGCGGTTTAAGATGCGAACATTACCTGCTGTTGCGCCGACAAGACGATTCTTCACGAACGGGCTCACCAGATGACGAAGGGTCCGGGGGCCGACAACAGAATCGCTGTCGATGGTAACAAAGACGTCCCCCTTGCCGTGTCTGAACCCTCTGTAAAGGGCATGCCGCTTACCGAGATTGACCGGCTGTCTGAAAATGTTGACCCGGTCGGGGAAAATCAACTTTGCTTTTTTAAGCCATTGCCAGGTATCGTCGACGCTGCCGTCGTCAATCCCGAAAATGGACATTTTTTCAGGTGGATAATCACTTTGGATGATACTTCTTATTGTCTCATAAACCTGACCGCCTTCATTATAGGCGGGAACGATGACGGTGCAGGTCGGCAATTCCTCATTCTTGCAGGGGGGAGTCGTCCTGTAATTAAGAAAAAGAACGATCCGCCAGATGAAAATCGCGAGATGAATACCGAAAAAAAACTGTGAGAAGATAAGGAGAGTTTTGCCAAATGGGATACCGTCTATAGCAATCCAGATGGAACGAACATCCGTTGATATGAAAAAAACAAGTGAGAAGAACAGAACAACTACATAGGGGATCAATGCTGTTCGAGTGTGTGTTGTAGACATGGAATATACCTCAGTTTTTAATAATGAGTTTAAAAGAGACTGTGTGACCATAGCGCAAGAGGTGTGCCAGAAGTGTAACGATCAGAAATGATAGCGCTTATCTGTTTGTGTTGATGGCTGGCTAAAGCATGGCGCGCAATTTTTTATTTCATGGTTACGATTTTTGCGCAGTTGCCATCCTGTCGGTCGGTGATATTTTGCTTGACATTATTAAAATGAGAATCTATAAAAAAAACTATAGTGAGCACTCAGTATAGTTTAGGGAGGCGGGCATGGCCAAAAAGAAACGGGCAATTCTCAGGGCGGCGACAGTGCTGTTTGCGGAGAAGGGGTATACCGAAACGTCCGTGGCCGAACTGGCCAGGCTGACCGATTCGGCGGAAGGGACCATCTTTTACCATTACAAGACAAAAGCCGGTCTTTTCGTGGCCATTCTGGCCGATATCAAAGAGGGGATCCTCAGCGAATTCGACGCGTATATGGATTCCTGCACATTTGAAAACGGTATCGAGATGATGGAACAGGTGATCTCTTTCTTCCTTTATCTGGCGGGACACCATGAGGAGTGGTTTTTATTGCTTCAAAGGCACCATCCCTATGAGGTTGCCAGGGAAAACGAAGAGTGCCGTGACCATCTCGCCACCTTGTACAACACACTTCTGGACCTGTTCGAAGGCGCTATTTTAAAGGGTCGGGAGGATGGTTCCATCGCGGATCTTCCCCCCAAGAAAACGGCCCTGCTGATTTTTTCAATGGTCAACGGCCTGATCTGGCTGAAATTCAATGATCTTTACGATGCCGCTTCGTTGTATCAGGAGCTTTTGGCGTCTTGTAGAAGGATGTTGATTCCTCAACCCAAAAAAAATACAGGAGTTTCTTCATGTTGACGCGTATCTTTCCCTTTCTTGCCTGGTTTAAGGGCTACAGCCTGGAAAGCTTCAGAACTGATGCTGTCGCCGGTTTGACGGTGGCACTCGTCTTGATTCCACAATCCATGGCGTATGCCCAATTGGCCGGACTGCCGCCATATTACGGTCTTTATGCTTCGTTCCTGCCGCCCATGATTGCCTCCCTGTTCGGTTCCAGCAGGCAGCTTGCAACGGGGCCGGTAGCGATAGTGTCCCTGATGACTTCGGCGTCGCTATCTCCTCTCGCCACCACCGGCAGTGAAGGATTTATCGCTTATGCCATCCTCCTTGCCCTGACGGTGGGCGTATTCCAATTGGTGCTGGGGTTGCTGAGGCTCGGGCTTGTGGTGAACTTCCTGTCTCATCCCGTCGTAAACGGATTTACCAATGCCGGCGCCCTGATTATTGCCTCCTCACAGCTTTCGAAACTTTTCGGCGTCACCGTTGACAGCGCAACCCACCATTATGAAACCATTATAAGAGTCGTCGAGGGGGCTTTTCATTATACGCACTGGCCTACCTTTTTCATGGGATTGTTGGCGTTTGTGATCATGTATGTACTGAGGCGCTTGAATCCTAAAATTCCCAATGTGCTTATTGCCGTGGCGGTGACGACCATTATTTCCTGGGCGATAGGCTTTGAACACAACACCACCACGGATATCTCACAGATCGATTCTCCAGAAATCACCGGATTGGTCCAGTCATTCAACCGGGCAGTGAACGGTATTACAAAAGAGTCTGGGAAAAGAACCCTGATCAATCAGAGGCTTGAAGACGCTGAAAAGGCACATAATGTCCTGGAGACGATCGATGTCACCCATGAGTTGTCGCTGGTGAATGCCGAAATAGACCGACTGAAGGAGGAAGCACATCTTTATCGGACACAGCTTCGGGAACTCATGTTTTCAGGCATGGAAAATTCGTCATCCGGTGCGCTGAAGTTTGTTCCGAAGGAGAGTGCTTCGAAAGATGCGGATGGCCGAACCTGGCGAATAAAGGTCGGTAATTCCCCGATTAAAGCCGATGCGATATTTATGGTTGGCGGAGGCGCCGTAGTGGGCGGCATTCCCAGGGGGCTCCCCCCCATTTCGGTGCCGAAAATCAATCTAAGTGTTTTTATGCAGCTTTTGCCTTATGCTGCCATCATTTCTCTTCTGGGATTTATGGAGGCTATTTCCATTGCAAAGGCCATGGCGGCCAAAACCGGTCAACGGCTTGATCCAAACCAGGAACTCGTTGGGCAGGGACTTGCCAATATATTGGGCTCATTCAGCGGCAGCTATCCGGGATCCGGATCATTTTCCCGTTCGGCCGTCAATTTACAGGCGGGCGCCATAACCGGCCTTTCGAGCGTATTTACGAGCATTACAGTGGTTATCGTGCTTCTGTTTTTCACACCGCTGCTTTACCATCTCCCTATGGCAGTGCTGGCCGCGGTGATCATGATAGCCGTTATCGGGCTTGTCAATGTTTCAGGGTTCATCCATGCCTGGCAGGCCCAATGGTACGACGGCGCCATTTCAATTATCAGTTTTATTGCAACCCTGGCCTTTGCTCCTCATCTGGATAAGGGAATAGAGATAGGGATCGTACTTTCACTTCTTGTGTTCCTTTACAAGAGTATGCGTCCAACGGTAGTGTCTCTCTCCCGACACGAAGATCAGGCGTTTAAAAGCTCCTTTGCTCATCAACTGGCTGAATGCCGGTATGTGGATCTGGTAAGATTCGATGGCCCCTTGTTTTTTGCCAATGCCAGTTATCTCGAGGATCAGATCAACGACCGGCTGATGCAGAAAAAGGATCTGAAGGATATCGTTATCGTTGCAAACGGTATCAGCGATATGGACGCATCCGGGGAAGAGGTGCTGTCGCTGTTGATCGACAGGGTCCGGAGTGCCGGGGTCGACATTTCACTCAGTGGCGTCAATGAAGTCGTTATGGTGGCCCTGAAGCGGACCCATTTACTGGAAAAAATCGGGCGGGATCACATCTATCCCACCATGGAGCAAGCGGTCTGTGAAGTCCAGGAACATGCCCATCGAAATGGAGAAGAGACCGATTGTCCATTGACGAGTGTCTGTCGTCTCTCATATGATGATGAAAATTAAGGAGAACACCCATGTCAGTCATAACCATATTCAGTAGTTCGTATTGCGGAATGGAACCGTTTTTAGAGCAACTTCGTAAACGTACCGGTTACCAATTGATGACCGATACCGACATGGTGCAATATGCGTCGTCACTGTCCGGGATCGATGAAAAGAAGATAAATTCGGTTTTCAAGGCCAAGGCGTCGGTATTCAACAAATTCACTCAGGATAAAGAACGTGCAACGGCATGGCTTCGCCTTGCGATGGCCGAAACGCTTTCAAAGGACAATTTGATCATTTCGGGTTTCTGCGGGCACCTGATACCCAAAACAATCACTCACGTGCTCAGGATTTGCATCGTTGCGGATATGAAATCGAGAATAGCCCGGGCGAAGGAGGAAGACGGTTTGTCCGAAAAGGCCGCGGTTCAGAAGATCCACGGTACGGATGAAGACCGGGCGGCCTGGGTGGAAATGCTGCTGAAAATACGTGACCCATGGGATCCTTCCATTTACGATATCGTTTTTCCTTCTGATAAAACCGATGTGAAAGACGGGGTCGACCTCGTGGAAGAGAACCTGCGAAGCGAAGTGATCCGCCCGACGGACGCATCCAGGCGCAGTACCGGGGATTTTATCCTCGCGGCCCAGGTGGAAGTGGCTCTGGCAAAAGAGGGGCATTATGTGGAGGTGTCTGCCCGGGACGGCGCGGTGACCATTACGATCAATAAAAATGTGTTGATGTTGAGCCGTCTGGAAGAGGAGCTGAAACGGATCGCACAGCCGGTGGAGGGTGTTACTTCGGTGGAGACACGGATCGGCAAGGGATTCCACCGGGCCGATGTTTACCGGAAATATGATTTTGATATCCCCAAATTGCTTCTGGTGGATGATGAACGGGAATTTGTCCAGACCCTTTCGGAACGATTGCTTATGCGGGAGGTCCATTCCGCAACGGCCTATGATGGAGAGACCGCCCTGGATATCCTTTCGGAAGATGATCCGGAAGTGATGATACTCGATCTGAAAATGCCGGGAATCGACGGTATCGAGGTGTTGAAGAAAGTGAAAGCCACCCGGCCCGAAGTGGAAGTGATTATCCTGACCGGACATGGTTCCGAAAAAGACAGGGAGCTTTGCATGTCTCTGGGGGCCTTTGCCTATCTCCAGAAACCGGTGGATATCAATGTGCTTACCGAGACGCTTAAGAAAGCCAATGAGGCGATTAAAGCAAAAAAGCCGGGAGGCCAGGATGCTGGGACGCTATGAGGGGAAAGGCATAGGACTTGAAAACAGAGGCTGACTGGCAGAATCCGCCGGAAGACCGGAAGGACGAATGGGATGTATTTTGCGAAATTTCAAAATATGGAACCGGCGAGGGGCTATGCGAATGTGCCGTTTAGGCTTCTCGCATTCCAGCTTCCTGGCATTATAGCGGAAATGGAACATTTCCTATGACATTCTTTGCCAATCTGAAACCGAAGTTCTGGGAATATGTGGGGACAGGGTCAGTCACCGGGAAGTATATGTTCAATTTCCGGCGAATTTGGAAGCTGACTGTTCTTACGACCCTGTGTGCGGCACTGATTCCCCTGTCTATTATGACCCTTATTGACTATCGCGTCAGTCGGGATGCCACTGTTTCGGAGATTATGCTTCGCACGGCTCAGCTTACATCCAACACCAAGCGCAGTGTATCCAATTTCCTTGTAGAGCGCAAAGCAGCCCTTGAATTTATCAATCATAACGATCCGTTGGCGTCTCTCGTTGCCCCGGGGCGTCTTACGAAAATATTGCAGAGCCTGCAGAAAAGTGTCGGAGGGTTTGTTGACCTGGGCGTCATCGACGACCGGGGCGTTCAGGCCGCATACGCAGGTCCCTACGACCTTGTGGGCAAAGACTACAGTAATGCTAACTGGTTCAAGCAGGTCGACCTCAAGGGTATTTATGTCAGCGATGTTTTCAGTGGCTTCAGAAATGTTCCTCATGTGGTCATTGCCGTGAAGCATATTGTCTCAGCGGACAGGTTTTATGTACTTCGGGCCACCCTGGATGCCGCCAGCATCAACGATCTTTTTTCCGGCCTTGAGATTGGAGGGGCCGGCGATGCGTTCATTATCAATCGGGACGGAGTTCTCCAGACCCGCTCCCGGGAATTCGGCCAGGTGTTGGAACAGATGGCCCTCGATGTTCCGCTATATTCCGATAGAAGCGAAGTGAAAATTCTTCCCTCGGCAAAAGGTGAGCTGGTCATGGGATATGCCTATATCCCCGAAACTTCCTTTATCCTAGTGATTATCAAACACAAGGAACTGCTGATGGCCCCCTGGAATCAAAGCAGGATGCAGATTATTGCCTTCCTGGTGATTTCATCCGTGGTGATACTCCTGGTGGTTCTTGGCGGCACTACCTTTCTGGTCAACCAGATATATCTGGCCGATCAACGTCGTCTCATGACACTGCACCAGACCGAGTACTCGAACAAAATGGCTTCTCTGGGGCGATTGTCAGCGGGGGTCGCCCACGAAATAAACAATCCCCTTGCCATTATCAACGAGAAAGCGGGGCTCATTAAAGATCTGTTTACTTTCAAGGAAAAATATGACCAGGACCCTAAACTGATGTCGCTGATAGACTCGGTACTCTCTTCGGTGGACCGGTGTGCCGAGATTACCCGTCGTCTTCTGAATTTCGCGCGCCGGTCCGGTACACGCCTGCAGGAGATCGATCTCGCATCGGTGATTACCGAAGTTCTTGACTTTATGGGCAAAGAGGCTGAATATCGGTCCATATCGATCGACATCGTCGTGGATGAGAACCTGCCCATATTCAATAGTGATCCGGGCAAGATCCAGGAAATTCTGCTGAACCTTTTTACAAATGCATTTGCGGCAATGGATGATGGGGGAAAGCTGAACATCTCTGCCCGTTTGACAAAGCGGGGGAAAATTGAAGTCCGGGTTGCCGATTCCGGTCACGGTATCCCTAAAAGTGATGTCGACCGGGTTTTCGAGCCGTTTTTTTCGACCAAAATCGGCAAAGGCGGAACAGGCCTTGGCCTTTCCATTACATACGGATTGGTCCAGGAACTGGGCGGCGATATTCGGGTGCGGAGTGTGGTGGAGGAAGGCACAACCTTTATTGTGACGTTGCCGCGAAACCCGGTTGAAAACACACAAGGGCAGCTTGAACAAGGTACCATCGGGAGGGGTTATGAAGATACTGCTGGTTGACGATGAAGTGGACTTCGTAAGCGCGCTATCTGAACGGCTCCATCTGCGGGGACTCGACGCGGACTGGGTGAGTCGGCCTGAGGATGCAGTGAACCGGGTTGAACGGTCCCATTACGATATTGCCATACTTGATGTGAAAATGCCGAGAGTCAGCGGTATCGGCCTTAAGGTAATGCTCCAGAAAAAATGCCCGGATATGAAATTTATCTTCCTTACCGGTCATGGTTCCCAGGAATCCTATGAGGCCGGCGCGGCGGAGGCCGGGGAAGAATATTATCTGATGAAGCCTTTAAAACTCGAGACATTGATCCAAAAAATCGATGAGGTGCTCAGCGTTGAAAATAAGGGCCGGCAAACATAATGGAAGGTTTCAAAAGGAGGATGGGATATGATGAATGATTCCCTAATGAAGACAGGGCTCCATTATTTTGGAACGATGAGCGCGTCCATATCTCATGAGATCAAGAACAGGATGGCGGTCATCAACGAGCAGGCCGGGCTTTTAAAAGATCTCGTTCTACTGGCTGAACAAGGCAGGGAGATCGACCTCGATCGGTTGATGCGTCTTGCCGAATCGTTAAAAAACCAGGTGGCGCTTACCGATGGCATCATTAAGAATATGAACAGTTTTTCCCACACGGTCGACAGTTTCCAGCGGTCCACCGACCTGGGTGAGGTCATCTCCCTTGCAGTCGCATTGTCAAAGCGTACTGCCGACAACAAAGGCGTCGGGATCGAATGCCGGTTGCCGGAATCTTCGATAAGTATTGTGACGGCGCCGTTTCTGTTAATGAACCTGGTCTGGCTCTGTTTTGAGACAATGATGCCTTTTGCCGATATGGAACATCCGGTGATTGTCGGCGGTGAAAAAAGTGAAACCGGTGTAACGATAATGCTTTCGACGACGCAATGGCCGGAAGGAAGTGGGCCGGATTTGCCTGAAACGATATTTTCGATTGCAAAAGCCCTTCATGCTGAAATTATAATAAATGCAGACGAGAAACAAATTCGAATTGAACTGGGCGCTGGTGGATGAAACCGTATTTGCCTGCTGCCCGATTAGAAGTGTTTGTGATAAAAGATTAAAAAAAAGGAGCCTGTCATGTCCGAAAAAGTATTGCTTGTTGATGACGAGGTGGACTTCCTGGAATTGATGGAAGAGAGACTGGTGGCCAGAGGGGTTGAGGTGTCCACCTCCAGTTCAGCCGAGGACGCTCTGGCACGAATCGAGAATGACCTGTTTGATGCGGTGATCCTCGACCTTCAGATGCCGGGGATGAACGGCCTGGAGGCGCTCAAGCGAATAAAGGAGCGAAGTCCTGAAATCCAGGTGATTCTTCTGACTGGTCACGCGACGGTGGAAAAAGGCGTGGAAGCCATAAAACTAGGCGCTATGGATTTCGTGGAAAAACCGGCCGATCTGGAAATGCTGAGTGAGAAGATAACAAAAGCACATAAAAAGAAAATGCTGATCGTTGAAAAGGACAGCAGGGATCGTGTTATCGATGCGCTTAAGCGGTATGGCTTTTAATTTGGTTTTATAAGAACATCAGTCCGAGTGATATGATGACACCGGTGTAAATCATGACGATAAGACAGAATCCCATGATATCTCTGGCGCCAAGACCCGCAATGCCGAGAGCAGGAAGGGCCCAGAACGGCTGGATCATGTTTGTCCAGGCGTCTCCCCATGCAATGGCCATGGCGGTTTTGGCCATGGGAACACCAAGTTCCGCGCCGGCAGGCATCATAATAGGCGCCTGAACCGCCCATTGGCCGCCGCCTGAAGGAACGAAGAAGTTGACGATTCCCGCGGAGAGGAAAGTGAAGAATGGAAACGTCACCGTATTGGATATGGCAACGAACCACTCGGAAAGAAGACCTGCTGTTGAAACGCCGGCGGCATTTGCGCCAACCATCATACCCATGATCCCCGCATAAAAAGGAAACTGGAGAATAATCCCGCCGGCGCCCTTTACCGCAACAGAGAGGGCGTTGAGAAAACGTCGCGGCGTACCGTGGAGCAGGATACCCGCAAAGAGAAAGATGAAGTTTACAATGTTAAGATTGAGTTTAAAGCCGTTCTCCGTGAAGTAGTAAACAACAAATACAAGGCCCATAATACCGATAATCATTGAAAAAAGTGGCGTATTTTCCATCCAGTCCGCCGGTGTTTTGTGTTTCATATCAGGATCGATCCCAGGTGTCACATCTTTAAGAAGTTCAGGATCGATGGATATTGTCTCCTCTTTTGCCGGGTGCATAAATCTGTTGACAATCGGCATTGTAACAAAAATAAGAAGCACGATAATCAGGTTGAAAGCAGAGAAAATAGTTGCAGTTGTCGGAATTGGATCAACAATGGCCCCTTTTGTTGCCGCGGCAAGGTCCGGCCCGGCAGTTGCGACTTTAAGAGGTATTGATCCGGATATTCCGCTGTGCCATACGAGAAAACCCGTATATGCGGAAGCGATAAGAAGGCGGTAATCCACTTCCTTTACTTTTTTGGCAAGCTCACGGGCATAGAGGGCGCCGATTACAAGGCCAAACCCCCAGTTGATCCAGCAGGCAATGGTAGAGACAATGGTAACCGCCACAATTGCTTTTGCAGCGGTGTTGGCCGGATTTGCAAGCGCTTTAAGCCCTTTTTGGATAATCGGGGCATTTGCAAGCGTGTGGCCGGTGACAAGAACAAGCGCCATCTGCATCGAGAAAGCGAGAAGGCTCCAGAAACCGTTGTTCCAGTGGATAAGCATTGCCATTGGGGTTTGTCTTGTCATGACAATGCCGCCTGTAAATACGATAACCGTTAGAATGATACAGAACAGAAACGGGTCCGGTAAGTATCGCTGAACCAGTCTGACGCAGATATTCGTTCCTTTTTTAAACATATATTCTCGCTATGCCTCATGATGAAGGTGTGTCGTTTCCCATCGTTTTTCAAGATAGTAGAGAATCGGCACGGTCATGCGTGAAAACAGCAGGGATGCAACTTCGCCCGCCATGAGTGAGATGGCAAGCCCCTGGAATATCGGGTCGAAGAGAATCACCGACGCGCCCACCACAACGGCCGCCGCCGTGAGCATCATGGGCCGAAAACGAACAGCGCCCGCATCGATGACTGCCTGGTCCAGGGGGACGCCCTGCTTGACCCGAAGTTCGATAAAGTCCACCAGAATGATGGAATTTCTGACCACGATCCCCGCCCCCGCGATGAAACCGATCATGGAGGTGGCGGTAAAAAAGGCCCCCATGAGCCAGTGGGCCGGCAAAATGCCGATCAGGGAAAAGGGGATGGCCACCATAATGGTGAACGGTGTGGCGAAAGACTGGAACCATCCCACCACCAGAACGAAGATGAGGATCAGCACGATTCCGAAGGCGATGCCGAGATCCCTGAACACCTCGTAAGTGATGTGCCACTCCCCATCCCATTTCATGGACAGTTTTCGGTCGCTTTCGGGGACATTGGCGGTATGCTGGGCCACTGAATAGCCTTCGGGAATCGAAAGTGCCGCGATCTTTTTTCGCATTTCCAGAATGGCGTAGACCGGACTCTCCTTGGAGCCGGCCACGTCCGCCGTGACGTAAACAACCGGCATGAGGTTTTTGTGATAAATGCTTCTGTCCGGCGGTGTTTCTTTCACTGTCACGAGGGTTGAGAGGGAGACCATATCTCCGGATGCGGAGGGAATCTTGATGGCCTTCAGCCGATCAATACCGGCCCGAAGCGCCAGCGGCGCTTTCAGGATGATCGGCACATCTTCTTTCTCTTCGGGCGCATGAAGCAGACCCGTCTGTTGCCCGCTGAGGGTGGTGGTCAGGACCTTGGTGATGTGGGCGGTACTGATGCCGTGCAGGGCGGCGCGTTCCCGGTCCACCTCGAGGTGATACCGCGTCTGATCTTCCTCCATGATCCAGTCCACATCCACCACACCATCGGTCTCTTCCATGATGTCCCGAATCTGCAGGGCGAGGTCGCGCTGGCGGTCATAGTCAGGTCCGTATATTTCAGCTACAAGCGTGGAGATTACCGGTGGCCCCGGTGGTACCTCGGCGACTTTTATGCGTGCGTTGTAACGGTCCGCTATCTCTTTCAAGTGGGGGCGCACGCGTTTCGCGATATCGTGGCTCTGATAATCCCTCTCTCCCTTGGGCGCCAGATTTACCTGAATATCCGCCTGGTAGCCCTCTTCCCTAAGATAGTAATGCCGAACGAGCCCGTTGAAGTTAAAGGGGCCGGAAGTGCCGACGTATAGCTGGTAGTCAGTGACCTCCGGTACTGTCTTCAGATAATTCCCCATGTCCATGGCAGCCGCTGCCGTTTCTTCCAGGGTAGCGGATTCGGGTAGGTCGATAATGACCTGGAACTCGCTTTTGTTGTCAAAGGGAAGCATTTTTACCCGGACCAGGCCTACCAGGACAAGGCCGCAGGCGATGAGTAGCAGCGCTACGACGCCAATCAGAAACCGCCGTCGCCATTTGGCTTGATGAATCAGGGGATCCATTACACGGCGGTAAAGAACCGTGGCCCAGTCTTCCCGGTGGTGATGTTCCGAATGTGCATTCCCGCCGGTGTTGTCCCGGCGAAGAAATCGCACCGATGCCCATGGGGTGACGATAAAGGCGATGAGAAGGGAAAAGACCATGGCGGCGGAAGCGCCTATAGGAATGGGGCGCATGTATGGTCCCATGAGGCCGCCCACGAAGGCCATGGGGAGAATTGCCGCAATAACCGTAAGGGTGGCAAGGATGGTCGGGTTGCCGACTTCATCCACCGCTTCGATGGCAACATCCCATTTGCTCCGGCCCCTGTTCTCCTCAAGGCGAAAGTGGCGAACGACGTTTTCCACCACAACAATGGCGTCATCCACCAGGATACCGATGGAAAATATCAAGGCAAAGAGGGTGATTCGGTTCAGGGTATACCCGTAGAGATAGATGACTGCCAGAGTAAGGGCCAGGGTGACGGGGATCGCCAGCGCAACCACACCGGATTCGCGACGGCCCAGGGCGAACCAGATCAGAACGCTTACAGAGAAAATGGCGATGAACATGTGCAGCAGCAGTTCATCGGATTTTTCCTTGGCGGTCTCCCCGTAATGCCGGGTGATGGTGACATTGATGTTGTCCGGGATCACGGTGCCCCGGGAGTCTTCCAGGCGTGCCAGCACTTTGTTGGCCACGTGGATGGCATTGGTCCCTTTCCGTTTGGCCACTGTGAGGGTGACGGCCGGACGTGCCGTATCCGTGACGGCTGTGGCATGCTCGGAATGTCCGGTTGCGGGTCCGCTTCCGAAGAAAACATATTGTGAAGGCTCCTGGGGGCCGTCGAGAATTTCCGCGACATCCCGAAGGTAGACCGGTTTGCCGTTCCGGACACCGACTACCACACTCGCAACATCCCTTGCATCCTTCAGAAATCCACCGGTATGAACGATGACCTGACCTTCAGTAGCGGAGGGATATGTGCCGGCATCCGCGGCCTGGTTGGCGGCGAACAGCATGCCGGCCACCGCTTCCATGTCAAGACCGTAGCCTGCAAGCCGGGAGGGATCCAGCTTGACTTCAACCTTTCGGTTTTCTCCGCCGATAAGATTGGTGAGGGACGCATCCGGTTCCCGTTTCACCAGGTCTTCCACTTCCGCGGCAACCCGTCTCAGGGAATAATGGTCTTCTGTATCACTCCAGAAGGTGAGGGCCAGTATCGGCACATCATCAATATAACGCGGTTTGATGAGCGGCTGGGTGACGCAGCATGGAATCCGGTCCATGTTGCTCATGAGCTTGGATTGAAGGCGGACAATGGAGTTTTCTTCATCTTCTCCTACATAAAACCGTACGATGGCCATGGACATGCCCGGGTAGGAAGTGGAATAGATATACTCCACGCCGGGGATTTCCCATAACAGTTTCTCCATGGGCTTGGTGATCCGTTGCTCCACCTCCTTGGCACTCGATCCGGGCATCTGGACAAAGATATCGATCATGGGAACGACGATCTGGGGCTCTTCTTCCCGGGGCAACGCAATAACCGCCGCGATACCCAGCAGGATGGAAGCGAGAATAATCAGCGGGGTAAGTTTCGAGTTGATAAAAAATCCCGCTATTTTACCGGCTGGTCCCGTTTTGAGTGTCATGGCGCAGCCTCCACGATCGCTCCGTCCGACAGGGTGGGGGGCGGCCTGGTAACGAACCGGGTGCCTGGCTTCAGACCGGAGACGATCTCCACCGTGTCATCGATGTCCCGACCGGTTCTAACCAGGCGAAATCGCGCTGTCTGTTTATCGTCCAGGATAAAGATACTTGTCAGGTGCCCCTGGTGCACGACAGCGCTTTCGGGGACAAGAAGCAGTGTTTCCTCTCCAGTGGGGATCAGCGCCCGGGCAAACATGCCGGCATGTACGCCCCGGGTTTCAGGAAGGGCGATCTTGATCAGGAAGCTGCGGCTACGGGCATCGGCGGAAGAGGATACGGCGGTCACCCGGCCGGTCAGGGAAAGATTATTCGCGGAAATATGTATGGTAACCGACTGACCGACTTCCACGGAACCAAACAGTGTCTCGGGAAGGTCCACCGCCATTTCCAGTCCGGTTTCACTTTCAAGGGTAAGCAACGGCCGGCCGGGAGTAGCCAGGTCTCCGGCCTCAATCAGTTTATCTTTGACAACTCCGTCAAAAGGCGCTGTGACCGAGGCGTCTTTATCAGTTACCGAGGCGGCTTCCAGACCCGATTTCGCCTGGCGGACCCGGGCCCTGGCGGCGGCTGCCATTTCCTGGGCCTGTTTCAGGGAGGCCTTGGCCTGTTGATACCCGGCGGTGACCTCATCATACTCCTGACGACTGACGGAGTCATCGGCAAGAAGTCTCTGGTATCTCTCATAGGTGGCCGTCGCAAGGTCTGCGCCGGCCTTGGCGGCCTCTTTTGCGGATTCAGCGGCCGCCGCCCCCTGAGTGGCTTCGGATACGGCTGCCCTGGCCTGGGCGAATTGGGCCGAAACCTGCCTGTTGTCGATGGATACCAACAGGTCACCTGCCTTGACCCGGTCTCCCTCCTTCACATGGACGGTCCGAACAGTTCCCATGATTTTCGCGGAAAGCGTTCCGGCAGTCATGGCCCGAACTGTGCCCACCGCTTCATGATACTTGGGATGAGTGGTCTCCTCAGACGTGGCCACCGGGACTTTAACACCGTTTTGAGCACCGGAATGCCCTGTATCTTTAGTGTCACCACAGCCGAGGAACAGGATGATGAGTAGAAGAACGATAAACGTGTGCAATTTCATAGAAGACATGTTCAAACTCCTGTTATTTAAAGCTCGTATCCAGTGTGCCGGCCGCCAGCATCAACGCCACCCTGGCGGCATTGTAATCGTGGATTGCCCGAATCCGGTTGGTCCGGGCCTGGTGGAGTACCAGTTCCGCATTCAGCAGCTCCACGATGGTGAGAAGGCCGCTTTCATACCGGTTTCTGACAATTCGAAGCGCTTCCTCAGCCTGGTCCATAGACGTGTTTGCTACCTGTATCCGCGCCCAGGTGCTTTTGGCCTGAAAGAAGGCGCGCCTTGTCTCAACGGAAATTCTCTGCTCCAGGGCGGTGCGCCCGGCCTTGATCTTTTTCAGCATTGCGGCGGCTTCTCCCACTTTGGCGGAAGTCCTGAAACCTGAAAACAGGTTCAGATTTACCACACCGCCAACCGAGTAGCTGTCTTCGCCGTTATTAAAATTTTCGGAGTTGGTGCCATAATCCGCGGAGAGGGCGATGCTGGGTAACCGGGCGGCTGAGGCTTTTTTGACCTCGGTCTCCGCTATGGTTTCCCGCTGAAGCAGTGCTTTCAAATCCGGACGGGAGGCGGCGGCCTTTTCAAGCCAGTCTTCAATTGTTCCCGTCGTTTCAGGTCCGCTTTCAAGGTTGTCTGCCGGATCAAAGAGCGTGTCTGCATTAACACCCATGGACGCGCACAATTCCGCCTGTGCAACCTTCACTCCGCTTTCGGCCTGCAATCGCTGTTGATACAGGTTGGCAATATGGACCTGGGTTTGCAAAAAATCACTTTTTACGACAAACCCGCTTTCAAAACGGGAGCGTACTATCTCCTGATTGGCTTCCGCGGTTTTCAGGGCCTGAAGGACCAGGTCAAGCTGTTGTATCGAAAGCAGCAACCCGTTGTAAGTGGATACCGTTCGGGCGATGATGCCCTGGACTGTTCGATCCAATACGAAGCCGGCGGCGGTCTGACCCATTCGGGCCTGCTTCAGGCCGAACCATGTCTGCCCACTGTCGAACAGAGACCACATGGCTGAAAATGTCAATCCGTAATTATCGATGGCTTCCGGATCATTGAGGCGGTCCGGAAGAAAATCTTCCGTGCCGATACGTCCCTGGTTCAGCTTTGTTCCGAAGGCCATCATGGGGCTTGTTGTTTTGCTATACGTCCCCGAAACATTGATTTGCGGATAAAGCCCCGATCTTGCCTGAAGCAACTGTTCGCCGGAGGCGGAGACAAGGGCTTCGGCTTCGGTTATGCCGGGATTATGGGTGACGGCAATTTGGATCGCTTCCTGAATGGTCAGAAGTTGTGGAACGGCAATTTGAGTTTCCGCGGATCCTGATCTGGAGAAAAACAACAACAAGAACACCGCTGACAGAAGTTTTACAACCGGGCCATTTCGTTTCATTGCGGACTCCATGGGCTTTTTATTTCGCATGAGCCATTTTCAAAACGTTTTCTCGGCACAAGCGGGATCAAGTCCAAAGCGGATTGCCTTCCCGGGAATCGGCCAAAACGGGACGTTTTGAAATTGGCTGATATATATGGTCATCACTTTATGACGAGATCTGAAACAAGGTAAAGGTTTATTTTTCATGTCAACTCTTTTTCCTTGAAATGACTGCAAACTGCAAATCCGATGCCATGCCGGGGAATATCAGATTTTCCAGGACGGATGGTGATTCGCAGTCAGTTTTTTATCATTTTAATACCGGTGTCAATATATTCAAGTGTTAAACTTTTGAACATGCGGGTGTTAATATTCTAAACACATGGACAGCTATTATTTAGATGCGATGGCATTGCAAACGGGTCGCCATGCTCATTATTCCCGGTATATCATTTGAAACCGATTCGTATACAGTGTAAAATTATCGAATCAGACAACCAATGACCAATGACCAATGACAAATGACCAATGATAAATGACAAATGACCGATAACAGACAATAATGAAAATCCTTCTGATTTCAGCCAATACCGAACAGATAGGTATGCCGGTGATGCCGCTGGGTCTGGCGTGCGTGGTGAGGGCTGCTCGCCGGGCGGGACATTCAGTAAGGGTCCTGAACCTGATGACACCGGCGGATTCCCGACAACTGGTGCTTGAAACCATCCGTTCTTTCTGCCCGGAAGCCATCGGTATTTCAGTACGCAACATAGACGATCAATCCGCGGCACAGACACGATTTCTTCTGGATGCCGTCAAGCCGGTAGTGGATGCCTGTCGTCTGGAATCGGATTCTCCCGTGATTCTCGGTGGTGCCGGATTCAGTATTTTTCCCCAGAGTGTTTTGAACTATCTCGGGGCGGATATGGGAATCCAGGGGGAAGGGGAGGGGGTTTTTGTCGACCTTTTGTCCCACCTTGAGCGAAGTGAAACCGTTCCGGGGCTTCCCGGCCTTTATTTTTCAGACGGCCGGCCGGTACAACCGTTCGCTGTTCACAAAGCGCTTGACGAATACCTGCTGCCGATGCCCGACCCGTTGTTGTCGACCCATCCCGATTTTGATGCCCGGAATATCTGGCTGCCGTTTCAGACACGACGTGGCTGCGCCATGGACTGCAGTTACTGTTCTACACCGTCTATCGAAGGAAGCAGGTTGAGAAAGCGTTCCATTGTTTCGGTTGTAACCGCACTTCACGACCATGTGGAAGCGGGCATCTCGCAGTTCTATTTTGTCGACAATACATTCAATCTTCCCATGTCTTATGCCAAAGCCCTTTGCGATGCCATTATAGATGCCGGTATTGATATCCATTGGCAGGCGATTATCTACCCCAATTTCGTCGATGAAGCGCTTGTGGTGAAAATGGCCCGAGCCGGATGTGTTCAGGTTTCACTGGGCTTTGAGAGCGGTGATGAGAGCATGCTGAAACGGATGAACAAACGCACCGACCCCGGTGTGGTTACGCGGATTTCAAACCTCTTCAAGAGCAGTGGTATTCGGCGAATGGGATTTCTGCTGCTGGGCGGTCCGGGGGAAACCCGTGAGACCGTCAATAAGAGCTTTGATTTTGCGAACGGTCTCGATCTCGATATGATGCGCCTGACAGTAGGGATTCGTATTTATCCGAATACCGTTCTCGAGCGCTTCGCCCGGGCGGAGGGCCTGATTTCAATGGACGACGACCTGCTTCATCCCCGGTTTTATCTTCGAAAGGAGCTTGATCCATGGCTGCCGGAAGCTGCTACCGCGTTGGCGGCTGCGCGAAGCAATTGGATTATATAAGCCAACTCATGGAAGAGGGCATGCCCGGTTCAGGCACATTACACGGAAATAATCTTTGTGAGGTTCCAGGATGTTCAGACACCCGTGGGACTGGCCGATTCTGAACAGATTGGAAACCGGTATTCCCAGGATTTGGCACAAGATCATCCGGATGACGCCTGCATGGGCGACAATCAGGATGTTGCCTTCATGTTCCCTGGCGATGGTTTCAAACGCCGGCAGAACCCGATCCCTGAGATCGGCAAATGACTCGCCGCCTTCGGGTCTGTAATGGAGCAGGTCGTCTCCCCGCTTCTTCCATTCTTCGGGAAACTCCGTGCGAACAAAATCCATGGACAGGCCTTCCAGTGTTCCGAGATTGATTTCCCGGAGTGACGGCAGGAGCCGGATTCCTACCGCTCCTTTGCCGGCAATAATCCGGGCGGTTTCGGCACATCGCACGAGATCGCTTGCATATATTTTTGTGAGATTTTTTTCAGCCAATTCGGATTGCCATATCCGGGCCTGTTCACGTCCCGTGTGGTTCAGGGGGGCATCCGTCTGTCCGAGAAAACGCTTCGGACCGTCAGATTCCGTGCCGCTGAATTCTATATGGCCGTGCCTGAGCAGAAAAATAGTCATGGGACGTTCCGTATGAAATCATCGAGGATGGTTTGAAGTCCTTTTCCGGATTCTTTTTCAAAACATCGAACAATCGTCAGCGCATTGTTTTTGCGTTTTAAGATGGCTTTTTTGGCGTCCGGGTTTTCGCCGTAGCGGGCGAGTTTGTCATCGAAGCGAGCGTTTAAAGGGACCAACTTGTCACCTTTGACGAGCTTGTCCGCCAGGTACACTATTTCCCTGTCGGTGAGCGGGGTGTTCTCCTGGAAATCGATGTCCATGTGGCCGGCAACAATATCGGCAATTCCGGAAAAACCCATTTCCGATAGAAGTTTCGCGCCTTCCCGTGCATGGTCCGGGCGGCCTTTCGCCACATCGTGCAACATGGCGCCTGAAGAGATGCGGGAGAGGTTTATCCCGCTGTTTTGAATGACAATCTGCCTCCCTAAAAAGACCGCCAACTTGGAAACCGCAAGGCAATGGGATGCCGTTTCGTCGGAAACGAATGCCGGATTTTTCAGGATTGCCATGCATTCCGCGGCGGTGGGGATATCGTATCGGCCGCGGGCGGCGGAAATGTGTTCGTAATCCGACTGTGTATCCATATCCGTTAAAATGAATTCATCGATAACGGGGACATTCCGGGCGATGGCCTCATGCGATTCGAGGACCATATTCAGTCCGCCTTGACCCTTCCATCCCAGGATTTTCGGAATAAGTTCCGTTGAAATCAGCGGTGGATGACCGCGCTTATCCATAAAAGAGGGGTACAGAATGGATGTTTCGCATCCAAGGGCGTTCCTTTTTTCCAACATGGCGGTAATTGTTTGTGGCCTCACCAGAGGGATATCGGTGGGAAGCATGAAGAAATGTGTCCGATCCGATGCGAGGTTCCGGAGCCCCATTTTTATGGATGAGAACATCCCCTGGTGATACTCTTCGTTGTGTATCCAGGTTACCCGAAGCGATGCCAGGCGGCTTCGGACATCTTCTTCGCGATGACCGATTACCACCCGGATGTCTGACACGCCCGAAGTGAGGAAAAGATCTACTACCCTTTCAAGGACGGTTCTTTTCCCCAGGGGAAGGAGTGGCTTGAGCTTTCCCATACGCCCGGATTTTCCCGCGGCAAGGATAATAGCGGCTATGGTCTGGTGCTTCATAGCTTGAGGCCGGCCCGGTAGGCGATAAGCTGGGCCGTGATGCTCACGGCTATTTCTTCGGGTGTTTGGGCGGCTATTTCCAGACCGATGGGGCTGCAGACCCGTGCAAGATTTTCCGGAGACATTCCCTGTTTCGATAGATTCTCGTAAATAGCATCCCGTTTCCGTCTGCTGCCGATCATGCCGATGTATCCGGCCTCGGTTTGGAGCGCCTGTTCGAGCACGGTCTGGTCATGAGCATGCCCCCGGGTGAGAATGACAAGGATACTGTTCATGTCGATGGGCAGCTGCGAAAATACCGTGTCAAAGCTCTCCGGTACGCAGATTTCATCGGCCATGGGAAACCGCTGCGGGTTGGCGAATTCTTCCCGGTCATCAATGACCACGGTTCTGAAATCGATCATGCTCAGGATACGGGCCACTTGCTGGGCCACATGCCCCGCCCCGAAAAGATAGACGCATTCCGTGGACAAAAGCGGGTCGGCGATGATGGTGAGATTTTCAGCTGTTTGAATAACCGGCTGACGCTTTTTAAATGCTGCTTCTTTCAATTCTTCAAGAGCGGCCGTATCGAGCGGAACGTTTCCGAGCAGGGTATCCCGGCCGACCGTAAGAAAAAGAGAGTGATCTCGGGGTGAACTGTGTTCGGGATGGAATGCCCTGCCGAGAAGACATTTTTCTCCGGTCCGGATATTCGATGCCAGTGTATCGAATATCGACAGGGTCTCCTCGTCGGGATCCAGACGCTCCATAAAAACGTCCATTTTACCGCCACAGATCATTCCCATGGAACTGGCAATATCGGTACTGCTGAAGTCAAAGTGTCGAATGGCGCCTCCCCCGGATTTAAAGAGTTCCGGAGCGCCTTGGATTACTTCTGCTTCCACTCCGCCGCCACCGATGGTGCCGAAAATGTTACCCTCTTCACATACGATCATTTTTGCGCCGGCCCCCCTGGGTGTCGAGCCCATGTGACGTATGACGGTTGCCAGTACCACTGGATGTCCTTTTCCAAGCAGATGATGGATTTGTCCTGATAAGTCTGTCATGATTGTCCACGTTTCTGTTTACAGTTCACTGTTCGTTAATTGTAGTACATTGTTCTCTTACCAGTTAACTCTCAAGCTTTCAATCCCTCTGATATTTTCATCGCCACTCGCCGGCCGTCCATTGCCGAAGAAACAATGCCGCCGGCATATCCGGCCCCTTCACCGCATGGGTAGAGCCCTTTTAAGTCCGGGTGCATCAGGGTTGTGTCGTCCCTGGGGATTGTTACTGGGGCACTGGTTCTTGACTCGACTGCCAGAAGGAGCGCCTCCTCCGACAAAAATCCTTTTCGTTTTTTGTCGAAGTTCGACAAGCCCTCCGCCAGACGACGCGAGAGAAAAGGGGGGAAAAGTTCGTGAAGCGGCGCTGTTTGAATGCCCGGGAGATAAGAAGTTACGGGCAGTGAAGTGGATAACCTGCCACGGATGAAATCGGTCATTTTCTGGGCCGGCGCCTGCTGACCCAGGGCGCCGCCGAACTGGAAGGCGCGGCGCTCCAATTCCTGTTGAAAGGCCAGAAAGGCATAGGGCCCATGTGAGTGATATGCTTCGATGTCCTCAAGACGGACTTCCACCACGATACCCGCATTTGCATAAGGAGCGTTTCTGGCGGAATTGCTCATGCCGTTAACCACCAGTTCTTCAGGACTTGTGCTTGCCGGAATGATATGGCCGCCGGGGCACATGCAGAATGAATAGACACCGCGTTCCTCGATCCGACTGGTGAACCGGTAGGCGGCCGGAGGCAGGTTCGGATGCCGGGGGGAGTGGTGGTACTGGATGGTGTCGATGAGATCCTGGGGATGCTCAACCCGAACCCCTACTGCAAAGGCTTTCGGCAGAACGGCAAAGTTGTTTTTTTGAAACAGATCATAAATATCCCGTGCCGAATGGCCCGTGGCAAGAATGACATTCTCGGCATCGAATGTACCCCCACTGTTCGTTGTCACGCCGGCAATGGAATCTTTTTGAACAAAAAAATCTGTTGCCCGGCAGTCGAAGTGAATTTCACCACCGCAGTTGAGAATGGTTCGGCGCATGGCGTTGACAATCGACGGAAGCCGGTTGGAACCGATGTGGGGATGGGAATCGATACGTAATTCCTCAGAGGCTCCGTGGGCAATAAGAATATCGAGAATTTCCCGAATATTCCCGCGTTTTGTGGAACGCGTATAGAGCTTGCCGTCCGAAAAGGTTCCGGCCCCGCCTTCTCCGAAGCAATAATTGGATTCAGCATCCAAATGGCCGTGACGCAGCAATTTGGCAATATCTTTCCTGCGCTGTTCAACAGGTTTGCCCCTTTCAAGAACAATCGGCTTGATGCCCTGTTCTATCAGTGTCAGGGCTGCAAAAAGGCCGGCGGGTCCGGCGCCGATGATCAGAGCAGAACGACCTTTTCGGACCGGTCTGAAAGTGGGGAGTGTCTGCTCGGTAACAGGGCTGTCTTTATTGCTCAATTCGACTTGAAGCGTGTAGCGGGGTCTTTTGCTACGGGCATCCACGGAACGACGGGCGATTTTAAAGCGATCGAACGAAAACGCTGTTGACTTGACTATCTGCTGACGAATCTTCTCTCGATCGTGAAGTATCTCCGGATCGATTGTGATTAGAATTTTGTGTGACATCATTATTCCCATTGAGCCTGTTGGCGGGCATTTCTAAACACAACCACCACCGGCATTATTAGAAGAACACTGCTCCGGCCGTATATCCCCTGTTATGCAAGCAATTCCCTGGGTTATTGAAACAGTGAGGCTTTAGAAAATTGACATTATTGCCGATTATAGCAATAATAAATTTTCGGTCGAAACACAAACTACTAAACAGTCTGACATCGGAGAACCGATGAACAATCAGGACGACATTCAAATACTCATCATTGACGACAATGAACTGTACTGCAAAATGCTCGTCAAACTTATTGAAAAGATGGGAATGACGTCGAGATACGAGACGACCCTGAAAATGGGGATTGAAACCGCCGCGAGCGAAGCCTTCGATGTGGTATTCCTGGATGTCAATTTACCCGATGGCAGCGGGCTTGACGGAATACCGCTGCTTCGTGAAGGGGTCTCACCACCGGAGATTATTATCATTACCGGTGTCGGAGATGCGGACGGCGCGGAAATAGCGATACAAAACCACGCATGGGACTACATAACAAAGGACGTTTCCCTGCAGAGCATGAAACTTTCCCTCGACCGGGCGATAAAATACCGCCGGCAGAAAAAAGCGGCCACTTCGAACATCGTTCTGAAACAGGACGGGATTATTGGAAAGGGGCCGCTGATTTCCAACTGTCTGGAGCAGGCGGGCAAAGCGGCAATTACCGACAGCCCGGTACTGATTTTGGGAGAAACCGGCACCGGAAAAGAAGTTTTCGCCCAGGCGATTCATGATAACAGTCCGCGAGTGAAGGGTGACTTTGTGGTGGTAGATTGCAGTGCGCTGCCGGATCATCTCGTGGAGAGCACATTGTTTGGTCATAAGAAAGGTGCATTCACAAGTGCTGATTCAGACCGGATCGGGCTTGTTGAACAGGCACATGACGGCACCCTGTTCCTGGACGAAATTGGGGAACTTCCTGATAATATACAAAAAAAATTCCTGCGGGTCCTCCAGGAAAAACGATTTCTGCCGGTGGGGGGGAAAAGAGAGGTGACGAGTGATTTCCGGCTTATATGTGCCACCAACCGGGATTTGACCGGGATGGTGGAAAACGGGAAATTCAGACGGGACCTCTATTACAGAATTTGCACCATTGTCATCAAGTTGCCGCCGTTGAGAAACCGTACTGAAGATATAGCGGAACTGGCGACGCATTATATGAACCACCATCCCTGTTTTGCTGACAGAGGTCCCTATATATTCTCCCAGGATATACTCGAGGCACTTCAGGCCTACAGCTGGCCCGGAAATGTTCGGGAACTGTTCAATACAATCGATTGTATCTGTTCCGAAAATCCGCTGGAATCGGAAATTTTCACCATGCATCTTCCTACCCACATCCGCGCCGAAATTACTAAAAACCGGATAAAATCCTCCGGCGATACGGCGCCGGCAAAACAGGCGCCGTGTGGTGATAACGGCGACCGGAAACTGATTCCGTTGAAGAAACTTCTCGAACAGACGAGGTTCGATTACATTAAAAAGCTTATATCGGTCACCGGCGGAGATATCGCCGAGGCCTGCCGGGTTTCAGAGCTTTCCCGGGGTCATTTGTATGATCTGCTGAAGAAGTATCAGCTCCGTTCTTAAATCATTTCCCCTTTTCATATACCTTCAACACATCCTTCAAAATCCAAAATAGGGAGCCATTTTCAAAACGTTTTTCCTGCCCAAGCGGGACCAGACCCAGTATGGATCGTCCGCCTGAAGATCGGTCAAAACGGGACGTTTTGAAATTGGCGGTAGTGTTTCAGATTTTTCTTACTGTCAGATTTTTCTGAATATCAAGCTTGTGGCTAATATTTATAAAATAAACGAATGGTTGTGGATGAATTGTTGGTTTTTTTTAATGCTTTTTCTTGTCCATCCCGGATTGTCAGATATCCCTGAAAAATATTTAACATAAAGTTATTATTGAATAATAATCTTTTCATAAAAGTTGGTACGGTTTTTGAGTTATAGGTGATGCAGGTTGTATTAATTGTGAGGTAGAGAGGAAATGACAAAATTTATTTTATGCATACAAGACGAATCGGGAACAACAGGCAAACGTCTTTTAAAATCAATTCGTGAGCAATTCCCGGATATTGAAATAGAGCACCACAACAGTGTGGAAGATCTCCAAAAGCGGGTGTGTCTCCCCGCATACAATAAAGAATCGGAAATTGTCATTGTGCTCGTGGACAACAGTGAACGTCTGGAACGGCTTATAGAGATAAAGGGATGCCTTGCTGGTCGACGCCTGGTGCTGGCCCTTCACGAGATGAGCCGGGAAATCCTCTCCAGAAGTCTCCTGTTGCGGCCGCGGTATGTGAGTTATGGAGAAAGTCAGTTCAGTGATCTGCTGTGCGTGCTGGAAAAAATGATCAACGCCTCGTGCCGGTTTGAGTCGGCCGGAATAAATGAAAAGCCAAAAGCTCGGGAAACGAGCTAAAAAAATATAAGAATCAATTATATATCAACATATTCAATATAAAAGGAATACCATATGCAAGCACTGAAAAAAATGACTGTCGGAAGCAAGTTGATGGCTGCCTTTTCCCTGATGATTTTGATCGCAATCGTCATCGGGGTGATCGGCTATCGTGGTTCAGAAAAAATCAACGATAATGTGGATGACATTTTTTCGGTGATGATGCCGGCCATGGATTTTCTCATCGAGGCGGACCGGGATCTTCAACAACTGCTGGTGGCGGAACGTTCCATGATACAGGCCGAAACGGGATCCGCCCTGTTCCAGGAGTTGCTGGACGAACATGCGGAGAATCTGCGGCAGTCCGATGAGCGGTTTCAAAAATACAAGGCGCTTCACTCGACTGCTGAAGAGAGTGCCATTATTTCCAAATATGAGACGGCACGGGAAAAATGGGAGAGATCCACTGATGAAGTAGTTGAAGGATTGAAGTCCGGCGATGTAAATAGACGGGAGGCGGCATCTGTCCTCTCTTTCGGTCAGGCGAAAACCGATTTCGAGAACATGCGGGATTGCCTCGACCAATTGACGGAGATTAACCTGAAACTGGCGGAGGAGGCGCACGATTCCGCGGCGAGTACCCATGCAGGATCCAGAAACGGGATTTTCTTTATTACCGGATTCGGCTTGTTGGCGGGCGTGTTTCTCATCTGGTGGCTGACGATGGGGATTACAAACCCGTTAAAAAAAGTCATTGCAGGCATTACAGAAGGATCGGACCAGGTCTCATCGGCGGCGACGCAGGTTTCCGAAGCCGGTCAGGCGTTGGCTGAAGGGTCGTCCGAGATGGCGGCTTCCATCGAGGAGACCTCTTCGTCACTCGAGGAAATTTCCGCGATGATCAAGCAGAGCGCAGGCAATTCCAAAGAGGCGGACCACCTGATGGAAGAGGTGAAACAGGTGGTGGATAGAGCGAACGAATTCATGGGACAGCTCAGCCGATCCATGAAGGATATCTCCACGGCCAGTGAGGAAACGTCCAAGATAGTAAAGACCATCGATGAGATCGCTTTCCAGACCAACCTGCTCGCGTTGAACGCGGCCGTTGAAGCGGCCCGGGCCGGAGAGGCGGGAGCCGGATTCGCGGTGGTGGCCGATGAGGTCCGCAACCTTGCCATGCGGGCCGCGGAAGCGGCCAAAAACACCTCTGACCTGATCGAGGGAACGGTCAAGAAGGTGAACGCCGGCGCGGAACTGTCGGAATCGACCAGTGCTGAATTCAGCAAGGTTGCCGAAAGCGCTGACAAGGTGGCGGGACTGGTGGGAGAAATTGCCGCGGCCACCGAAGAACAGTCTGAGGGAATCGTTCAGATCGGCACTGCCGTGGATGAAATGAATTCAGTCACACAGAGAAATGCCGCTGGTGCGGAGGAGTCGGCATCGGCAAGTCAGGAGATGAAGGCGCAGGCGGAATTTATGAATACCATGGTTGGAGAGTTAACGCTGCTCGTCGGTGCGCAAAATAGGATGGTGGATAGCGGACAACATCGCTTGATTCATTACAGAGAAAACGGAAACGGTCAGAAAAAGCAGACAGGGGCGCCGGTGAAAAAGAAAGCCGCGGCATCGGTCCGGGCCAAACCGAAAACGAAAACGGTTCGGCCGGATCAGTTGATTCCAATGGATGACGAAGATTTCAGCGACTTTTAGTTGCGGAAACGATAGTCGTGATACGCAATTGACCGATCAAGGAGAAGAGAATGCAAAAACAACTGTGGATGACTGCATGGTGTGTTTTGCTGATTGCCACGGCAGCCCATGGCGCCGAGAACCTGAAAGAGGCGTTTACCCGGGGTGAAGTGTCGGGTGAATTCAGAAACTTCTACTATTTGAGGGACTACGACCGAAGCACTGACCGTCAGGATATCGCTTCCGGAGGGATGCTCTATTTTCGAACCTCCCCTTTGAAGGGCATCTCCGCCGGTATCACATTTTATACCGGACAGGATCTGTTTGGACTCAGCGATTCGGACAATGATGTCTACGGGTTGCTTTCAAAGGATGAAAACGGAAATCATGAAGGCTTCTCAGTGCTGGCCGAGTCCTTTCTTCAGATGGATTTTTTCGATACGACCGTTAAACTGGGGCGCCAGGAGCTGGAGACCCCGTTCGTGAATGGAGATGACAACCGCCTGGTTCCCCAAACCACGGAAGCTTATACGTTAGTGAACAAAAGTATTCCCGGTGTTACATTTACGGCTTCCTATGTGGCCCAGATGAAGGGAAAGGCGAGCACCGAGTTTGTCAGCATGACCGAATACGCGGAGATTGAAGGTGGGGATGAGCCCATTATACTGGGGGGGCTGGCTTACGACGGGGTTGACAATCTGACCCTCCAGGCCTGGGATTTTCATGTGGTGGATCTAATGAATGAAATCTACTTGCGGGCCGATTACAGCCTGTCCTTGAGCAGTGAATGGGCGGTTTACGGGTCTGCCCAGTATCTTTCCCAGAGTGATACGGGAAAGAAGCTGGGTGGCCCTCAGGATACCTATACCTACGGTATGGAGGTCGGCATTGAAGGAAAAGGGTTTCAGGCCAGTGTCGGCTACGGTGCTGTCGGCGAACAGGATATTATCTACCCGTGGGGACATGATTTTATCGTCTCCCTGATGGTGAACGATCTCTCCAGGGCCGAAGAAAAGGGAATGATGGGTGTACTGAAGTACAAATTCGACCGGATCGGCATTCCCGGCCTGACGGGCAGAATACGCCATCTGGACTTCAATACACCTGAAAGCGGAGAGAATGCCAGTTACGATTTTTCTGAAACCGATCTTGAAGCGTTCTACACTTTCAGTGGGCGGCTGGAAGGACTGGAACTGAAAATACGGCACGCCATTGTCAACAAAGACGAAGCCCTGGGCGGGGATGATTACGGTGATACACGGGCAATGCTGATATATGCATTCAAACTCGGGGATTAACCGCAACGGAAAGACCAGCCGAAAGGATGTATTGAAAAAGAGAGGGCTGGGGTTTAGAGGGGACAATCCGGATGGAAAAGTATAGCGAACATATTATGGAAAGGAAGGCGTGTGCGCCGAATGAGTGCCGGCATGCGGCTGCATTGAGGGAAATCAAAAATGCCGTCAGGAAATTCAGTCATGAATTGAGCCAGCCGATTATGCTGCTTGAAGGGCACCTGGAATTGCTGGTGCTGGAAAAATGTATTCTTGACGAGAACGGCATCGATCAGTTTGTCGATACCATCAAAAAACAGATGGATGTTCTGCATAACCTTCACAGGGAGCTTAGGGAATCTGTTGCACCTGTGTAGTGACAAATGTAAATGAACGGGATCAAGCCCAACGCGGATCGTCCTCCCGGGGATCGGCTAAAACGGGACGTTTTGAAATTGGCTGTGCTAAAAATCCATTTTTTCATATCCGAACATGTGATATACCCACTGGGAAGGTTCCCTGCCGGATTGGCAGTTGGTATAACAGGTGATAACGGAACAGTATCGTTTACCGGCACCGGTTACAGTCGAAATACATTTGAGAAGGAGTGTGTATGCAGATCACATCTTACGGCGGCGTTAGAGAAGTTACCGGCTCCATGCATATGTTGACCATCAACTCGGATCGGATCCTGCTGGACTGCGGCATGTTTCAGGGGCGGCGCAAAGAGAGTGCCGAGAAAAACCGGATCATGCCCATCGATCCGGGCATTATTACGAATGTCGTCCTGTCCCATGCACATATCGATCATTCCGGACGGATTCCCCTGTTGACCAAAAAGAATTTCACCGGGCGAATCATTTGTACCCGTGTTACCGCCGCTGCCTGCGAGTATCTGCTTCTTGACGCGGGACACATCCAGGAATCAGACGCACAATACTTGAATTATAAAACGGTCCGGGGCTTTCTTCATCAAATGCGAAGCTCGCGGAAAACCGGCAATTTGTCGAAAGCCGAAGCAAAGCGGATACAGAAGATGCTTCGAAAAGACGGTAAGCGGCCGGATACGGAGACAATCAAGCGTCTGATGGAAGAACATCGCCTGGAACAGATAGAACCGCTTTACTCGGTCAAGGATGCCGAAGAAGCCCTTGAATATTTTGACGGCTATCCATACAAACATCCGGTGACCATCGGAAAGGACATGACGGCAACATTTTACGACGCCGGCCATATTCTTGGGTCCGCTATTACGATTATTCAGGCCAGAGAGAACGGCAGACCGGTAACCGTATGTTACACGGGAGACCTTGGCCGGTTCGACAAACCGATACTCGAAGACCCCACTTTGAATTTTGACGGTGGTCCGCTGCCGGTGGACCTGCTCATTATGGAAAGTACCTATGGCAACCGGTTCCATGAGCCGGTTCAGGATATTCCGGGACAGCTCAAGAAGGTGATCCGGGAGACAGTTGAGCGGGGTGGATCTATTGTTATTCCGGCGTTTGCTTATGGACGAACCCAGGAACTGATTTACATGATCCACGAGCTGTACAATGCAAATGAAGTGCCCAAAATCCCCATTTACATAGACAGTCCGCTGGCAACTAGAATTACCCGTGTGTTCGGCGAGCATGAAGAGGTTTTTGACCAGGAAACCCACGAGGCATTCCTGGAAAACGGAGAAAATCCCTTCGCTTTCGGTCAGATTCAGTATGTGTCGTCGGTGGAGGAGTCCATGAAACTCATGCGGGATGAAAGCCCCCACATCGTTATTTCCGCTTCAGGCATGTGTGAAGCGGGGCGCATCCTCCATCACCTTCGTTATAAAATTCATGATCCGAAAAATACGATTCTTATTGTCGGATTCATGGCCCAGCATACCCTGGGTCGCAGGATCCTGGATATCGCCGCGCAGCAGGCAACAGGCAGCAGCAGCGAACCGGAACCGGAAGTCAGGATACTCAACAAGCTCTACCCCGTTCGCGCCAATGTGGTCCAGCTCGGCGGTTTCAGCGCACATGCGGACCGAACTGAAATGGTCCGGTTCTTAAAAGAATCGAATTTGAATGTAAAGAAAATCGCCGTTGTTCACAGACCCTGTCGTTTATGGAATTTCTCAAAACAGAGGGCTTTTCCGCCATGGCGCCCCGGGCCGGGGAGGTGATACATATCTAATGGTCATTGGTCATTAGGCATTGGTCATTAGGCAACAGTCATTGGTCAATAGTCATTTGTCAATAGTCATTTGTCAGTGGTCATTTGGTTACTTGGTTGAGGGATTTTCCCGATGGAGGTTATATAGGTGTTTAATCTTCGACCTAATAGGTTAAGCTTATTCTCCAATACTTCGAAATTGGTATTACTGATCAACTGTCGATGGAGAGATTTGTTTAGCCATGTTCGTGTTTCGAAAAGAGACCCTCTGCTATAATAGCAAAATTGTCTGTTTTCTTTATAGTGAAAACGGCCGAAACCTTCACTGATGTTTGCCGCAATGGAATCGGCAGCTTTGACAAGCTGTTTACCGACTGTATCCTTTGCAAAAAAATCCCATTTCCCTTCAATTGCCCACACGCTTTCTCCGACATCCATCGCAAGTTGATAAACATTGAGTTCTTTCAATTGCATCTCCACCTCCAGTCCATTTCTGATGAGTAATAACCAGTGTCGCTTACAGTGGAACCAATGACCAACAACCAATGACTAATGACCAATGACCGGTAACCAATGACCAGTTACGAATGACCAATGACAAATGACCAATGACAGCTTTACAATACGATCGTCCTCCGAACCGTCTTAACAATCTCCTCAGGTTCGTCGATGATTTGAAGAATATCCATATCTTCGGGAGAGATCCTGTGGTTTTTAAGCAGTTTGTCCTTGATCCAGTCGATCAGCCCCGTCCAGTAATCGGACCCCACCAGAATCAAGGGGAACGGCCGGATTCTTCTGGTCTGGATCAGGGTGACCGCTTCGAACAGTTCATCCAGTGTCCCCATACCGCCGGGCATGATGATATAGGCCATGGCATATTTGACGAACATGACTTTTCGAATAAAAAAGTAATTGAACTCTAATTTGACATTGGCGAAAGGATTGGGCTGCTGCTCGAATGGCAGGATGATGTTCATTCCCACCGATTTGCCGCCGGCCTCCTTGGCGCCTTTGTTGGCTGCTTCCATGATCCCGCCGCCGCCGCCGGTGATGACCGCGAAGTTTGATTTGACAAATAGACCCGCTGTCTGTTCGGCGATTTTATAATATGGATCTTCGGGCTTTGTCCGTGCGGAACCGAAGATGCTGACCGCGGGGCCGAGTTCATGAAGCGTTTCTATCCCCTCCACGAACTCACCGATAATTTTGAAAATACGCCACGATTCACCCAGCTTGAAATCATCCACGATAAATTGTTTTTCCATACTGCCCCTTTGTTTTGTTTAGAATGGGTCGTTCAAGATGTGCTCGGACCATATATTATTTGGCTGTCGATGTCATTAATAATTGCCTATTGACGGTTCTTTCCACATTCGACTAAGCTATAAAACAGAATCGGCGGATTATTCCCAGGACATAAACCATTCCCCCAGGCAACGGGATTTTATATACTGCATATGGCATTTTGAAAGCACTTCGACTAATCAAACCATATCTTGTAGAACTCAGGCTGTTTATTGCTATTGGTTTACTGAGCCTGATGATAGTGGATTTTTTACAGCTGATGATTCCCAGGATCATCAAGCAGGCTGTGGATGATCTAAGCGTCTTTACGGTCGGTTGGCGGACGCTGCTTATATACGGGTTTGAAATTCTTCTGGTCGGTATTTTGATCGGGTGCTTCCGATACGGATGGCGGCGCTGCCTCATCGGCACATCCCGGCGTGTGGAAGAAGGGCTTCGCAACCGGCTGTTTTCACATCTCCAGACACTGTCTCCCGGTTATTTTGATACTGTTACAACCGGAGACCTCATGGCACATGCCACCAATGACCTGATGAATATCCGAATGGCCATCGGGATGGGGCTTGTGGCCCTCACGGATGCAATCGTTCTGGGAAGCGCGGCAGTGGGCTTCATGGCCTATATAGATGTGCGGCTGACGATTTTTACTTTGATTCCGGCGCCGTTTGTTATTGTCGGCGCACGTTTTTTCAGCAAGCGAATGCACCGGCTCTACGGCAGGGTCCAGGGCGATTTTTCGGATTTAACCGAAGCGGTCCGGGAACGATTTGCCGGTATTCGTCTGATTAAAGCGCATCGCAGGGAATCGCTGGAAACCGAAAAGGTGGCCGAAGTCTCCAGGCGATATATTACGAGCAACCTGGCGCTTGCCAAAATCCTCGGTGCTTTTTTCCCCATGATGATCTTTTTTACGAATCTGAGCAGCGCCGTGGTGCTGTATCTCGGTGGAAAGCAGACAATTACCGCTGACATTACACCGGGTGACTTCGTTGCTTTTATGAGCTACCTGAGTTTACTGACCTGGCCCATGATGGCCATGGGCTGGGTTTCCAATCTGATCCAGCGCGGGAAAGCCTCCCTGGACAGACTGCAGAGAATTTTTGATACTTACCCTGATGTCGCGGATATCCCCGATGCCCGATCCGTGGGCCGTGCCAGGGGAGGGATTGAGTTTCGTAATGTCTCTTTCACCTATGGACGTGCTTCAGGCCCGAACGGCCCGGTTTTATCAGAAATAGATATTCACGTGAAGCCCGGCGGCATCCTCGGCATTGTCGGCCCTCCCGGCAGCGGAAAAACAACCCTCCTGAGTTTGATCCCCCGGCTCTATGACGTCAAAGAAGGTGGTGTCTTTCTGGACGGGCACGATATCCGGTCATTGAAAATTGGAGAGCTGAGGAGCAACATCGCTTTTGTTCCCCAGGAGCCGTTTCTGTTTGCCGGAACCATCCGCGATAACATACTTCTGAACAACCCGGACAGTGCCGTATCCGAGCTTGTTCCGGCTGCCCGGGAGGCGTGCCTGCATGATACGGTCACTTCATTTCCCAAGGGATATGATACGGTGGTTGGTGAGAAAGGCATCATTCTTTCCGGTGGCCAGAAGCAGCGGGTCGCACTGGCCCGGGCGTTTATGAAAGAGGCGCCTCTCTTGATCCTCGACGATCCCATCAGCCAGGTGGACACCCAGACCGGGGAGGCGATTATCCAGGCGATTCGATCCAGATCCCGGGGTAAAACCGTTATCATGGCGTCCCATCGGCTCAGCGCCCTTACATTTGCGGACCGGATCATTTCCCTGAAAAACGGCCGCATTGTCGAATCGGGCACCCATGAAGAGCTGATGGCCGCCGGCGGGTATTACGCCGACACTTACGGTATGCAGGAAATTGAAGAGGCTTTCAATGCTTGATAAACATGGATATATGGAGGAACAATCCGCCGGAGCGGGTTACGATAAGACCTTGCTCAAAAGACTTCTTCCGTTTTCAAAGCCCTATCGGCTTCATATCCTGTTTTCGGCGCTGATTGTCGTTCTTATCACCATCATGAATCTTGCCCTGCCGTATGTCACAAAAATTGCCATCGACAGGCATATCGTCCCCGTTATGGAGACAGTCACCCGGGAGGGTAGCGGCGGGGCCGAAAAGAATGGAGAGAGCGCGGGGCGTTATTACAAAGCAGACCTCACACAAACGGAAAATTCCGCGGTTGTCCGGAAGTATCCGGAGCTATTCATCCTTCACGACACCTATGCCCTCATTCCTTTTGAATCCCTTGGCCGTCTCTCACCAGGCGACCTGAAAATATTGCGGGAAAAGGATATATCGGGTCTTGGACTGATAACGCTTGTTTTTCTGGTATTGATCGTTCTGGATTTCTGCTTCAAATTTACCCAAAAAATCATCATGGAATACACCGGTCATATGCTTATGCACGATCTGAGAGTATCGCTCTTTAAGCATATTCAAGGGCTTTCCGTGTCCTTTTTCTCGAAGAATCCGGTGGGACGGCTGGTAACCCGGGTTACGAACGATATCCAGAATATGCATGAGTTTTTTACCGCGGTAATCACTTTCATTTTCAATGACGTCTGTCTGCTGGTGGGAATCACCATCGTCCTGATAAGCATCAGCCCTGAGTTGACAATCGTCTCTTTTCTGGTGTTGCCCTTTGTCTTGATGGCCGCCATGCGTTTTGCAAGAAGGGCCCGCATTATTTTCAGAACGTTGCGAATCAAGATAGCGGAAATAAACACCCGGTTTTCAGAAACCATCGGCGGCATGAGAGTCATACAGCTTTTTCTCCATGAGAATGAAAACTATCGCCGCTTCAAAACGCTCAACCACGAGAATTATCAGGCCGGCATGGATCAGATCAGACTCATGGCTGTTTTCATGCCGCTGATTGAAGTGCTCTCCTCTACGGCTGTGGCTGTCATCGTCTTCTACGGCGGCAGCCGTGTAATGTCCAGCGCCATCAGTCTGGGGGATCTGGTGGCGTTTATTTCGTATGTGCGGATGTTTTTTCGTCCGATTCGGGATGTGGCTGAAAAATATAACGTGGTGCAAAACGCCTTCTCCTCAGCCGAAAGGATCTTCCTGATACTCGACAGTGAAGACCGGCTGCCGATGCCCGCGGATGGCGTCACTTCACCTCAAACCGCGCGGACGATGGCATCGGAAGGGTTTTCCCGGCTTTCGTTCGACAACGTATCGTTTTCCTATGTTCCTGATGAACCGGTGCTCAAGGACATTTCATTCAAACTCAATGCGGGTGAAACTCTCGGAATTGTGGGGCCTACCGGATCGGGGAAAACAACCCTGATCAATCTCATCACCAGGTTCTATGATCCCGGTACGGGGAGTGTGAGTGTCAACGGCCATGATTTGCGCAATCTCGATCCGGAAGCTTATCTGGCCAGAATGGCGCTGGTAATGCAGGATCCCTTCCTTTTTTCCGGCACTATCCGGGAAAACATTCTCGGGGGAAATGAAAACTTTTCAGAAGCAGCGGTCGATGAGATAGTAACGGCATCCAACTGCGGAGATCTGGTGAACCGTGCCCCGGATGGTTTGGATACACAGCTTTCAGAAGCGGGTGCCTCCATTTCCAGTGGTGAAAGGCAGCTCATATCCATTGCCCGGGCGTTTGCAAGGAATCCCGAGCTGATCGTAATGGATGAGGCCACTTCCTACGTCGATTCACAAACCGAGCAAAAAATTCAGGACGCCCTTTTCAATCTTATGGAAAACAGAACCGCCATTGTCGTGGCACACCGTCTGGCCACGGTTCGTCAACTGAACCGTATCCTGGTCGTCAGAAAGGGGCGAATTGTCGAGGAGGGGTCCCACGAAACCCTGATGGCACGAAAGGGATTTTATTACGGTCTGCACCAGACTCACGGGAAGTTATATTAGAACCATATTTTGCGCTTGCCAAAATACGAAACTCATGCTTAATTACATAATTTACGGATTGAATGGGCGGTTTTTCAGTATGTGACGGGTTATAAAACCCTATTCGAATAAACAATACTAACCCATAAAATAATAAGGAGGTTTAGATCGATGGCTTACGATGCGGTTAATATGCAGGACTGGCAAATTTCTGAGGAAGCGGAAAAAAACATGCCCATGCCGGAGCAATGGCGGGAAAAACTCGGATTGCAGTCAGAAGAAATGCTTCCTATGGGGCGTCTGGCTAAAATAGACTTTCTCAAGGTTATCGACAGGCTCAAAGATCAACCCGATGGAAAGTACATTGAAGTTACCGCTATCACACCGACCCCCCTGGGGGAAGGGAAAAGCACCACATCCGTGGGACTTATGGAAGGTCTTGGCAAACGCGGCGTAAACGTGGGTGGTGCCCTGAGACAACCCTCCGGTGGGCCTACCATGAACGTCAAGGGAACCGCGGCAGGCGGTGGAAACTCTCTTCTGATTCCCATGACCGAGTTCTCACTGGGACTGACGGGCGATATCAATGACATCATGAACGCCCACAACCTTGGCATGGTGGCCATGACCGCCAGAATGCAGCATGAACGAAATTACAACGATGAGCAGCTCCAGCGGCTTACCGGTATGCGGCGCCTCGACATCGATCCCACCCGGGTTGAATTCGGATGGATCATCGATTTCTGTGCCCAGGCGCTTCGGAACATCGTCATCGGCCTTGGCGGCCGCTACGACGGCTACACCATGCAGAGCAAGTTCGGTATCGCCGTTGGCTCCGAGCTGATGGCCATTCTGGCTGTTGCCACGGACCTGGCTGATCTGAAAGATCGCATCAACAAAATCACGGTGGCATTTGACAAGAGCGGCAAACCGGTTACCTGCGGTGATCTGGAAGTGGGCAACGCCATGGCCGCCTTCATGCGAAACACCATCAACCCGACCCTCATGTGCACCGCTGAGTACCAACCCTGCTTCGTGCATGCCGGTCCTTTCGCCAACATCGCCGTGGGCCAGAGTTCCATCATCGCCGACCGCGTTGGCCTGAAACTGTTTGATTATCATGTCACCGAATCCGGATTTGCCGCGGACATCGGCTTCGAAAAATTCTGGAACGTAAAATGCCGTTTCTCCGGCCTGAAACCCCATGTGTCGGTTCTGACCACTACCGTTCGCGCTCTCAAGATGCACGGTGGCGGACCCAAAGTCGTTGCCGGTAAAGCGCTCGCGGAAGAATACACGAAAGAAAACAAAGCGCTGGTGGAAAAAGGCGTCGAAAACATGGTCCACATGATCGGTGTTATCCGCAAGTCCGGTATCAATCCGGTGGTCTGCGTCAACCGTTTCTACACTGATACGGATGAGGAAGTCGCCATCATCAAAAAGGCCGCCGAGGCCGCCGGCGCCCGCTGCGCCGAATCCAGGCACTGGGAACTGGGTGGCGACGGCGCCCTGGAATTTGCCGATGCGGTTATCGATGCATGTAACGACGAAAACGACTTCAAATTCCTCTATCCGCTGGAAATGAAGTTGCGGGATCGTGTTGCCCTTATCGCAAAGGAAGTGTATGGCGCTGACGGTGTTGCCTGGAGCCCTGAAGCCGAGACCAAGGCTAAAATGCTTGAAGATGATCCGAAATATGCGGACTTTGCCACCATGATGGTAAAAACGCATCTGAGTCTCAGCCATGATCCTACAATCAAGGGCGTGCCGAAGGGCTGGACCCTGCCGATCCGTGACGTCCTGATTTACTCGGGCGCCAAGTTCCTCTGCCCGTGCGCAGGCACCATCAGCCTCATGCCGGGTACCGGTTCCAACCCGGCATTCAGGAGAATCGATGTTGACCCGGCTACCGGAAAAGTGTCCGGACTGTTCTAATCGATCCTGGTCGGTTTGAACTGGTTCGAACGGGTTCAAACGGATTGTTTGAAAAATAATAAGGGCCGCATAAAGAATTCTTTTTGCGGCCCTTATTTTATTTGAGCGGTGAAAGATATTTTCGGGATTGGTTCAGCCCGAATACGCTATTTCCCCATATTTTTTGAGAAGATCGCTTCCGCTTTTTGCGCGGATTTGGCGGCGCTCTGGGCGGCGGCGTCGGCTCTATCCGCCGCGGCTGCCGCGGCATTGGCTTTAGAAGCCGCTTCATCGGCTTTCATTGATGCATTGGAGGCGGCTGCTTTTGCAGCTTCAGCGGCGCTCAGGGCTGCTTCGGCTTTGCTCAATGCTGTCCCCATCTGTTCCTCAAGAGCAGTTACTCGATTGCAGCAGCAACCTGAAAATACAGTTCCAATAGTTAACAGCAGTGCGGCAGCCAATACTATCCTTACAGCTTTCGTTTTTGTCATGGATTGTCCTCCTTCGTATTTAGATAGTTAATTAACGTAAATAGATATCAATTGGTTGAACTTGCGATTGGCATTTCTGCCGTTCGGGCAGCAGAAAGCGCCTCATCATCACCCCCTTTCGTAATAGAACCGATTCGAACAGGAACGCCATTTCGGTCTTGGAGTGCCTGCTTTAACTTTTCAGAAGAAATATCGTACGTGTCGCCCAATTCCCGTATCCGTTCCAGCGCAATTTTTCTCATGTCGGAATGTCTTCCTTCACTGTCGGGATGAACTTCTACATAAATGTCACCATTAAGGAATCCCACTTTCACAGGCTCATAGATGATTTCGACACGGGTGCCGACGGTGACTTCGGGGTACAGGCGTTTTATATGTTCGGGATAGAGGCGGATACACCCTCGACTCACCTGTCGTCCCACTGCCCATGGAAAATTCGTTCCATGAATCCCGATATGTTCGGCTGATAATCCCATCCAGAAAGCACCGAGCGGGTTTCGCGGCCCGGCGGGCATTTGTGCGAAGGAATATTTCTCCCGCAGGGAAGGGGGGACTACCCATACCGGATCTTTTTGCCGATCGACAATCCGATAGTCTCCCATGGGCGTTTCAAACTCTTCGGTACCGATTCCCACCGGGTAAGTTTCGACCAGATTTTTATCAGGGATAAATCGATAGAGTCTCAATTCGGGAATATTGATGACAATCTCTTCGAATTTGGATGATGGCAGAATCCAGAAACCAGGTATTGTCAATTGCATGCCGGGTTCGGGTACCCATGGATCCACGTCCGGATACAAAATCTGAATTTCATTGAATCCGAGTTCATTATTCCTGGCGATATCCAGTAATGTATCTCCATTGACAACTGTGTGGCTTCCGAGCCATCCCACCAATGTATTCCATTTCGCGGCAGGCACATCGGCAGCAGGACGTTGATAACCGTACCCGGCCGCATGTGCCGGAGTCGAGGTCAACATGCCTGACAGCATAAAGGTAAACAAGGTCAGCTTTATCAGTTTCGTTTGCATTGTCTGTCTATGTTACAAACTCTATGGCATCCGGGAGTAATCACAGCCAATTTCAAAACGCCCCTTTTTAGGCTATTTTCGGGCGGACGATCCGTACCGGGCTTGGTCCCGCTTGTGGCGGGAGGATGTTTTGAAAATGGCTCCTCAGTGTATATTCTTTTTAACAATTCTTCACTCTTATTTTCACAGATTATAAATTTTGTCAAGAAACCGAAGGGGATAACCCCTTGTAAAAACCAAACAATAGATAATTCAGCCATGTACAGTCGGAAAAGTACCAGGGCTGAAAGGGATCATTCCGCGGAAGGGGCGGATGAAGGCGTCTCCCTAGTCTTGACTTTGTAATAAACCGTTACCCGCTCTTGTTGACCGGGTGACGGTTTTATTTTATCCGGAAACTTGATCGCGGCGGATATTTTACCATTCTTATCAATTTCACCGAGGGGGATTTTTTCCGTATAGAGCGTGCTCAGATTTTCGAGCAAAAGGCTTCGACCGGTAACCTGAACCTGAACCGGATCCAGGGTGGCTTCCGTCAGAAGCAGGTCGTCGGGCATCTTTCCGATCCAGTCGGCCTGTATGGGAAGGGTCTTGATATCATTTTTATCAAGAGTGACTTCAATTTCAGAAGGCGTCACTCGATCCAACTCGACGCCCGGCGGAAGTGAGACATCGTTCGGAAGAATTCTCAGCGTGTTTACGCCCAATGGAACCGAGCCCAGATCAATATTTACGGCCACCTGATCCGCCCTGACCGACTTGATAAGTTTTCCGGCGCCGCTGATATGTACCCTGACAACGTCGTCCGAAGATCCGACGATATCGACGCCTGGCAACCGTCCGGTGAAGCGGATCGGCGCTTCGAACGAAACCAGGGTGTCGAGGCCTCTGGTAAAACCGAACCAGAAGATGGACATAAACAGAAAAGAGAGACAGGCGGCCGTAATCATTTCATACCGCTCATTTCTATCGGCTTTTGAGCTGAATGTCTTTCGGCCGGTATGCTCTTCCAGAGTGTTACGAAGCTCGGCCCTGGTTTTAGGATATGAAAAGATTCCCCCCTTTGCGGTAGCCACCCGGCCGGTTTCTTCACTGACTACGACCACCAGGGCATCCGATTTTTCGCTCAGCCCGGCCGCCGCCCGGTGTCGCGTCCCGAAAGAGGCCGGCAAGTCATCCCGGAGAGAAAGCGGCAGAATGCAGGCAACCCGCGATACCTGATCGCCTTCCACAATTGCCGCGCCGTCATGTACCGGATTGTCGCGCCAGAAAATGCTTTTAATCATCTCCTTGGACACCAGCCCATGCCAGGGGATGGCGTTCTGGACATGTTCATCCAGATCATCTTTTCCCGGATAAACCAGCAACGCGCCGATACGCGCTTCCGCCAGATCGAATACCGCATCGCTCAATATTTCGATGGAGGCTTTGTGTATCTTCTGCGGGACTCCCCACAAAATTGCACGCATGTTTTTTGTCTGAAAAACCGTACGAATTTCATTTCTGAAGATAACGATAATTATGAAGGCAGCGGCGGCGGTAATGCCCTGGAATGCCCAGCTTGTGACAATAAGTCCAAGGGAGAAGGCAAGACGCTGGAAGAACCACAGGAAAGCAAGTCCCACCAGTACTCGAAATGTGGTGGTTCCCCTGAAAAGCGCATACAGGCGGAACAGAATATAGCTGTTGATACAGATGTCGAGAATATCCTGCCACCGAAGGGATGTGAAAAATATATAGATAGAATCCATACGGCTCTATTCCATAATGCTGAATCTATGTGTTTTCAGAATGTCGCCGCTTTCATCGGTGATATCCACACGCCAGGGACCCACATCGGCCTTGCGCAGTCGCAGATGGCTGTAAGCCGCCCATCGGGGCGGATGAACCACCAGCTTCTGGTCGTAAATCAATTCTCCGTTCCGATACCATTTGTGGTAGATAAAACCGTCCTTTGTGACGGGATCGAAATTGCTCCAGCAATATGCCGAGCCTTTGGAAACATCGAAGACAATCGTCTGATCCACGGGTAACCCGTCCCGAAGGCCTTCGCTCATGACGGATTTTTTAAGTGTCGGAGAAACGGTTTTATCCCGGGACAGTTCCTGTTCCGCTATTACCGGTACCTGGAAAGAGAGCAGAACGGCAAAAAATAAAAAGAGTGCCGACCGTGTTGTTGTGTGCTTCATAAGCAATACCGAAAACCATGGAGTGGAAGACATTTTTACGGGGGTATACATACAGGAAATTTACTTGACATGCAAATGCCTTTTGTTACGATTAATATAAGTTTTATCCACAATATTGAAGCACTATATGATAAACTGGAGGCGAGACCGTTCCTGCTTTCGACCGAAATGCTTATTGATTTTCCCGCAGGATGAAGTGTTACAAAAGGACCGTATCATCAAAGGGGGGCAAATGAGCAATTATCAGTGTATCATCTACGAGACGCATGGCCCCGTCGCCGTCATTACCCTGAACCGTCCTCAAGTGCTCAATGCCATGAACAGAACGCTCTGGATCGAATTGGCGGACGCCTTGAACGGGGTTGAAAAGGAAGAGGCCATCCGATCGCTCATTATTACCGGTACCGGAAGGGCGTTTTCAACCGGCGCCGATCTCAAGGAATCCAAAGACCGGGACATTGAAGCATACAGGGCCTACCTTGCCGGACTTCAGGAGACAACCCGGAGAATCCTCCGTTTTGAAAAGCCCATCATTGCGGCGATTAATGGATATGCACTGGGCTCCGGTTATGAACTCGCCCTTGCATGCGACATCCGTGTCGCTTCCGAGGATGCACAAATCGGTTCTCCGGAGGCGCGGGTGAACTCTTCCGTGACGGGGGGAGCGTTCCGGTTGCTGACCCAACTGGTGGGCCCCGGAAAAGCGAAGGAACTTCTTTTTACCGCCGAAAACATTTCCGGCCGTGAGGCGGCGGCTATCGGGCTTGTAAACAAAGCGGTTCCCCCGCGGGAGCTTATGCCGGAATGCATGGCCATGGCGGAGAAAATTGCACGGAACAGCCCTTTTTCCATTAAAATGATTAAGAAGGGACTTTTTATTGCCGCGGGGGAGGCGAGCCTGGAAACCCTTATGGATTTCGAAGTCGAAGCATGTCTTGCATGCGTATCGACCAAAGAACGGGCGGCCTCATTGAATGCATTTGAAACCCGAAAGAAAAAGGATACCGATCATGGGTCTTGAACGAGTTTTCAATGCGGAATCGGTGGCCGTTATCGGCGCTTCCCGTATGCCCACCAAGCGGGGATATCAGGCCATCAAAATTCTCCTTGAAGAGAACTTCGAGGGGAAGATTTATCCCGTCAACCCCAGGGAAAAGCGGATTCTGGGGTTGCCCTGTTATCCGGATGTCGCCGCTATTCCCGATTCCGTGGACATTGCCCTGGTGACCACGCCGGCATCAACGGTTCCGGCCATTCTCGACGCATGCGGGAAAAAGGGGATTCCGGGAGCCGTCGCCATTGCAGGGGGGTTCAGCGAGACCGGCGCCAGCGGGCAGGCACTTCAGGAGCAACTCGTGAAGGCAGCCCGCCGCAACCAGGTGCGCCTGATTGGTCCCAACACATCCGGAATGATGAACCTGAAAACCAATCTGAACCTGGTGGGGTTGAGAAATGCTCCCAGGGGGAACATCGCCCTGTTGTCCCAGAGCGGGAACATGGCCCTGAGCCTGATTACCGAAGCCAAAATCAAGAGTTTGAGGGGGTTTTCATATTATGTAGGGGTCGGCAACGAAGCGGATATCAGATTCCACGAATACCTTGGATTTTTCCTGGATGATCCGGGCACCGGCGCCATTCTCATGTATGTGGAGGGGATGCGGGCGGGGCGTGAATTTCTACAGCAGGCATACAAGACTACCTGCCGGAAACCGGTCATTCTGCTGAAGAGCGGCCGATCGGCCACGGGAAAGCGCAGTGCGGGCTCTCATACCGGCGCCATGGCAGGCATGTCCGAGGTTGCCTCTACTGCTTTCAGACGGGCCGGAATAATCGTTGTGGAAAATGCGGACGAACTCTTTCCGGTGACGGAAACACTCTCCAGTCTGCCCCCCATCAAAAACAACAACATTGCAATTCTTGCCGACGGCGGGGGCCACGCCACCATCGCAGCGGATCTGCTCACGGATCTCGGGCTATCGATTCCTGAACTTACCGAAAACACTAAAAAAAAGTTGAAAGAAATCCTTCCTCCGGCGGCATCTCTCAGAAATCCCGTGGATGTGGCAGGGGGGACCGACGCAGCCCCGACACTTTTTGCGGATTGCGCGCGGATTATGCTGAATGACCCGCATGTCGGGGGCCTTTTGCTGGTTGGATTGTTCGGCGGTTATGGTATCCGCTTTGCGGAATCTCTGGCGCTCCAGGAAGAGGATGCCGCCCATCAGATGGGAAAGCTTGTGGCAAGCCGAAAGAAACCGATCGTTGTGCACAGTCTTTTCAGCTATGAAAAACCCCACTCGTTGCACCTTCTGCGATACTACAATATTCCGGTCTATGATTCCATCGACGTGGCATGCAAATGCATCGGCGCTTTGGGTGAATACGGCAGGTATTTAAGCTCATATCACGCTAAAACCAACTTTATCCTCAACGCCGATGAAAAACGAAAACCGGCCGGCGAGCAGATTATTGAGACTGCCTTTCGGGAAGGCAGGCGAGCCCTTCTTGAGACCGAGGGACGACAGTTGCTGGCGTTTCACGGCGCGGTGATGAGTCAAAAGGAGCGGAACGGCGTCTCTCCGGCAAAGTTGAAGAAATCACTGTCGGAAACAAACGGTATCTCCCCCAATGATTTCCTTGCTGAAACCGCTGATGATGCTGTTCGTTTCGTCAATGAGATTGGTAAACCCGTGGCCATGAAAATTGTTTCGCCGGATATCATTCACAAGAGTGACGCCCGGGGAGTCCGCCTGGGGATTAAAACCGAAGAAGATGCACGGGGCGCTTTTGAAAGCATCATGAAAAATGCACTTAAATATGAACCGAATGCCGATATTCGCGGCATCCTTATTTCTCCCATGGCCGAGCCGGGGCTGGAGGTAATTATCGGTACGAAAATCGATGAACAGTTCGGACCCGTCATCATGTACGGCCTGGGGGGGATTATGGTTGAAATTCTCCGGGATGTCTCTTTTCGGGTGGTCCCGATCTCTCGACGTTCCGCAAAAAAGATGATAGAGGAGACCAAATCTTATCCAATTCTCGAAGGCGTTCGCGGTCAGACGCCGCGTGATAAGAAAGCGTTGGAGGACCTGTTGCTTATCTGTTCCGAAGTAATGGAAGCCTATCCGGAAATCCGTGAAATGGATTTGAATCCGGTTATTGTCCATGAGCAGGGCCTGAGCATTGTTGATGTGAGGATATTGTTGAAACAGGAGCCCCATGCACCTGCATCCTGAACCGGATTGAATTCCCCTGATGTTCTCCTTTTATAGATATCTCTTTCTGGTTGTGACAGTATTGTTGACACTCTCAACAATTGCCATGGCCGAGGCGTTGCCGGAAACACTCCTGATCCGCCGGATCGATATTGACGGCCGGCATTCTCTGAAGAAAAAAGAAATTATAAAGGCCATGTCCGTCAAGGTCCCCGCAAGGTGGCGAGTGTGGGCGAAGCATCCCGTTGTCGCCGAAGAAGATCTGGAGGATGATGCCAACCGAATCGTCCAGCTATACAAAAGCAGGGGATTTTACCATGTCGATGTCCGGTATGCCATAGATGCCGACGGTCAATCGAAGAAGAGGAGAGCCGGGGAAAAAATTGTAACGGCAAGGGTGGCCTATCATATCAAGGAAAATGCGCCGGTCCTGGTCGACACGATTTCAATCGAAACCGCTAATGGTGAAACGCTCGTACCGGTAACGGATCTTCTCCTGTCGATTCCGCTCAAAACCGGTCTTCGCTTTGAAGAGAAATTGTATCGAGAATCGAAAAAACTGCTCAAGAAACGGTTCGGTGCAAAAGGATACCCCCTCGCCGAAGTATCGGGAACGGCCCTTGTGTATCCGGCAACCAATAAAGCCGCCGTTACATATATCATTACTCCCGGTCCGAAATGTTTTTTCGGAGAGACCACCGTCATTGACGATAAGCTGACTGTAAAAGAAAAAATTGTAGACCGTGCAAGGGGATATCAGCCGGGGGAACTGTACGACACGCGCAAAGTCGAGAGAACGCAGCGGAACCTTTACAACCTGGATGTATTTAAAGCGGCAGTGCTGCAGCCGGAAGATCCGGATCCCGAAAATGGCTGGGTTCCCATGCGCCTCGAATTGAGACCCAAAAAGAGGCGGAACGTAAAAATGGGCATCGGTTACGGTGATGAGGACGGTATTCGGTTGAAGGGGGCCTGGACCTACCGAAATCTTGCCAATCTGGCCGGAAGACTGAAATTCGAAGCACACCGGTCCGACCTGGAGGAAAAAATTTCGACAATTTATGACCAGCCTTATTTCTGGAATTCCCGGAGTGCACTTCAAATCGAGGCAGGTATGCTTCGGGAAACCGTCGATTCCTAATTCAAAGCGGGCCGTCGGTAATAAATGTGGATGGAGATTTTCGTTTTCCCCAAAAAAGTCCGGTCGTCGATTGCAGAATCGATCTCGATGACGTTGACCTCGGAGATATCGGTCGTAGATTTCCTGTTTCGGGGCTGCCCGGGGGTGTTTTTTCAGGAGATATCACCATTTCGGGCACCCTGGCGGATGTCCGTCATCGGATACATCTCCGGGAAGATGGCGGGGGTGTTCTGGAAATTGATGGGTCCACCGGTTTTGATGATACCCGTGGACTCTGGACCGACCTGTCCGGAAGCATCCGTACCCTTGACCTGTCGGAATTGGGAATCCCTCTAAGGCATGTTTCGGGGGTTGCCTCTTCAGACTTCTCATTGAAAGGGACGGATCTCCAAAAGCCGAAAGCAATGGATGCCGGAATGTCCCTTGTAATCCGCGGGATTTCAGCCGCGGGCATTCCTCTGGATATCATCCGGCTGAATGCCGACTGGTCCCGGGGAGAGGCGGCAATCGACCCGCTTGAGGTTGTGTCCGGGAAAGACCGGCTCGGATTATACGGAACCATCAAGCCGTTTGAACGAAACCCCGGGCTGGACCTGATCCTGCATCTGGAACAGCCGGAAGTACTCCTGGGCAGGCTCTCGAAACATCTGCCTCAAATTCCGGCTGCGTTGACCCTGAAGGGGGGGACGGATATCAACGCCACTTCCGGTTCATGGAAAGGTCCCTTTCGGGGATATGCCGCTCATGCGGAACTCAACACTCAAAAAATCGACATAAAAAACAACCGCCTAAAGGAACTTTTCCTGACGGCGGATGTTACTCCCGACGAGGCGTTTCTTTCCGCTTCGGCCTACCATGAGAACGGAAGCAAATTCGAAATAGACGGAGAAGTCGCTCCATGGACAACCCCGGAAAAAGATATCACCATCGGCAACCTTCGGATGTCCACCCATTCCCCCTGGCCGGAATCAAGCATTGTCAATACCGAACCCGTACGGTTCACCCTGGCTGGCGGCAATGGAATCAAGGTCCATGCCTGTCGTCTTGCGCTAAACGATACAACAATCGATATCGAAGGGAACCTGGCGGCAAGTGGTGAACAGGATTTGAAAATTGCAATCGACAACCTTGAGTTGCGGGATATCCCCGGAAAATGGAACGATGGGGCCCGGCTTTCGGGAAGCGTTTCCACGAAAACGAACATTCGGGGGACCCTTGACCGGCCGGTGATTTCAGCGCTTATCGATGCGAAAAACCTTGTGGGGTACGGTATTGCTCAGGATAGTGATTTGAATGCGGCCGTGGATTATGCCGCTGAAACGGTGACTCTCAAGGCGACCCTCATGAAAGAGGAAACACCCGTTTTTACAGCCGGCGGAACCGCACCGGTTCGATTTTCGCTGCTTCCCTTTTCAATGTCGGAAGTGCCGGGCAATTTGAAGGCGACCCTCGAAACACGGAATTTGCGGTTTTCAGAGCTGCCGATTCCCCTAGCAGAGGGCGTCGAATGGGACGCGGTGGCGGATATGAATCTCCATGCTTCCGGTACTTTCCGAAAACCCGATTTTTCCGGGGATATTGCCATTCATGATGGATATCTCACCCTTAGCAGAAACAAATTGACCTATGAACAGGTCGGCGGTAAATTGTTGTTGTCGAACAACCGGCTGACGGTTGAAGAACTCACGATAGGGGGAGATCGCGAAGGGCGTTTGACGCTTTCGGGCATAATCGACATGGATGACAGGGAGCAGTTCGATACGGACTTGACGGTAAACGGCGACCATTTTTACATCCCGTTTCAGAAAGCGGTTTCCGCGCGAATTTCACCAAAACTTCATCTGACCGGTGGTCTCGACGATCCGAGTCTTATGGGGGAGGTAACCATTACCGAAAGCAAAGTAAATCTCGATCGGTTGGCCGAACGGCAATATTCGGACATTCAGGTCGTGGATACTGCCCCGGAAGGTAGCGATGCGCCTCTGGTTATCGATTCGGAGGCACATGGCCCGGATTTCCTGTCGCCGCTTTCCGCCGATATTATTGTACGCGTTCCTAAAAATGCCTGGCTCAAAGGCCAGGATGTCAATGCGGAAATCGCCGGAGAAATCGCCGTCAAAAAAGCGCCGGGAAGTGGCTTTTTACTGACGGGTCCTCTCCATACCCTGCGCGGGAACTATTACTTCATGGGGAAAAATTTTCAATTTACCAAAGGGAATGTGGAATTTCTTGGACTCAAGGAGATAAACCCTAACCTGAACATCGAGGCGCGGACACGTATCAAATCCACGGAAATCATCGTCTGGCTTCATGGGCCCGCCAATGAAATCGCGATTGACTTGAGCAGCGACCCTGCGATGGCGGAATCCGATATTATCTCATATCTGGTTTTCGGGCGATCTTCCAACAATGTCGGCGGCAATCAGGCGTTCAACGTGGAGAAAGCCGCTCTGAGCATTACCGGGGGGCTCCTGGCCGGGGAGCTTCGCAATTTGCTGGGCGATGTCTTTTTCATCGATTCCTTCGCCATCGATTCAGGGGACAGTGAAAACGGTTTCGGCTCCGTAACCCTGGGGAAGTATATTACTCCCGAAATTTTCGTCTCCCACAGACAGGGATTGACTGAAAATGATGCGAGCTATGAAGAAATCACCTATGAGCTGACGCCGCAACTCAAGCTGGAAGCACAGATCGGACGGGATAACACCAGCAGCGCGGACTTAACCTGGGAGTTTGACTTTTGATAGAGCCAATTTCAAAACGCCCTATTTCGGCCGATCTCTACGTTGGGCGAAAATTTCAATCCTCGAAATATACCTAATATGGAGGCTCATGCATGTCTCGATTTTTGAAACGCACTTCGAAAAAAGCGGGCAGTGCCCCCGGCACCCTGGTTCATATCGGTGAGAAAAAATCGGACCGGGCGACAATTACGCTCATCGAGTATGATGCCGACCATGCCGCATTGAGGCGGATTTTATCCCCGGAAGAGCTGGAAGGACTGACGACTCACTCCGATACTATCCGCTGGATCAATGTGAATGGCCTTCACGACATATCGCTGATCGAAACCATCGGCAAGGTGTTTGATATTCATCCGCTTACACTTGAAGATATTGTCAATACCGGTCACAGGCCCAAGGCGGAAGAATTCGATTCCTACTTATATGTCATTACCAAAATGCTTCACTACCGGGATGGGCATAATACGATAACATCCGAGCAGTTGAGTATGATTGTTCAGGACCGGTTACTGATCTCTTTTCAGGAGCAGGAAGGTGACGTGTTCGAACCGGTCAGGGAACGAATTCAAAAGGGGAAAGGACGCATCCGTCGTTCGGGAAGTGACTACCTTGCCTATGCGCTTCTGGATACCGTGGTGGATCACTACTACCAGATTCTTGAGTCATTCGGAGAGGAATTGGAGCTTTTAGAGGAGACGATTCTGGAAAACCCGAAAAAAGAATCGCTCCAGAGGATACACGAGCTGAAGCGAGAGGCCATTTATATGCGAAAACAGATCTGGCCCCTGCGTGAAACCGTAAACGGTCTCTCCCGGGATGAATTTCCCTTCATTATGGAGTCCACCCGGATTTTCATGCGGGATGTCTATGATCATACCATCCAGGTAATAGAAATCATGGAATCTTACCGGGATATTGTGACGGGACTGATCGATCTGTATATGTCCGGCATCAGCAACAAGATGAACGAAGTCATGAAAGTGTTAACCATCTTTGCCACCTTTTTCATGCCCATTACCTTTGTGGCCGGTATTTATGGTATGAATTTCAAGAATATGCCCGAACTCGACTGGCGCTGGGGATACGCCGGCGCCTGGGGGGTCATGTTGTGTGTTGTTATTTTGATGGTGGGTTATTTTAAAAAGAAAAATTGGTGGTAATGACAGAAAAGGAGCAAAAATGAAAAATGCAAAACCAATCTTCATCGCCGTTGCGGCACTTCTCGGCATCATCATCATCCTTCAGAACACGGAAAGCGTTCAGACGAACATTCTCTTTATGACCATTATTATGCCCAGGGCCGTGCTTCTGTTTGTCACCCTGCTTCTGGGAGTGATCATCGGTGTGCTTTCGACGCTCTGGTTCAGTCGGAAAAAAAGACAAGCCCATTGATTTAGTTACCGGTGATGGTTTCAGGTGTCAGTTTAAGCACACGCCATTCCTGACACCCGACACCTGAAAACAGCTCATGCCCATTAACCTGCTGGACTCTGAATCGGTTCATAGTGATGACCATTGTAAACAGTAAAGAAGGAACTTCACCGCCACCGCATCAGGAAACCGTAAAAACGGGCTCCCTGGGAACATTCGCGGGCGTTTTTACTCCAAGCATTCTGACCATTCTCGGTATCATCCTGTTTCTGCGGCTCGGATACGTAGTTGGAAACGCCGGTTTCGGACGCACATTGATCATTATCGGTCTTGCCAATGCGATATCGGTGCTGACCAGCGTCTCTCTGGCCGCCATTGCTACCAATCTGAGGGTAAAGGGCGGCGGGGACTACTATCTCATCTCCCGGACCCTTGGCGTTGAGTTCGGCGGCGCCATCGGGCTTGTACTTTTTCTCGCCCAGTCCATCTCGATCGCTTTTTACTGTATCGGTTTTGGAGAGGCTCTCGGCGGCATTCTACCGGACGTACCGTTTCTCTCATCGAGACTAATCGCTACGCTTGCGGTCCTGTTCCTGTTCGTCTTCGCATGGCTCGGAGCGGATTGGGCCACCCGCTTCCAGTATGTGGTCATGACGGTCATGGCCATGGCGATTCTCTCATTTTTCATTGGCGGAGTGTCTCACTGGCGAAGCGATCTGCTCGTTCAAACTGGCAGGCACCCGGCTCGACGACCGGATTCTGGGTCATTTTTGCCATATTTTTCCCGGCAGTCACCGGATTTACCCAGGGCATCAGTATGTCCGGAGATTTGAAAGACCCGTCTAAAAGCCTTCCGACAGGGACCTTCTGGCAGTGGGACTCTCAATTCTTGTCTATTTCGGTTGTCGCGATTGTGTTCGCGGGTGTTTTGCCCAATGCGGTCATGGCGGAGAAATATGACAGTATGAAACAGGTCGCACAGTGGGGTTTCCTGATTGATGCCGGTGTCATTGCCGCTACGCTCTCTTCGGCTATGGCATCTTTTTTGGGGGCTCCCCGTATTCTTCAATCCCTGGCAGGCGATCGTATTTTTAAATTCCTGATGCCGTTTGCCAAGGGGTACGGCCCCACTCAAAACCCGAGAAGGGGGGTGCTACTGTCGGGCGGTATAGCGATCATTACGGTATTGCTGGGTAAACTCAATCTGATAGCCCCTCTGGTGTCCATGTTTTTCCTTATCTCCTATGGGCTTCTCAATTATGCCACGTTTTACGAAGCCCAGGCCGCCAGCCCTGCTTTCAGACCAAGATTCCGGTGGTTTGACAAAAGATTGAGTTTTCTTGGTTTCCTGACCTGTCTCGGGGGTCATGCTGGCCATTGATCCGAAGACCGGTGTTGTCGCCATTGCCATCCTTGTCGCCATTTATCACTATCTGAAACGAACGGCCGGTCCGGCCAGGTGGGCCGACAGCACCCGGGCGTTTCACCTTCAAAAGATTCGTGAAAACCTGCTGGCAGCCATGGAAGACCCGCGGCACCCGAGGGACTGGCGGCCCATGATACTGGCACTTACCAATGACCGGGAACGGCGGCCGTTCCTCTTTTCGTTTGCGAACTGGATTGAAGGTGGAAGCGGCCTGACCGGCGCCGTCCGTTTTATTGAAGGCGAGGGGGCCTCCTGAAAAAGAAAAAGGAAGCCGCGGAAAAAGAGCTGTTGGCGGACATCCATGCGCAACGATTCAAAATCTTCCCCATGGTTATCGGCGCACCCGATATCCTCGAAGCCTTCCCCGTCGCGTTTCAATCCTACGGCATCGGTCCCCTGAAAGCCAATATGCTGCTGATCAACTGGTTCGGGCAAACCGGCGCCGGCATTCCCGGACTTCCGGCCATGCAGTATGTCGACACCTTGAAATCGGCATTCCGGTTGGGATTGAATCTCGTTATACTTAAAACAGATTCGGAACAGTGGCGGCGAATGGCGGCGGTCCCCCCGGAAAAGCGAAGAATAGACATCTTGTGGCGAGGGGATGCCACAAGCCGCCTGATGCTGCTTCTGGCCTACCTGATGCGCCGGAACGATTTCTGGGAGCAAGCCGATATTCGTGTCATTGCGGCTATTGGCGGTGCGGACCCGGATGCTGAAAAAGCCGCTCTTATAGAAGAGATGGAAGATCTGCGGATTGAAGCCCGTGTGGGCGATATCTGAACGGTTGGATCTGGAAACCATTGCAACGAAATCCGCCGATGCTTCCATCCTGTTCATGCCTTTCAGAATATTGAATCATAGAGTAAGAAGTCATACCGACGAAACTTTTGAACGTGCACTCCCCAGACTTCCGGCGACTGCACTGGTCCTTGCCAGCGAAGAGATCGATCTGGACGCGGCGCCGGAGGAGGGTCTCGCCGCTGATCTTGCGGCGGCGGCTGACATATTGTCGGAAAGTGAAAAAAGGGCGGTCAAGACGGAACAGGAGGCGCAAAAAGCCAGAGAGAAAGCCTCGGAAATAATGACGCGGCTTCAAACCGCGGAAAAAGCTGCCAGGGCTTTCGGATGCGGATTTTTCAAAACTGCACGCCGAAGCTATTCATGCCATTGCCGTTTCTGAAAAGGCTTTTCGAAAAGCGATGAAAGCCCGGGCCAGAGGCAGTACAAGCCGCCAAGGCGGCATCGGACCTCGGCCTGAAACCAACTGAAACGAAAACGGATTCGGAAGGGAAAAAGTGAAAACTGTTTGTTTTTTTACCGGACGATAGCGAACCCCACCCTGAAAGCTTCCGTTCGTTTACGATAATCGAGGAGGGTTTCCGCCAGGGTGTTTGCATACTGAAGCTGAAGATACATTTCGAAGTCACTGAAAAAAAGCAGATCCAGGGGATATGTCATATCCAGTTGCACGGAGGGACCTTCGGCCGCCCAGCGAACTGTTGATCCGAATACGAAGCTCTCGGCCCTTCCCGCTTTCAGTTCCAGTTCGAAGTAGCCCCTGTAATCGTCCAGGTCCGGATTGGTGTCGTCGTTATTTCCGAAATAGCCCCATACCTTCGGGGCCACCTGGAGACCGAGTCGATTGGTTTCATTATAGAATATGGCAATCGGCCTGAAATAAAAATAATTGGTGCTTCGGGACAACTCACCGCCTCGCCCGTTGGATTCGTGTTGAAGGCCGGTTTGAAAAAAAAAGTCCTTTCAGCCATTGAGAACGCGAGCCGATGTTTTTTGAGAGAAAAAATGCTTCCGGTTCATAGCTTGTGTCCTCAAAGGGGGCGGAGTCGGATTTCAGATCCCAGATGGATGCCTGGGTATAAGCAAGGTGAACACCCGTCAGCCAGGGGTGCTTTACAGCCAGCTTGTTTTCTTCATTAAACAGTTGATACTGAAGACTGATCTGAAATCTGCTCTCCGACGGGTCGGCCCCCACAAGGAAATAGATCGGCTTGTACGCCCCGATATTTGCGAGGTACGGTTGATAACGAGAAAACAGACTGTCCAGGGAATCATAGCTGTTCGCGGGCTGTTTTTCCTCTGCTGTCATTGACGATTTTATTCTTTCGGAGGCCGGTTCCATAGCGTTACCGGTTCTCACTACGGACAGCGCAACAGCAAGCAATAGTAACAATATCCTTAACGTGTTATTGAAGTATTGCATAGGGCGTTTTTTCCCACTCTTTCGGGAAGATGAACCGTTGAACCGGCAACCGGTAAGATTTGTACTCACTTTTGCCGTATTCGTTTTCTTTTGTCAATTTGAAAGCTTATTCAATTTTATGTATATATCAAATAGATTACGACAATATAACAGATTCGTCAAAAATTTTAAGGAAGTCGATAAGGAGGCGTAGATCATGGCGTTACCCGAAAGAATTCATTCGGTATTCCCGAAATCGTCCGATATCCCACCAGGCCTTCTGGACGGCATTCCCTTTAATCAGACGACCTACCTTGTGAACGGGGATATCCGGCATTGGGAGGGTCCCCTGCAGCAGGTGCTGTCACCCGTACGGATTTCATCCGGAAAAGCGACGGAACCGGTTCCGGTTGGTGCATATCCTCTCCTGACCGAGGAAGAGTCGGTGCAGGCGTTGGATGCAGCCGCTTCCGCATACGATCACGGCCGGGGACCATGGCCCACCATGAGCATAGCCGAACGCATCGATCATATGGAACAGTTCGTTTTTCAAATGATGGAGCGAAAAAACCGGGTTGTGCAGCTTTTGATGTGGGAAATCGGTAAAACCATGAAGGATTCGATCAAGGAATTTGACCGGACTGTTCTCTATATCAATGACACCATTTCGGCCCTCAAGGATCTGGACCGCGCATCTTCCCGATTTTCCATAGAAGAAGAAATTGTCGGACAGATTCGTCGTGGTCCGCTGGGGGTGGTGCTTTGCATGGGGCCATTCAATTATCCCCTTAATGAAACGTTTACGACACTGATACCGGCGCTGCTTATGGGAAATACAGCGATCCTGAAGCCGCCCAAACATGGCGCCCTGCTCTACGCGCCCCTGCTGGAAGTGTTTCATGATGTTTTTCCAAAGGGCGTCGTCAATATTATATATGGTGAGGGGCGCAGGATGATCCCGCCGCTGATGACTTCCGGCAAGGTCAATGTCCTGGCTTTGATCGGCACCAGTAAAACCGCCAACACGATCAGGAAACTTCACCCCATGCCGAATCGTCTCCGGTGTGTTCTCGGGCTTGAAGCCAAGAATCCGGCAATCATACTCAGGGATGCGGATCTCGATCTGGCCGTTCGTGAGTGCGTTCTCGGCTGTCTCTCTTTCAATGGCCAGCGTTGTACCGCCCTCAAAATTTTATTTGTGGAAGCCCCCATTGTGGAAGATTTCCTGGATCGTTTTGCCAGAGCCGTCAGCGTACTGCCATTTGGAATGCCCTGGCAGGAAGATGCAAGGGTGACGCCGGTGGCTGAAAAAGGCAAAACGGACTACCTGGGTGCTCTGGTGAACGATGCATTGAGTCATGGCGCAAAGGTTGTCAATGAAGCCGGTGGAACGGTTAACGGCAGTTTCTTCTTCCCCGCTGTTTTATACCCGGTCAATGATAAAATGAAGGTGTATCATGAAGAACAGTTCGGACCGGTTATTCCAGTGCTTCCTTTCGATCGTATCGAAGCGCCCATCGATTATATGATCAGTTCCAGCTACGGGCAGCAGGCCAGTATTTTCGGAAATGATCCCCATCAGATCGCGCGGATCATAGATCCGCTGGTAAATCAGGTTTGCCGGTTGAATATCAACAGTCAGTGTCAGCGGGGGCCGGATACTTTTCCATTTACGGGTCGAAAAGATTCTGCTGAGGGAACGTTGTCGGTATCCGATGCACTGAGGGCGTTTTCTATACGGACATTGGTGGCGGCAAAAGAGACGGATCAGAACAAGAGAATTATTACCCACATTGTCCGGAAACGTGAAAGCAAATTCCTGGCGACTGATTTTATCCTTTAACCCGTTAGAACTTTTAGTTATAATGGCTTTGCATTGAAAACAGGATGATGTTCTGTTATTTTAGATAGATCGCAAATATAAAGCGTTTTTATCGAGAAGGTGGTCAAATGCGAAAACAAGAGGAACCGAAACAGACTATTCTCGTGGTGGATGATGAAGATCAATTAAGGCGAATGATCCTGCAGATGGTCCAGGCCAAAGGATATTTGGGCATTGATGCGCCAGGTGGTGAGGAAGCGCTTGAAATTATAGCAAAACAAGATGTGGATGCCGTCATTACGGACATCGCGATGCCGAATATGGACGGTATTACGCTCACGGCGAAAATAAAGGCATTAAATGGCCCGGATGTCATCATGATGACCGGCTATGCAAAAGATTTTTCCTATGGTGAGGCCGTTGCAAAAGGGGCCAGTGATTTTATTCAAAAGCCCTTCGATTTTAAGGAGCTGATTATCCGGCTGAAAAGGGTGCTTCGCGAGCGGGCAATGCGCGCCGAGCTGAAAAATAAGGTACACCAGTTAACGGTGGTCCTTGAAGGGGTGGTCCAGGCCTTGTCCCTGAGTATTGAAGCCAGGGACCCATATACGGCGGGTCATCAGAGACGAGTGGCGGAACTTGCCGGTACAATCGCGGAAAAAATGGGGCTTTCGGAAGACCGGGTGGCCGGTATCCGTATGGCAGGTGTGATTCATGATCTCGGAAAAATCGCCGTGCCGGCCGAGATTTTGAGCAAACCGAGTAAATTGTTGGACCAGGAATTCAGCCTGATTAAAATGCATCCCCAGGTGGGGTACAATATTCTCAAGGAAATCAGATTCCCCTGGCCTATTGCCGAAACAATTTATCAGCATCATGAACGAATGAACGGCTCCGGTTACCCCTGTGGGCTTATGGGAGAGGATATTATCCTTGAGGCGCGTATCATGGCTGTTGCCGATGTCGTGGAAGCCATCGCCTCCCACAGACCTTACCGGGCGGCACTGGGGGTCGATACTGCAATAAAGGAAATATATAATAATATCGGTATATTATATGATAAAGATGTGGCGAATGTTTGTTTGGATATTATCGGGAGTGAGGGATTCGAATTCAGTTCATAGATTAACCGGAGTCAAACAGTTCAGGAGGCTGTGATATGGCAACAACAAAGGGTAAACGACGGGTAACTTTCACTCTGACCGCCCCCGGCGCCGCCACCGTGTTTCTTGCCGGGGACTTCAACGATTGGGATGAGACAATGCCTATGAATATGGAGCCCAACGGGAAATGCAGGAAGACGATGATGCTGCTTCCGGGTCGGTATGAGTACAAATTCAAAATCGATGGCCACTGGCGATGCGACCCGGAAAATCCGGCTCAATGTGATAATGTCCATGGTACCAACAACAGTGTTATCGTCGTATCACCGGGTAAGTGAGGGGAGAACAGCGGTCGATGCGAAGTCTCCGTAATCGGCTAATGTAATATCGCTTCTCTATTGTCAGTTTTTCATTTGATTTCAGTTTGTCTTTAAAATGCTGCTTGACTGTAGCGAACACTATTTCTATGCCTAAAGGATGGATACCATGAAATGGAAACAGTTTTTTACCCCCGTCAAATCTTTCAATGCAAATGAAGCAAAGGCTTTCCTGAATAATAAGGGTGGCACGGCGGTCACCCTTCTTGATGTCAGACAACCCGAAGAATATAAAGCGAGTCATATTCCGGGCGCCAAGCTGATCCCGGTTGGCGATATCGGCGATCGCATCGATGAACTTGATACCGAAAAACCGACTCTTGTCTACTGTGCCATCGGGGGACGCAGTCGCGTGGCGTCTCAGATGCTGGCGGGGAAGGGATTCAAGGAAGTATATAACCTGTCCGGCGGCATCAAGGCGTGGAACAGCGAGGTGGCGTTCGGGCCGCAGGATCAGGGAATTGACCTGTTTTCAGGGGACGAATCCCCGGAGGCGATGCTTCTTGTTGCCTATTCACTGGAAGAGGGGCTCAGAGATTTTTATCTGTCCATGGCAAAAAAAACGAAAGAGGAGAACGCACGCAAGTTATTCGATATGCTTGCGGAGATCGAGATCAAGCACCAGGACCGGATTTTCAATGAATACATCGATATCAGCGGGGCCGGAATTACCCGGGAGGAATTTTCCGCGAAAGTTGTATCTCCGGCCATGGAGGGTGGCCTCACAACGGATGAATATCTCGATCGCTATCAACCCGACCTGGAAAATGTGACGGAGGTCATTTCAATGGCAATGGCTATTGAAGCACAGGCCCTGGATCTATACCAACGGGCTTCGGAGAGGGCGACAAGCGAAAAAAGCAGAGAGGTTCTTCTCAAGATCGCCGATGAGGAACGCTCGCATATACAGCAGCTCGGCGAATTATTTAAAGAGGACCTGAAATGAAAAAGCATCTGGTTCTGGCCGGCGGCGGCCATGCGCATATGATGGTCCTGGCACAGCTCGAACGATTTGTCGAAAAGGGCCACAAAGTGACGGTCATCGGGCCATCCGAACATCATTATTACTCGGGAATGGGACCCGGTATGCTGGGGGGCACCTATGCTCCCGAAGAGATTCGGTTTGCGACAAAACATGTGGTGGAGAAAAAAGGCGGTAATTTCAAACTCGGCGAAGTTGTCGGCATCGATGCCGAAGAGAAAACCGTTGCACTGGCATCCGGAGAGACCGTATCCTATGATGTGCTCTCCTGCAATCTGGGCAGTCATGTGAATCGAGGTATCGTCAAGGGCGGCATGGAGGGTATCTACACCGTCAAACCGATTGAAAAACTGATGGAAGCCAGGAGGGAAATCCTATCTCTTGCCGCTCGGAAAAGCATTTCGATTGGAATCGTCGGCGGCGGACCGTCCTCGGTTGAAATCGCCGGAAACGTTCACCGGCTGGTTCAGATTCCCGATGCGAAACCCGCGGATGTCAAAATCCTTACCCGGGGAAAACTCATGCCCCACCATCCGGAGAGCATTCGCTCCAAGGCCTTGGCCTCGTTAAAAAAGCGCAACATCGAAATAATGGAAGATTGCCCGGTCCAGGAGGTAATGACAGGACTCGTTATCGAATCAACCGGGAAAAAGCATCCATTCGATATCCTTTTTCTGGCGACCGGTGTGAAGCCGAACGCTGTTTTTAAAAGCTCGGGGCTGGACACTGGACCAGACGGCGGCCTGTTGGTCAATGGTTATCTTCAGCACGTAAAGTACCCTGAAATTTTCGGGGGTGGTGACTGCATCTGTTTTAAAGAAAAGCCGCTTGACAAGGTGGGGGTTTATGCCGTTCGACAAAATCCGGTGCTTTTGCATAATCTCATGGCGACACTGGAAGGAGAGGCGTTGAAAGAATTCGAGCCGGGGGGCAAATACCTGCTGATTTTCAACCTCGGAGACGATACCGGCATCCTTTACAAATGGTCGATTCAATTCGGCGGACACCTGGCTTTCAAGATCAAGGATGTTATCGACCGGAGGTTTATGAAGACTTTTCAGGCGGTTGAAAATTAATTAACGCGTATCTTCATCCGCCAGAACGGCCGTTCTCTGTTTTTGTACGGTTCCTCATTTATTTCCGGATCGATTTCCGATATAATCTTGTCCGTTTGGCTAAATTTTCCGTAAAAACAATCCGATATGGATTATTGTGCGCTATCTGCAAAGGGTGTTGGATGAAAAGGTGCACACGCTAAGCGTAATGATGCCGTTGTTCCTGCTTGAAACGATTCTATCATGAAGAGATGTGAGGCGTTATATGGTGAGCGGTGTGATCAGCTGTTGCCGGTTTTTTTCTGTTTTGAACGATATATCGATAAGTAAAAAAATTGTTACGTTTTTTCTGCCGATCGTTCTCTTTTTTTCTGTCTTGTCACATGCATCAGCGAGAGATGCAGAACGGGCGGCGACAATCGTAACGGCAAGCGGCCTGGTTGAAGTGCTTTCCGGGGATATGTCGGTATGGCGTCCGGCTGTTAACGGCATGACGCTCCGAATGGGGGAAAGCATTCGAACCGGAGATGACGGCAGAGTTGCATTGCTTTTATCAGATGAAACGATGATTCAACTGAATCGGGGCAGTTTTCTGACACTAAAAAAAGTATCGTCAACTGCGGGATGGCTGCGAAATGCCCGATACGACATCGGTGACAAGGCAAACGCTTCTGAATATGAGTTGACCGCCGGACAACTCTGGATGCGAAATAAAAACAAGGATGTGCGGATCGATATTCGAACCCCCCTGGTGACCGCGGGGATTCGGGGGACGGAACTCGATATCCGGATTGTTCCCGACGGCACTACTTTTCTCTCTGTTCTGGAAGGTCATGTCTCCGCTGAAAGTTCACAACGGCAATTGGTTGTCAACGCCATGGAACAGGTTGTTGTCCGAAGTGAAGGACTCATGGAGAAGCGGGCACTTGTTTCAAAACAAGGGCACCTCCAGTGGATACTTCATCTGCCTTCGCTTCTGACGGCCGAAGTTGAAAAAGGGGTGGGGCGGGGCGAGGGGCCGTCAACACGACGAATTCTTCTCGAAAAAGCCCGGACAGCACTTTTTGACGGTGAAGTGGGGGCCGCCCAGGACATTCTTTTCGATTTGACCCAACAGGCGCCAACTAACCCGGCGGGTTGGACGCTGTACGCCCAAAGCCTGCTGCTTACGGGGGAAAACACCAAAGCCCTGGCCGCCGCAAAGAAGGCCGCGACGTTGTCTCCGGATTCCGTCTCGGCGCTTCTGACATTGAGCCAGGCCCATCAGAGCCTGTTTGAATTGAAAAAAGCGCTTGAATTTGCCGAAAAAGCGGTAAGTGCAGCGCCCGAAAACGACACAGCGCATGTTGCCTGCGCGCGGATTTTGTTTGCCATGGATGATATGAAGGGGGCGGGCAAACATTTAGCGGCTGTCGCGGATACCGGCAGTCCATCGGTACAGAGTCTCCTCGGGTTTATTCATTTCAGGAATAATAAAACCGGAATGGCGTTGTCCTGTTTCGAAAAGGCGATCATCGCTGACTCTCATATGGCGGAAGCCTACATGGGGCTTGCTCTCTCCAGAATGCGAATGGGTCAAAAGAGCGCCGCTGTGGAAGCCATCTCCAAGGCCATGCTGCTTCAACCGAGGCGCTCACTGTTTTTGAGTTATTGGGGGAAAATGCTCCATGAAATGGGCCGGGCACAAAAAGGCGTTGGAGATACTGGACCAGGCAGCGGCCATGGACACATCGGATCCGACGCCATGGCTTTACCGGGCGCATATCCTGGAGGATTTGAACCGGTCCGGCGAGGCCATCGAGGCCTATCAGAAGGCTGTGCGAAGGAATGACAACCGCGCGGTATATCGATCCCGATTTTTGCTGGACAAGGATCTGGCGGTTCAAAATATCAGCATGGCGCGTATTTTCTGGAAGCTTGGCATGGGAGACTGGGGTGGGTTCAAGGCCTGGAAATCGATCAAGCTGGACTACGCCAATTCCGCGGCCCACGACTTCCAGGCGTGGATCGGGCATTATACGAGCGGCGGCAGAGGAATCACCGATACCAGTGAATGGCTCAAAGCGTTCCTTTTTAAGCCCGTGAACGACAATACTTTCAGCAGTTTCAGGAGAAACACGCTGTTCTTTGAGCAGCCGGATCTCGGAGGCGTGGTGTCGCTGCAATACGGTACCCAGGACCTGAAGCTGGGATCCATGAATCTCTATGGTGCAGTGCCTGGTCAAAATATTTCCTTTCAGGTGGATTTGCAGAAATATATCCAGGATCAATGGCGCGGCGGACTTTACGAGGAAGGCTATCTCGTGCGGCCCGCCATCAAGTGGGACGTGACCCCGCGGGATCATTTGTCGTTCAGACTGCACCTGGAGACCGTCGACTATGGCGATAACGATACCGTGACACAATACGACGTGCCGAGGGATCCCTTGAATCGTTCAGAAGGGGATTGGGGCCAGGTGGAAGCGGGGTATTTTCGGGAAATGACCCCGAACGCGAATCTTCTCGTTCATGTGCGCCATCGTTTTGAGAACGACTATGAAATGGAGGGGCATCAGAGATTTCTATACGGTGGGGATATGTATGATTCCTACTCTGAAATCACACTGGAAGAACCGTACACAACTTTTCAGGCCCTGCAACTGCTTAACGTGGGGGATCGTCACCAGATCATGCTGGGGACCTTTCAATACTGGAGTGATCGGAATTACGCCGGCGACGACGAGGTTTTTCTCGACTATTCCGGATATCCCGTATCGGTTATTTCTTCCCGGACCGACAGCGGTCGAACCCGGCGGCAGGAGAGCTATTATATTCAGGACGTATGGCAATTGTCGTCATCGCTGACACTGGAGGGCGCGCTGTACGCCGAACGTATCGAAAATGCATACAGTCCGGCGGATACCGTATGGTCCGACAGTTACTGGCATCCCAGGGTTGGCGCCATCTACTCCCCGACACCGGCCCATACACTGACGGCCGCATACAGCCGTCACCTGGATACGCTTCAGTTTGCAGCCCATATCGATCCGGTCGATGTGGCGGGGCAACCGCTGGCGTCATTTTACGAAGGGGGTGTTTTTGAGGAGTGGGCTGTCGGCTGGACATACGAATGGCTTAGAGGGTGCCTGGTTACAAGGGGGTTCGATCTCATCCTGACGGTTGAACTTCAGACGGATCCTTCCGGTATGTCGCCCATGGTCGAGTACGAGACTGAATACCAGGGACTTGAAGTGTCCTTCAACCAGCTGATAAAGAAACGATTCGGTCTCAATCTGGGCTATATCCTCATAGATGTGACACAGGATGAAGCCGCACCCGAGGATGAAGGTGAGAACCATGCTTTTCATGGCCGTTTGTCTTATCTCAACCCTTCGGGATTCTACGCCGGTATTTTGCAGGAGTATTTTATCACCCGATATGACGATCATCCGGAAAAGGAAAAGAATGATTTCCCGGTCACCAATCTTTATGTCGGGTATGAGCTTCCGAAAAAGCGAGCCGATATTCGGCTCGATGTGCTGAACCTTTTCGATGAAAAATTCAACGGAGAGTATCTGTCGGATCTTTCCGGTCTCTGGCCGGAGTTGACGGTGCGGCTGCAGGCACAGTTCTTCTTTTAATCCAGTGCCCAGTGCCCAATGACCAATGCCCAATGACCAATGCCCAATGACCAATGTCCAATGCCCAATGCCCAATGACCAATGACCAATGTCCAATGACCAATGACCAAGTACTCAGCACTTTTTATAAAGGGCGCCATCCTTCTGGCAATTTTTATACTGTCCGTACTCTTCGCCTGTTCACCATGGGGAAAGCACCTGGAGCTTCTGTGTTACGATACCCTGTTTATCGTTCGCGGCCCAAAGCCCCCTTCCCGACAGGTTGTCGTTGTTGCCATAGATGAAGCCTCTTTCGGCGTTTTCAAACAGAGATGGCCCTGGCCGCGGCGGCGGCACGCGGAATTACTGGAAACGCTGTTTCGGGAAGGGGCACGGGTGGTGGCGATCGATGCTCTGTTCGCTGAGCCTTCGGGACCTGAAGATGATCAGATCTTATCCCGGACCGTTCGATCCCATTCCGGAGTTGTCATGGCTGCCGCCCTTGAACTGGTCGATGCTCCCGCCTATTTTCAAGGTACGGTGGTTTATCCCCTGCCGTCGCTGATCTCGGATAGCACTCATGTCGGTATCATCAATCTGCCCCTGGACAGTGACGGGTTTGTTCGAAAAGCCTTCCTCTCCTATGGCGCTGTTCCGTCCATATCCCTGGCGGCGGCAAAGGCGTTTCTCTTGAGCAAGGGGAAAAATCTCAGTCATGAATATGAATCCGCGAATGACGAAATAATGGTCAACTACGCCGGCCCCCCCCGAAGCATTTCCACAGTGTCCTATTACCAGGCCCTCGATCCGGACCGTTACCTGCCAAAGAACTTTTTCAGGGACAAACTGGTTTTTATCGGTCTCTCTCTACTAACTACCCCCGAAGTCGACACGCCGGTTTCCGACCATTTCTTTTTCCCATATTCCAGGAAAGGGGTAAATGTCATTTCCGGTGTGGAGATCCAGGCGACCCTTGCCGGGAACCTGTTGGCGGGGAGTCCGATTCGGCCGCTTTCGAGACCGCTTATATGGGCCTGCTTTATATGGATTGCCGGTTTCATGTTGCTTGTTTTTTGCCGCCCTGCGTTCGCGATTACCGCGACCGGTTGCATGACCGGCGTGGCGCTGTTGATGATATATTATCTGTTTCTCTCTCGAAACGTCTATGTGCCACCGGTTTTTTCCCTGCTTCCGCTTCTTGGCGGTTGTGTGGTGCTGCCTTTTCCACACCTTCTCAAAATGCGAAAAGACCGGAAGTATATCCGGGATACGTTTTCGAAGTATGTCTCTCCCAAAGTCGTGGAAAAACTTCTGGAAGATCCGAATCAGGTTCGTCTCGGAGGGCACATGGTCAATGCCTCGGTCCTGTATCTCGATATCGCGGGGTTTTCACGAATGGCCGCTAATATGCCGCCCGACAGACTGGTAACGGAACTCAGTCGATACCTGGGACATTTCACGGAAACGATTTTAAAATGGGACGGCATGGTGGATAAATATGTCGGAGACGCCATTATGGCGATCTGGGGGGCACCGCTTCCCCAGGCGGATCATGCGGTTAGGGCCTGCCGCGCGGCACTGGAGATGCGCCGCAAGCTGGATGCATTTCTGCTCGAGGACCCGAAGCGGACAAACCCCGAAATGGACATTCGCATCGGCATCAATAGCGGGGATATGCTGGCGGGCAATGTGGGGGGGAAGCATTTTCTGAATTATACGGTTCACGGGGATGCCACCAATTTTGCCGTCCGTCTGGAGGCACTCAATAAACAGTACGACACTCATATCCTTATCGGTAGGGAAACCGTCGAACAAATCGGAGATGAATTCGTTGTGCGGGAAATCGATCGGATACGAATGGATGGCAGCGTCTCGAATGCCACTCTTTATGAGCTGATAGGGTTTTCAAACGATGCAGACGAAGAAATGCAGCGACGTATCCGGATGTTCGAAACGGCAAAATGTCAGTACTTGGATCGGGAATTTGAAGCGGCAGGTGATGGGTTTTCGCAGATACTGTCCCGGGACGATACCGACGGCCCCAGCCGGGTTTACATGGAAAGATGCCTGCGGTACCAGCAGACACCGCCACCGGATGAGTGGGACGGAGTAACCGATATCCGGATTAAATAGTGCCCATCCATAAATAGGCTTTTTTGAAGCCGCAGCCGGTAAAATGAATGGGCCTCATTTTTTAAATTTTATTCACCATGTTTTATGAAAGAAGTAATAGCATTTTCTCATTAAAAACGGTGAATGAAGGCGCACTTATCCACCGGGAAGCAAATGAAAGCTATTTTTACCTCAAAAGTTCTATGCCGTACTCATTTTCAATCGATGCCTGGCCAAGGTCAGCAAATTGGCTGCGACTATTGATGACCAGACATAGGATTTGAAAGAATCCCAGCCTTTCCACGTGCAACGTGTGAGGCCCATGCACCGTTTTAACCAGGATATGCCGGACTCGATCCCGGCACGGAAGTTGCGCAAGCGATGATAAACATATTCACTGCGACACATATCGGTTTCAACCAAACCACGTTTTTTCGAAAAGCAGATATCCTTAATCTGTCGGGATTTGGCTTCCTTCAGGTTGTTCTTGGAAGCAAAACCACCGTCAAATGTGGCTTTAAGCGGATACCGACCGTAGATTTCTTTTTGACGATCCAGCATGGGAATCGCCAGATCAGTATCCGCGGGGTTGCCGGTAGCGACCAGACAATCCAGAATCAGGTTAGAAGCCCCGCCTGTCAAGCAGATCTTATGGCCATAATATGTATCCCTACGGTCTTTCTTGATGATGTCCGTATGGGGTTCAAAAATCGATACCACTTTCTCCGGAGACGGAACAGTTTCTCCCAAAATGACCCGGCGTCTTGTTTGATCAACTACCTTTTCCAACAAAAGCTTATAGTTTTCAATGGATTCGTAAAACACGAACAATGTCGGATCAGATGTGCTGACTCTAATGGCAGCCAGTGTCGTACTGGAATATCCAAGCACATTGTCGGCCATCTTAAGCAGGTCGACATAAGCTGCTTTGCGTTGTTTTTTGCTTTTGGCATTCATTACCGCCAGCATGCGACGCTTGGAACGACGAGTGTGATTGGCAAAACCAGGGACCTTGATTCCGAAATCGTCACGGACTCTCTTGATCAGACGCGTCAACACCCGCACCCCGTCCCACAACAACGTCGAATCGCTGGGGCTATGAATATTGCTTTCAACACAGGTGCAGTCTGTTCGTACAGTTCGGCCTTTTTCAATTTTTTCCTCTTTGGCAAAACCGAGCAGTACATGGTTGATCAGTTCCCAAGTCTGGGCCGAAATACACTTGATATTTCGGTTCAGCGCCGACTTCTTGAAACCTTCGTCGGCAAATCCGATACGGCAAAACCATCGGAGGCTATCCGAATCCACTATATGAAAAGCAAGTGCTTTGTAGCTGAAATTGAAAAGGGTCTTTATCACAGCGCAACGCAAAACCTGATCAGCACTCATGCCATCTGCGCCGGTTCGTTTGATTACGGTTTTGCCCCGATTCAAATCTTGCAGAATATGATGACAGATGGTAGGATTGTCGTCGATGATGCTGCTGATCATCACGAGCTCCTGGTTCTGTTCATGATCCTGAATATGAGCCATGAGAGGTATTTGTTTCTGCCACTTTTTGCGCATTTTGTTCTTCGTTCCTTTTCGCTTTTTGTAATATTTTTGGTGTTTTGGCGATTCCATAAATACTACAAGAAGTACTAAAAGACAAGTTCAAAATGCGCTTTTTTTATTTCTTTCAATTACTTAGTGCCTTGGATGGACACTAAATAGTAGCTACCACGCTTCTTCCTGCAGAACGGACATTCGCCGATCCCGTTCCGCCTCAACTTCCGGAAGATCCAGAATGGTTATTTTCCCTCTGCTGTAGGTCAGCATTCCCGCCTTCCGCCATTTTTGAAGCAACCGATTCACCCACTCCCGTCGCGCACCCACCATGGATGCGAGATCCGCCTGATTCAGGCCCAGATCGACTTCGTAGGACCTCCCCGGAATGATCGTTTTCCCCATGATCTCTTTGTAGTGAATCAACATATGAAGGAGCCGGCCCGCCGTGTCGTACTGGGCGATGGTATGTGAATAGAGGGTTGTCCAGCGCAGTTTCTCCAACAGAAACTGGATGAAGGACATGGCAAGTTTCGGCATGGTCTCCAGATACGTCAGAAAATGTTTTCGGGTCATGACCAGTATGTTGCATTGTCCCAGCGCCTGGGCGGAAGCCGATCGAGGTGATCCGTCACAGGCGGAAACCTCACCAAAGATATCTCCGGACGAAAAAACCCGAAGACACGACTCATCACCGGACGGGTTCAGAGTCAGAACCCGCACTTTCCCGGATTTAATGACAAACAGATCGGTTGAATTGTCGTCCTGCTGAATGATGAAATCCCGGTTTTTGTAGGTGCGGGATCTGAAACTTGCCGATAACTGTTCGAGTTCCCCTGTAGAGAGAAGCTGAAAGGGAACCACTCCGTGAAGGAAGGACGCCCGTTTTTCGAGATCGTTTTTTTCCATTACAGTGCTTTTCCCCACAAAAAACCCATGAAATGTGACCTGGGACACACTCTGATTGTGCGCCAGTATACAGACAAACTAGTCTTGAATCAATATGGATAAGGCATGAAAAACAAATACATTTACCGTGCAAAAATCAGCGAGAACAAGTTCCAGCGACTTCTGCGCCTGTTTTGTCTAGACTTGACAGCGACTCAAATCGCAGGTGCTACCGGAATTAACCGAAACACGGTGAACCGCTATATGACAGAGATTCGCCGTCGTATTTCGGAATACTGCAGGAAAGAAGATGCTGAGGAGATTCCGAAAGCCCATGAAATGTGTTTTCTGGATTCCATCGAGAAAGGCGAAAGCTCAAACGGGTTAACTCGATTGATCGGTATTGCTAAAAACAACGGGAAAATAAGTTGCCACATAATCCCGGAAAAAAAGATGGCGCAGCTTCAATATTCGAATGCCTCGAGAGAAAACGGTAATCGCTACCGGTTTGTGGGGGAGGGAGAATACTACGCCGGATTGATCGATTTGAAGCGAATGAAATATTTTAAACTAAAATCTGGCGGGAACGAAACCCATAGGAATGGTGGTGGGATAGATATCTGCGAAGGGTTTTGGGGCATTGCAAGGGGGAGGCTTCAACGATTTCGGGGATTGAAAACTTCGACTCTGCCACTGCATATTAGGGAGTGCGAATTTCGATATAATCACAGCCAGAAAGAACTATATCCGCTTCTTCTGCGGATCATTCGAGAGCAGCCCCTGTTTAATTGATTTTTTTAAATTGATTTATCAGTGTGCGATGTGAAAAAGATTGCACAGTTTAATGGCATTTACTTCTCAATTTAAGTCGAAAGAATAAAAAAAAGATAAATGAGTTACAATTCTTTCTTTGGGACAAGACTATAATGAAGTGTGTATACTGTAGTAAAAGTTGAAAGCAGTTGCATCCAGCGAAAGAGCAATACGTATATAAAGATTACTCTAAATATGAATAATATTATATGTGAAAACAAGTAGATACGTTAAATTAGAGAATTTCTTCTGGTCATGTTCAAAGCAATGATTGTGGCTTGTTTATTCAGGCATATTCCTTGCTTTTCAAAAGGGGGTTTGGACAGCAATAAATGGTAATATGGTGTTAACTTTCATTCGTAATATGGAGGCGATGATGAAAAATATGTACAAATTAGGATTCTTTTTATTTGGTTTGGCAGCAACGATGATGTTTTTAGTTCAACCGGCGCAAGCAATTCTTGTAAGCGCCATTGAACCGGTGGTTGACATTGGACCTGATGGAAGCAGGGCAGTTAAGATCGAGGCTTTCAAGGAAACGTCATACATGTGGCTGCCATTCGCAGATCCAATTGATACATCGATACATTCCGAAGTAACAGTCGCATTCGATCTATATCGTACAGTTTCACCGGGCCATGACTTGTACTGGATGTGGACAGATGCTGATGACAGCAGTTTTTATGAATGGTCAGAACCCCTTTGGGGTGCCCAGTGGGATATAGATCAGAGAACATATCCCTATGGATGGTTCAATGAAGGTGGCACGGGGGGGACAACTGTCAGTGCGGGTACGGTATACGGCGCCTATACTCATGTCAGTTTAACCCTTGATTTCGAAGATTCTTTAGCATCTGCAAGCTACTATGGGAGCGATATGGAGCCAGTTGCGATAAATGGTATCTACGACTTGCTTTACGGTTTTGATATCACATTGTTAGGCCTGGATGACTATGATAGCAGCGATATTGTCTGGATTGACAACTTTATTGTCACTGGTTCCAAAATATATGACTCCCAAGGTTTCGAGAATTTCGATTTGGGCGCGTTACACGGACAGGACGGATGGGTAACCCATGATGAAGCAGGTGTTGTTCCGGAACCATCAACCATTCTTCTGGTTGGATCAGGTTTGCTGGGTATCGTCGGCTTTTACAGGCGCCGGAGAAGATAGCTGAAATAGAAACAGCCGAAACTATATTCACAAAAGGGCCCTCCTGCTGAAGGGCCCTTTTAAATTTCACGTCCGGTTCATTGTTTTTAGCGAAAAACCAACCCTGCTGCAACAAATTCATATAACGGCTTACAGTACTTAATTATTTGACTCAAAAACAAGTAATATTACCCTCCGCGACACCTCATCTGATCCGAATTTTTTATACTACTGAGGGGAATAGGCGCGATTCCTTTGTGTCACCCTAACATGTCGCCAGGCGCGGCCCAAGAGTTCTTCCAAATTCTCACCTCTATCGGAATGAATCCATTCTGCAATGAGGCGGGCGATATTCGGGTAGTGCTGGCGTTTTCAGTAAGGAATATTCAACCATGTATCGACGGCCCGGGAATCGAGTTTCTGCATAACACTGCCGAGCCCCAGTTTTTGAATGACGAGTGCATTTGACTCCTGCTCCAGCTGACCGTTCAAGGGGCGTACCAGGAGCTTTTTGCCCAACTGAAGGGCCTCGCTCGGAAGTTCGAATCCGGCATTGCAAATCACACCGCCGCAGCGGTGTAAATCGCTCAGGAATCCTTTCCGTGAAAAAAGAAGGAAATGAAGGTGTCTCTCGTCAACAGCATGTGGTGTTTTGCTATAAATATGGAAGGAGTTGCTGTTGAAGGGGCGCAGCAGATTCCGGATCGCATCGACGGATTCAAAGGGCAGATAGACAAGAATCAGCTCTTCCTTAACCGTGACAGATTCAAGCTCGAGGGGAGGAACAATAGGCGGCAGGATCGGGTGACCAAAGTGGTGCCAATGCAGGCCGATGGGTTGATCGCAAAAAGCGAAGTGCTTGATTACCCAGCGTGTCGCCGTATTGTCGCCGACCATCGGAATGTCGTGAAAAAAAGCGTATTGATGGCCGACGCCGATACAAGGCAGATTCGCCCTGCGGGCAATTCGGGCGGCCAGAGGGCCACGAGGTCTCAACTTTTGACATTTTCCTGAACATCCTCCAAATTTTAGAAATTTGCGCTCTTAAAAGATGCTAAATTTCAAATTTTGTATCTAATGCTTTTGCGATCAGCCACCTGCTGCCAGACACGATCCGACAACTCTTTCGGATCTTCTTTCCTCCCATCATGGACTCATTCCGCAATCGACCCAGCAACATCCGGATAGCTTTGAAGTCTGCCGGAAGGCATCTTCAACCACCTGTTGACAGTTTTTGTATCCAGTTTCCGCATAACACTGCCGGGCCCCAGTTCCTGAATCGCCAGTGCATTCGAAGTTTGTTCCATCTGACCGTTCAAGGGGCTTAACAGAAGCTTCTTGCCCAATTGAAGGGCTTTGCTCAGGAGTTCGAATCCGGCATCACAAGTCGTACCGAGCATGGATTGGTAGGTGTATCTTCTAAATTTGATAGACCGGCCTATGAAAATGTGATACCGTACGGTTATGAAAATGATCACAAGAGATTTTACGAAATCATTAAGTGACAGGCTCGCTGAGAACCTCAACTTCATGCAGGTGGTTATCGGGCCGAGGCAGGTGGGTAAAACCACCGGTTTGGAGCAGATTATTTCAGAGTGGCAGGGTTCGTCCCTGATGGTAACCGCGGACGAGTTGATTACGCCTAACCGAGAATGGCTTTCTCTGCAATGGCGGCGGGCGGAACAAAAGGGACCCGGCACGCTTCTTGTTATCGACCAAGTGCAGAAGATACCACAATGGAGTGATGCGGTTAAATATTTGTTCGACCGGGATAGACGCAAATTGAAAGTCGTATTGCTTGGATCCGCCAGTCTTTCCCTTCAGAGGGGATTGAGTGAGAGTCTGGCCGGGCGCTATGAAGTTCTTCATGCCAATCATTGGAATCTAAGAGAGTGCCAGAAAGCCTTCGGCTGGTCATTGTCGGATTACTTCAAATTCGGCGGTTATCCGGCAGCGGGAGAGTTGGTCGGAGATGTTCAAAGGTGGCGTAGTTTTATAAGAAATTCCATCATCGAGCCGGTTCTCTTTAAAGATATTCTGGGGTTGAGTTCGGTTGCCAAACCGGCATTGTTCCGGCAGACATTTGAACTCGCAATGGCTTATCCCGCGCGGGAAATTTCGCTGCAAAAAATGCTGGGGCAATTACAGGAAAGCGGCAATGTAACCACCATGAAGCATTACCTCGAACTCCTTGAAGGGGCTTTTTTAATCAAAACACTTCAAAAATACACAGGATCAGAAGTAAAAAAACGGGGGTCAAGTCCAAAAATTGTTCCGTTGAACAGCGCTCTGGTGCATGCATTTCGAAATCCCGGAGATGTTGAGTCAGAGCCTGAATGGCGGGGCAGGATTTTTGAAGCTGCGGTTGGTGGGGCACTATCGACAGTGTCGGGTGGAAGGCTTTATTATTGGAGAGAGGGAAAATACGAAGTAGACTACGTGCTTTGTTTAGACGGAAAAGTGTACGCAATCGAGGTGAAATCAGGTCGGCGGCGCAATACGGCCGGAATGACAAAATTTCTTGAAAAATATCCCGGCAGTTTTTCTGTAATTATCGACATGGGAAATGTGGAAACTCTTCTGAGAGAATCGGACGTCGGGGCGCTTTTCCGTGAGGGAAAGATTTTGTAGCCGGGTCTTTAAAACATTGATGGTAGTTGGTAAGTAGCATTGATCTTACGAAAGGTGAAAGCAATTATATGAAACAACCCAGGAAAAAAAGAAGTGAAATAAGATCCCATGGTGTGAGGCTTCTCCTGCCAAACCATAAAAGTGTACGGGAATTGAAGAGAAAGCACGTTCCAACAAATCATGGGCATAAAGTGTGGCCGACAAGCTGGCTGGTGATCGATTATTTGAAAAACGCCCCCATAAAGGGCAGGAAACGGGTTCTGGACCTTGCCTGTGGCTGGGGACTGTCGGGGATATTCTGTGCGAAGGCCTTTAACTCCAAAGTGACCTGGATTGATGGAGATGATGAGGTGTATCCATATCTGAACTTGCTGGCTGAAAAAAACAAGGTCACAGGTACCTTTATGCATAGGGATATTGACGATGTCGGCCGCAACATTTTAAAGAATACGGACATTGTTATCGCATCGGATATCTGCTTCAGTGACGAATTGATCGATACACTCAGACGCTTCATAAATCGCGCGAAGAAAGCGGCTGTGTCCCGAATTTACATATCGGACCCCGGAAGATGGACATTTCACGATCTTGCGGAAATGTACGAGATTAAAAAAGGGGTGAAATTGATCGATTGGAAGGTCAAGAAGCCTGTGGAATTGGAAGGAAACATTCTGGAGTTGATTTTTTAATCGGATACAGGAGATCTTTGAGCGATAGCTCTTTCTACCAGGAATTGCCGCATCAAATCATGAAGGGTTTTCATGGAAAACCCTTCTATATTTTTAAGTGGGTTTTTCTGCTTGAACCCCAACTCAGTCAATAGTATTCGGTCGTTGCCGTAAATCAAGACACCGTCGGCGGCATCATGCCATGGTGAAAGAGCCATGCCAGAAAAAAGCCGATGGGGATGATGATAATCAGCAGGATTGTACCATATGCCAGTGTCAGTTTTCCAAGCCCTTCCTTTGCCAGTTCCCTGAAGTCGGTTACGATACCGATGCTCGTGAAGGTGAGCATAAAAAAGAACTTCCGCAATGACCCTTCAACGGGAGAAAAGCCGGATTCAAGCGCCTCGAAGGGAAGCAGACCGGCGAGGCCGATCCCCATCACAAGGAACCATGCCACAAAGTACCCCACCACAAATTTGGGGAACCTGTACCATATCTCCGACTTCATCACCTTGTCCCCGTTTCTTCTTTCGATATGCAGCACCCATATGATGGCAAGCACGAAGGCCCAGATCCCGATAAACATGTCGATCCATATTTTTGTCATGATGGCGGAGGCAAGTACCCACCCCTCTTCCAGGTGTACGCCTTCTTCGGCACTCTTGGCCCGAAGCAGTTCATCGAGAATTGCGCCCGCCGCGGCATCGGCGCCGTCGGTTTTTACGGTCAGGCCCAGGCTCGCTCCGGCAACGATCGGTTCATCGGACCAGTATTTGGTCAGTACTCCCGGCAGGATGACCAACTCGGAAACGGCGAACACAACCACCAGGGAAGAGATCATGATCGGAACGATCGCTCTCGCCCGAATGGCGCCGCAGGTGGCGATGGCGGCGGAAACGCCACATATGGAAACCGCCGAAGCGAGGCAGGCGGCCCATTCCCGGGACAGTTTGAAAACTTTCCGGCACACCGTGTATGCCAACGGCCAGAAAAGCAGATAGGCGGCGATTGTGGCGCAGCAGCCGGCAAAGAGGAGATGCATCGCAAATCCTGTTGCTTCAATCGCCTTCAGACCCAGTTTGGCCCCCAGACACACAATTGCGACTTTAATGAACCATTCCGGCTTTGCCGCCTCTTTAATAAATTCCCTGAATTTTTTCGGGGTCAGATTCCCGATAATAAGGCCTGCGAAGAGGGCGATGATATAGTACGCGCCGCCCAGGGAGAGGCTCCAGTCGATGCCGTATTTACCCCGATCCAGTGAGGATGCCGCAATATAGGCGTTCTGGCCCACAATATAGAAGAGGACGGTCAGCCAGAAAATAGCGGACCATGCCAGGAAATATTTTTTTACGTCCCATTTCATGAATTTTGCACCGAAGCTGGTGGCAATTGTGAAGATGACATAGCTGAGAACAAGAGAGACGCCGGGGTGCATCATCCCCTTGCTTGACGCACGGAATGATTTGGCCGGATCGACCCATCCCGAGAATTTGACAATCCAGCCTGTCAGGTTGACACCGGTCGCCGCGGTTACAAGCCCAAGGGCGACGAAGAAAAGGCCGATCCAGACCGCCCACCAGTCTTCAGTACTAAGCATTCCGGTATTCCAACGTTTTTGATCCGTCATTGCAGCCCTCCCAGGATGAAAATGTGTATCAGGGTCGCCAGGACAATCAGGGCGGCAACACCCCCTATCAACGAACCGATAACCAGTTTTGTTTCAATGGGCAGCCAGGGTTCCGCGACATTCATGTTGGCCGGCTCTTCCGGGCTTAACAACTCTTTTCCCTTATATTCCCGAATAAGATCCTGCTTCCGGAGTTCCTCAGCGGCTTTGCTTTCAACTGTCATTTTATACCTCGTCTGGAATAAGGTTCTTAGATTATGGAAATATTTAAACGTTTTAAGCAATAAATCAAGGAAAAAATTAAAATTTTAAAACAAGATCGAGTTGAAGGAGATTCTGTTCAGCATCGCTGTTTTTGTCTTCCATCATATAATAATCGATTCCGAAGGTGACGTTTTTAGCGAGACCGAACACGAGCTCAAATTCGGATCCCTCTACTCCGGTGGCGCCGTGGAAGGCATCCGAGTCCATAAGAAAATCCGGGAAAGCGTTTTTTTCAAGGGAGCGGTAGTTATATTTCAACTGCCATTGCCCCAGAGCCTTCACTTTTTTATCACCGATTTTAAGACCGATAAGGTAACCGCTTTCATCTTCATCCGCATCTGATACAACATATTGTCCCAATGCCCCGACGAAAACCGGAAATCCTGTAAGTCCCAGCTCCGCTTCAATGGAGTAGGCATTTTCGATGTCCGTGGTGTTCGTACCGGCCGATTCAGCAAAACTGCCGGCAACAACGTCGTTGAATATATGTGCGGTGGCGCCAACTTTTAAATAGGCATTCTCGGTAATATCGGCATCGATGCCGCCCTGAAGTATCATCAGCGTTTCGAAATCCTCATCGCCTTTGGACTCCCTGTATTCCCCGAGAGCAAAAAAACCGGGCGTCAGATACCAGGTGAAGCGGTCGGATGGCTTGAATGTCAGCTTTGCGGCAGCTCCGTCCGGGCGCACATCGCTGTCCCATATGAGATCTTTGGGATTCCAGATGGGATTTTTGATTTTTCCTATCATCAACTCAACCGGTTCTGCGGGCTTATAAGTGGCGTAGGCATAGTCGAGCCGAATGTCATACGTGGAAAATTCGCTGTAAGTCTGATTGGTGGAGCGTAGATCTCCGCCGCCCGTGGCAAACCCGAAGTCAACCGACCATTTGTCGTTGACCTTCGCCGAAACACCGGGACGAAAGCGAATCCTGTATCTCTCTCGCTCATTCCCACCGGGATCGGTCTCCTGACCCTGATACCGGAGCCTGATATCGCCCTTCAATTTAACGTTTTGGATCCATTCGGGTAGTTCGGTCGCGACTGCTTTGTGTACACCAATTGCCGGAGGAAAAACGAAGGCGGATAGAAGTCCGACAATTGTGAGCAGGAATGAAATAGTGGTACCGCGCTTGATGAAACAAGTTAATACCATAATAATCTCCTTTTAATAAAATTTTAATAAAATATTTTCGAAGTGGATAGATTTAACGACATAATTTAATGCTAACAAAAGTCATAAAGTCATAAATTATTGTGATTCCGGCAATTGCGGTAGAAAATAGGATAAGAATGTTAGGGTTATGTTAGCAAAAAGAAAGCGCTTTGTTAAATATTCGTTAGGTTAATGTTAGAAGGGCATATTAAAAATGTTAGGTGGACAAAAGGAGATAAAAAAACCTTGATAAATCTTCAGCCTGTAGTAGCTAACATAGGTTTGATTCTTTTTTCAGGGTGAGGCGTTTTGAAATTGGTTCATTTCCTCATTATATCTCTCCTCCAAATAACACATCTAATTTTAACCGATCACTAATATACTTCTAACATAACCGCAGTATTTCCCGGTTATAAACTTCATCGGGAGTGCGGATTATTCTCGCGAAGAAATAAACCTTATTTATGAGTATGAAAAAACGAACAAGGAGAAGAAAGGGGAAAGGAGGTGAACTGAAAGGGAACCTCGTTACCAAAAAAATGTGGAGTTCGAATACAAATATCAGTTCATATAGAGACGACTTATCACAACAACCCGAAATAAAAAGTGAGGATGAATTATGATCCGGCGATCAATAACAGCTATTATGCTTGTTGCAATGGCAACTTGCTTCGGCCTTGGAGTCAATAGTGCTCTGGCCGATGATGTTGTCATCAGTAGCGACATTACGACCAGTACCCTCTGGTCAAGTGAAGATACCTATTACCTTGACGGTATCATATTTGTAACAGACGGCGCGACCCTAACCATCGAGCCGGGGACAATTGTCCGGGGCATGCCGGACAGCGAGACCGCGGGCGACAACAACCCCGGTACCCTGGTGGTTGCCCGGGGATCGAAGATCTTTGCGGATGGTACACCGGAGAATCCCATTATTTTTACGGATTCGGACGATGACAACGTACCCGGCGGCGCGAAAATAAATCCGTTGTATAACAACCAGCCCGGAAACATGGTTTCCGAGAACTGGGGTGGCGTGATTCTGCTTGGCAGCACTTATATCGCAAACGACACGGAGTCCGGCCCGAACGCTTCCCGCGAGGAGCAGATGGAAGGCATCACCCGGGAAGACGGTGTATTTGGCGGCGGAGATGACGATGACTCCTCCGGTTCCATGAGCTATGTTTCCATCCGCTATGGCGGTTTCGGACTTCTGCCGAATGAAGAGATCAACGGTCTGACCCTCGGCGCAGTCGGCCGCGGCACCACGCTTCATCACATCGAAGTGGCCAACAACGTGGACGACGGTATCGAGTTCTTCGGCGGTACGGTGAATACTAAATACGTTATCATCTGGAATATCGGTGACGATTCCATGGATACCGACCGCGGTTATCGCGGTAAAAGCCAGTTCGGCCTGGTGGTGAAGGGTGTCTGTAAAACCGGCCAGACCAGTTCCGGCGGCGGTGTTGCCAACCGTGCATTCGAGATGGACGGCGGCACGTCTCCCGACGGTTCCCGCCCTTACGCCCTGAGCCAGTGGCGGAACTACACGCTCATCGGCATGGGCGCCAACAGCACGGACCCAGCAAACGACGACGACACGGGAATCGAGATCCGCGACAATGCGCGTCCCCAGATTTATCACACCATCGTGATGGACATGGATGCGGATGGTGTAGATATCGAGGACGTGGACGGCACTGAGATAGACTCCGCCGCCGGCTGGACAATCCCGTACAATTCCTATCCGGATGATGCCGACTTTTATACTTCACAACACCAGGGCTTTCAGACGGAAGTTGCCGACAACCTGTTTTATAATATCGGCGGACAGAAGATTAAGAACGTGGATGACACCGGCAAGATGAACACGGTCTTGACCACAAGCCCGATTCAGGATGTACAGCGCGTGGCGGCCAACGGATACAGCAGCATCATGCTGGTGAGTTCTCTGGACCCGCGCCCGACCGTTTCAGCCATGGGTCCCCAGATGGCGCTTCCCACAGATGGGTTTTTTACGCCGGTGGATTACTATGGCGCCTTCGGTCAGAACAACAACTGGACCAAAGGATGGTCCCTGATCAACGCCATGGGCGTTGTTGACTTCACTGAAACCGCAACGGGTTCCGGAACGGATGTCGTTGTGAGTAGCGATATCACTACCAGCACCACGTGGACGAAAGACAACACCTACTACCTTGACGGTATCATATTTGTAACAGACGGCGCGACCCTGTCCATCGAGCCGGGGACGGTTGTCCGGGGCATGCCGGACAGCGAGACCGCGGGCGACAACAATCCCGGTACCCTGGTGGTTGCCCGGGGATCGAAGATCTTTGCGGACGGTACACCGGAGAATCCCATTATTTTTACGGATTCGGACGATGACAACGTACCCGGCGGCGCGAAAATAAATCCGTTGTATAACAACCAGCCCGGAAACATGGTTTCCGAGAACTGGGGCGGTGTGATTCTGCTTGGCAGCACTTATATCGCAAACGACACGGAGTCCGGCCCGAACGCTTCCCGCGAGGAGCAGATGGAAGGCATCACCCGGGAAGACGGTGTATTTGGCGGCGGAGATGACGATGACTCCTCCGGTTCCATGAGCTATGTTTCCATCCGCTATGGCGGTTTCGGACTTCTGCCGAATGAAGAGATCAACGGTCTGACCCTGGGCGCAGTCGGCCGCGGCACCATGCTGCACCACATCGAAGTGGCCAACAACGTGGACGATGGTATGGAGTTCTTCGGCGGTACGGTAAATACCAAATACATTATCATCTGGAACATCGGTGACGATTCCATGGATACCGACCGCGGTTATCGCGGTAAAAGCCAGTTCGGCCTGGTGGTGAAGGGTGTCTGTAAAACCGGCCAGACCAGTTCCGGCGGCGGTGTTGCCAACCGTGCATTCGAGATGGACGGCGGTGCCTCTCCCGACGGTTCCCGCCCCTACGCCCTGAGCCAGTGGCGGAACTACACGCTCATCGGCATGGGCGCCAACAGCACGGATCCCGCAAACGACGACGACACGGGAATCGAGATCCGCGACAATGCGCGTCCCCAGATTTATCACACCATCGTGATGGACATGGGTGCGGATGGCGTAGATATCGAGGACGTGGACGGCACTGAGATAGACTCCGCCGCCGGTTGGACCACAGCCTACGATGCCTACCCGGATGACGCTGCCTTTTATACCTCCCAGCAGGAAGGTTTTCAGACGGAAGTTGCCGACAACCTGTTTTACAATATCGGGGGACAGAAAATAAAGAACGTGGATGACACCGGCAAGATGAACACGGTGTTGACCACGAGTCCGATTCAGGGGGTACAGCGCGTGGCGGCCAATGGATACAGCAGCATCATGCTGGTGAGTTCTCTGGACCCGCGTCCGACTGCCTCGGCCTTCGGTACCCAGATGGGACTTCCCACTGGACGGGTTCTTTACGCCGGTGGATTACTACGGCGCCTTCGGGCCGAACAATGACTGGACGGAAGGCTGGTCCCTCATCAGCAGTATGGGGGTTGTGGGCTTCGGTTCCGCTGGTCAATCCCAGGGATTTGATGAGGCATCCTACCGAAGTGCGAATCCGGATCTTCCGGGTTCATGGACGGATGCACAGCTCAGGGCCCATTATCGTGCGTTCGGTTATGCCGAAGGACGCTTGGTTTACTGGGACGCCTCGGAATACAAAAGTGTATATCCCGATCTCGCGGGATTGACGGATGCACAGGCCCTTGCTCATTACAGGGGCATTCGGAAAGACGGAAGGCCGTGTACCGTTCTTCCAGGCGGATCAATACCTTGCCGCTTATCCGGATCTTGCCGCCGCCGGTATAACGGAAGCGACCGCCCTGCTTCATTACAGGCTGTACGGTCGTGCGGAGGGACGCGTCCAGGGTTTTGACTACAAAGGATATCTGGAATTGTATGCCGATCTGCCCGATACCTGGACTTTTTCTCAGGCACTGAGCCATTATGTTTACTTCGGGAAGAGTGAAGGACGTGCCTACGATCCATATGTTGAGTAATGCGAGGGAGTTTCTTCGGGTAATTATTTTCTGAAAGAAGAAAACTGAGAATATATACAAAAAACCATGGCCGGTTACCTCGGCGAGGGCCGGCCATGGTTAACCACAAAAAATCCTCCCGACGCGACTTTCAAGTGTGGCTTAGTGATGCTTGAAAATCCATACTGGAGGTTTTTTACAATCTAATTTGAGATAAAGTATACGAATGATTAAAATAAAAACAATTTTCGTTGTATTTCTTTTTGCAGTTTGCACAATTTGTGTGGACGTCCACATCGGGAGATCCGCTGAACCCGATATTGCTTCTTCCCCTGAGGGGGGAGCTGAGTTGAAAGCACTGGTATGGGGCTTCAAGTTTGCTTCCGCAATTCCCGCAAAACCGCATATCGCCGACAGAAGCAAATCACAGTACTCCGTCCTGAGTTGCTGCCTTGAAAAGAATTTTCCGGATAAAGTCGTCGAATTGACTGAGAGCCTCGATGGTTGGCGACGATGCCTTCTTTATGCGGACCTGGCATATTATTTCGCGGAGAGAGACTCGATTGAAAATTTGAGAATGTATCTGGAACGTGGGGAGGCGTGTCGTAACTCACTGGATGGCTGGAATGCCGGTTGGCAGAAGGACCGTATTTTACTGCGGGAGGCGGAAGCCCAGGTGCTTAGCAAGCAGTGGGCCGCGGCTGAAAAGACCGAAGCTGGATTGCCGTCGGAATTTGTCGCAAGGAGTTCTGCCCTGCGATTCAGCCGACTGGATGGGGCCGGAGCATATGAAAATCGTTTGGGTCAACTCCAGCCCCTGGAAAAATCGGAATATATGGAGGTGAGGCGGGACGTTGCCCGGGCGTATATCGAAATCTTAAAGCAACTTGGCGACGAGGCAACGGACGCGCAATATGTTCAGCTGAAAAATCGGATTTATTCACTGGCTCAAAAGCTCCCTCGGCTTATACAGCATGAGATTCTTTGCTCCCTGAGCCGTACCGTCTTCGATACGGGAAATCGGGAAATGGGAAAAGAGGTTCTTGAAGATATCGAGGAGGGGTTGAAGAAATGGAAGCTCAATCCCCGTTACGATGTCGCCGCCCTGGTCGATTTGTCGCAAATCCGGCACGAGGCCGGGGGGGAGACTGAGCGTTCCGAATCTCTTCTTCTTAAGGCTGAAGACCTTTTAAAAGCAAGTGATCTGACACCCATGGCAAAGATTCCCGCGCTGATTTCCGTGGCATCGGGATATGGAAGCCTCGGGAATGAAGGGGCTGCCTGGGACTATTTCAGAAACGCTCTTCAGACGGCTGGAGCGATGGTAAATGCCCGCCCCCGAGCGATGGCCGTCACGGGAATATGTATTGGTATTGCAAAATGGGGTGCCCCCCTGACGGATGATATCGAGGAAAAGCTGACACGTTTATACGAAGCATTGGGTGATCCCTGGTAAGTGCATATAAGTACCATCAAAAAATATCAGAAATTATTAAATGATTATCGCATCATTCCATATCAAAGATAGTGGACTGTTATCGTTATCCAGAGATGAAGGAGATTGTGCTTGATGTTCCGTGAACGGCCAGGATTCTTTTTTTTAACACTGGTAATACTGCTTTTGATGCCCCGGGCCGTTATGGCTCAGAACGAGGGGGGAATTCGCGGTGTTATCACAGATAAGGAATTTGATGTTCCTTTGGGTAATGCTCTAGTGTGGATTACCGAGACCGATGCAAAAATGGAGACGGGACCGGAGGGCCAGTTCGTTTTTCATGGATTGAACCCGGAACCTATACCGTCATTATCGGGAAGGACGGATATTCCCGTGTCGTGAAATCCGATGTGGTGGTTATGCCAGGCGCCATGGCGAGCATTTCAGCCGCGCTTCCCGGAGAGTATACGGACATGGCGGGACTGGTGGTGCGCCCCCTGAACCTGGGCGGTGACACGGAAATCGGTTTGCTGAACCTTCGAGTCGAGTTTGTGGGTATTATGGATGGCGTGGGAACCGATCTGATGAGCAAAGCGGCGGCGGGATCCGCGGCTGAAGCGGTTCAACTGGTATCCGGAGCCACTGTCCAGGATGGCAAATATGCCGTCATCCGCGGATTGTCCGACCGATTCGTCAATACGAGGATGAACGGGCTTGCCCTGCCGACGGCCGATCCGGATGTGCGCGCCGTGCAGCTGGACCTTTTTCCCAGTTCACTGCTGGATAGCGTCCGAATTTACAAGACATTCACACCGGATCTGCCCGCCAATACTTCCGGCGGCAGTATCGATATCATCACCAGCGGTATCCCGGACGGACCGGTGTTGGAGCTGAGCTTCGGCCTGTCCGGCAACAGCCAGGCCACATGGAATGATGAATTTGTCACCTCGGACGATGACGGGGTGGGGTATTGGGGCACTGACGAGGGAGCCCGCGAAAAAGTCCTGGAGGCGGGAACAGTCAGATCCGCCCAGAGGTCCGCCCGCGGTGGTTACTATCCCGAACCCAGCGCTGAAGAGGAGGAGCGTTACAGATTGCTGGACAGCCAGACGCGTTTGTTCAGCGATACCATCGGTACAACCCGGAAGACGGCGCCCATTGATCATAGCTGGGGGTGGGCCATCGGCAACAGACAGGAGTTGACGGACGATCTGTCTTTAGGATGGCTTACCACGGTGACTTACAAGAACAGCTTTTCATTTTATGATGATGGAAAAGATCATTTCCGCGTAGGCGCGGTCGATCTTACGGGATTTGAAATTCCCCTCGAATCGAGTGAGACAACCATAGATCCCGACCAGTGGAATAAGGCACGGGGCAAGGAGACCGTCCGATGGGGTGTCAGCGCGCTCGGAGGGGTTGAGAAAGACGGGCACTCCCTGACCCTCTTTTTTCTCCACACACACCATACCGAAGACAGCCGCACGATTCTTTGGGATGACCATACCAACCCCGCAACATATTGGCACAACCAGTCCCTGATCTATACCGAGCGAAGTATGAATTCCTTACAGGTACATGGCGAGCATCCACTCCCCTTTTTGGCCGGGAGGAATATCCGTGCCCTGAAGTTGCTTGAACCGAAGATTACATGGTCTTTTTCAAAAGGAGAGGCGGTTCAGAATCAACCGGACAGACGGTTTTTTCTCGCATCCTATACCCCTTCCACGGGTACCTGGGGGGATCCGCGTGTGCCCGAAAACGGTTGGGCCCAGCGATCATGGCGGGAAATCATCGAAGAGGGCGATATATATGACCTGAACCTGATCTGGCCCTTTACCCTCAGAGATCTTGACGGCGAGCTTAAAGCCGGTGGAACCATCGAAGAGACGGTTCGAACCTATGAACAGGATTCATTTCTTTATGCTAATCCCTGGGGACTTGGCTCGTTCGCCATTTCTCCTTTCAACACCTATGTTTCTGGATCGTTTTCCAACCTGTGGACGGACGTCTTTCTGGATCCGGAACGGCTTGGATATCCCGAACCTTACGGGCAGGGGCTTGAATTCTCGGATGAAATAAACGGCGTGGACTGGCAGAGCAACGAACATAACTGGGTCATTACAAGTTCCAGCGAGGATGTGGATTACCGCGGTGACATGACCATATCCGCCGCCTATATCATGGCAAAGGTGCCTGTAACGTCCTGGTTGACCCTTACCGGTGGCGCGCGGTGGGAGAATACGGAAATGGAGACCGACGTGGATGCATCGAACGGTGATGACCCGGCCGCAAAGGTTCTTAATGTGAGGGGCAATCCGGACAGGCCATTTTTTCAGGCAGCCCAGGATATGGAAGACACGACCCTGGATATGCTGGCCAACGCCGAAATCGATCAGAAAGACATACTGCCATCCATTGGTGTCACCATCGAGGCAGCCGAGGATCTGAAATTCCGGGCCGTCTGGAGTAAAACCATAGGGCGGCCGACATTCAAGGAGATTACCCCCGTTGCACAGCAGGACTACGTGGGGGGCGCCCAATTTGCCGGCAATCCGGATCTCCGGATCAGCACGCTTAAAAATTATGACCTTCGGCTGGAATGGACTCCCGGTGAGGGGCGGACCTACTCAGTCAGTGGGTTCTACAAAGATATTACCGATCCCATTGACTATTCCCAGAGGCCCGCGGCCGGCAGCATGCCCTTCACCATTCCGTTCAATTATTCGACCGGCGAGGTACTGGGGGCCGAGTTCGAAATACGGGAAAATCTGAATATCTTCTCCGACTGGTTGGAAAAAACTAGGATTGGAAAAGGATTCGGCTGGCTGACGCATGTTTCTCTGGGAAGCAATTTTACATGGCTGGATGCAACCGTTGAAATTCCTGACCGGGACGTTGAAAAAATATCAGAATGGATTCGACTGGCCGGGAAAAATCCCGATGATTTCGATGTCAGTGAACGCCGGATGAAGAACCAGCCGGAATATATCGTCAACTTGTACGCTGTGTATGACAATGATCGGACGGGCACATCCATGGGGCTTTTCTGGAATCGAAAGGGTGAAACCCTTGTCGCCGGAGAGGACGGAAATGGGGGCCATTACATCGCCAATCTGGTGGAGAAACCCCATGACAGTCTGAATTTCAGCTTCAGCCGGAGATTGCGCTATGAAATCGATCTCTCCCTGAAAGTGGAGAATATCCTGAATCCGAAGATAAAAACAGCCTGGCAGTCCGACTATATTCCCGAAGAGGAACTGGCGTCCACTTACACCGAGGGTGTTTCCATCTCTTTCGGGTTGAGCTGGAAACTATAGAGAGTGGTTTTATGCATATATTTGGTAACTTCTCGCAAAAGACACACACTAATAAAATCCTAATATTCGTTTAACTAATTACTAATATAAAATCGTTAATATAAATAAAATTTAGAAAATAACGCTAACGCTTTCCATAGGACCTGAAGAAGAGAAACATGAAAAACTACATAATTGCATTCATTTTGTTCAGTCTATTTCCGGCGGGAGTATGCTGCACCGCACTGGCCGCGGCTGATAAGAGTGGAGACATCGATTCCCTGCGAAGTGTACTTGAAAAGTGGGTCGAAACCAAACAACTGATTTCCAGTGAAAAACAAAACTGGCGTTCTCAGAAAGAAGTATTGATAGACCGCACGAAGCTGCTTGAAGGCCAGGTCCGGGATCTCAACGCGAAGATCGAGGACGCGGAAACAACCATCGGGAAAACCGAGGAGAAGCGGGAAGCGCTTTCCGTTCAACATGAAAAGCTGACGTCGGCTGTATCGATACTGCGGGATGTGATTGCGCGGCTGGAGTCCAGGACGTTGAAGTTACTTGTTCGGCTTCCGGAACCGGTTCAGGAGCAGGTGGCGCCTTTGAGCCAGGAGATTCCGAAGGATATGGAGGCGTCCACATTGTCCCTGTCCACCCGCTACCAGAATTTAATCGGTGTGCTCAACTATATCAACAAGTTCAACAATGCCGTTACCCTTACGACGGAAGTGCGTAAACTGGACAGCGCCCAGGCCGTGGAAGTGAAAGTGATCTACCTGGGGCTCGGGCAGGCCTATTTTTCAAACGACACCGCCACCATTGGCGGTATGGGGCGTCCCACCGATACCGGGTGGGAGTGGGAGAGACGCGACGATATCGCACCGGCGGTTTCCTCGGCCATCGCCATGTATAACAATGAAAAGACGGCGGATTACGTCGCTTTACCCGTTGAAATTGAGAACTGAGAGTAAAAAATGAGAAACAGAATTACAATAGCAGCCCTGATACTGTTTTTTGCGTTCACTTTTATGTCGCACAATGGTGCGGCGCAGGAAGTTGATAAAGAAAGTGGTGGCCTTGGGGCACAATACGAGAAGATCCAAGAAAACCTGGAACAAAGCTTGGGTGAACTCTCAAAGGTTCAGGAAGAAATCGCTTCCGAGAAATTGCCCATTTCCAGAGCGCTCAGCCGCCAGGAGGAAGTTCTCAGTGCAGCCAGAACAGAATTTGCGAAGCTTACCGCCAGGCTCGACAGCAGAAATATGGATCTGAACAATCTCCGGGCAAAGATCGAAACACTTGAACAGCAGAAAACATATATCGCGAGCCTGCTGGGCGAATATGTCAGGAGCCTGGAAACCCAGTTGCATATTGCTGAAGTTCAGGCCTACGAAGATCAAATCTCGGCGGCCAAACTGGCTTTGACCAATGACACGATTACCACCGGAGAGTTGTTCGAAAAACAGCTTGAAAGCGTCGAAGTCTCCCTGGACCGCCTTGAAAAACTGAATGGCGGTATGCGTTTCAAGGGGCAGGCGGTTGGAGAAGGTGGTGTTCTCGAGGAAGGGGAGTTTGCGTTGGTAGGACCGGTCGCTTTCTTTTCAGCCGGGGACGGCGCCACGGCAGGGTATGTGGTCGAAATGCTCGGTTCCACCAAACCGAATGTGATATCCTTTGGGAGTGGTGAAAACACCGATGCCTTCATAAAAATGACACGGAGTTCCGTGGATACCGGTGTGGGAGAACTTCCGATCGATGCCACCCTGGGAAATGCACAGAAGATCGCCGAGACGAAAGACACGCTCTGGGAACACATCCGGAAGGGCGGCATTGTCATGATCCCCATACTTGGTCTCGCCGGCCTGGCCTTGATTATCGCGGTAGTTAAATGGATCCAGCTTGCGAGGGTGAAGATGCCTTCTGCAAAAAGCCTTTCCGATCTTCTGGGCGATATTCGCGACCGGGCCGTGTCCGAGGCGAAAATGAAAGCGAGAGGTTTTACGGGACCGGCCGGTGAAATGCTTCAGATCGCCGTGGATCACCTGCACCAGTCTAAAGAACTGGTGGAAGAGGTAATGTACGAGAAGATTCTCGAAACCCGCACCCGGCTCAATAAAGCGCTGCCGTTCATTGCGGTGTGTGCATCCAGCGCGCCTCTCCTGGGACTTCTCGGGACCGTAACGGGTATTATCAATACATTCAAACTTATCAGCGCCTTTGGTTCCGGAGATGCTAAAACGCTTTCAGGAGGGATTTCGGAGGCGTTGGTTACCACTGAGTTCGGACTGATCGTTGCCATCCCCTCACTCCTGCTCCATGCGTTCCTCAATCGAAGGGCAAAGTCACAAATCGACCATATGGAGAAGATCGCGGTGGGCGTTATGAATCAGATAAATCAATCCGATGGCTGTGAATCCGGCCCGACAAACCGGGATGTTCCGGATTCCACCCGGGAACATGAAAAGGAGGTTTTTCATGGATAAGATATGGCATGAAGCGTTAGATATCTGGCAATCCGGCGGTTGGGCCATGATCGTACTGGCAATCAATGCATTCATTCTTTTTACGCTTGGCCTGGCGGTAAAGTTCAGGCTCTGGGAAAAAGATTATCGAAATGTATCGGATGACACATGCAAGGCATTGATCGAAAATCCGTCCAACGGAAAGGGCCCGAAGACGCTTCAAAAATTTGTTCGAAATGTCATGGGCAGCAAGAGTCTGAATCATCTTGCGCCGATTTTCAAAGAGTTCCAGCATGATGAGATTACGCCGTTTTCAAGAGATCTTCGTATTATGCGCGTGTGTGTGGGAACGGCCCCGCTTCTGGGGCTTCTGGGCACCGTGAGCGGCATGCTTACCATGTTTCATGCCCTGGCCGTCGGAACCGGTGGAGAGAAAACCCTCGCCATGGTAGCGACCGGCATTTCAGAGGCGCTGGTGACAACGGAAACCGGGCTCATTATTGCGTTGCCCGGTCTGTTTTTCGTTCACCATCTGCAACAGGAAATAGACCGTTACGGGACATTTCTCGCTCGTCTGGAGACGGGATGTGCTCAATCCCTCCAGCGGGTATTTTCCCGACGGTCAATTGTATCGGAGCCTGCTGTTGCTTCTTCGGCGGCAGCCTAATAGTACAGGAAATATTTATGAGTCGATTTCGATCAGCCGATCTCCAACAGGATAGTGGCGACAGCGGTGTCGATATTTCACCGTTGATTGACTGTGTGTTTATTTTGCTGATTTTTTTCATTGTCACCACTACCTTTGTCAAGGAAACCGGTGTTGAGGTGAATAAACCTCAGGCGGTATCCGCCTCTCAATTGGAGAGAAACAGTATTTTGCTGGCGCTGACCAAAGAGGGGCAGGTTGTTTATGGCGGGCAGCAAATAGGATTCAGCGGCATACGGCCCCTGGTGAGAAGGCAACTGCAGAAGGAAGACGTGCCGGTCATCATCAAGGCGGACCAGGATGTTGCGTCGGGTCTACTGGTAAGGGTCATCGATGAAGCCAAACTTGCCGGTGCAAAGACCGTCAATCTCGCCACCCTCAAATCGTCTTCCCGTTAGCACGATCCATGAAGAATATAAGCGATACACCCAGAAACCCTTTTGTCCCTGTATTTCGTCTGACGGCACTGATTTTAGGTGGTATTTTACTGACCCTTGCTTACTTTATGGTGCTTCCCTTTCTTCAGACTATCGGGCGGCCACCGACTGAACAGCTTCAGGTGCGTTCAATCGGCGTGATAGAGGAACCGCCGCCCCCCAGCAGGTAATCGAAGAGGAAGAGCCGGAAGAAAAAGAGGAAAAGCCCGAGCTGAATCAGTTGGACGACCGCCTGGATCTCAGCCAGCTGGAACTGGCGCTCAACCCCGGTGAAGGGGACTGGGGAGGTGACTTTACGATCAGTTTGAACCGGCAACTCACCAAAGCCGGCGTTGAAGATGCCGTCTTTTCCATGGGAGATCTCGACCAGAAACCCAGGGCTATCTACCAGCCGGCGCCGAACTATCCTTCCGAATTACAGGGGAAGAGAGTTGAAGGCATTGTTTACGTTATTTTCATCATCGACAAAAATGGCCGTGTCAGCAACGCCAAGGTACAGAAATCAACGCATCAGGCGTTTGAGAGACCTGCGCTGGCTGCCATTAAAAAATGGAAATTCGATCCAGGCAAACGGGGCGGTAAGCCCGTTCCGTTCAGAATGCGCGTGCCCATAACCTTTTCATTGGGATAATGTATATGCAGAAACAATATTTAAGAGCGTTTAAATTGAAAATTTTCCTGACACTTATTGCAATCCTATCGGTCACCCTGACGGGATGCAGCTTTAAAGAGGCCATTGTACAGAAATATGCATCCGGCGATACCGATCAATGGTCACAGGGCGGTATCCCAAAAACGAATTCGAAACATACGACGGCAAGCAGCAACGGACCGGTTGATATCGAATCGTATTATGCGGATGTAACGAAAAAAACGGGAAGCAGAACATCGAGCCGGGAAAACGGAATGAAGATGGGGATCTGGAAAGACCCGGTTTTTCAAAGGCAGTTCATGGGAAGCTACGGTATCCGGTCCGACATCGAGCCCGAAGTAACGGAGATCGAGCGTGAAACACTGGCCCGGGTGATGAATCTTATGTCCGAAGAGAATACGGATCAGGCCCGAACACTTCTCGAAACAACCGTGGCGCCCGAAGCGAGTGCTCTCTTTGACTTCATTCTCGGAAATATATATTTTCAGGAGGACAATCTTGACAGGGCCGGCATGAGTTTCAGAAAAGCCGTTTCGAAATTTCCGGATTTTCTCCGTGCCCATAAAAACCTGGCGATGGTGGACGTCCGGAATGGCGATTTCGAAAACGCCATTGGATCATTGACGCGCACCCTGGAATTGGGTGAAGGTGCCGCATTGACTTACGGACTTCTCGGATTCTCCTACACCTCCGTCGAAGATCATGTGAACGCCGAGTATGCGTATCGTCAGGCCATGATGCGGCAACCCGATTCCATGGATTGGCAGCTGGGACTCGCCCAGACCCTTTTTAAACAGGAAAAATATGCGGATTCAGCGGCGCTCTGTAGCCAGATGATTCTGAGGGAACCTGACAATGCGGATTACTGGCGGTTACAGGCCAACGCCTATTTAGGGCTTGATAAGCCTCTGAAGGCGGCACAGAATTACGAATATCTGAGAACCCTTGAAAAAGCGGACGCGGACAGTCTCAACAAACTGGGTGATATTTATGTGAAGGAAAGCATGCTGGATATTGCCGCGGATGTATATACCGAAGCACTGGATAAGAATACCGGGCAGGCGCCGGACCAATATATTCGAAACGCCAAGGTGCTTGTCAATTACGGTGGTATGGATGATGCGCGAAAATTGGTGGGAAAGATCAAGGATTCGTTTTCCGGTATGTTAACGGAAGAACACGATGTGGACCTCCTGAGGCTGGAAGCCCGTATCGCGTTAAACGAGGGCGCAAACGAAAAACAGGCCGATATTCTTCAGGAGATTGTTCGGATCAACCCCATGGACGGTGAGGCGCTGATTCAGCTGGGTCAATATTTCTCCCGAAAAGACGATCCCGAGAAAGCCATATTTTATTACGAGCGTGCAGAGGCGATAGAAGGCGTCGCGGCCAAGGCGATGATCCGGCATGCACAGCTTCTCGTACAGGAATCCAGGTATCAGAACGCGGTACCGTTGTTGGAGAGTGCCCTACGAATGGAACACCGGAGCGAAGTGGCGGAATATCTGACGCAAGTGAAAGCCGCCGCTAAATCCCGCCAATAGGAACATATGAAAGCAAGGCAATTTGAGTTCCAGAAAAAGAGGCTGATATGGCAACTTGTGAAAATTTTTCTCCTTATGATCGTTGGGATGACAGTGTATGAAAGTATCAAGCAGGTTGTTCATCCAAACATCAGTATCTGGCAATCGCACATAGTAACCATTATATTCAGTTCCGTCTGTGCCACGGTCGCCGCGTTCTATTTCCTGAGAAAACAGATCCGGCTCAACAGCCAGCTGAACTCAAAAAACTTTGAAAACGAACGGTTGTCAAGAGAACTGAAAAAAACCGTGGTACAGCTGGAGAAGGCATTAACCAGGATCAAACCCTTGACCAGATTGTTGCCGATATGTACCGCATGCAAGAAAATCAGAGACGATAACGGATATTGGCAACAGATCGAATCCTACATCGAGGAACATGCTGATGTCGATTTCAGCAGAAGCATTTGTCCTGAATGCGCAAAAAACAAGTATCCTGACATTTTCAATTCAATGCCATTAATTTAGATACAAATGCATATGTGAATTGGAGGCACTGATCTATTCAAAAAAATATGAACCCCGGAATACGAAAACTCTCTGCCAAAACCCGCCAACTGATAGAAAAACAAACAAATTTCTAGTAAAAGTCTAATTTGACTCCTCTTCTCTACTTCGATAGACTTTTTTCCGATTGAGTAAAGGTTAGCTTAAACTTTTATCCCGATATCTTTGTTGGTTGCAAAATTCAATTTTTGAGAGCGCTTGCAGGTATCTGTGTGGAAACGTGATCGATATGCATGAAACTTTTAAAAAATGAGAAGGGATGAATAATATGGGTTTTAAATATAAATTGCTTTTCGGCGTTGCCCTGATTGTCGCTATACCGCTCGGTGTTGTGGGGTATTTTTCGAGTGAAAAAGCGGTTAAGATGATACGAAAGAATGTGGAAATCCAGTCCGAACGCACGGCTGTTGCACTCGCCAAATCGGTCGAACTCGTGCTCGCGGAACAGGAGCGCATCATAAAAGGTCTTGCGGAAAATTTCCGAAGTTTTGGCGGAATGGATATACGGTTCTATGGAGGGGGCGGTATCGATGAATTGACGTCAAAGCGCCTGAACGCAAAAATATACAACACACTTCAGGGTCTCGGAGTCAATTACGAAAGCATCTACCTTTCCGATACAAACGGTATCCTGTTTGCAGGTTCGATGCAAAGCGGTGAGACGCCATTCTATGGAGAAGATATAAGCGATACGCATTTTTTTGAAACTGTAGCAGAGACGAGAGAATCGGCTGCCGGAGTGGTATCTGCTTCCAGTGTGACGTCAATGCCCGTAGTTCTCTTTTGTGCGCCGATATTGGATCAGAGGAATAATTTTGCCGGTGGGGTCGGAATGACGTTCAAGCTGGATCCGTTGATTCAACTGGTGGCGGATACAAGGAGCGGAAATACGGGTTATGCATTTATGGCGAATAATGAAGGTATTATCATTGCTCATCCTGAAAAGGAGCATATCCTTCAGTTGAATATCAATCAAATTGAGGGCATGAAAAAAATTGCGGCATCCATGCTGTCTGGAAAGACAGGTATTGGACAATACGAATTTCAGGGCCATAAAAAAGTAGCGGGGTTTGCACCCGTCGCTGGAACCGGGTGGTCTATTGGCGTTGCACAGAATTCAGATGAATTGATGATTCTGGGCCGTTCGATTCGAAAATTCAACACGACAGTGGCGTTACTTTTTGTGGTGTTTGCCCTGCTGGCAGCCATACTCTTTATCAGAAGCATATTTAAACCGATCGAGCGGGCCGTTAATTGGATCAACAGGGGAACACGGGAGGTATCCGCGGTTGCACAGCAGGTTTCTTCAGGATCATTTGTAGTTGCAGAATCTGCGGAAAGGCAGACAAAAACTCTCGGTGAAACGGTTCAAATGCTATCAGGGATTATGGTGACTGTCAGCGAAAATACCGAAAATACGAGAAAGGCGGAAACTTTTATTCAAAAGAATAAACAGGTTGTTCAAGAAGCTTCACTGATTATGGAAGCACTTAAATCCTCCATGGAAGCCATTGAGACTTCGGAAAAAAAGACCGCTAAAATTGTAAACAGCATTGACAGCATTGCATTTCAAACCAACCTTCTCGCACTGAACGCAGCTGTTGAAGCAGCGCGTGCGGGAGAAGCCGGAAAAGGGTTCAGTGTGGTGGCAAAGCATGTTCGGGAACTGGCCATGCAGGCGACGGATTCGGCACGATCATCAGCTAACCTGATCCAGGAAACCACCGCAAGTGTTCAGGGAGGCGCACAGTTGGCAAAAACTGCTCAGGAGATCTTTTCAAAAGTGGAAGATCATACTAACCGATTCGAAACGCTCATTGAGGATATCTCAAAGGCATCAGCGCGACAGGCGATTTCCATAGAGCAAATAAATCAATCCGTTTTCGAACTTGAAAAGATAACGAGACAATATGCGGCATTCGCGGGAGAGTCCGCTACAGCTTCCCTGCAGATGCACCAGGAAGTCGACTCCATGTCAGGTGCTGCTGAAGAATTGACAACAATTATCGGCAGTGTTGACGACAACAATCCTCCTGAAAAGAGTACTCACGGGTATGCTATTAGCAATATTTTAAGTATGATAGATAAATTTGCCAAACGAAAAAAAAGATCGTCCATGAAGGTGTCGAAGAGGTTGTATTCAGCTAAAAGAGATGTTAACGCGACGCTTGCTCAAAAACCGCACTCTAAAGCAGAAGAAGGCATACCGTTCGAGAGCGCTGCATGAGCACCGAAAAACAAACAATCAGCGAACAAAAAGATACATGAAGATACAATACATAATTCTGGTTATATTGGCGCACAATATTTTATCTGGAATGACATGCCCGAATGCTTCCGGTGAAATCCGGATACATGGATCCAGCACCATCTTTCCCATCGTTCAATCCGCCGTGGAACCTTTTAAAAAAGAGAGCGGCATTTCAATCGACTTGAAAGGCGGGGGGTCAGAAAACGGCATAATGGCCGTACTGGACGACCGTGCGGATATTTGTATGGTCTCCAGAGGGTTGCTCCCTTCAGATCCAAAGGGATTGACGTCCTTCATTATCGGTTATGATGGAATTGCCCTGATTGTGAACCGTTCCGTTTCCATCGATGAAATTACTACACAGCAGGTGGTCGACATCTACTCTGGAAAGAATAGTGACTGGCATTCCATCTCCGGAAAAAATCAACCGATTACCATCATATCGAAATATGACGGGCACGGTACCAAAACCGTATTTGACATGTTTTTCGGTCTGGAAGGAAAGATAACACCCTCCGCATTTCTTTTTCATTCCAATGATGTTTCCATTGCCATGGTATCCAGCGATCCAAATGCCATCAGTTACGTGTCCATCGGATCGGCGGAACATGCGATCGAAATCGGCCTTCAACTGAAAATTCTAAAATTGGACAATGTTATCGCATCATCAAAAAACGTAGCTTCTGGAAAATATCCGCTTCGAAGAGCCATCAACCTGGTGACGTTTGGTAAACCAGGTATTGAGGCAGACCGATTCATTCGGTTTATGGAGAGTCCCGCCGGACAGCAATATGTAAGGATGCACCATTTCGTTCCAATATCAGGGAGGCTGCCATGATTCGTAAATTCCAGAACGCACCGCTCCACATTGTTATATATTCGGCGATATTGGTGATTTCACTGATTACGATACTGACCGGCGTTTTGAGCAACCAGTATATGAAAACAATCAACAGCGAGATCTGGACCCTTTCTGCCAATGCACAAAAACTGCAGGAAGGCGCCGGAGACATGAGCTATATCGTGGTAAACAGTCAACGCCTGGCGATCATGGCCATGTTGACGCGAAACCAGGAAATGCTTTTGACGGCCCCGGCCCAGTCCAACAGGTTTTATGGCCTGATAGATGAGATGGAACTGCTGATCGGCGAGGATGAAAAATCGCTCATATGGCACCTGGAGGAGATAAAAAGCGGTTATCGAGATTTTCTTTTCAATATTATCGGCCTCGCTTCAGAGTATGTGGAGCGGACGGAAAGCAAGGAACATGCATTGGAACAGGTCAATATTCAGGCACAACAATTCTTGTATGAACTGAATTTAGTGACGGATATGATCAGCAAACTGTCAAAGAGACAAGTCCAGAGAGTTGAAGCGTATTCAGAAACCATTCGCTGGGTAAACATAGGCTCCATGGGGGCGCTTCTGTCGGCGATTCTATTTGCCCTGTTTTTTATCGAATCCAAGATATTCAAACCACTGGCGGCACTGATGTCGTTTGTCAGGGAGAGTTCGAATACCGAAGGCGGCATATCCACACGGATACATAACGAAAGCAGAAATGAAATCGGAGAGTTGGGCCGGGGTATCAACAGAATGCTGGATAACCTGGAGAGTACAACTGTTTCAAGAGATCAATTAAAAAAAGAGGTTGTGCATCGAAAACGGGCGGAGAAAGCGCTCCTATGTATAAAAAATGAACTGGAAGTGGAGGTCGTCAAAAGAACAAAAGAGCTCAGGACATCTTACGAAGAGTTGAAGACTGAAATTTCAGAAAGGAAAGAGGCGGAACAGAAAAATAATCGGCTCCAAACCCAGCTCCTTCGAGCGCAGAAAATGGAAGCCGTCGGTCGTTTGGCGGGCGGGCTTGCTCATGATTTTAACAATATACTGACGGGAATTATTATGAGCGCCGAGCTTTCCATTCTGGGCGTCGAAAAAAACAGCGATACCCATGAAAAACTGAAGGATATTCTCGATTTCGGAGAAAGGGGCGCGACGCTGACCCGCCAATTGTTGACGTTTAGCAGGCAGCAAGTGGTCAAGCCCGTTATGCTCGATATGAATCTCGCAGTAGAAGGTATGTTGAAAATGCTCTATCGTCTTATCGGAGAAAACATCCGGCTGACTTTCTGCAAAGAAACCGATTTGGGATGCATCATGGCGGATCCCGGGCAATTCGAACAGATTCTAATGAATCTTGTCGTCAATGCAAAGGATGCGATGCCGAAGGGGGGAGATATCCATATCGAAACTAGTTTAGTCTCCCTGACCAGTGAGTCAATCCTTTTCAGTGCCGGACTCAAAGCCGGCTCCTATTTGCAGTTGTCCGTCAGCGACACCGGCCACGGTATGGATCCCGAAATCCGGGATAGAGTATTTGACCCCTTTTTTACTACCAAACCGATAGGAAAAGGCACCGGCTTGGGGCTTGCCACTGTTTATGGTATTGTCAAAAATTGTGGAGGAGCTATCGATATTGAATCAGAGCTTCATAAGGGTACGCGGATCAATGCCCTGTTTCCGAAGCTATCGGAAGAGGATGTGAAAACTGTCATGAGTAGTCCTGAATCATTGAAAGATTACCAATTCAAGATAAGCCACCTTACAATTATGCTTGTTGAAGATGAAGAATCGGTTCAGGAGGCTACCCTGGCTATTCTGAGAAAACTAGGCCATTCCGTAATCGCATTTTCCAGCCCTGTGGAAGCGGAAGAGTATTTCACGAACAACGGCGACTCTATTGATTTGCTGATATCCGATGTCATAATGCCGGATTATGACGGACCCGAGTTGTATTCGCGGCTTCTGCAATACCGATCATCCCTGAGAGTACTTTTTATTTCCGGTTATGCGGACCACCATATACCTGAAAAATTATCCAAGAGTGTCAACACCTGCTTTTTACAGAAGCCTTTTACATTGGATAAACTCGCACAAGCAATTTACAGCCTCTCAGATATCTCCGAGGAAATAAATGAAACAGATCCGGAAAAATATGTTTCGGATGAACTCAAAATCGCAATATGAATGAATCGGCTTCATTTTTTTGCTGCCAAATCAAAGGATTTTATTAAATGGCACAATTATCAATAGAAGGCATCGAACAATTTTCTTTTAAGTGTCGCCATCTGAAAAAAAAGGCATGATTTGACATCTGTATCATTCTGCTTTTTCTACTGATGCAGTCCGGGATTGTTTCCTATGCGGATGAATCCGTACCAGAGCCTTTTCGCTTTTTGTACCTCGGCGATGAGCAGAATTCTATCAAAGAGAAATGTTCGCGATCGATTCGGGCGGCGTTTCTCCATGCGCCGGATGCCCGCTTCATTTGCCATGCCGGCGATTTGGCGGCAGAGGGGTATGATGTGGCGCTGTGGCGACAGTGGCGTCACGCCATGGGGTTTTTCGCCGCTATTTGTCCCAGTCTGCCCGCCCCCGGCAATCACGATATGCATCGATTCGACTCGGAAACAGTACAGAGCGTTTCGCAGCAGTACCGATTGCAATTTGCCCTGCCGAGAAACGGTCCGTCTCACATCGAAGCGCTCTTGGAGGAGAGCTATTATGTAGACTAACAGGGTGTTCGTATCATCTCTCTGGATTCCAATGTCTATGCTAATGACGCTTACGAACAGACGAATCGAGATATTATTTCGAAAGCACAGACGGAATGGCTGGAAACAGTGTTAAAGAACAATCCGTCCGGGTGGACCATCGTCATGCATCACCATCCTATCTTCTCCGTCGGCAAGGACCGGGACTATGCCGAATTGGGGGATATCCTGGTGCCGATTTACGATCGGTTCGAGGTGGATCTCGTATTGCAGAATCACGATCATCATTACGGTCGTACCCATAAGATTTCGGGTGGAAAGATAGCCCCTGCGGATCAACCCGGAACTGTTTACGCGGTGTCGGTCAGTGGACCCAAGATGTATTCATCCAATCTGAAGTTTGCCCATCTGATGGCGAAAACGTTGGGCGACAAGCAAATGTATCAAGTAATAACGGTTTCGAACCGGCGTTTGCTGTACCAGGCCTTTTCCATTGACGGCGCATTGCGCAATCAGTTTGAATTGAAAAAAAATGCGAGGGGGGAATCACAACTCTTGGAGTAGTCACTTTTAAATTCTTCGCTTGAACCGGATTGGTCCTAATAAACATTTAACAGTTCCATAACTTTCTACAAACCCATCCGCCCTAATCTGCACTTTTTGCAACACAACAAACCCACTTAAAACAAAAAAAAGAAAAGATCATAAAGAGGAGGACACAAATGAGATTGTTACATGTAAAAATCTTCACCCGCATATTTCTGCTGCTCTGTATTTTAGTCGGCAGCACCGCGGCTTCAGCGGCCGACAACGGAAGGGTGACAGGGTATGTTATGGATTCGAAGAACAATATAAAACTGGCGGGTGTCAAGGTTATCAGCAAGGATAGCAACCGAAAAGCGGTTACGGACCAACAGGGAGAATACAGCCTGATCCTGCCGGCGGGTGAACAGACCATTATATTTTCATACCTCGGTTATGACTCCCAGACCCAAAGTGTCACGGTAAGGGAAAATGCCACCACGACGCTGGATATCGATTTTTCGGCAGATGTTTTCACCCTGGAAGAACTGGTGGTGCGTGGTTATGGTGTGGGACAGGCACGTGCGCTGAACCGGCAGAAAACAGCGGCCAACCTGACGAATATCGTAGCTTCCGATGCCTTCGGGCGATTTCCGGACCAGAACGCCGCCGAGGCGCTGGATCGTTTGCCCGGTGTGTCTCTTGCAAGAGATCAGGGAGAGGGACGGTTCGTTATCGTGAGGGGGATTCAACCCGATCTGAACTCGGCCTCCGTTGACGGTATTTCCCTGGCGGCGCCGGATGCCGATGCGCGGTCGGTACTGCTGGACGTGTTGCCCATGAATGTCATGGAAACCCTGGTCGTGACAAAATCCCTGACGCCGGATATGCCCGCGGACAGTATCGGCGGGCATGTGGACATCGAAATGCCTAGTGCCTACGATAAAAAGGGGCGGACCGTTTCCGGCAGCATCGGCGGCAACTATTCAGACCTTGCCGAAGAGTGGGCTGAAAGCATACTGGCTTCTTACGGGGAAGCATACGGCGATGACCAGGCGGTCGCTTTTTTTATTTCCGCCAGTTGGGATAAACGGGAGCTGGGTTCGGATAACGTGGAAGCCGATACCTGGGAGGTGAATGACGATGATATCTGGGAAACGGAAGAGGTGGAGTTCCGGGAGTATGACCTGACCCGGGAGCGGCTTGGCATTACATCAAACCTTGAATTCCGTCCGTCGGACAACAGTATGTATTTTATCCGGGGACTTTACGGAGAGTATGAAGACCATGAATACCGGAGAAGAACCATTGCAGGGATATGGGCCTGTCGACGGAAGCAACCACCCAAGAAGCGGAAGTCGCTATCGAGATGAAGGACAGGACCGAAACCCAGAAGAATATGATGTTTACCGCCGGCGGCGAAAATATTCTGAATACCTGGAGCCTGGACTATACCGTGGCCTATTCGTATGCCGAGCAGGATACACCGGACGATACAGAGTTCGCTTTTGAATATGACGGAACCATGGATTTCGCGTTTCAGAATGTGGGCGGTGATACGCCGGGTATCAGTGTTATGCCGGACGAATTTGACGATCTCGGCGGATATGAATTCGACGAAGTGGAGGATGCGGACCAGATCGTTGAGGAGGAGGCATGGCTGTTCGAGGCGAACCTGAAAAAAGAACTGAATACTCAACTGCCTGCATATTTGAAGGGCGGCGTTTATGCCAGCATCAAAAACAAAACGAGCGATTTGGAAGTCTACACCAACGATGAAAATCACGCAAATTTCGATACCCTTGAAGGAAATACTTCCGGTGGCCGATATGAATTCGCGGACTTTCCGCTTATCGACAAATCTCTCACCGGCCGGTTTATGGGCGATATGGATGCGTTTGAGATGCAATATGAAGAAGCCGATTCCGCGGCGGAAGACTATGAAACCGACGAGAAGATATATGCCGGTTACCTGATGGGAAATGTTAACATCGGCATCTGGAACCTGCTTGCCGGCGCCCGGGTGGAATTCACCGATCTCGAGACAACAGGCTATGTGGTTGACGAGGGGGAGGATTCTCCTGTTTTGGGCAAGGAGACGAGCAGCAACGACTATACGAATTTCCTGCCGGGAATTCACGTGCGTGCGGACATTTCCGACAATCTCATTTTCTACGGCGCCTGGACCAACACCATTTCGCGCCCCAACTGGGAGCAGACGCGATATGCCAGGAAAACGGATGACGAAGAGATGGAAGTCGGCAATCCCGATCTCGACCCTTATGAAGCCATGAACTGGGATGCCACGCTCTCATACTACATGCCTTCGGTGGGTATTGCCTCCATTGGATTTTTCTGCAAGGATATCGATAATTTTATCTATTCGACCACCACGGACGCCGTCATCGCTGGAGAGATCTATGAGTTGACCACCTTCAACAATGGAGGGAATGCGAGCATATGCGGTCTTGAACTCGCTTACGAGCAGAAGCTCTCCTTTCTGCCGGGACCCCTGGACGGTTTTTCCCTGCAGGGCAATCTGACTGTTTCCGAAAGCGAGGCGGATACGATCGGCACCGAATACGCGGATGCACGAACCATCGATTTTCCCGGACACTCGGATACGGTGGGAAGTTTCGCCGTGTCATATGAAAAATATAACTTTTTCGCCCGTCTCAGCGGTACCTATCGAAGCGAATATCTCGACTCCATGGGTGCCGAGGTTTTCGAGGACGAGTATATCGACGATCATTTTCAGATAGACCTGTCGGCATCCTATACGATCCGGGATAAATACACGCTGTTTGCGAATGTTATCAATATCAACAACGAACCGTTGAAAGCTTACTATGGTGAGTCCGGGAGACTTCGACAGTACGAGGAGTATGGTTTTTCGGCCCGGGTCGGGGTGAAATTCAACTTTTGAATATAGGTGGATAATATGAAAAAAAAAGCAATGTCGTATCGATGGGGCGTCATCCTGATCGTACTCTGTTTCATTACGGCATGTGATCAAAATCAGGGGAATATTGAAAATGGGACTGCGCAGAGTGTCTCCGAGACAGTCCAACCGGTAATTGTAACGGACGCGGTTCAAAACGACAGCGATGATCCCGCAATTTGGGTTCATCCCACGAACCCTGAGAAAAGCCTGGTAATCGGGACGGATAAAAACGATCCCGGTGCGCTGTACGTGTTCGACCTGGCCGGCAACATACTGCGGGATAAGGTGGTTAAAAACCTGCGAAGACCCAATAATGTCGATGTGGAATACGGACTGGTCTTGAATGGCAGCCCGGTGGATATTGCCGTTACTGCCGAGCGGCTGATGCACAGAATCCGGATTTTCAGGTTGCCGGATATGGCTCCTGTCGATAATGGCGGTATTGAAGTCTTTATCGGGGAGCAGCCCGAAGAATTTCGTGAAACCATGGGGATTGCCCTCTATAAACGACCCGGGGACGGGGCTGTCTTCGCCATAGTGGGCCGTAAAAATGGGCCGGGTACGGGATACCTCTGGCAGTATCTCCTATCCGATGACGGTACCGGCCAAGTGAAAGCGGAATTGGTAAGGAAATTTGGCGCATTTTGCGGCGAAGGCGAGATCGAGGCCATTGCCGTGGATGATGCACTGGGATATGTCTACTATTCGGACGAACAGGCGGGTATTCGAAAATACCACGCGGACCCTGACATGGGAGATGACCAGCTCGCCTTTTTCGGAGTGAATGATTTCACCGAAGATAGAGAAGGCATATCCATTTATGCAAAAAACGACAGGGACGGTTTTATTATCGTTTCCGATCAGCAGGCAAACAGCTTCAATATTTATAACCGACAGGGGCCGTCTACCGATCCCCATTCTCATAAGCTTCTTAAAAAGGTAAAGGTGGCGGCCGTGGAAAGCGACGGGTCGGAGGTTTGCCCGATTGCGTTGAATGATACCTTTCGATACGGTCTTTTTGTGGCCATGTCGGATAATAAGACATTTCACTATTATCGCCGGGAGGATATCGTTGGGGATATTATCAAATAATTGAGGACAAGTCATAGCCTGAAAAGCAGACAGTTCGCTTGAGATGCGCTTTTAACTCTCCTGCCAAGCGTAGTCGCAGGTCATTCGGATGAATAGCGATTCTCAATGGTAGGAAAAAGAATTTCCTGTTTAGCGCGTTAACCCAGCGGAGAAGCCATAAACGAACGACTGAATCCGCCATATAACCGCAAACGGCCATGGGGTGGAATTTTCCATGATATGAATCATAGATGCCGAAAAGAGTTTCGTAATAGCGATAGGGAAGTCGTAGAAGCTGTTTTCGAGATATCCGCCCCATGGCCCAGGCGGGGGGGACATAGAGATCCGGCGGTTTGAGGCCGGCTTCAAAAAACCAGCTATAGCTCCTGTGGATTAGTCCAGCTATTTGATCCTGTTCCAAGGCCATGTGTTCGGCCTCTTTCCTGGAAATAAGGAGTCCATGAGCACGATGCCGCAATGTACTGAAATAATCGACCTCATGCCGCCATCCATGACCGGCAAGTTCGATACCGTCATAGTCCCGCAACTTTCTCAATAGAACGATATCCGCAAGACGCCAGTCTTTTCCCGGAACAATCAGGAGAGTAATGAAATGTACACCCAATGATCTCAGCGTGATAATGATTTCCAAAACATCTGAGAGATTTGAAGGCATGACATCATGGACCGAGACAATCACCGGTTTTTTCCGGCGGTGAATGTCAGCGTTGTCCGGCATTGGTCCGGAATGCCCGAGGTCTATTGGAAAAGGCGCTGAAAAGATTGGTCCACTGTCCTATGGTATCGTCATTGAAAGCCCTTGCAGCCGAATAGGCACTCTCGGCTTTCCGCAGACGTTCTGAATAATCGATTTCGGAAATCCGCCGGATGGCACCGGAAAGCGTCTCATTATTCCTGATGACATAGACGCCGTCTCTTAAATCAGGCCAGTTGACAATGCCGCACTCTCCTGAAACCAGGACCAGTCCGCGGCGGGCCATCGCCTCCAGGGCAATCGTACCGAAAGATTCTATTTTCGATGGAAGAATCATCATGTCCGATTCATCGATGACGGCTTTCACCTCTTTTCTGCCGACCCACCCAACGTAGTGAAGGTTAATGTAATTTTATCGAAACAATATATGGATAATTTGTTTAGAAGAGATAAGGGATTGGTTACAATATCGTTAACTGTTGAATTTTTTATGCCTAGCTCATTTTTATTTGCATATCAAAAAAGGAAAACCAGGGAGAGGTTTTTGAATTCATCAAGAGTGAAGCGGAGGAAAAAGTAGAGGATGCCAAGAGAATCGTCAATACCGCCTGTGAGATGGTGAAAAAGGAAAACCTCTTATGCGAAGCACATATACTGTCCCGACAAAACAGCGTCGGGGAGGATATCGTTGAATTTGCAAAACAGATGAACGCGGCATATATTGTCATGGGTATCCGCAGGCGTTCCCAGATGGAAAAAATAGTTTTCGGATCGATTGCTCAATATGTGGTGCTTCACAGTCCATGCCCCGTGACAACTGTGGGATGACCCCATATCCAGATGAGCGTTAAGTTTGATCAACCTGCAAAAAAAATCTCACACGAAGCCGCGAAGAGAACCGATTGGTATTATTGTTTTTCTTGGCGTTCTTGGCGGCTTTGCGTGAGATCAGCAGTTAATGGAAGGTTTTTAAGCTCCTTTATACGCAGTGCGATTCTCGCGGTTTTGATTTAAAAAGAACCAACCGCTTTTAATCCTCACTTTGCTGTACGGCATTACCCTTCCCCCGATTGATGCGAAATACATCGGGAACGATTTCGTAAATGCATTGATCATCCACACTCGATATGGCTTCGCGGCATTTATGGCAGTATTTCCTTGGCGTGGTGCTTCCCGTCCAGAAAATATTCAGAATATGGGTAATGCCGCATTTGGGGCAAAAACACCTGACGGGTTTTTTTCTGGTTTGATAAATGCTTCATCCGGATGGTCGATTTTTTTGTCTATGTTGATTATTGTTGCGTGGTCGGAACTCATAACAATCTCCTTTCCAAAATTACCTGTCGAATAGCTTGATACACAGCCTGCGCAAAATGTGTTTTTATCTGTCTAAAACCATACTATATGGCTTATGTTGATAACGTATTATGGACAGGTTAAATAATGGCTAGAAAAGTAAAGAGACAAAATTTTTAAGGAACGGCTTAGAGCAATTGTATCGCCAGATCCGAAAGCTCCGATCGTTCTCCCTTTTCAAGGTTTACGTGTGCGTAAAGCGTTTGTCCTTTCATGCGTTCGATCAAATAGCTGAGGCCGTTGGACTGACTGTCCAGATAGGGGTGGTCGATCTGGAAAATATCACCTGTAAAGACAACCTTTGTGCCTTCACCCGCCCTGGTGATGATGGTTTTGATTTCATGGGGTGTCAGGTTTTGTGCTTCGTCAATAATGAAAAAGACTTTCACGATGCTTCGTCCCCGAATGTAGCTTAACGGTGTGATGACGATTTTTTCCGTATCGAGAAGTTCCTTGATGTCTCCCCGCTTGCGATAATCCGAGGGGAGCCGGTTTTCAATGACCGACAGGTTGTCATAAAGAGGCTGCATATAGGGGTCGAGTTTGCTTTTGATGTCACCCGGCAGGTAGCCGATGTCTTTGTTGCTCAACGGGACCGCGGGACGTGCGAGGAAAATCTGTCGGTAGGAGCGTTTGCTCTCCAGGGCCGCGGCCAGTGCGAGAAGCGTTTTTCCGGTACCGGCCTTACCCGTGAGGGTTACCAGTGGAATATCGTTGCTCAGAAGAGCGTTCAGTGCAAAGGATTGTTCCGCGTTTCTGGGTTTGATGCCGTAACAGGTCTTGTTGTCGACGCGCTTTATTTTCCGGATTACACCATCATATAACCCAAGGGCGGATTTGCTACCATTTTTCAGGATCAGATATTCATTTGCCAGAAAAGAGGGAATATCGCAACCCCAATTAATATCGGTTTCGAACGGCATCTGGTACAGCGCTTCGATCCTGTCCCCGGGAACCCCCTCGATAATTCGTCGCCCACGGTAAATGCCTTCGATGTTTTTTACATGATCGGAAGTGTAGTCCGCCGCCATGAGACCGATGGATTTTGCCTTCATCCGCAGATTGACATCCTTTGTGACCAGTGTGACATTTTTTTTCGAACGGGCATCGGTCATATGACACGCCGTGTTCAGAATGCGGTGATCCGGCTTGTCCAGGCTGAAGCTGTGCTGGAGTTTTTCATGCGGTTCCCTGGCCAGTCGAATTGATATTTTTCCTTTCCCATCCCCGATGGGGACACCGCCATTGAACAGTTTGTCACCGGTAAGGGAGTCGAGGGAACGAAGAAACTCCCTTGCATTGCAATTGATGATCTCTTTTCCTTTTTTGAACCGATCCAGTTCTTCTATTACCGTGATGGGGATAACGACGTGGTTGTTTTCGAAATGATAAATGCATGTGCTGTCATGAAGAATAACATTGGTGTCCAATACGAACGTCTTTGGGACGCGACGAGGCATAATCTATCTCCAATTGATTGAGCCATTTTCAAAACAGTCCGTCAACACGCGACGATGCAGTAGTGTGACAAAAGGATCGGGCGGAAAAGGGTGTTTTGAAATTGACTGGATTAAATGGCCATTTTTTCATTATTGATCTGACCGAACATTTCCCAGGTTTCCTGAAAGGCCGACTCGAAAGACCTGCTCTCCATGGCGCCTCGGGCGGCCTTTCCCATGGCCGTTCGTTTGACCGGGTGATCCGCCATAAATTCCATCGCCGCAAGGAGAGAATCGCTATCGTCCGCTTCCACTACGGTACCGGTTATTTCCGGAATGATGTTTTCGCAAGGCCCGCCCTGATCCGTGACAATCACCGGGAGCCCGGATGCCTGTGCTTCGAGAACAACATTGCCGAATGTGTCGGTAGTGCTCGGGAAGACGAAAATGTCGCTGGATGCATAGGCGGCCGCCAGGTCATCGCCACCCATAGGGCCAGTGAAAATGCAAGGCAAGTCCATCGATATCCGTTTCATCTCTTCCAGATAGGGCCCCTCCCCAATGACAACCAGCTCGATAGCACTGTTGGTCTCAAGGAGCTTTCGAAAGGCTCGTAGCAGCAGGTGGAGATTCTTTTCTTTAGAAACCCGTCCGACATAAAGAAACCGGGTGGCTTTTTCCGAGGTCCGCCACTTTTTGAAAAAACCGTTTCGTTTACGGGGGTGAAACCGTTCGATGTCGATGCCGCGGGGATAAATGTGGATTTTATCACCATCGATACCTTTCGATATCAGTTCATTCCGTGTGCTTTGGGATGGTGCATAAATCAGGTCCATCTGGTCATAATACCAGACGATGAACTTCCAGGCGATCTCTTCCATGAAATTGCTTCCGGTAAGAATCTTCACATATTGGGGAATGGATGTGTGATAGGTCCCGGAAATAGGCAGTTTCAGCATTTTTGAAACGGCGAGGGCGGCCAGACCGATTGGGCCGGGCGTGGCGGTGTAAATATGGTTGAACCCCCGTCGGTGGCAGTAATCGAGGATTTCCAGGAACGGTGGATAAAAGATCTTCTGCTGCTCGTATTCGGGAAGATGATAGGTACCGATCGGTTCGAAATTTTTGATGCCTTTTTGGTACGGATGGTTCTGATCATCGCAGGTGATAAGGGTATATTCCAACCCCTTATTAACCGCGTGGCGGACCTGTTGCTGAAGTGTCAGGGCCACACCGTTGACCTCATAGAATGTATCCGTAAAATGGGCGACTTTGTTATTTTCTGGTCTGACGTCTACCGAGGTTGAGGACGACTGGCTGAACCGGCCAGCGATTTGAAGGCTGAGATCGCGGCTCTTGGTAAACTCGGAAAAGGCGACAAAATAGGGTGCCAGGAGAGTTGTCAACCCGCTGGCTGAACCGAGGGTATGAAAGATATTGAATACATCGGCACCGGAAAGATGATCCAGAAGGTGGTTGTTAAAGTGTACCATGATCCTGCCGCACAGGGTATTGACGAACTTGAACCAGCGCTGTTCGCCCTCCCCGGCCCGACGTACATCACGATTGTCGGTTATGAGCAAATCCGGATTTTCTTCGATTAGCGCCCGGGTTTCATTGCGCAAAAGCGCCGCAAGAGATTCGGAAATTTGTGTATTTACGGGTTTTCGCTTTTTAGCGCTCAGAAAGAAATAAACCCGGGAGAGCATGCTTGGCTCGGAGATGCTGTCCAGTGTGAGCGTACGATCCAGGAAATTGACCAGCTGGTCTTTGTTGGCATATCGTTCCAGGTCGAATTTGTTGCGGAAGTATTGCCATGCGATGCTGTAGAGATTATGCGCCATGGTCTGTGGTGAAGGGGCATTGGTGTGAACAACGGCGCGGCACTGTTCAAGAGCGGAAAATCGAAAATTCGTTTCAGGGATATCGAAAAATTCAGTATATGTTCTTGCAATGTTTAATGAGCTGTGGTCATCGGATCCGCCGAAAAGTCTTTTATTGTGAGGGCACGGATACAAGGGGTCTACTCCGTGCTTTTCCGCCAGTCTCTCCAAATCATCCATGGTCAGGCTGTTCAGGATGGTTTTGAGAATCCGATTTTCGCGATCATTACGCGCGCCGTTCAATTCAAAATTTTGAAACAGGAGCAGCAGACGTTCGAAATGATCCGCTGTCAGACGGTCGTTTACCGAATACAGGGGATGAGCCACGATGTTGAAAATGTTTTCCTGCTTGAAATAGGCGGCCAGGTTAAACACGTTTTCGCGAATTTTCTGGATAATATCATGTTGGGCTTCCGTAATATCCAGGGCAAGCACATGCAGTTTACAGCCGTCTGACGGAAAATAACTGGTGACTTCTTCACTGATGAAGGTGCCCGGCAGATGTGCGATTTCCACAGCGTTTTCAATGCTGTTGTGATCCGTGATGGTCACATGGCTCATACCTCGTTTTTTTGCTATTTCATAGATGCGAAGCGGTTCGGTAAAACTTTCGGGGCAGTTTATTTTCTGCAAAATCCATTCTGAGGGGCGTTTCGAATACTTGGAATGCACGTGTGGGTCGATTCGCATGTTTTTTCCTTTCACTAATGATCGGTAAACTATTCCTATTAGAAGACCATAAAGTCTGATTTGTTGTTATGTAAATTTATCTAAACACAATATGTTGTATGAACGTTAATTGACGAATAGTTTTTCGTTAAATCTTGAAGTGTAGGGAGGAGAGTCTTTTCGAGCCTTCGGGGAATTGGAAGAAAAATGTTTCAAGCTCTTATTATCAAGGGGTTGTCGGCCGTTAAAAAAGCCACACGCCCTGTAATATCGAAGATCTTCCAACCATGTAGCAAGGAGGTAACGGCCGGTAGTAAACTTTTGGAGGCATTTTGCGGGGTTCGACAGTAATTCCAGAACAGGTCCGAACAGTTCGGACGGATCCCGAAAGCATTCCCAATCGCATCGGCGGCAGGCATTTTTTTCCTTTTCAGGGCGAATATCGCGAATGTCCATGCCCCACAAGGGACCATGGCTTTCGTTTCCTCTGTAACCGCATGGATAGACGTTGCCATCCGTGGCATCAATGAAAAAGAAATCGATACCGCCCCGGCAGCCATAGCTGTTCATCTCCGAGGGGCCATGGCTGTACTGACGAACAAGGGCTTCCAACGAGCAGATAGGCGAGAAAATGCGGATTTTCGAACGGAATTGGCGAATCACGGCTATCAATGCACTGAACATCACCTGTTTTTCATCCGGGGTGAACCGGACGATATCTTCGACGGCGGCGGCCCCATATATGGCATTCAACCCCTGCTCCGTTTCCTTTGCGTCGACACTCATCGGATAGCAGGTATTTGCGATGGTAAAGCCAAGATTCACCGCACGACGATAGAAATTTTCAAAAGCACGTATGTAGCAGAAATAAAGCGCTTCTAAATACGCTTTGTCGGAGCCGAATTGTTCCCTTCTCAAATGACGGGTGGATGCTCCGCCGACATTTCGATTGATGCCAAGATTTACCGCCGGGTAAATACCGGCGTCGTGAAAGATCGGAAGCGCTTTTTCGATACCGGCAACAATATCGGGAAATCCTCGCATCTCTTCATGAACGGAATCTACGGCCGAATCGAGGCTGATCCAGAAATTACGGAGCGGTGTGTCGGCGAGCTGCTCGACGATTCGGGAGATCCGGTCCTCAAAATCTTTTTTCTCATGGCCTGAAAACAGAAACCCGTTTGTTCCGGTGCGAATAAAAGAGATGCCGGCCTTTCCAGCATATCGGATAACCTTCACGAGGCGGTTTATATCCAGAAGCGGCTCACCACCCGTAAGGGAGATGACCTGGATTCCCTGATGCACGGCAGCATCGATGATCTTTTTTATAGTGTCTGTTGAAAGAGTCGACCGGGTGAATGGTTCAGTTACGCGCATACCACACTGGGGACAACGGGCATTGCATCGATCCGTCATTTGAATGATCAACTGGCCGGGAATGCGGTTATTAAGCAAGGGGAGGAGGATATGTTTTAAAGGTCTCACAGGTGTTTCTCCCTATTCGATATGAATTGTCTTTGTTTTTTCTATATGAGTTGTTCAAGATACCACACATATTTTAAATTATTGATTAAATTACCTATCGCTTGTTTGGGCTTTATTGGTGGCGTATTAGAAGATGGTTAAATGAAAAAATGTCTTCGATTTTTTCCGTTTGGAATCTTATTAGAAAAGGGTTTAAAAAAATATCCCCCGCCGTTCGATCTTAATCAAAATCTAACAATTGCATGATAATTACCCCACATCGGAAGGTAAATTGCATTTCGAATATATGATGCGATACGGTTGTGGTATAATGTGCTGTAATATAATGATAAAAACTGATATAACAGTTGCCCGGGGGACGATGTGATTTCCGAGAAATGTAGCTTCAGGGATTTTATTCAAGTCGTTAAAGATAGAGATTTTTCCGAAATGATATGCCTGACCGATCAGGAGGCGACCAGCGCGGAACGACTGGCCATCAAAGCGTATGGGCCGGAAAATATAGAATATTCAGCTTGCGGACTGTACAGCACCAAATTAAAAAGCTTTATTCTTTTCCTTCGACATGGCATTAAGCCGTCCAATATTAAAGAGCACAACCTCGATATCATTCGCATCCGGGAATAGAATACAAGCCATTCCAAAAAAACTTTTGCCCAGAATTTTTTTTGAGATGGCTTATGACTTTCAGGGATATGCCGATTTGATCCCGCTCTCTATAGCCCGCCGGCCGATTTGATGGGATTGTCGTCGGGGGGTGAATCGGAAATAGAGTCGATATACAGATGATCTTCGGATCTTTTGGCTTTCGTTTTTAGCTTTGCAATCGTGTTGCCGATATCCTCAACCGTTATAGACTGAAGGCCCGATTCGGGTATCTCCAGGATCACGGAGCTGACCGTTATCAGCGGCGCCTGTAGATATTGACCGTTCCGTCCCAGGCTGCGGATAAAACCGCGTTCTCTATCCTTCGTGTTATAGAAGCTCTCTGCATCATGTTTAAATCGGCCGGCGATCTGCCTGGTCAATTCAAGCACCCGGTCCAGAGACATCCCCTTGATACCCAAAAAGAAATCATCTCCGCCGATATGACCGACGAAACGTGTCTCTGAATTGCTTGCCGTCCTGAGGAGCTCTGAGAACCTCAGGATTAGCCGGTCACCGTGACGGAAACCGTATTTATCGTTATATGATTTGAAATTGTCAAAGTCGAAGTAGACCAGGAAATAAATATCGGTTCTGTCCGAGATTACCTTGGAAATATATTCATAAATGAGGGTGTTGCCGGGAAGCTTTGTCAATGGATTCTGTTCCCTGGCAACGGAAAGATTTTTTTCGTTAAGTATTTTCAGCAGAGAAATGGAACTTAGAAAACCGATATATTCAAGGCCGTCTAAAATCAGCACCCCTTCGGAAGAATCGTTCTGCGCGAAAATCTTGAGTATTTTCTCGATGGGAGAGTTGATGTCCGCTACCGGAAATTTGCTGGTAAACCGGTGAATATTGCCGCCGAAATTGGGGTTTTCCAGAAGCTGACGACCGAATCGTGAATAAGCAAAGTCTTTGAAAGAAGATTCGCGTATAATCCCGACTATTTCCTTATTGTTATTGACAACAGGGAAGAATTGGCTCTTTTCGACTCTGAATTGCTCGAATACCTGAATGAGGCCGGTCTCTATTGAAATGGGCTCAATATACGTCATTTCTGTTTTAATGAGTGTTTTATCAAAGGTCGTTTTATTGCGTCGTTCGGTTTTGTCCAGCCACTCGATCTCCTGATACGAATCTCTGAGTTCTTTCAAGTTAATCTGGGGTTTTTGAACGAAATATCCCTGGACAAGATCACATCCGATATTTCGACAACTGTAATATTCTTTACGAGTTTCGACCCCTTCCGCCACAACGACACTACCCATTAAATGAGCGATTTCGACTATACTGGAAACAAAAAGCCTCTTTTTTGAATCGGATTCGATGTCCTGGATGAAGAAACGGTCGATTTTAATGCAGTCCGGTTCGGTATAGTAAAGCAGTTGAAGCCCGGAGAACCCTGTTCCACAATCATCCACCGCGATTTTATACCCCTGGTGCCGATAGGATGTAAGTGTTTTTACGGTTTGTATCTTATCTTCCAGTTCATGACGTTCGGAAATTTCAAAGATGATATTCTCGTTTTCAAGATTCAATTCTTTGAGCAGTTTTCCGGTGCGGCCGGGATCATAATCCGGAGATTGAAACAGACGATTTTCCAGGTTATAGAAAAGCTTCGTTGTTTTGCACCAGGAAAGGGCGGCATATTTCGTAAATGCCATTTCTCTTAAGAGAAGGTCGACCTTGTGAAGGAGACCATCGTTATAAGCCTCGTCGAACAAGTTGCCGATGGACATGAAACCCGCCTCGAGGTAATTCCTCAGCAGGGCTTCATACCCGTAACAAATGCCCGAATGTATATTGACGATTGGCTGAAAGGCAAAATCGATCTTTTTCAAACGCGTCGTCCAATGCTCATCCAGTGTAACCATGTCTATTTCCTTGTTGTCAGCCGGCCTTTCGCAATCTGTAGAGAGAGGGATCAAAAGTCGGTTCTTCTTTCTTTTTGTGGTAGTTGTAAAAATTGACAAGCCCTTCTTTCCCGAAATAACGCTGGAGTGTTTTCGGATTGGATTGAAGCAAATCGACAAGAATGAGACCATCCATGCTGTCTCCGAATTTTTTATCGATGTTGAAAGAGAGCAGCTTGCCGCCAAGATTCAGGTAATGCTTTAAGAGAATAGGAATACTGTTTATACCGAGTTCAATTTCTCCAATGATGGCGCAGACCTCCTCCATATCATGGCAAAACTGTTGCCCATTGAGATGACCGGCCCCCGGTAGCCGGACCGGTTTCATTCTGGGCGGTGTTTTCGGACGGACCATGGCTGCCAGCTCTGTTGCCGGGCTGAGTTTTAAAAGTGTCGATGCAATGAGTTGCCGCGAAAGATCGCTGTAATCCCGGCTGATGCTCACCGGACCGAACAACATGCGATAGCGGGGGCGATTGACAATGAAGCTGCCGATACCTTTCCACAACAGAAGCAGCGGAATGTATGACCGCTGATATTCCGGCTGGACGAACGACCTGCCGAGTTCCAGTGAAGGGCCGATCATATCGAACAGGCGGCGGCTGCTGCGAAACAGCGTGGACGTATACAGGCCCTTCGTGCCGAACCGATTCAGGAGTGTGTCCGTACAGCCAATTCGATATGCGCCGACAATCTCACGATTTTTTCGGTGCCATATAAACAGGTGGTGGTAATGGGGATCGAATCTATCGAGATCAACGGGTTTTCCCGTTCCTTCGTTGGCTGCCCGAAAGGATATTTCCCTGAGGCGGCCGATTTCATGAAGCAGGCAGGGAATCTGACATGCCTCGGCATGCCAGACCACGTAATCACCACTCATGGCAAGCTGCTGATCGGCGGGCAATCGCTTGATTTCGTCTGCAAGGTCATCTACAGGCCGCGGATTTACTACGGGTTTCATCGATTTTCCGGAGGGGATTATCGGCCATCTCGTGCTCTTTTTTGATGGTGATGCGGTGTGTCCCAGAAGATAAGTCCGCCAGCGAAGGTAGTCCGACAGGTCGCTGTTCTTCACAAAATGTTCCAGACGATTGAACGGAATCAGCCTGCCAATTTTCAATTCGATTGTTTTTCGGCGTTTATTCAGGAGTTCTCTTGCAAGCATGGCGGTTCGGAGTCTCGGATGCAGCAGTCCCGCAATCTGGAAAAACGGACTGTTGGCGCCTTTGAAGAAGGCAGGTAAAACGGGTGCTTCGGTTTTTCTGATGATTGTCACGACACCGGGATTCCATTTCGGGTCTGAAATTTCTCCCCGGGCGGGTTTGAAATGGGATACTTCCCCGGCTGGAAACACCACAAGCACATGGCCGTCCCGAACCCACCGGATCGCATCCCTCATGGGACGGATATTAGCGCGGACCGCATTGTCGCCGTTAAAGGGATCAACAGGAATGAACAACTCTTTCAACTGCGGAATCCTCGAAAGAAGGTAATTTGCCATAACCTTGACATCGGGGCGAACCGTACAAAGGAGCCGGGTCAGAATGAGGCCTTCAATGGCCCCGAACGGATGATTGGCGATGACAATGGCAGGGCCCCGGGAAGGTATGTTCGCGATTTGATCGTCGGCTGCGATTGTCCTGACATTCAACACTGACAGCAGACTTCTTATGAAAGACAATGAATCATTGCAGTCAGAAATGGAAGAATAGATATTTTCGCATTCCTTCAGATAAAGCGCTTTTTCAAGCGGCTGTTTCAATATTTGAAGCAGATTGTGGTGATTGCCTTTATCAAAAGTGAGTGAAAAGAGACTTTCGGGGCTTGAATGTGACTGCATATGTTTCCTCCATATTTATACAATACGGACGTATATGCAGCAGACAAATTTAAGGGAAGTTAGAATATCAATAGGTTTTCATGAGAATAGGAGGCCTGGAAAAATCCCGGGCCGCTGTCGAATTTGTATTAAAGTTTTTAGAAAGCGATAGGATGCATCCGGTTTGATTTTCGCCCCTTCCTTATCTTTGATCTTGAATTCCCATCTTCCTCTTGGGCTTGATTGTATTGAAGAACGCTCTTCATTACATAATACAGGTCTGTGTTGTCGACCGCGGCATTGAGTTGATCGCTGCCGGGACCCTGGCTGTAGATGATTGTATCCACGGCGGTGTGGTTTGTACTCGTAAACGCACCCTCCACGATATCACCACGATTCGAGAGTGAACCATAAGGGCCATTCACAGCGAAACCGCCACAGTCGTGATCGGCCACAATGATCAGAAGGGTATTGTCTTTGCGATCGGGAGCCGCGTTCACCCAGTTTAAAACAGCTCCAACCGCTTCGTCAAAACCGAGAGACTCGGCGAGTTGATATTTCGTGGCCGATTCTGCGGCATCCGGAGTTTCTCTTGCACCGCCGTGATTCGCCCAGTCGATCTGGGAGCCTTCCACCATGAGGAAAAACCCATCACGGTCCTCTTCGAGAATATCCAGGGCGGCTTCGGTGATATCGGCAAGTGTCGGCTCGTCTTCGGGATATTTACTGCCATCCACCCGGAACATTTCCGGGGTTTTCCCATTTCCGATGCCGTTCTGCTCGAACAGACCGAGCACTTTTGGAGTGCCCGCCGTAACGGCATCATCCATCTCCGTTTCATTCCGGACAAGGGTGTATCCGCGTGTTGTTGCGGCGTTGATAATATACTCTCTTTGTGTGTCATCCGCCCGATAAACACTCCCCCCGAGAACGACGTCGACGCCGACATCTTCAATGAACTGTCGAGCAATTTCAACCCCCTGGCTTCTGCTGGGAACATGTGCCCCAAAAGCAGCCGGTGTCGCATGTGAAATCTGTGCGGTTACTACGAGCCCCGTGGCTTTGCCCGCTGCTGCCGCGATTTCCAAAATTGTGGGCTTCAGATCCACACAGTTGCCGTCTTTGTCGGCGTGACAGGAAATCTCATCATTTATAAACTTTTCTCCCATGGCCCATGCCGAGGCGGCGGCGGCGGAATCGGTAATGGTACTGCTTGCTGAATGGGTTCTCTGGTACCCTATGTTGTCAAGTGTTTCCTGGTTCAAGGGCTCGCCGTTGGGGCCGTTTTTAAAAATTCGGGCCGCGGTAATATTGGAAAGCCCCTGACCATCCGGAACCATGAAGATTATGTTTTTCGCTTTGTCGGCAACATGATTCCGGAGATAGATCTTACCGGCGGTTGTTGTACATCCACACACGAAGCCAATTGCCAGTATCAGCATAAGGGTCAAAAAACGACTAATTTTTTTCATAATATTCTTCTTGTGAATTATTGTTGGCGTGGTTTGGAGATGCCCCGGTTATCCCCCGATATTGTGAAATGGGTTTACATGATGCTGGGAATCCTTATGGTCGAGACTCGACAGGTTTATGGTCACTTCCTTGACACCTTCCACACGTTCCGCGACAGATTTTATCCTGGATAGTATTTCGTCACGTACGGGCATGTTTTTACCCTGGCAGTTGACGAAAATATGGCCATTGTCGGCGATCACATTTACTTTCGGAAAAATATTTACCAGTTCAAGCTGGACTTTTGTTGCAAGCGCAAGATCATTCAGACGCTTCATTGATTCCGGAGTCGTTGTGTAGGCCGGTTTCCGGACCGTATTGCATAAAATTGTTACGGCATCGTCGACCGTGAGGGTCTTTATATTGAGAACAATGTCATACAGCCGGCTGTCCCAGGTATCCATGCCGTATAACTGGATTCCCCATTTCCGGCGTTCTTCGTCGTCTTTGGTTAAAATATAACGGGCTTTTTCCGCGGAGATGTTTTCACGCCTCATCTCTTCCTGGACGCGATCATCTATATCCGCGATGATCCTGACTTTAAGGACATGGGGAATGTCTTTGAGAAAGAAATGACCGGCGAGCCCGTGATAGACGATATTGTCTCTCTTGATGTGTTCCAGGAGTGCAGACATCACGTAACTGATATACCGCTCCTTGCCGTGGTGAAAACGTTCCAGAACCGACGGGGCGTCATGCAGCGCCCGGATGAGCTTCATTTCCGTCGTATTGAACTCTTCCGAAGCTTCTAACAGGATATCCCGTGAGATACATTCATATTCAAGGGCTTTTGATAATTTTTCCGCAACTTCTTTTCCCCGGCTGTATGAACCGCGGGATATGGTGATGATAGCCATGATATGCTCCTGATGGTATTAAACAAAAACAACCATTTTCAGTTGTTGATAAAGTAATATTTTCGATCCTTACATGAACCTTCTTAGCATAATTTGTGGGACTTTTCTACAAATGCGGAAAAACAAAAATTGTTGCGTGGGGAGGCCGTTACTACCAGAGGTCAGAAGTCCGAGGTCGGAAAGGCCGATGGAAGAGGGATGATCGCTTCGCTGGGAAGATGGACGCGTTACAGCCCGATGGAAGATGGACGACGGCTTTACTGGGGCAACGGGCGAAATAGAGATAAAATTATCGCTTCGTATTAGTTTTTTGAAGTTAATCTTCCATCTTCCATCGTCCCTCTTCCCTCAGGCTTTTGTGGCCCTGATTCCTACTGCAAATTCCGTATGCGCACCTCGATGGGCTCGTCTTTAAGAAGCGCCACAATTTCGGATGTGTCCGTCTCGCTGAAATGATACGGATAGAGCACCTTCGGCATAAAGGATTTCGCAGCATCCGCCGCCATTTCCGGGGACATGGTGTAGGGAAGATTCATGGGGAGGAACGCGATATCGATGTTTTTCAGCGCCTTCATTTCCGGTATGTTTTCCGTATCCCCGGCAATATAAACCCGTTTGTCGCCGAAGGTGATGATATACCCATTGCCCACCCCTTTTGGATGGAAGGGGTTGCCGGGACTGCGCATATGGGCCACATTGTAGGCCGGTACCGCCTCGACTGCCAGTCCTTCTATTGTAAGGGTATCGCCGTTTTTCATGACGGTGCAGTTCGGATGTTTTTTTGAAACTGTAGCCGTTGTCACTATGGGAGCTTTTTCGGTAGTGATCAGCGCCAGCGCTTTGGGATCGAAATGATCGAAGTGCTCATGGGTAATAAAGACAAGATCCGCATCGGGCAGGTTGGCGTAATCCCCGAACATGCTGGTGGGATCGATATGGATGGTTTTTCCTCCGAAGGTGAATATCAGCGATGCGTGGCCGATAAAAGAGATCTCCAGGTTTCCGCCCGCCGTTTTAATGACATCCTTCTGGAGCGCTTGATCCGCCAGGGCGCTCAACGGGAATAGTGCACATACAAGACCGAGTAACAGTATCAATTTCATGATAACCTCCTTTTAAAGCCTATAGCCGATTATTTTAAAGCTTATAGCCGATCATTCTCAAAAAGCCCTTTCGTTTCTCAATATCCGATTCGGTTTCAATACCTTTGGATGCAAATCCGTCGATGACCCCCAGAATACCACGCCCAAGTTCGGTTTCGGCGATAATGACCTCCACCGGGTTTGCCGTTGCGCAGAAGATACGGACCACTTCCGGAACATTCTGGATGGTGTTGACGACATTGATGGGAAACATATCCTTCATGAACAGGATAAAGGAATGGCCTGCCGAGAGGTTCATCGCGTTCTGCCTGGCGAGTTCTATGAGGGCCTCGTCCGTTCCGGTATATCGCACCAGGCAGACATCGGAGGCTTCGCAGAACCCGAGACCGAATTTTGCATCCGGAACCGTCGTGACCATCGCTTCGTGGATATCTTCCACCGTTTTTATGAAATGTGAGTGACCTAAAATGAAGTTATGCTGTTCGGGATTGTCAATGGCGACTGTTTTGAGTTCCATGGTCATGTTCTCCTTTTGGTTATAATGAACACGCATTGCTTGCCGGAGTAAACAGGGTCCAGAGACCTACAAGGATAAAAAAGATGCCTGCACCGATCTTAATGTACTGGGGGGATATGAAACGGGCGAGATAACCACCGCACAGGACCGCGAGTGCTGAACTGACAACGAGGGCGGCGGCGGAGCCCAGAAATACGGAAAGCTTTGAATCGCAGTTTGCGGAGAGACAGAAGGCCGCGAGCTGTGTCTTATCTCCAAGCTCAGCCAGGAAGACCATGCCGAAGGTGGTAAATAAAACCTTTAAGTCCATAGGTATAATCCCTTAGAATAAAATAAAAAACGAACATCGAACATCGAACGTTCATCTATTAATTAATTCAAGCGCCTTCTCCGCCACATTTTCAGGAGTGAAGCCGAACCTTTCAAGAACCAGCCCCCCCGGCGCCGAAGCACCGAAACAGGTCATGGCGACGGTTCCGCCGTTCGCACTGGCATATCGCTCCCATCCCATGGGGGAGGCGGCTTCGACGGCGAGCCGAGGCGTATTGTCGTTTGGCAGCACTCCGACCTGATATTCGGGGGATGTCTTTTCAAACAGCTCCCAACTCGGCATGTTCACTATCCGCGCTGCTACGCCTTTTTGGGCAAGCAGTGTTTTTGCTTCGAGTGCCACATGCACTTCAGATCCGGTGGCGATAAGTATGATGTCCGGTTTTCCGGCGGTGTCCGCCAGGATATAAGCGCCTTTAGAAACGGCATCCGTTGTTTCGAGCAGCGGCAGTTTCTGGCGGCTCAGGATAAGTGCAACCGGACCGTCCGTGTGTTCAATGGCCGTCTTCCATGCCCGGGCGGTTTCATTCGCATCGGCCGGTCGAATGACCGTAAGCCCCGGAATGCATCGAAGGGAGGCGATATGCTCCACGGGCTGATGGGTGGGGCCGTCTTCTCCGACGGCGATACTGTCATGGGTGAACACATAAATGATGGGCAGTTTCATAAGAGCGGCCATTCGAATGGCCGAGCGCATGTAATCGGCAAATACGAGGAATGTGCCGCCATAGGGACGGATGCCCCTGTGAAGCACCATGCCTGAAAGTACAGCTCCCATGGCGAACTCCCGAACACCGAATCGAATGTTTCTGCCATCGTAATGGCCTTTCTGGAAGTCATGGCTGCTGTTGATCTCCGTTTTGTTCGAGGGCGCCAGGTCCGCGGAACCGCCCATGAGGGTGGTGACGTTTCCGGCGATGGCGTTCAGCACTTTTCCGGAAGCAGCCCGGGTGGCAACCGGATCGCCCGAAAATACGGGGATATCCGCGTCCCAGTTGTCCGGCAGGGCGCCGTCCATGGTCTCCCTGTATTGGGCGGAAAGGTCACTGAATGTTTCGGCGTAGGTGTCCATCTTTTTCTGCCAGGCCGCTTCCGCGTCGGCTCCCCGCGAAATGCATTTTCGATATTCGGTCAGTGCGGATTCCGGTATGCAAAAAACGGCATCCTCGGGGCATCCAAGGTTTTTCTTTGTCAGGCAGACTTCATCCTTGCCAAGGGGGGCCCCGTGGGCGCCGGCTGAATCCTGTTTGTTGGGGCTGCCGAAGGCGATATGAGTGCGGAGACAGATGATGGAAGGCTTTCCGGTTTCAGCCCGGGCAGATTCGATGGCCGCGGCGATGGCGACAACATCGTTTCCGTCCGAAACTTTCTGGACATGCCAGCCATAGGCCTGGAAACGAAGCGCGACATCTTCCGTGAAGGCGATATCGGTACTTCCCTCGATGGAGATCTTGTTATCGTCATAGAGGCAGATAAGCTTTCCCAGGGCCAGATGACCGGCCAGGGAGGCTGCTTCAGAGGAGACGCCTTCCATGAGATCGCCGTCACCGCACATGACATAGGTGAAGTGATCCACAATGTCACAGTCCGGCTGGTTGAAACGTGCCGAGAGGTGCCGTTCCGCCATGGCCATTCCCACCGCATTGGCGAAGCCCTGGCCCAGGGGGCCGGTGGTGGTTTCAACGCCGGCGGTGTGACCGTATTCGGGATGCCCCGGGGTTTTGCTGCCCCATTGCCTGAAATTTTTGATGTCGTCCAGACTCAGGTCGTATCCGGTGAGATGGAGCAGGCTGTACAGCAGCATGGAGGCATGGCCGCCGGAAAGGACGAAGCGATCCCTGTCCTGCCAGGAAGGATTTTTCGGATTGTGTTTCAGGAACTTGGTCCAGAGGACATACGCGGCCGCGGCCAGTCCCATGGGTGCGCCGGGATGTCCCGAGTTGGCTGCTTCAATTGCATCCATGGAAAGGGTTCGAATGGTGTTGATGCAGAGGTCGTCGATGCTGCAGTTGCTCTCCGGTTTGCCTGAAGTCATGATGTTGTATCCTTTTTTTGAGATTTCATTTCTGGGTGTTTTTTGGGGAGCGTGTTACACGTGTTTGGGATGAAATGCAAGAGTAACTGCAAGAAGCAAGAGGCCAGAAGCCAGAATCAAGAAGCCAGAGGTCAGAGGTCAGAGATCAGAGGAGAAACTGAAAGAGCTCGGAGATCGGAACCTGCAAGAAATCGGAAGTCAGCCCGGCCCTAAGGAGTTGAAACACCGGATTAGGTCAAATTTGCATTTGCTGAAAATTTTGATTGGTATCCACGACCTGCGGCCAGCCGTAAAATAATGAAAGGATATTTAACAATCTGCTAATCGCCATTTAACTTGCCAAAGATTCAGATATGCAACTCACATTGTCGTTGTTAATGGCAGCTATACCTATAATGTTGTTTTTCTGGGGAAACTAAGGGACTACCAGAACGCAGTTTCAATACTGTGGTTATCATTTCCCCTTATCAACAGTTTGTAGCGATGCTAATTATCTCACTCTTAATCGAAATTTTCCACTACTTTGAAGTGTGCAAAATATCATTTGATAATTAAACACACACTATCTCACTTACCGTGGAGTATTGTGTGTCTATGTAATTAATGTAATAATATTATAGAAATTATACCACAAATCAATAATATTTTTCCAGTTTTTTTTGTAATTTTTTCCCCGCTATACTGCATAAATATCTAATATCTAAATATAATATACTTCAGAAGCATGATTTGCATGGTTTTTGCTTCAGTAATCAGAGAAATTCTTATTTAACTCAGCCAATTTCAAAACATCCCTTTTTGGCCGATCCCCGGGAGGGTGAACCGCTTTGGGCTTGAACCCACTTGTGCCGGGAAAACGTTTTGAAAATGACTCAACTGTAATGGCTTTACGGTACCAGCCCTTCAATATTCATTCTTCTAAATCGAAAATAGTTCGACGGAATTGTTTTCCGTATTAGATTTAGCTACTTCGTATCAACAAGATTTTATTCATTCTTTTTAACCAAAAAGGAGGAGGTAATGAAGCGGATTTTTTTAATAACCCTGTTGATATTTCTGATGCCGATTAGTGTTAATGCTTTGACCATATACTATGATCAATCTCCTTTTTTAGGAGCTATAACCTCTTTCTCATGTGAAGATTTCGGTACTTCAGCGATAAATGGGCTCCCTATTGACATGGGTGACTTCCTTGTTATTACAACCAATACTGATTCACCGGAAGAGCAAGAAGGCATACAACACCATTGGAACCTCGTTGACGGTTATGGCCTAGTGGTTAATTTACATAATGCCGAATCTGTAACTTTTACATTTGATAATCCAATTGATTTCTTTGGGGTAGATATCGGAGGTTTTGCTGATGTTGGCGGTTATTCTGAACTTATTTTTAGAAACGAGAATGGTGATAACCATACTGTCCTTTCAGGTGAAAAATTAGCTCCAGATAACCGGCTATTTTTTGGTGTTACTTCTGACTCAAGCTTCACTCAAGCCACATTTTATAAAAATTATGGTGCTTATGTAGGGCTTGACGGTATTTATTTTGACAATCTATTTTATAACGACAATTTTTCAGCCGTTCCCGAACCATCAACGATGCTCCTTCTCGGAGTCGGTCTAATCGGCATTGCCGGATTTACAAGGCGTAAGCTGAAAAACTAGCTCAACGGTTTTTTTTAATAGGCAGAGTCGAAAGACTCTGCCTTTTCCGATGCGAGACCTCAGATTTCTCGCAGTTTTCGCTCTTGGCCGTTTCTGATCTCCGACTTCAGACCTCCGGCAGTTCATGCTTTTCGCTTTTTCCGACCTCCGACTTCAGACTTCTGACCTCCGGCAGTTAAAGCGCCCGCATATATTCCGGTTTAAGCCTGAGTTCCCCGGCCAGTGCCTTGTCGATAAGCGCCAGGGTGCTCTCCTTGTCTTTCGGCAGCTTTGCCTTGATCGGCAGGTAGTTCGATGCGTGGTTGGCAAAAAAGAGCCCGCTGGAAAGGTCGGTATGGGCAATCATGGTCCGGATTTCCCGAAGCATCTCTTCAGGCCCGAGAAGCGGAAAGGCGCCTTTCATGTAATCGTCGTGGAGCGGCGTGCCGGGAACCAGCATCAGGCTGAGGGCGCCGACATAGTCCGGATCGATGGCCGACAGGACACGGCCCGTCTCTTTGGCGTGAATCTCCGAGCGTTCCCGGCCCGCGATGCCTAAAAGCACGGTAATGGAGAGCTTGAACCCGGCAGCCAGGGCTTTTCTTCCCATCTCGATGGCCGTTTCAGATGTTGACCCTTTCTGGATGGCTTCCCGTGTCGCATCATCCCCCGTTTCCAGACCCATATACAGAATTCCCAGGCCATGGGCCTTGAGTTCGGCAAGTTCCTCGGGCGTTTTCATTTTCAGGCTTTTTACGTTGGCATAGAGGCCGACACGGGTCACCCAGGGGAGCTGCTCCTCGATGGCGGTGAGGATGGCCATGAGGCGTTTCTGGGGAATGATCAGCACATCCCCGCCGCAGAGAAAAACCCGTCTTTGAAAGCTGCAGTTCCGGGCGGCGAAGTCGATGTCCGAAAATATAATGTCGTCCGATTTGATCCGAAACCGCTCTCCCCTGTAGGTCGGGCAAAACGTGCATTTGTTGTGAGAACAACCGACCGTTACCTCGATCAGGATGCTGTTTGCTTCGCTGGGGGGGCGAATGATACGTCCTTCGTAATGCATAGTAATATTGGGTGTCCTTTTCTGAAATTTTTTTACGTTTCACTCAATATAGTGATTAAAGAGCTGTTTGGCAATGGGGCAAGCTGTGATATACAGATCGTTTATATCGTAACATAGACAACTTCGTAAAAAACAAGTTCTCACACGAAGCCACGAAGCCACGAAGAAAAAGCTTAAAAGTAAATAGGTTTTCTTTGTGCCCTTTGTGTCTTTGTGGTTAATTAAGACTTTTTTCGAGTTAATCAGTAATAATGATGTATAAAATGAAGGAACCGTATTAATGCCGGAGACCGAACCCACCGCTGATGAGAAAACCGCAAAGAAAAGAGACTGGACGAAGGGACCCATAGTCAGCAACCTTTTGCATCTGGCATGGCCGATGGTCATTATGGAATCCCTCTATATGCTGGGACAGATCATCGACATGATCTGGGTGGGAAGGCTGGGACCCGACGCTATTGCCGGGGTGGGCATGGCGAATATCTGCGTGCTGGTGGTTATGTCCATGGACATCGGCCTGATTATCGGCGTAAGGGCCATGGTCTCCCGGTATTCCGGGGCGGGCGACATGCGGGGGGCAAGCAGGGTGGCGGGCCAGGCGGTTATTCTCGGAGCGATATGGGGCCTGACGGTAACCGTCGGTGGCGTGCTCCTGGTGAAGCCCGTGTTCGGTCTGTTCGGGATGGAGCCCGCTGCCACGGCGGAAGGGATCGCCTATCTATGGATAATATTTGCGGGCTGGGGTCCCATGGGGGCGTTTCTGATGGGAATGTATTCCATTCAGGCCTCCGGGGATTCGGTGACCCCCATGATTGTCGAGGCATCCACGCGGATCGTGCATATCGCTATCTGCCCGTTTCTCGTCCTCGGCTGGGGTATCTTCCCCAGGCTGGGAGTCAGCGGCGCCGCAATCAGCAATGTCATATCCTCTTTCCTGGGTATTTTTATCATTCTGTGGATCCTTTTCAAAGGGCGTGGCCAGCTCAAGCTTACAATGAAAGATCTCATCCCCGCGCGTGATATTATCTGGCGCATGCTGAAAATAGGGATTCCTTCACTGATTCTTCACACACAGAAATCGCTGGGCGATCTCGTATTGGCGTGGCTGATTGTCCCTTTCGGCACACTGGCCGTGGCGGCTCACAGCCTTGTCCTGAGAGTTGAGATGTTGTTTCTCGCAGTCGGAATCGCGCTGGGATCGGGCGCCGGGGTTCTTGCCGGTCTGAATCTGGGGGCAGGCCGACCCGAAAGGGCGGAGAAGAGCGGGTGGACGGCTATGGGGGGGATGGAAATTTTCATGGCTGTTTTCTGCGCGGCGATCCTGCTGAAGGCGGAGGCAATCGTCGGTATTTTTACCGTCGAGGGGGATCTCATACGAATGGGAAGCGAATTCTTGAGAATAGCCGCCGCTGGATACATCGTGATCGGGACTGTTTTCGTTCTCCAGGACTGTATATCGGGCGCCGGTGATACGGTCCCCGCCATGATAGGGAGTATCGCCATGGTCTGGGTCGTGCAACTTCCTCTTTCGTTTCTTCTCCCGCGGGTAGGGGGGCTTGGTGTATACGGCGTCCGTTGGGCCATCGTGATCGCCACATTCACAGGAGCTGTTTTTTATACTGCGTATTTCATTTCGGGGCGGTGGAAAACGAAAACGGTATAGTTGCCACAAGAAAAAATACAATGCCTCACACGAAGCCACGAAGACACGAAGGGAAAACAGTAGTACGAATTTTAAAAGCACCTGAAGATGCTTTTAAAAGGTTTTCTTCGCGGCTTCGTGGCTTCGTGTGAAATGTCTTTTAAGCAGTTCTCTACGTCTCAGCGCGAGAATTAGGCGTTTCCCCCAGAAAATATTAATGTCATTTGATATAGAACGAAATTCCTTGACAATTGTCTTATTGTGAGATCACCATGCTTGGGCATTTATAGCCTTGCTGCCGATGCCGCACAAAGAGAGGTGTGCCTTGGAAAAGGTCAAGACGAACAAGTATAAAGTCCTGTCGGTCGGAAAAGATTCCGGGACACTGTCCATTATACAGAACACCCTGTCCGGACTTCAATGTGACGTTATCAATTGCACCGGTGTTGACAAGGCCATCGGTATTCTTGAATTCAGCAGGGTCGACATCGTTATCTCGGAGGTGGAGATGCCGATGGTGACCGGTGTGGACCTGCTGCGATATGTAAAAGAAAATTTTCCCGACATTGAAATGATGGTCTACGGTCGCAGTGATGTGGGAACGGCGGTAACGGCCATGAAAAGCGGCGCGGAAGATTATCTGATAAATCCCTTTGAACCGGCCGATCTTGCGATGATTGCAAAGCGCATGACGGAAAAAACCGAACGCCGCAGAAAATCACGCGCGGATACATCGATAGCCGCTACCCACGGCATTATCGGTCAGTGCGATGCCGTGAAAGGGGTGCTGAAATTGATTGAAAAAGCGGCATCCACCATGGTCAATGCGTTGATTTTCGGCGAAAGCGGTACGGGAAAAGAGCTGGTTGCCCGGGCGATCCATTACAACAGCGACAGGTCCCGGGCGCCTTTCGTCTCCGTGAATTGTACCGCCATTCCGGATACACTTCTCGAGAGCGAGCTGTTCGGTCACGTAAAAGGGGCGTTTACGGACGCCAAGGAGTCGCGCTCCGGCTTTTTCCAGATTGCGGACAGCGGCACCATATTTCTCGACGAAATCGGCGATGCCAGCCTCAATATGCAGGGGAAACTTCTCCGGGTACTGCAGAACAAGGAGATTCATGTCGTCGGTTCCAGCCATGTTCGGAAGATCGACACCCGCATTATCGCTGCCACCCATAAGGACCTGAAGGCAATGGTCTTAAAAGGTTTTTTCAGGGAGGACCTCTACTACCGGCTCAACGTGATCGATATAACGGTGCCGCCGCTCCGGGAACGAAAGGACGACATTCTGTTCCTGGTTCACCATTTTTCGGAGAGATATTCAAAAGAACTCGATAGGACCCCGCCGGTTTTTTCGGACGACACTCTTCAGGCCATGAAAGCGTATCACTGGCCCGGAAACGTACGGGAACTTGAAAATCTCATCCAGCGACTGGTTGTTATCGTGGATAATCCCGTGATCGAGATGGCCGATATGCCGTCCCATATGCGGTATCAGGCCGCGGCCAACGTGGGTGATTTCCGCTCTCTCGCGGAAATGGAGGCCGAGTATATACAGAATGTGTTGTGTTCCGTCGGCGGAAATAAAACCCGAGCCGCGGGAATATTGGGCATCGACAGAAAGACCCTGAGGAGCAAGCTCCAGCCGGTCGAAACAAAAGAGGCGGCAAAAATGGGGAGTTTTGCCCCGGTGGGGAAAAACGCCCCGGCCCAGTAACCTTTCCAGGCCGTTCAGAAAGTGCTTATCCTCCTCCCGACCATTCACTCATCTGTTTTTCAAGAGTTGCTATCAACCTGAATTCATAAATAAAAAGATTTAATAAATTTCTTCATCGGAAAAACAGGATAAAGAATGCCGTGATTGGCCCGTCATTTGCTCTTATCTGTTGGTAACTTTCAATCGGAGGGGCCATTTTCAAAATGTTTTCCCTCCACAAATGAGATCAAGCCCAAGATGGATCGTCCGCCCGGAGATTGGTCAAAGAGGGACGTTTTGAAATTGGCTGAGAGGAATGCACAATGAAAGAGATGGCCCCGATAAAGCCGGTATACTATGCCAAGGTATCGAGAAAAATCCTTCTGACATTCGTGGTTGTCTCCTTTTTGCCGCTCCTGATTATCACCGCCAGTGTGCTGTCCCAGTCCTCGTTCTTTTTCCGTGAAAAAGTGAGAACCCAGCTGGAGTATCTGGCGAAACTGCATACCCAGAACATAGATACGTTTTTGAAGGAGCGCCTGAACAATATCCGCTTTCTGGCAGGTTCGGCCGGTTACTCTCAGCTCAGCGATGAACGCTTCATGCAAGAGACCCTGAAACGGCTTCAGCATGAATTCGGGGCGGTTTTCTCCGATCTGGGGGTTGTTGACGAAACCGGAAAACAGGTTGCCTATGCGGGTCCCTTCAAGCTCGAGGAGGCGGATTATTCAGATTCGGCGTGGTTCAAAGCGGCCCTGATACATGAAACATACGTTTCGGACGTTTTTCTCGGTTTGCGGGGGCTTCCTCACTTTATTGTGGCGGTAAAACAGGAGTGGGAAGGGCGTCCCTGGATACTTCGGGCCACCATCGATTTCATGTCCTTTAACGAGCTTGTGGGAAACCTTCGGATCGGAAAAACCGGGTTCGCCTTTATTCTCAACCAGGAAGGAGAATTCCAAACGGAAGTTTCTACCGGGGGTGCAGCCTCAGAGTCGACCTATAGGGATCTTTTTGGAAAAAACTGGGAACAGCTGCGTCGGGGGATCCATTTCACGGAACGCAGCGATTTGACCGGGATTAAAACCGTTTATGTCTCGGCGCCCCTGAAGGACGGTGAGTGGCTGATGATTCTTCAGCAGTTCTCGAAGGATGCCTTCAGTGATCTTCGAAAAACCCAGTTCGCGGCGATAGTCAATATGATCCTCGGCAGCGTCTGTATTCTCGTGGCCGCGACTGTTCTTTCCCGCCTGGTAGCCCGTCGTCTGGAGCGGGTGGACCGGGAGAAGGAATTGATGAACGAGCAGATCATCGAGAGCGGAAAGCTCGCTTCTCTTGGAGAACTCGCCGCCGGTATTGCCCATGAGATCAACAACCCCGTGGCCATCATGGTGGAGGAGGCCGGCTGGATAGGCGACCTTATGGACGATGACGCCATACGGAAAAGCGAAAATTATGAAGAGTTCATCCGGGCGCTCAAGCAGATCAATACCCAGGGGATACGATGCAGAGACATCACCCAGAAGCTCCTGAGCTTCGCGAGAAAATCGGAAAATCGGTTGGCGGTGGCCCACATCAATGAGCTTATCGACGAGGTGGTCGGTATTTCGGAACAGCATGCAAAGTTCAATAATGTGGTTGTAAAAACCAACTTTGCCGATGATTTGCCGATGATTGAGGTGTCTCAGACCGAAGTGCAGCAGGTGATGCTCAATCTGGTCAACAATGCAATGGATGCCATGGAAAAAACGGGTGGCACCATCGAGATAAAAACACGTTGTGAAGAAGACGATATCGTTATCGAGGTCTCCGATGACGGGCCGGGGATTCCCGAAGCGTATCTACCAAGGATATTCGATCCTTTTTTCACTACCAAGCCGGTGGGGAAGGGAACCGGGCTGGGGCTTTCCATCTGTTACGGAATTGTTAAAAGGATGGGAGGGAAGATTATGGTAACCAGCAAGGCCCAGAAGGGGACTACATTTTATGTGTATCTGCCTGCGAAGCAAGGGGCAGGTGAGTTTACGCCGGAAAAGGCATAACGGAGGCAAGAAAAATGGAAAAAGCCAGCATACTGCTTGTGGATGACGAGACGGCTTTTCTCGATGCAATGACGAGACGTCTTTCAAAACGGGGATTCAGTGTCGAGACCGCGGAGAGTGGTATGGAAGCACTGGGGCTTCTGGAAGACAAACAGAACAGCATCGAGGTGGTTGTCCTGGATGTCAAAATGCCAGGTATCGACGGTATCGAGACCCTGCGGGAGATAAAGCGGAAGTATCCGATGATCGAGGTTGTCATGCTTACCGGGCATGCGACGGTGGGGTCCGCTATCGAGGGCATGAAACTCGGTGCTTTCGATTATCTCATGAAACCCGCGGATATCGACGGTTTCTCTAGCACGATAATGGAAGCGGCCGGGAAGCGGCGGCAGCAGGAGCAGAAGATTATCGAGGCGCGGATGAAGGCGATTACTTCGAGGAAACCATAGAAAAGGCCGATGGAAGATGGACGAACGCTTCGCTTGGAAGAGGGACGAAAAAACAGAGGTCGGTAACTACCAGAGGTCAGAGGTCTGAGGTCCGAGGTCGGAGAACTGACAGAGGTCAAATGACCAATGACAAATGACCAACAACTCCTGACTCTGTAAAAAATGGGAGTAAATGATGAACGAGAAGATCCCAAAAAATAATGACCGAATCCGGGTCCTTCTGGTAGATGACGAAGAGGGTTTCGTCGATGTGCTTGCCAAACGGCTGGCCAGAAGAAAGTTTGAAGCCGTTACCGCTTATAACGGTACCGAGGCCGTACAGACCCTTCGCCATGCCGACTTCGATATCGCGGTCCTAGACCTGAAGATGGAGGGCATGGACGGTATCGAGGTGCTGAAGATTTTCAAGGTAATGGCGCCGGATCTTCCCGTCATCATTCTGACCGGGCACGGGAGCCTGTCATCCGCGGAGGAGGGGCTCAAGGCCGGCGCCACGGATTATATATCGAAACCGTACGAATTCGAAAAACTCGTGGAAAAGATACGACACATAACCGAAAAGGAGTAGCCCATGGACACCTGTGGATTCAATGTGCTGCTTGTGGATGATGAGCCGGATTTCCTCTATCCGCTTATCAGAAGGCTTGTTCGGCGAAGTTTGAATGTGGACAGCGCCGGAAACGGTCGGGATGCAATAGAGATCATCGATAAAAAACCGGTGGATGTTGTGGTTCTTGACGTCAAAATGCCGGGGATGGACGGTCTCGAGATTCTTCGCGCCATCAAAACCTCCCACAAAGATATCGAAGTGATCCTGCTCAGCGGGCATGCATCCATCGATACCGCTATGGAGGGGCTTTCGTGTGGCGCCTTCGATTATTTGATGAAGCCGGTTGATTTCGATGAACTGTTTTTTAAAATTCAGGACGCTTTTGAGAAGAAGTGTATTTGTGAAAAGAAAGGAGTACCGGGAGAATGAATTTCTTAAAAGAGTGGGGACGGTTTATGATAATGGGCGCCAGGGCGCATGCCCAGTGGGAACTCGATGTTTCCAAAACCATACTCGGTGACAGACGGCGGTTGATCATACTGGGGTTGTTGTGCGTGCCGATCGTTCTGGGCGGCATCGCATTTGCCGATCAGATCGGCGAAGCGTTGCCGGATATTCTCGGTGGGAAAAAAGCGTACAGTCCGGCGTTTTATTCGAATGGTATTTTTCTCGTTTCAATCCTGATCGGCATCGGGGCGGGTCTCATCACCGGGTGTATCGGCGCCGGCGGCGGATTTATTATCGCACCCGCGCTTATGAGCGCGGGGATCAAAGGCATTCTTGCCGTCGGTACGGACCTGTTTCACATATTCGCAAAAGCCATTATGGGGAGTGTGCTTCACCGGAAACTCGGGAATATCTCCGTTCCCCTGGCCCTGGTGTTTCTTATCGGCGCCATGCTGGGGGCGACGGCGGGGGGGCTGATAAACCGCGTGCTCTATGAACTCAACCCCGTATTGAGCGATGCGTTTATCACCTCCGTATATTCCCTGATGCTCGGGTTCCTGGGATTTTATGCGTTGTTTGATTTCCTGAAGGCAAAACGGCGTGAAAGCGCTAGGGTTTCAACGGGACAGAAAGACGAAGGGGCGACGCTTGGCAACCTTCCCAAAAAATTGCAGTCTCTCAATATTCCCCCCATGATCGGATTCGATCACAGCCTCACCCCCGGCGGCCGTCGTATCTCCTGGCTCTTCCTGGTGCTCTCCGGCGCTGTCGTGGGGCTTGCCGCCGGCATTATGGGGGTGGGCGGCGGATTTCTGACTTTTCCCATATTTGTCTACGTCATGGGGGTGTCATCCATGACCACGGTGGGAACGGATATTTTCCAGATCGTGTTCACCGCAGGTTACGCGGCCATCAGCCAGTATGCCATCTTCGGATTTATCTTCTACACCCTCGCCATCGGCATGCTGCTCGGGTCGCTGATCGGAATCCAAATCGGTTCCATCGTCACCAAAGTGGTTTCCGGTATAACCATTCGCGGCTTTTATGCGATGGCAGTTCTCGCGGGCTTTATGAATCGAATATTCGCACTGCCCGCCAAGCTGGCCGAGATGGATGTCATTCCGATATCGAAAAACGCCTGTGCAATACTCGAGACCATCGGCATCTACGCTTTTTTTGTCGTTATTTCCGGTTTCGGGATTTGGGTGTTCGGAACATTTTTCAAAAATATCGGTGTCCTGAAAGGAAATTCCGAGAACGCCGGAGATGCCGGGGAAGGGAAGGTGCACACATGATTGCCAATAAGAAAGAATTCTACACCGGGCTTGGCATGTTGGCAGGTTTTGCCGTCATATTGGTTATTATCTTTTCGCCGGTCTTCGACGGTCACAATGGGCTAAATTACCTGGACTCGCTCTATAACTCGATATCGAAAGGCTCTGCCTATTATATCCCCGCGGTTAAAGAAAAAACGGATACGGTTTCCGATGAAAGCGTAACCGCAACCCTGGCACTGGCTTCGGAGATCCAGGCCGGACAGATTTCAGATCTGTTCGAAAAAAGCGGGGCCTCGGTGACGGTCTCCGGGAGTCAGCTCAAAATATCCGGGACGTTCGGCGGCATCTTTGCCAACTGTCTGGATGATGCCGAGCTGATGTATGGCAACAGCGGAGAGGCGATCCGGTCGAAATACGGCCTGGATGAAAAGCGGGTCCTCTATAACTGGCACAGTGGCTTGAAAGCGCTGGAAAAGGACCTGAATCGGCAGAAAAAATTCAAGGAAGCGAAGATCGTCGCATTAGCGGTCGACAAGGCGGTAGATCTTTCCTACAACTACTATGGGATTGAAGCGAAAAAGATTTCCGACAGCATGGGGGTGGTTATTTTCTCGCTCATCTTTTATGTGATCTACACCCTTTGGTTCGGCTTTTCGATCCTGTTTCTGTTCGAGGGATGGGGAATGCAGCTGGAGCATTGATGATGGTTCGGATCGGAGAAATCTTCTCTAATTTATTTTCAAAAAAAACAGATCCGCTTGACGAGGCCGAAGCGGAAAGGCTTCGGCTCGAGTTCAAGGAACGATATCACCATTTCAAGCTGCTCTTGAGCGCGAACAACAAGGCGCTTCAGAACATGACGGATATCGAACGCGCGCTGCACGCCGGCGGCGCGTTCGGCATGGCGTTCGTCCGGGACCGCTGTACGGGCGTCTCCGTCAATGTGCTTCGCATGATCAATGCGCTGGATCATCTCTCTCCGGGAAGGTATCCCGGCCTGACGCCGAGATTCGATGCCATCCGGCGTGAAGTGAATCGAATTCTCTCCGCGAAACCCGTCGAATCGAAGGACACGCATGTGCTTCCGCTCTCCGCAATCGACAGGACCGCCACGGGTCTCGTGGGGGGAAAGATGGCGATGCTGGGGGAATTGAAAAACAGGCTGGGCCTGAAAGTTCCCGACGGGTTTGCCGTCACCACCCATGCCTATGACCGCTTTTTTACGGAGACCGGTCTCCGGGATGAAGTGAACCGGATGATTCAGTCCGCCGATCTCGAAGATGTAGAAGGGCTTTATGCCCTGAGCGTTCGAATCCGTAAAGAGATTGTCGGAACAAGCATTCCGGAAGATATTGCCGAAGCCATTCGATCCGAATGGCGGGCGCTCGAAGCCAGGGTGGACGGTCCGTTCACCCTGGCGGTGAGAAGCAGCGCCCTGGGGGAGGATGCCGCAGGCAGTTCTTTCGCAGGCCAGTATCATTCCGAATTGAATGTATTGCCCGGCGATCTTCTCGAGGCTTATAAATCGGTTCTGGCCGGAAAATACAATCTCCAGGCCATCGTCTACCGGGTGAACCGCGGGTTCCGGGATGAAGACATTCCCATGGCCGTGGGATACCTTCAAATGGTGGATGGTATTTCCGGGGGGGTCGCATATACGTCGAATCCCATACCGGGGGATCGGGACGGCGTCTATATCAACTCCGTCTGGGGGCTTCCGAAAGCCGTTGTGGACGGCTCCGCGCCGTGTGATCTCTTTGTCATGTCAAAAGATCCGGAACCCGTGCTGATCCATTCGGAGATCGCACAAAAATCCCACCGATATGGCGAGTGCGATACGGACTCCGGCCTCTGTCGCCTGGGGGTGGATGAAGAATTTCGAAAACAGCCGTCTCTGGATAAAAAGCAGAGAAACGATCTGGTACGGCTCGCCCTTCGATTGGAACAATACCTTAACGGACCCCAGGATCTGGAGTGGGTGGTGGCTCCGGATGGAGAGATTTGCCTGCTTCAGTGCCGCCCGCTTTTCGAAAGAACCGTTCGTTCGAAGGCTTCGATGAACGCATCCCCGCTGCCGGACATGGCGGAGTTGATTGTGACGGGGGGCGTGACGGCCAGTTCCGGGGCGGCATCGGGAAAGGTGGTTGTTGCCGGGAAGCATGCGGATATATTCGGATTTCCCGAGGGGGGCGTGCTGGTCACGCGGCAGGCGCTGCCGGTCTGGGCGTCCTTGATGAACCGTGCCGCCGCGGTGATCACCACCCGGGGCGGAGTCACCGGGCATCTCGCCAGCGTGGCCAGGGAGTTCGGCGTGCCGGCGATTTTTTCGGTGGAAGACGCACTCGAAAAATTGACTCCCGGGGAAATCGTCACCGTGGATGCCGACAGCAGGCGGGTCTACGCCGGACATGTAAAGGAGCTTATTCGGGAAAACCCGCCGGACCAACGCCCCATCGCCAACACCCCGATCTATAATCTGCTCAGGGCGGTCGGTGAATGGATCACTCCGCTTCATCTCCTGGACCCCGAAGATATCTCCTTCAAACCGGAAAACTGCCGGACGTACCATGACATCACCCGATTCGTTCATGAGAAGTCCGTCCAGGAGATGTTCGTTTTCGGAAAGGATCACAATTTTCTCGAACGGTCCGGAAAGCAGCTCCACTACAAGGTGCCCATGCAGTGGTGGGTGTTGAACCTGGATGACGGCTTCGGAAAGGCGGTCTCTGGAAAGTATATTCACCTGGACGATATCGTCTCCACCCCCATGCTCGCCTTCTGGGAGGGCTTTGCGGCGATTCCCTGGGATGGGCCGCCGGCCCTGGACCGCGGCGGTTTTCTCTCCGTCATGTTTCAATCCACCACTAACCGGGATCTGGTGACGGGTCTCCGCTCCAGATATGCCGAGCAGAACTATTTCATGATTTCGAAAAACTTTTGCAGTCTCAACTCCCGCCTGGGGTATCATTTTTCCATCCTGGAAGCCCTTATAAGCAACCGTGTCATCGAGAACTACATCAGCTTTCAGTTCAAGGGCGGCGCAGCGGATATCAGCCGCAGGATACGGCGTACCGAATTCATCGGAGAGATTCTTCAGGATTACGGGTTTTGGGTGAAAATCCGGGAGGATCATCTGAGTGCGCGAATCCGGGAAGAGTCCGAAGAATACATGAAGAAGCACATGGCACTGCTGGGATATCTCACACTCCATACCCGCCAACTCGATATGATCATGTCCAATCCTTCTCAGGTGGAGTTCTATCGGGACAAGCTGAAAAAGGATATCGAAGGGGTTATCCTTCGGGGATAGTTACAATAAGCTGCTATCGCCTATCGCAAAAAACATTTTTTATCGCGCAGAGCCGCTGAGACGCAGAGAAAAGCATAAAAACCAAGCGGCGAATGCGGATGGAAGAGGCAACAGGGAGGAACTCGTGCAATTTCATTCCATTACTCTTCGTTGACAGTCGGCGATTTCTGTGAAAGAGCATAGAATATATTACAGAGAAATATAAAACTCCAATAGGTGAGATACGGTTTTGCAACAGAATCTATATATTGCGTTGGTATTGATTTCCGCAATGTTTTCAGCCGCGGCGGCGGTTTATGCATGGGGAAAGCGGCCCGCGGCCGGCGCCTCGTACATGGCTGCGATCCTGTTGTGCATTACCATTTGGTCGGTCGGTTATCTAATGGAACTGGCGAACACGGAAAAACAGGCCATCTGCTTCTGGCTTAGCTTCGAATATCTGGGAATTGCATTCCTGCCTCTGCTTTGTCTGATATTTGCCTTTCAGTATTCGGGGCTTTATAATTACCTGACATTAAAAAATATTACTGCAATGTCCATAATTCCCGTCATCACACTTTTGATGAATTGGACAAATCCGTGGCACGGGCTTTTCTACAGCAGGATTGATCTGGCCTATCTGGACGGACTGACCCTGGTTGCGACCACCAAAGGCATATGGTACTGGGTGCATATTGTCTATACATATCTGGCTTTGTTCGTGATGGCTTGGCTTCTTGTGCGAGCTTCCTGGAAAAAAGGAATACTGTTCAGAAAACAGGTTTCAATCATCGTCATTTCGGTAGCGCTGCCCTGGCTTGCAAATGTCCTTTACTTGAGTGGCATGAGCCCCTTTCCAAACCTGGACTTGTCTCCCTTTACTTTTTCCTTCATGGGAATCGTTCTGATATTCGGGCTTTTTAAATTTCGCATATTCGATATTATGCCCGTTGCCCGGGACATTCTGATCGAGAACATGATGGACGGCGTTTTAGTGCTGAACAATGACGGAATCGTGGTGGATATCAACCCTGCAGCGTTGCGGCTTACGGGCCTGACATCTACCTCGTCCATCGGAAAGGATATCGAAGAGATATTTTCGCCATGGCCGGAATTTCTTTCATGTTGCAGGAATGAACAAACCTTTGAGCGAAAGATCCCCGGCCGAATAAATCCTGCCCAATGTCTCGATATGAATGTTATTAAACTGACCGACTCTTCCAACCGGCCTAGCGGATGGCTCATCCTCTTGCGTGATATCACTATCCGCAAACAACTCGAGACCGAAAGAGAGGATCTGATCCGCAGCCTTCAGGAAGCGTTGGATAGCGTAAAAACACTTAACGGACTATTGCCCATATGTGCCAACTGTAAAAAGATCCGGGACGATGACGGTTACTGGCAGCAGGTTGAAGTGTACATCCATAAGCACACGGAAGCTGATTTCAGCCATGGCCTGTGCCCTGATTGTATCAAGACGCTTTATCCGGAATTCGATGGCAAAATATGATTCTACACATACTTTTATCGCGCAGAGCCGTCGAGACGCAGGGAACTGCAAAAATGAAATGATTTATCTAAAGGCACATCGATTCAACAGACCACCGGTCATTTTTCAAGCGGCATTCCAATTTCATCACACTTTCCCTGATAGCCTTCTTCAGTCATTATATGAAAAGGGCCTGAATTAACTTTCTCTTTTAGTGTAATGATGTAACCGCTTTCGGTAAGTTCAATGCTCAACCGGCCATCGCTCCATGCATAGATCGCAGCTCTGTCACGAGATGTTCGGTCGTTACTATAGGTTTCTAAAAGAAGCCCCATATCGTCCGTATAGCGTCCGGTTTCCGCATGGAAATGGTCTTCAAACGCACGGAATGCTTCGAGCGACTGCATGTTTTTTTTTTAATCCGGGTTTCTACGTGTCGTTTCTCAACACTCGCTTTGTCCGGCGGCCTGAGCATTGAACTGGAAGCGGTCCTCGTTCCGTAGGAAAACGCTACCGCGATGATAATCACTATCCAGAGGAAGAGCAATGCGGATAAGGATTCAGTCCCCTGCCTTACCTGGCAAGTCCCCGAGAATTTATCAGCCAGAGAAGGTGGATTTTTTCTGATCAGCCAGCGCAGAAATCTGAAGAGAAGGTAATTATACAAAGGTATCAACAGAATCTGGATTGCCGCGATCACAAAGGGGGGAATGCCGAATTTTTTGGTGAAGAAAGAATATCTTTTCCAGCAACGAGGGGAGAAAAAACTGCAGCGGCAAACCGATCGAAACCATTGCCAGGGCAATGCAAACCAGGGTGGTGATACTGCCGGCCAACCGGAGCCACCATGTCGCACCCGCCGGATAACGGTCCGGATCTTTGGAGACGATTTTAATGTCGGAAAAACGCTGTGCCCATGTGCCGCCACGTCTTGCTGCGCGCAGCACAAAATAGAACAGCATGGTTATGACCGCGAACAACAAAGCACTCCCCTTGCAGGCTTCGATCGTGGTTGAAGTCTGCATGCTGACATGCCATATACCACCGGCTGCCGGTGTTGAAAGCTGTTCGTTAAATTTGATGCGCAGGAACAGTGCGCAGAAAAACCAGAATAGATTTACAATTGCGCTGCAGACTACAATGGACGTAATACCGGCACTCACCCGCAACAACCACGGTGCCGGATGTGTCTTAACTTTAACAATGGAGGGACCTTTTTCCGCCTTGAGAAGTAAGCCTGTCGATATACTTGTGTGCCTCGGTTTCATTTAGATTACGTTTGATGACCCGAGGCTTTCCGAGAATTAATTTTTCCGCCGTCCGCAAATCGATTTTGAAGGTTTCCTGTATATGCGAGAGAACTTGACTCCGTTCGGCGACAGGCAATAACCGACCCTCTGTAACCACATCATAAGTAGTCTTCATTGCACGTTTTCCTCCTATAGATAAGAAGTGTCGGCCGGGTGTGTTAACGCTTGAGTTTTTTCACTGAAATCGGGACTTGTGAACCTGATTTTAACGAGCCGGTTAAACAGCATGTGGTTCTGCTATTGAATTTTTAAAAATGAACATAGAACATCCAATAATGGAAAGCTATAATTTGCCGCGGACCAACTGAGGCAGAAAGAGGTCGGAGATCGGAAACGGCAAAACACGAAAGAACGATTAGCCACGGACCCGCACGGACAAAAAAAGGGCAAGAGGTCAGACCGTCCTGTTCGTCCTCCGTCACACAGACCGCGTGACTACAGAGGGTGGAAAGTTGGAGATCAGAGGTCAGCCCGTCGCTCCCCGTCTGCTTCGGACGGAGTTTGATCAATAAAGAAACAATTTTAAGTCAAACCATGAAGAACATGACGTCGCAAACAGGTTTTTTCTTTCTTCATGCCCTTCATGATGAGTCAGTTTTTCAGTGAAGTTTGATATGAGAAGCTGCAATGCTATCGGGGAGTCAGTACTATGGCCCGGTCGAAGATGATCTGTTCGGGATCGGGGCCCAGAAGATCCGGGGAGTCAGGATCAATATATGCCCTGAAAACCATGAACGCCGACGCTCCGTTATCAATGCCCTGCAGATTGCCGCCCACATCCTGCGGAACCACAAAAGTATCCGGATCAAGCATGCGGCGCGCGAACTTCCATACATAGAGATCCTCCACATGGGATACGCCTTCCATTGAGGAAATTCCTGTCGCGCTGCCGTCATACATATGGTTGGTGATGCCGCCGAATCCATTGATATATTGGGCTCCGTAACAGCTGACATTGTTGTAAACGGATTTGGAAACTCGAGCGTGATTGACGCCATACACCAGAACAATTGTATCCTTTGTAAAGACAAAGGATTCCGACCTCAAATAAAGCGCGTCTCTGGTTTCACCCAACACATCCTCCTCCGCATCGATAGCCTCGGCGCCGCTCTTTTCCAGCCAGACGCTGGTATCCAACTCGACAATATCATAATCCACCCCATACCGATCAACGATCGCCTGACGCAGCTGAATGACTGCGGGCATTAAATGGTCTTCGGTGGAAGCCGACCCCCTTGCTCTGGGGGCGTAAGCGTCGAGAAAATCCGCCTGACGCGCCTCATTCGGAGTGATCCGAAGGATTTCCAGGGTGGGACGGGACTGATATGCCTCTCCGACGGCATCATCTTGGGGGATGGAAAAACGATGCAAAAACGTCATCATATCGGCATAATCGTCGTTCCCGAGATTTACCAGACTTGGGTCGATGACGTCCAACAAAATGTTTTCCGGATTGATGCCGGCCGCCGTTGCTGCATTAACAACATCTTCATACAGTTGTCGGTCGGCGGTGGACACCAGCATGAAAAAAGATTCAAAAGGTTTCCCTGCATCCGTCTTTCCGGACGGATAAAACCTCTCTTCGTTGAAATTGTACGAATTGATGGGATCTCCGAGCTGCGTAAAAATCTTCCGGCGAGAAAAGGGATTGTCGGCGCTGACGCTGATGTTGGTCAGATAGCTTCGGTAACTGAAATAGTCGCATTCCGGCGGCGTTCTGCCGATGAGAAGCAGCCCCTCGTCTTCCCGCAGTGTATAAAGAATTTGAGTTGGCAAAACCGCATGTTCAGCATCCGGCGGCAGGGGTGCCTGGATGGCAAAATAGGGAAATCCCGCATTATTGCCATTTGCGTTGGGGGAATATCCGGCGAAGCAGACGTCAATAGCATTGCTCCTGCAAATATCTCCCTGAAGAACCGTGTAATCGTACAGTTCCAGTACAGTCGACAGTTTTTCCGCAGCGGGGATGATATCGCCGATTTGCGAGGGTATGGGTGCTGAGACGCTGATGATGTATTCTTCTTCGTACACCACAATGTCGCCGTCGAGAAGCGCTTCGCAAAAAGAAAGTGGCGCCCACAAACGGCCGTCCTCTTCCGTGCATGGGGGCGTCATTTCACACAACTGCACCTGAACCATTCCATATCTCGAATCGATGGCGGAAAATCCGATTCGTTTTCCATACTGGGCGACGATTCCCTTGTTCATATTAACCGGCAAATATCGGCCGCTTGCGGCCTGCATGAAGAGGGAAATGTCAAGCAGAACACCGTCATCCATACTTTGCCAGTCGACATGTTCCCCCGTGGCCCGTCCGTTTAAAAACAAGTTTGAATTATCCACCGTTCTTCCGTTGCTATCACAAGAGGAGAGCAAAAAAAGGATCGGACAAAAGAGCAGGAACAGCCGTTTCATATTACTGCATTGGAACAACAATTCGGTCCATATTTTAAAGCAATCTTTTACGATTTGTACTGCCATTCAAGTCTCCGCCGTCGATTATCCGATCTCAAAAGAGGTGACGCCAAAGATGCAATCCAGAGGCGTCTCCGGCATATCAACCGAATACATCCGCGCCGTTTCAAATACTATCCGCATTTCATGGCGTCTGGCCATGGAAATGGCGGCACCATTGGGTTCTGGAACATCGAGATAAACGGGTTCTTCCGATGTCACGGTTGATTTCAACGCCAGAAAAAGGGATTCCGCCAGTTCCGGGCTCTCAGCATAGAGCGGACCGATCTTGCTTCCGGATCGGCATGGGCGTATCACACCGTATCCACAGAGTTTTTCACCCTGAATGATGCCAAGGGCCGTGCAGCCGGGTTGAGTGATCCAAGATTGGTAAAAAACAGAGCGGTCCTCGGGGAAAAAAGCTCGGCTAAAAGATTCAACGGCTTCAAACGGCAAGGAAGAAAGTGCTTTAATTCCCGGATCAGCCGGCGGCGTACCACCGCCGATACCTTCATATCGAACATTTCGATATGCCGGTTTAAACCCGGATTTCTGATAATTGTCCTGCTGGGCGACAACGCCGTCAAGCCCGATGTTGCGACCTTCAAGATATTTAAGGCCGGCTTCCCAGAGCCGCAGACCATATCCCTTGCCGCGATATTCCGGTTTGACGATGTATAAGCCCAAAAAGCCGAAAGATGCGCCGTAACGGATCGCGGAGATCGTGGCAACGGGGACATCGTCGAGCAACCCGATGAAAAAGCCGTTGGGATCAGTGGAAATATAGCAGGCCGCGTCATAAAGGCCGGGATTCCACCCTTCTTGTGCCGCCCAGTCGACAGCCATGGCGACCTCTTCGCGCTTCATTGTTCGAATGAGGTAGGTGTCGTTTTGTTTGGCATTTTCCTGTGACGTGCCTGGGGTTTCAATCCGCTGTGGGGTGCTCATGATATATCGCTCAAAAAATCCCGGATCATGGTCACAAATTCCAATGGCTTTTCCATATGGACAGAGTGGGCCGCATCGGCCACTATGGAAAAGCTTGCTTCCGGAATCGCCTGTAAAATTTCACGGTTTGTTAGCGGTGGAAACAGGATGTCTTCTTTCCCGGAAATGACCAAAGTCCTGGCGCTAATGCTATCGAGGGTTTCGAGGCAGCTAAAGTTCGATATGGCATCGACCTGCTTCCTGAAACCAAGGGGCGTTTGCGGGTAAGGGTAGTCCATGGCATATCGCACCGCAATTTCAACCGTGGCTCTGTCCTCGAAAAACCGCTTCGTAAAAATCCAGGAAAACAACGTTCTGAACCATGTCTCGAGATTCACCCCGGATGCAAGGCCGGCCGCCCAATCCCGAAAAAGGGCGTTGTTCCGCTCCGGATTAAAAGCCGATGTCGCCGCCAGAATCAGATTTGAAATGAATGCCGGATATCGAATCGCGCAGTCAAGCGCCACGAATCCTCCCATGGAATGTCCCAGAAGATTGACCCTGGAAAATCCCAAATAGTGAATCAGTGCGATACAGTCGTCGGCAATATCCTGAATGCTCGTGTCGATATCCCGCGGCGTGGTTCTTCCAGAGCATCGGTTGTCAAAGAGGATGACCGTAAAGTGCTCGGCCAAGTCGTCCACGATCGGTTGCCAACTCTGGGAATCGCTGGCAAGCCCCGCTACCAGTACCAGCGGCGCCCCCGCCCCATGTACTTCATAATAGAGGTTGAGGTTGTTCTGAAAAACAGTCGGCATGCATTTCCCTTCATATAAACAGAAACTTCATTATTTACTTTTACATCAACGGGTTTTAAACGGGCTTGCAAAATCGTAATTGGAAGCATCGTACAGATATTTCAGTAAAATGCAAGGTCCATATACCGTTTCAACGTGAGAATCCGGGAAAAGTCAGAAGCCCTCCAGGCTATTGCTGCCATGAAAAAAGGCAAAGTAGTAGAAACGATTAGCCACGGAACCACACAGACCCACACGGACACAAAAAATGGGCAAGAGGTCAGCCCTCCTCTCCATTCTCCGTCACGCGGTCTTCGTGACGGAGGACGGGCCAACCTCAGATATCCGACCGCTGACCTCCGGTAGTTCCAGTTCCCTGTGGCACATCGCGGCGAGAGAATTGTTTTACGATTGAGCCAATTTCAAAACGCCCCATTTCGGCCGATCTCTACATTGGGCGGAAATTTCAATCCTCGAAATATGCCCAATATGTCTGTGGTTGAAATTTCTGCTCCGCCTTTAGCTTGACCGAACTGAAACGTTTTGAAAATGGCTCGATTGAAAATAGATTTAATAAAAACCTTGAATTAACAAGTTCTTATTGGTAATATTTACAGCGATTCTTGCTGAATGGAATTTTGCCGGTTTCTCCCCGATATTGGAGATAGAAATTGAAATTTAGCGAACTTGTCAACTTACTAAAACAAAATGGTTTTGTGATTGTTAAGGAAAGGGATCCATTCGGTATTACGGGAAATCAGGCTTTGATAAATTGATTCGCGTTGATTTCCATAATTCCAAGGAGTATGAGAAAAAGATTCCAGGAGTACAAACGCACTAAAAAAGAGATAGCCGAGAGTCATGACAGGCTATTGCTAAAGGCGAAACAGCGGGCAAATAATTCTGAGCTGGAATTATTGGATTCGTCTCCAGATATAGAAAAAATGTCTGAAATAATAATTGATTACGCCCAGCCTCTCTTAGATGCAGCGACAAATGCTGAAACCCAGAAACAGGCGATAACGACGGCGATTATTGGTTGGAATTTGTCATTGTTCCCGGAGGAACAACACGCTTGTCAGATTGAGGAAATCAAAGAGATACTGGGAAATTCCGTGGAATCTGAACAGCAAAAAAAAGAGGCGATTGAGGTATTCAATTTTTTGTTGGAACGAAAGAAATCCCTTTATCCTGAGGTCAATAGGATGGTGATTGATTTTGAACTTATTGAAACCCCGAAGGGCTATCACCTCAATGTGGTTTCAAATGTTGTTGAAAATGCATAGTTACAGAAGACCCTTTACACCTACCAATAGGATTACCCCGATGCTGGGGTAAACTGCGAGCACAAAAAAAACTTCAATTTATCGCGCAGAGCCGCTGAGACGCAGAGAACATTAAAAAGAAAAGCTAAAATTAGCCACGGACCAAATGAGACAAAAAGAGGTCGGAGATCAGCCCGTCCTCCGTCACGCTTGTAGCATGACGGAGGACGGGCCGACCTCGAACCTCTGGCAGTTAACGACCTCTGGCGTTTAGTTCAGCAGTGGAGTTAATTTACTTGTCAGTGTTTCAACTGCGAAATTAAAATGGATGCATAACGATTAAATTATACAAGAAAAAATCTCGTGTAAAGAAATATGTCAGTAAAAAGAAAAAAGTGTAACTAAAATTAACATTATCCTTCTGGTATCAGCAAAATCCCAACAACACACCATTTCTGTTGACAAATCCGACTCTTTGAGATACAGAAAAACGATTACAAATCACACCTTTCGGATCTTTTTAAACATGACCGACGGCGCTTTCCCTAACGAATAAGTCTGGGTAGTCTTTTTTTATAAAATGCGCCATTTTTAGTATAGCAGAATAATCCTAAACGATATTTGTGGTTTTTTCGCAGAAACGGCACCGATACCCGGCACTAAAGAATACCGGCGATATCATCTGTACGATTTGAAGGTCCAGGGCTTTGAAATAAGCCGTAAGATGCGCAAAACTTTGCCATTACAACATGACTTCAAATTGATATGGTGCCCTGGCTTAAACTTACACAAATAATTAGGAGCAAGGTATGAAACCTCAACTTTTAAAGCATACCGTGTTGATAATCATTGGAATTATTCTCTTTAGTATCCTCTTGTTCACAATAAATTGTGGTGATGGGCAAGACTCACCCCTATCAAATTACGAGCGCTATTACCCTTATGTCCCACCTGATGAGCAAAAGATTTTTTTTGAATTTCAATATATTAATAAAGCTTGGGGCGATGAGCACAATGGATACTATATAGATCGGGATGGAAATATATACGCATACGAACATTACTTGGGCAGCGATGACCCATGGTCTGCGGGGTCTGGATATACCGACTTTTGCGATGATAATAATCACATCTGCCAGTATAATGAGGCTTTGCTCCTTGAAAAATTTGAGGAAAATCCGATTTTTGTCGGGACGATCGATAAAGATGAATTAATGGAAATGGTTGCACTCATTGAGGTCGCGCAAGCGGGAGAATTCTCCGAGCGTAAATGTACATGCGCGGATGTTGGAATGAGATATTTGGCGGCCTATTCATTCAATCAGCCGGATATTTATACTTCAGTAAAACTGTACGTATCCGGTGACTGTGCTTATAGAAATATTAGTGATGAAGCCATAATACTTACGGATTGGCTTATTGAAATATTTGATGATCCTGAGATAACCCTCTGCGGCCCTGACGATTAGGATCAAATCTTCTACTCGTGGCAGAATCTTTGCTGTTTCACCCTATGCCGCCTTGGGTATTTTCTGTTGGTCTAACGGATTCCGTGGTTGGGATAAACAGTAGCCGAATTCTTTCTATAAAAGTTGCAACCTTTTTCTGCTGACGATGAAAAAAAGGAATGATTGTATTTTTCATTCTATTGAAATGCATTGTATATATTGACCTTAACATGGTGAGGGCGTGTGTCGTAAAGCATCCAAGCGAGTGGCCATATTCTGGCTACAATGAAATTCAACAACCAAAACGGAAAAAGATTCTGATCCACTATGAAAGATTAAGAGAACTTCTTGGATTTGATTCCTACGAACATATGCAAACGGCTCACAGGAAATGGGTCGATAGCTGTCTTACAAACGGTGAGAATTCACCTAATGGCGAATGGTCCGGGAGCATTGCTGTTGGGAGCGAACCTTTTATCAAAAATGTAAAAGCGCAAATGGGTGGTCTGGTATTGGGACGAAGGATCATTGAATCTGAAGATTTTTTTCAACTCAACGAAGCGAAATATTCCTATAATGCTCATTTGGGGATGAAAAAGAGCGATATGGATGCCGAAAACGCCTATTTGTGGGGATGAAACTCTGAAAATGCAGTGGGTTAGCTTGGCCCGTCCCCAAGTTCCAACTATCTGTCAACCCAGGTGTTGAAAATACACAATGGGAAAAAATCCCGGTCTGAGATCGATGAGCTGGTGGATGAATGGATTGCCCGCAATCGTCAGATGTGGAATGACTGGTTGAATATTGCGCGGTTGGCAGACGCTGACTAAGGATTTCCTTCGGGAGAATGCAATTTATCGCACAGGGGCGCTGAGACGCGGAGTAATGTAAAAGTGAACTGTGAACAGTAAACTGATCACAGCTAAAACCGACACTTATTGAAAAGTGAGGAAAACATATCATCGGGATTTATAAGAAACGTATTTGAGTATTTAGCGTTTTTTCCGTTCACAGTTCACCGAACACTGTTCACTACGTATTTGAGCTTTTAGCGCCTTTTCTGTTCACAGTTCACTGATGTTGAGCAGTTTCGGCTCTTCCCAGCTTCCGCTCTTCGATTTTTCCTGCCCTATGTCTCTGCTCCTTTGAAAGAATGGGAAAAACTGTAGTTAGCCACAGACCCACACAGACACACACACACAGACATTTCGATACAGTGAACTGAGACCTTACAGCTTATCAATTTTGTGTGATTTGGATTTTGTGCTTCGAATTTAGAATGGTTGTTTTAGAATTTAGGTTTTATCCCGGCTTGTTTGCACAGTTCGTTTGCGGTGATTCGATCCAATTGCCTAAACAGGCAATTGCTCGATGAGAGCGTTTCCGATCGGTATTTCCTTGCCGGTTTGGCTGTAGGCGAGAACCATCTCATTGAGAGCATCCCTGAGCATGGATCGACATTCTTCAAGATCCTTGCCTTCGGTGAGCACCTCGGGCCATTCAACCAATTGCCCCATATACCCCGAATCGATTTTCGTATATTTGGCTGTATAGTTGATCATTTTTACTATATCCTAATATATTAATAGGTTGAAGAATAATAGCCGTTTGCTTTATTAAAGTCAACGGGGTTCAGAAAAATTGCATCTATTAATATATCAAGATTTTACAATATAGGAAAGGTCTTAGGGAAGAGCGCCGGGCCATAATAGGTATTGGATCAGAATCGGAAAATACAATAGTCTATCTCGATCCGATCTCTACTACGAAATAATATGCTCCATGCCCCTTGCTTTTTCAATTCACAACTCACTGTTCTCAAATACCATGTCCGTGTGAGTTTGTGTGTGTCCGTGACCAAATTGAAATTGTATTTAAGCGGTTCGCAGTTTCGGTTTTTCCACCTTCCGCTCTTCAGCTCTTCGCCCTTTCCGACCTCCAGGCTATGTTCGAAACGAAGTGGGGAACAAGCCTGCCACGGCATAGTCTTTAGACGAAGCCGGGTAATATCGGGCCAATTGCCTGACGAATATGTTTCCAACTGCGCCCTGGCAAGCCGCCATCAAACCTTAGTCCTCTGTATCTTTGGCCTCAGGTAGTTACCGACTTCAGACCTCTGATCTCCGACCTCTGGTAGTTTCTGACCTCTGATCTCCGATCTCTGACTTCCGACAGTTCAGTCTCCGGCCTCTGTCAGTTCGTCCTCCGGCAGTTACCGATCTCGGACCTCCGATCTCCGACCTCTGTCAGTTCGGCCTCTGTCAGTTCGTCCTCCGGCAGTTACCGATCTCAGACCTCCGACTTCTGATCTCCGTTAGTTCGTCCTCTGGCACTTAATGCAACGCGGGGTTAATTTTCTTGTCAGTATGTCTCGTGTGAAAATGATAAATGGAAGCATAACAATTAAATTATTAAAGAAGAATTCTTGTGTAAAAAAATATACCGGCAAAAAGAGAAAAGCGTAAACAAAATTAACAGCATCCTTATATAGGACCATTCCAATCCATAATGCACCATATCTATTGACAAATCCGACTCTCTGAGATATACAAAATCTCATCCAAGTCACACCTGTTGGACGTTTTTTAGCATAATCATTGGCGCCTTCCGTAACAAATATGTCCGTGTAGCCATTTTTCGCAAAATGCGCTTTTTTTTCAGCAAAATAGGTTTAAAATAAACTAGTGGTTTTTTCCGCAAAAAGGATTAACGTTGATACCTGGGACCAAAGAATAAAGACGATATCATCTGCAAGAATCGAAGATCCCAGGAATTTAAAAAAAGCCATAAGATGTGCAAAGCTTACCGAGCGCGTCAGATCACATATTTTTTGTCATCCTGCTGGAGCGGGATGACCCATCTTTTAAAGACTGGATATCATATCCGGACGATCCAGACTATGCTGGAGCATGCCGATATGAGAACGACGATGATTTACACACATTGTATACCAAGAAAACTGTCAAAGAAGCGAAAAGCCCTCTGGATTTCAGATTTTTTAGCGTGGTTTCTGCTTTTATAGTTTACACCACATTTTTGGTTGTTATCTGGACGGTTTCGCCCAGATACCTTGTTCTGTAATTTAAAATGAAGACATAGGATAAACTATGAAAAAAGCATTATTCTATACATTTTTGTTTGTATTTGGCTTCACAGCAATAATAACTCTGCTTGGAATCATTAAAGTAATTCAAATAGACGATGAATATCAAAAAAAGCTTTTCTATGCTTTATTGGTTGAGTCTGTAGCACCTGTTGTTGCTTTATTCAAAAAAACAGAGTTTTTTACTGAAGGTTCAGACGAAAGCAGGATGAATGTCGTTATGCTACCGAAGGAGCTTTTCTCGAAAAATGGAGACCCCTACAGCTGTACTATTGATGTATATAATAAAGAAACAGATGATGAAAGGGAACTGAATGTATCGTTGAAAAGAGAGAATGGCTATTTGTGCGCCTACCTCGATAAAATTAAAGACAATGAGCTTATTCGGGTAACCATAACAAGCGCAAATAGTGAAGATTGGGAATCTCAGTTTTTCAGTCCATATATTGCAAAAGCTGAAATGGAGAAGATATGAACATTAGACTAAAAAATGATTGGAAATACGTCGGTGACGATCGATGGAATTGGGAAATTTACATCGTCAGTGATAATCTAAAAGATTTAAATCAGGTTGTTTCTGTGAAATATATTTTGCATGATACTTTTCCAAACCCGCTAAGAACAATTAAGAGTCCTGAGGGCGGATTTCGTCTTAAAACTAATGGTTGGGGCACTTTTTTGATTAAGGCATTTGTAAATCTTAAAAAAGGGGAAAAAATAAAATTAGAACACTACTTGAAGCTTGCGTATGATCCACCTGAAGGAAGTTCATCATAGGAGATTACCGAACAATTTGTTTCAAACTCGACCGGGAACCCGGGGCGACCTTTTTTTCATAGAGTCTTCAGCTTTCAACGTTTTTATAAAGCAAGTCCGCATTGGGCTCCCGATAGGTAAACAATCCGTTAAATGCATTAATGATAACGTGGAATCAACAACTTGTATTTTAGAAATAACAACTTTTTTCATTGGTGTCCGGTTAAAGTTTGCCGGAAAGCATTTAATATACCGATTTGATTACGTATAAAACACATTTTAAGGGGGGTAACCATTTGAATTCTCCCAAATAGGCCCGTATAACCCTTCGAAGGGATAAAAACGAAGGGAGATGGGCATGCATCAAGGGAGAATCGTTTTTTCACAAGTTTTGGATTTTCTGCCTCGAAAACAATTCCGCAAACGTGTTGGCCGGTATCAAGGCAAACACCGGATTCGCTCTTTTACATGTTACGATCAATTTCTTTGCATGGCTTTTGCCCAATTGGTTTATCGTGAAGGCCTTCGGGACACGGTATTGTGTTTACGAGCCATGCGAGAAAAACTTCACCATGTCGGCATCCAGGGGAAAGTTGCACGCAGCACATTATCGGATGCTAACGAAAAGCGGAACTGGCGCATCTATTGTGATTTTGCCCAGGTGCTGATTGGCAGGGCCCGGATGCTCTACGCCGGTGATGATTTCGGCCTTCAATTGGATGAGACCGTTTACGCGCTGGATTCCTCAACAATTGATCTATGCCGTTCGGTTTTTCCGTGGGCTCGTTTCCGCACGACCAAAAGTGGCGTCAAACTCCATACGTTGCTCGATTTGAGGGGGAATATTCCCACATTTGTTTCGGTCACGGATGCAAAGGTTCACGATGTCAATATACTGGATCAATTGATACCGGAACCCGGTGCCATTTATGTCATGGATCGTGCGTATCTCGATTTCGCGCGTCTAAATGAATTGAATCGGGAGGCATCCTTTTTCATTTTATGGGCGAAAAGCAATACGCAACTCAACAGGATTTACTCCGCACCGGTAGACATCGACCGGCGTGTTTTGTGACCAAACCGTGAAGTTGGCCAACAAAGACAGTGCCGGAGATTATCCGAATAAATTGAGAAAGATCCGATATTATCACCAGGAAAGCCGTAAGCGTTTTGTTTTCCTGCCGAACAATTTTACATTGGATGCGTTAACCATAGCCGATTTGTATAGATGCCGTTGGCAAGTGGAGTTATTTTTCAAATGGATCAAACAGCATCTAAAAATCAAATCGTTTTTCGGGATTTCTGAAAATGCAGTGAAGACTCAAATCTGGATTGCTATTTCAGTGTATGTGCTGGTGGCTATCCTGAAAAAAGAGTTGAAGCTCGAACAGAGCCTCTACACTATTCTACAGATTTTGAGCATTACTCTTTTTGAGAAAATCCCCATTTTAAAAGTATTCACAGAGAATGATTACACAACTAAAATTACTAGTGGTCATATCCAGCTGAATTTATATGATTCTTAACCGGACACTAATGAAGACACCACTTCAAATCAGTTTAATATTAAGAACTTTCTCACAGTCGAGTATGACCTTTTATATGATTTTCCAAAGGCAGCTGTTCGTTCGCTACAAACAGAAATTCAAAAAGCCCTAGAAACTCTTGATCATGAGCAGAGTCTACTCAAAGACAGTTTGGTCTATCAAGCACTTTCAGATCTTTCCGTTACAAGAAACGGATTACCGGTGGAGAAAATAAAAATAGATTGGACGGAGTATTGGAGTCGAATCGAATTTATTTGCGATGTACTCATGGACCAGTTCTGTTGCAGTTGGAAGTCAGGGGTTTATTCAAAATATACAAATACTATTGGATGGACTAATATTCGGTAGGAAATCATTTGAATTGGAAAAATCGTTTCAGCATTCGGGAAGTGCAAGCGCCCTATTCTGCTCTTTTCAATGCTAAAAAGAAATAAATAGCCCCCAATAACAGCTATTTTTGGAGTTGAAAAAATGAAAATACAACGCGTTGGCTTGGCCCGACCTAAAGAGCCCCACAACGTTGAAATTTCCTTCAATAGAATTATAAAAAAGCCACATCAACCCAGAGTCCTCCATTTCATGCTCTTTTTTGTTTGCTGCATAATGCTTAGCGGGTGTATCAGCCCTTTTTACATCTCACAGGATTTTATCGGGATCGGTTTATATAAAAAAAACGAAACTATAAACAGCGGTAAACCACAAGCTACAAGTATCAAAGGGTTCGGTGTCGGTTTTAGAGCTTACAGCATCAGCATTGGATATCAAAAACTGACTATTGTAAGTGAACTATCGGTATCGGACGGGATTGAAGTTTACGCCAAGGATTTTGCATTGAAAACAGGAAAATATGCAGATAATTTACTTTTGCAAGAGGAGAATTTGAATGAAAAAATTGAATAGCATTATAGTAATATTAATTTTTTCGGGCTGGCTTTATGGATGCAGTAATCTTGAAAGATCAATGATTTTTTCAACACATACGACGGTTGGTCTTGAGATTGCCGTAAGCCCACAGGAAACCCAACCAGTAAATATAATAGTTGGTTACAAAAGAAGTGAGGGAGTGCTCAACCCAGTGTATGATGAAGAGGGCATCAAGGCAGGAAAAAAAGATACAGAAGGCAACCCTGTAATAGCCAATAACAAATACAGAAACAAAGCTTATTCTGTGATCGCAAAATTGTCAGGCAAATTGAGTGCTGAGGCCCAGAAAGCCGCTGGAGCTGAGATGTCAGGAGCCCAATGGTTTGCAACAGGAATCGCCGCCGACAATATCTCGAGGCAACCGGGTATTGCTGGTGCTGTTACGGGTAATGCTAAAATTGCAGATGCTGTGGCTAAAGAAGTCCGCCTAGGGGCATTATTGTCTGAAGAAAGCAAAATGATTGCCTGGCGGTATCTTGATTTGATTTATACTTCACTGGAATCGCTGAAGGATTTCGATCCTGTCGCGGTCGGACATTTGAATGCGATGAATACTTTAGCAAAAAAGTATCCGTCGAAAAGCGATTTTAACAAATATAGTATTACACGGGATGGTAAAGTCCTGTTTATCGAGGAAAGTAAAGAGACCGATGTCGGAGGAACAGGAACCTTCAAACAGCTAATCATTTACAAGGGAAAACTGAAAAGTTCTATTAACGCTATAGCTTATGCATTGAAAAATGCTGGGGTTCAATTCAAGGCGGATGCTCAGGATAAATCTGTCAATATAAATAAAGGAACCAAAGAATTATTACAAGGAGAAATGGAACGTCAGCAGACTCTGGAAAAATCTTATCAGGAGAGTGTCGGTTCAGAAAAAGTAGTTATTGAAGCAGCCAAGTATTTATCAGACAAGTTAATTTCTAAAACATAAAAAAGGAGAGGCATGATGAATGATGATTTTCAACCGGATAACGCCGGTAACAGTGAGGAAGAGAATTTAACTTTAAGAGATTTATTGATGGGAGTTTGGAGAGATAAATATATTGAAAAAATAGAACGCCAAAGAAATCCCGACCCGGTGGGCTGGTATGCTCTTTTCAGAGGAGACACTTGATTGTACAGGGGGCGCACCAAGATAAGTTGTTGTAAAAATATCAAAAATTAAACACTATAATTGAGGGTCGGCAATATAATTGAGGGGCGGGCCAAACTAACAAATTTGAAATACAGAAAATACTATAGAAAAAACCCTCTAAAAGCGGGCCATTTTGAGTTTTTCGAGGCCCAAAAGAGCAATATAGCTATGGCGAGAGCAAAAAGACACTCCATCCCAGGGCAGACATGGCAATCGAGACGGACGAATTAACGGGGAGCGTCGTTAAGGTAATTGGGGGCACTCTATATATCTCTACATTTAGGCAAGTTAATGCGAATCTCGTAGTATGTGTTTGATGGAAATATCGAAAAATAAAGGGCCCGAAAATACCAAACATAGAGACCAGAGGGAGGGTATATGAAAAAAAGTGAAATTATCGTTGTCCAGTCTGCCCTCAAGGAAAAAAAGTTATATATAGGTGAGATAGACGGAAAAAGAGGGGATAAAACTAACGAAGCAATACATGAATTCCTTTTAGAGATGTCTTCTATGATAGATGACGAAAAATGGTTGAAATGGAGTAAAAAAAGGAAAGCAATAGCGTCTCTTCAATTACTGTGCATCGAAAACAATATTGAAGCCGGGATATTAGATGGCCTATATGGGCCCCAAACGGAATCCGCATCAGATCTGTTGATTCAATTGAAAACAAGGGGAGAAATGCAAAGAGGATTTTTGGATATTATCCCAATCAGGGTAAATCCTCATAATTTCCCATTTGAAAACGAGCAGAAAATAATAGAACACTATGGTCAACCCTGCAAAATAAAACTATCTAAAGTTATTTGCCCTTGGCAGCTGAGATTAGATTGGGATTTATCAATGACCACTCGCAATATTTCTATACATGAAAAGTTGCATAATAGCCTGACTCGCATTTTAGAAAAAATATATGCGTATTATGGTGAGGATGGTGTGAAAAAACATGGCTTAGGGCTCACGCAAAAATAACACTACATTAATAGAGGCCAACATATTCATTATGAGGGCGGCGATAAAGTCGGTGGTAACCATTAATGGCCTTATTACAAACAAAAATACGACAAAAGCAATATGAGAACTTTGGCCTTGACAATTGAATATATATGGGCTAATAGTCTCATTATGAAAACAACAAAATATTCCCTCAGGGACATTAGGCAATTCTTCGGCGAGCATAAGATCGCCACTCTGGACCAACTTCGAGCTTTGCTGGGAAACCCGGCCCGCTGTACGGTTTTTCGCAAGTTGGAGGAGCTTCAGTATTTGAGCAGCTACTCGCACCGGGGAAAATACTACACACTTAAATCCATTGCGCGGTTTTCTCCACAGGGCTTGTGGATTTACAATTCGGTCCGGTTCTCCGCGTTCGGCAATTTGCTGCAGACTGCGGAAGCGTTTGTTGAGAATTCCGAAGCCGGGTACAGCGCCTCCGAACTCATGGAGATTCTTCACGTAAAAACCAAACATGCTCTTACCCAGTTACATCGAGAAGGCCGTTTGCAGCGGGAAAAGATTGAATCTGTTTTCATATACATGTCCGCAGAAAAAGTTGTTGCGACCAAGCAGCGGAAAACGCGAAAGGCCCTTTTAAAAGAATCAACAGCGGCTATGATTGTCACAAATCCCGACTTGGCAACTGAAGAGGCCAAAGCGCTGCTTCTTTTGTTTTGCAGTATGCTGGATGAAAGACAGCGCCGCTTATATGCCGGACTCGAATCCTTGAAACTCGGCCATGGCGGCGACGCATACATTGCCTCTTTGTTGGGGCTTGATCCCCATACAGTGGCAAAAGGACGCCGGGAACTCATGAGTGGAGATTTAACCCCCGGCGAAAGGATCAGGGCCAAAGGCGCCGGACGTCCTTTACAGGAAAAAAAACTCCTCAAATAATGGACGAAATTGCCGACATCATGAAATACGAAACAGCAGGAGATCCGGTAAGCGGCTGCAAGTGGACGCGAAAGACGACTGGCAAAATCGCGAAGCAGCTCGAACGCGTTGGCATCCAGGTTTCGGCCAAAACAGTCGGCCGGCTTCTCAAGAAAATGAACTATTCCCTTCGGGTGAATTTGAAATGCCTGGAGTCCGGTCTTAAAAATCCACCGCCGCCCCGTAAGCGAGATCAGCAGTTTCGATACATTCGATCCCAGATTAAAGATTTTGCGGCCAATGGTTTTCCCGTTATCAGTGTGGATAGCAAAAGCCGGGAACTGGTCGGACCGTTTTATCACCCTGGCGCCATCTGGAGCCAAAAGCCCCTCCGGGTGTTGGACCATGATTTTCCTTCCGATGCCAAGGGCGTTGCCCTCCCTTACGGCATCTATGACTTTAATCGCAACGAGGGTTTTGTTTGCGTGGGTACAAGCCGGGATACTGCCGAGTTCGCCGTAGACGCTATCCGAGACTGGTGGCAAAAGGCAGGATCGGACCTTTATCCCGATGCCGACCATATCCTGATTCTTGCGGATTGTGGCGGCAGCAACGGTTATCGCACGCGTATGTGGAAGCATCAACTTCAAAACGCTTTTTGCAGTCGCCATAAAATTCATGTGAAGGTTTGCCATTATCCGCCAGGAACTTCGAAATGGAATCCCATTGAGCATAAAATGTTTTCATTCATCAGCAACAATTGGGCAGCCCGTCCATTGGTTGATTACGAAACCGTTCTCAATTTCATTCGGACAACTAAAACCAAGGCCGGGCTTAAAATCCGTGCCGTCCTAAAAACAAAACAGTACCAGAGAGGAATACGTATTTCTGATAAGCAGATGCAAAATATCAACATCAAGTTCTACACACAACGGCCTGAATGGAATTACTCCATCAGTCCATTAGAAATGTGATTTTATTTTTTCGTGGGCACTTAGATCGTTATGGTGGAAGCTATAACTGTCGGAATAAAAGAGGTAGCCTATCGTCCTGGTCAACCCACGCTTGGGGGATATCAATAGATTGGTTTCCTTCTATGAACAAGTTAAAATGGAGATGTGATAGAGCGAGTTTAGCACATCCAGAATTAGATTATTGGTGGGAAGCCTGGGAAAATGAAGGCTGGTTAAGTCTTGGACGATCGGAAGATAGAGATTGGATGCACATACAAGCAGCTAAACGATAATGGCGTGACACAGAGCACAGCTGAAGCGATAGAGGTGCTCGTTTTTGGTTTGGGTTAAAGGAAAGAAAACGTATAACACCGACCTGTGGAATCTTGTCACATTGGCAGGTTTGGGCTCGTTAATAACATCCGGCAGAAAAACAAATGTCGAGTCAACAACAAATTTATTAAAAGGATAAAAAATGGCACCCACAAAACAGCAGATCAGACAACTAGGTAATAAAAAGAGCACATCAAGAAAAAGAGAGTTCGCACAGATGCGGCGTTATTTCCCCGATCGCATAACTATTGTAAGTGAGGGGGACTCCTGGTTCGCTTATCCCCCGAAATGGATTTTTGCCGGGAAACCGTCGAACCTGATTAGCCACATAAGCGGTATGACGCGCAGAAAAGCCAATTTTTTGAGCATGGCTTCAAATGGGGATGAAGCCGTCGATATGGTTTCCGGCAAACAGAAACACCAACTGGTTGATATCATACGGTGGCATACCAAAGGGAAAAACAGGAAACCCGTCGATCTGATTTTGTTCAGCGGTGGAGGGAATGACGTGGTCGGTGAAAACGATTTTGAACGGTTTTTAAGGTCCTATAAAAATAGTTATACAAGCGCCAAACAGTGTGTCAACATGCCCCGGTTGAACCGAAAAGTAAAACAGATTTGTCTTGCATATCAGGAGTTGATTGATATCCGAGATCACTACAGTCCGGAAACCATCATCATGACACATACATATGATTACCCTTTTCCTTCGCTTGAAGGCGCCGAATTTTTAGGTGGGCTCATTGGGACAAAAGCCTGGATGAAGCGATTTATGGATGAAAACGGCATTAAGGAAGAATTGCAGGCTTCTGTTATCCAGGTTTTTATGGATGCAATGGCGGAGGAGACATTGAAGATTGCCGCCAAACGCCAAGGTTTTATTGTTGTTGATACCCGAAAAACATTAGCAGGTAAAAAAGAGTGGTTGAATGAAATACACCCCACATCCGTAGGATTTAAGAAAATATCGGATCTCATTTTTAATAAAATGAAGGCGCTTTTTCCGACACTTTAAATGTGTAAATAGGAAAGGAACACGAAATGAGCGACACCCTTAATGCATTGATTGCTTTTGCCGGATTTCTAATGCTGTTCTCGATGCTGGTGACATCTGTTCAGGAAGGATTAAAGAATCTGCTTAATCTTAAAACAGGTGTCTGGGAACGGTTTTTTGTCAATATCTATAAACATGATTTCGGGCTCGATACAACTGCGGTAGCAGACGGGACAACCTACCGGGAAAGAATGCGGGTTCCTTTTGTCGGAGAATACGAGAAACGTTTAAAGCGTTTACGCGACATGCTTGTTGAAGCGGAGGAACCGTTTAAAAAAATCGGGGAGATCCTCGAAAACATCATCAAAATTGATCCGAAAAGTGCTGATGCGGCCCAAGAAATCGCCACTCACCTGTTACCGCTGAAGGATGCCCTTTTAAAAGTCAAGGGGCTCAGGTTGGACTCGCTGCTGGATATGTACGATCGGGTGCGTGGTTTTGGTATCAAGGGCTTTTATACTGACATCCGGTTACTGGAAGAAAAATTTCCTGTTTTTCGTGGGGATCTCCAGACGGTTAAAAATGATGCTGTCGAGGAATTTATTGGGAAATGCAGGCAATTGGATGGTCTTATTAAAAAATTTGAAGGGATGATTTCCGAATACAAAATCCAGATAGAGAATAAGGTGGACGCATGGCTTGCCCAACTCAACCGGGAATATAAGAAAAATATGCTGAAGTGGACAGTCATCATCGGCCTCATCTTGGTATTTACATTCAACGCCGATTCGTTCAACATTTTCCGGTTTCTTATCAGCGACACTGAAATCAGCAAAGCGATCACTTCCGCTGCTTCGGAAACCGTCGTTTCATCCCAAAAGGCGAGGGCCGATGTCTTGAACACTGTAGACAAGATTATCGGTGAAGGGAAGCTGCCGGAAGCAGCGGAAAAGCTGGCGGGGTTTTTGCGGGATATACAAGATGATTTCAAAGCTCTGGAGGGCACGAACGAGACGGAGAAGGTAGCGTCGCTGATAAGCAAAATCAGCGAAAACAATCCCCCTGAAAGATCAAAATTGCAGAATATTTACGACCAGACGGTTCCTCTGTATGTGACACTTCAAAAGGCAACGCTGAACGATCATTTACAGGGAATTGCCGTATTGGATATGCCGCTTGGATGGCGGCGGGAAGGCAAACGATTGGCTGAGATAGCGGGAGGGGAGGAAATCTTTTTCTACATTTTCAGCAAACTCGGTGGATTGCTGTTGACAAGTGTGCTGATAACGTTCGGTGCGCCGTTCTGGAAGGATGTGATGAATACCCTGCTGGGTGCTAAAAAAGCTATTCCAGCCCAAAAAACAGACCCTGTCTGAAAAATACCTTCTTTAGGCATGGGCTGAATCACAAGAACACATCCGGAGGCAAACATGAAAAAAATAATGGAGTGGCTGGCCAATTTCCCTTTCCGACTTGACCGCAGGTTTCGGTATATCGATCTTGGTTCTTTCCGGACCGACTCGGAAAGGATCGGAAAAAAAATGAATTTGGCGGAGGGTTATTGCTGCCTTCCGGTATGGATGCCGATTCCGTTGCTTGCGTTTCTGTTTTACGGGCCGCTGATTTTCGATCGCTGGCGGGGCTGGGGGCCCGCGATAGGGCTTGCAGCGGTCATTCTTATCCACCTGTTTTCCTGCAGCGTATTCAAAGGCAGATGGCTGGCATTTGCCCAGTGGGTGATTCTTGCGGGGACCTCTTCGATCTTGTATCTCATCGCGGGGGATAAAGCGCATCAGGCCGATCCGAAACTTTACGCACACGTATTGTTGGTTTTCGTACTGCTTGTATCGACTTTAGGATTGCTTTTGAATCGCTGGTGGGGCGATTATTTGTTTCATGAGAAGCGTAAGGAGTACAGAGATAGCTTCCTGGAGAACCTTAAAAATATTCAACTGTTTGTCAGGACGGTCAAACCGCCTGCTGAAATGTCCCGTTTCCTTGGCGCTATTCTGCTTGCACTGCTGTTTACCCCGTTAATGCTGGTTTATCCAGCCGCCTTCGTAGCATTGTTTTTGGATCCCAGCCGTTACTGGTGCTGGCATGCAGCTATTTTGATATTATCATGGGGCGTCCTTACCGCGGTACATTATCACAAGCGTCTCACGGCACTTCGATACCTGATAAAAAGGGGATTCTTCACGGGCGGAACCAGAATTTTGTCTCTGTTGGTCATCGTGTTGGCTGCCACGCGATTTATGAAGGTGAGTTACGTTACAACGGTGCTGGACGGTGCTTCCCGCTGGACGATTATTGCCCTGCTGCTTTGCCTCTATTTAACCATGTGGATTTATGACTATTGGACACAGCGTACGCTTAGCGAGGTTCTTCTCGGTCTGCTGGACAGCGAAAAAAGAAAGCGTCCCGGAAAAGTCAAGTACGACTACAAAAAGGGAGAGGATACTGTTGCAGGCGCGATCCAGATCCATGGTGGCGGACGTTTTCTGGCAGTAGTTCCATATGATGCGCCCGAGAAACCGGAGAAGTTCCAGGCCTATCAGCCGGTCGATCTGTTTCGTACGATCAGCAAGCAGCTCGTCGGGCGGGCGCGTACGGCCTACACGGATGGGATTGAGGATAGATGGAAAACGGCAAATCTCGCGGGCCAGCGTCTGGAAACGCTGGAGCAGCGCGTGGCTTTGTTCCATACGATTCCTGCCTTTCTACTTGCCTTAGTTCTGATCGTAACGACCATTTTTGTGTTCAATATAGAGCAGCAAGCTGGATTAGAAATCAAGCGGGAACCTTCGAAAGAGAGTACGCAAGTAGTCAATCTCTATGAGAAGATTCGAAGTCTGGAAGACGACAGACCCGTGTTGGCGATTGCCGCTTCGGGTGGCGGCACAAGAGCGGCATTGTATACCTACAGCTTGCTGCATGAGATTCAAAAGCGCGGTATGCTGGATCGTGTCGTGATGCTCAGCGGCGTTTCCGGCGGCAGTGCCGGTATCGCATACTTCGCGGCGCACCGTGAATCCCTGTCCGGCGATGGCGTCCCGTGGCAGCAGTATCGCAGCGCCTTGGCAGAGCCTTATATCCGGGACGTGTTGGCCGGTGTCGGGGAGAGGCGTTTTCTCCATGGAGCACGTCTGGGAGAACTGCTGACCGAATCGTTCGAGCGGCGGTTTATTGATGGGGTGATTACGGATACTAAGGACGTGATCGGAGAAAAGATCGAAAAGGATTACGCGACACTTGGGCATGTGGCCGAAAAATGGGGAATTGGATTAATTTTCAATACCGCGGTTGTAGGCAGTTTTAACGGAGAAAATCCCATTCATGCGCAATGCCTTGGAACCTGTGGTAAGATGCATAAATGTGCGACCACTTCCACTGCCGGCAGCCGACTATCGTTGACCAACATAGCCGCCATGACCGAAGAATCTGTTTCGAGTACCACGGACGGTTGGAATGTCGATATGCCCTATTCGATACACCACGACCCGACGATCCTACTGCCGACCGCCGCTTCGCTCAGCGCCAACTTTCCGCCCGTTTTTTCGAATGCAGCCGTTGATTTTAAACAAGACGGCAGGGGGAACCGCTATTATGTGACCGATGGCGGTGCGGTGGAAAATCGTGCGTTGATATCGTTGTTGCTGGCTTTGCGTGCCGCGATCATCGATCAGAAAGACACCTGTGCTAAACTCCCGCCTGTCAAGATTTTAGTGGCAGATGCATCGGCCTTTTCGGAGGGTTACAAGGAGGACAGAGGCATTGGCGCTGCAAGCGGTGCGAAAGCAAAGATCGCATCGAAACTGATCGGTGAATTAGCGAGAGAGGTAGACCATGCCTACCGTAACCTTTCCAGAGACTGCCCGGATGAAGGGCCGATTGCCCGGCCCGGCGTTGAGATTGTTTACCTCCCTATGCCGGAGGTGTTGCGTATTTCCAGTGCATTCGGAACGCATTGGATGATGCCGAAAAAAATAGAAATACGTGATCCGGAGACGCTTTATTCAAAGCCAAAACGCTGGTACCGACCGAACGGATGTGAGGTGTATAGTCTCAAAAGGCCGGAACTTCTCAAAGCCATCGATCTTCTGTTCGCCAGCACTGAGGAACGCAATGAAGGCGGAACCGGTAAAGCCATGCAAAAGCTATTCAAGTGGTTCGCAAAGGACGATCCAAGAGATGTCCTTGAAAAGGCGCTGCCGTAGCAATTTCGCGGGAGGGTAGAAGGCACACACTTATAAGATGTATATCTGTTGAGTTGTCGGCATTGGGCGCGTCTCCAAGACACATGAACCGGTTTGACCAGGCAGGAAGACAAGTCCACTCACAGCTTGTTCGATAGGTGCTTTATGCCGATTGCGCAGACTCGGAAATGAGTTCCACGAGTTCGGCTTGCAGTGTTGCCAATTCAGCTTGTTTTCTCTGCAATAGTTCCGCGGCCATTTCATCATCTTCAGCCTTTTCCTTGAGAGTTGCAATCTCTTTCTCGAGGGCTGCTATTTCTTCTTTCAATTGTTCGATTTGTTCCTCTATTTCGTAACTGCTGCCGGATGTTTGCGATGCAGCCGCGGATCCGCCGGATGTGCTTTTCGTTCCATTTGTCTGTTCCTGCTCATCGGTCGTTTTCTGCCCGTCGGTGACGGAATCGTTTCCCGAGGTCGCATTCGAAGCATCGAGAAGCGCATAGGCTTCCGTAGAAATTTGGACCGAGTCTCCAGATGCGATTGTTAATGCACTGTCCTGCTCATTGTTCGACTTGGTATCTTTATCACCACCAAGACCGTAGTTTTGTTGCACAGTGATTCCCGACAAGAATTACATGCTGTCTATTGTCGACATGGTTTTCCCTCCTGTTCCGGATTATGTCTGATGTTAACACTTTTATCGTCTCTCTTGCTTGAATATTTAATGGTTTAACGAAATTTTTACAATATTTACTGTTTGTTAAGTTACGCTGTGATAAGAGGCAACGGCATGTATCAGGGGGGGCGGCGGTGTTGTATGAAGGAAAGCGGTTGAATTGAATAGTAAATATTGTATAACTTAACGCCAGTAGATGACAATTCTGCATTTTTTAAGTCCGATAAGATCGATATGGGTAACTTAAACGGATTGAGCGCATTAATGCGTTTGCTTGGGCTGCATAAATATATATTCTTATCTCCGGGAAAAGAGATGCAACGAAACACGCTGATCGATAAATATTTGCCCGAATACACTTTCAATGAGCTTCATGAGATAGTCGTAAACAGCCCGATTGAAAATGTGTATGAAATAGCAAGAGATTTAGACCTGTCAAAATCTAAAATGATCAAATTCTTATTTAAAATTCGTGGATTGCCGACGAAAAGATTGAACTTGCAACATTTTATAAATGATATAGGATTTACGTGCCTCGAAGAGGATTATCCAAATGAAAATCTAATCGGTTTTTGGATGAGGTTCAAAATAGCAAAAATTGCAAGCCATGAAGACTTTATCCATAATTCAATTTCGCCATGGATCAAAGCCGTTTGGAATTTTCAGTTTAAAAAAATTGAGGAGAACAAAACAAAAGTCAGTACTGAGACCAGAGTATTGTGTGTTACCGGGATTACCAAATTTACATTTGGATCCTACTGGTTGATTATCAAACCTTTCAGCGGCCTGATAAGAATGAAAATGCTCAAAATTATAAAAAATGAATCTGAATCGGAATTATTATGAAAAGGAGGAATTGAATATGGATACTGACAGGTACATGTGGATAGTGACCTCGAAGCCGGACCCGGACAAGGTGGAAGAGTACAACAAGTGGTATGACCAGCATGTCGAGACGTTTTTCAAGTTCCCTGGCCTTAAGAGAGTCGTCAGGAACAGATGCTATCAACCGATGCAGAATCCCGATTCATGCCCACAGTACGTGGTGATTTATGAATTCGAGACCAAGGCGGATCTAGAAGCGTTCCTGACGAGCGATGCCGCGGAAGTCGCCAAGAAGGAATACGAAGAGACCTGGAACGGTTTAGGAGAATTCCTGTGGTCAGGCTGGTATGAGCCGGTGAAGAAGCTAGAGAGATAAACCGGCTTTTCTCCTGACAATACCCGCAATTCCTAAAAGACCAAGGCTGAAAAGCAACATTGTTGACGGCTCGGGAACGGTCGGCACTCCACCAGATTGCCCTTGTTCTACGGTAAAGAGAATATTGTTGGTGCTGTATCTATCATAGGACTGATCGAATGTCCCAGGATCAGTAACTGCCGTTAAAAATGCATAGCTGACCGAATAGTCTCCGTCAGGAAGCGATGTTGTGGATACTGCCCGATCTACTGAAAAAAATGCAAAATCGTATCCCGGGTTGTTATTGATGTTGCCATTAGCAATATCCGCGTTGATTGCATTGAGGTCGAGATGAACAGAAAGGTCAAAGAAAGTGGACCATTGATTATTGCCGGGATCGCTGTATGTGAACAACTCGGAGTTGGAACCATACCCGGTGAAGGCAATATTCGTTGCCTCCAGCACAACCGGGTCAGGCACAAAAATGGTGCCGTGAAAAGTGAGCCCGCTTATATCAGGTGAAGCGGAAAAATCAAGATCCGTAGCCGATGCAGTTGTAAGGCCTGTATGTTCGGCAAGAACAGTGCCGTTTTTTATCGGTGACTTTGGTGAAACACCATTCCCAGTTCATGGATACAGGTGATGCAAATATTGTCCGGCAGACGCCATTAAGGCAAAATAAGACAACCATGCATGCTATCAGCTTTTTCATGTTAATCTCCATTGCCATGTGATTAAATAATCTCCCAAACGCCAAAAGGCGTTTCAATCCGAATGCACGCGCGTTATTTTTTCCTTCTGCTAATACCGGCAAGGCCTAAAAGACCAATACCGGAAAGAATCATCGTGGCCGGCTCCGGAACCGGCGGCGGAGGTTGATTGTCGTCGCGGACCAGCCACACGCCGGTACCATAGCGCGTCGAATTTGCCCCAACAGCAGCAGAAATTTGAATATCCCAATCGCTACCGAGCCAGTTTTTGTTCCACTATTGCATAACCGGGAGTTGACGGCATCAAGCTTCCTGATTCTGGTGTTGTATCGTATACGCCGGCTGAGTACCAACGAGGCGCAAACTCACTACTATGCTCATCAATACCCCCTATGATCGAGAATTCCGCCACATAATCATAAGGGGCATTATTGTAAGCTATCTCCATGAACAACCCCGTGAGTTCCAAGCTATTGGCCCCGCGAAACCCGTTATCAAGGCCCCATGCGGTACCTTCATTGTATGTCATATTCAATGTGCTGCTTATCTTGACCCACTCCAGTGAGCCACCCTCGATCATAAAAAGACCTTTTCCATCGACGACGCCGGCATCGATTATCGTCGATAGCCCAATTGATGGGAATAAAAACAGTGCAACCAAAACAACCATGCTTATTCTAATCCTACGACCTGTATTGTTCATTTCTTTTCCTCCTTCTCCGCCAAATGGTAAATAATTTATGAAAGAAGCGTTTTATCAGCATTTCGCCTGCTCAGAAATTCAATACACGTCGACGACTCACAGATCACTCACAAAACTTTAATGTCACGCGGGCAAGCGAAGAAACAAAAATCGCCGGTAATAAAATAATTAATATATTTATATCAGCTGGTTATATTTATACGTTGGAGCCGTCGCTTAACCAGTATTCGGGTTGACAAAAAAAATATTTTGTACTCTATTTCAAAATCGTGTCAGGTAAAGAATCATTCCCGGCGTTTTCCATTGCCTGTGATGATTTCCTCAGCCCTTGGGGTATCCGTTAAGATCGCGTAGCGTTCTTGTTTGCCAAGCATATTGATTTTGATTTGAGCGATCCCGGACACTCGTCCGGCCGGCAGGTACTTGTCGAGGGTCCGCGAATACCTTTTCCACCGTGGACATTCTGGTGCTGCTATTATGACAAAAAAGCAGAAGATAACCGTCGAAAAACGATCCAAAACCGATGCTACCGGCCAAACTGATGCGGCCACTCACAAGGAGAGTTGTTCCCCGGGAGCGTCTATTCCAGTTAATTGACACGGGCAGAGAACAAAAAATTGTCTGGATATCCGCCCCGGCCGGATCAGGTAAGACCCACGCTTGCAGCCAGTTACCTGGACTTCAACGAAGTTCCCTGCCTGTGGTACCAGTTGGATGAAAGGGATATCGATCCCGCGAATTTTTTTTATTATACCGGGCTGGCCGCGAAAAACAGAATGCCGGGAATCCATTCCACTCTACCGTCACTGACACCGGATTACGTGCCTAATATTCAGGTTTTCGCCAGACGTTTTTTTGAAAAGCTTGGAACAAATCTGATCGGGGCCGGAAACCTTTCCGCCGTTCCAGAGAAACGCTGGCCGGTGATTGTCCTTGACAATTACCAGGAGATCCCGGAGGACTCCCCGTTTCATGCAATCATCAGTGCCGGCATCGCTTCTTTTCCCAGGGGGATAACGGTCATCATTCTAAGCCGGAACGCCCCGCCATCGGTGTATACCCGTATGCTTGCGGCGGGAGAAATATGCCTTCTGGGCTGGGGAAGAACTCCGGCTTTCATCCGACGAATTCAATGCGATCGTAGGGCTTAGAACCAAGGCGGATATTCCGAAGAAAAGGATTTCCGCGTTATATCATACGTTGGACGGATGGGTGGCCGGATTGATTCTACTGATGGAAAGCCGTGGCGCTAAAAACATTCCATCGTTATTTCGTCATGGCCCCCAACGGGATGAAATATTTTCATATTTTGCTGCGGAAATGTTCGACGGAAGCTCATCGGGAAAAACAGAGTTTCCTGCTTAAAACATCGTTCCTGGCAAAGATGAACGCTCATATGGCTGAAAGCCTTACAGGAAATCCTGAAGCCGGAAATATCTTCGCGGAGCTTAACCGGAAAAATTATTTTACAAACAGTTATTCTTCTCGGGAACAGTCTTTTCAGTATCACCCTTTGTTTCAGGAGTTCCTCCGGAACAAGGCGGAAACGGTTTTGTCTTCATCCCAACTTCGCGATATCAAGATCAAGACCGCAAAGGTCCTGGAGGAAAACGGGTATGACGAGGACGTCGTTTACCTCCTGTGTGAGGCGGGAAAGTGGACCGAAGCGATACGGATAATCCTCGCCCACGCACCGAAAATGGTCTCGAGGGGTCGGTGGCAGACACTCTGGAACTGGATGCATGCACTGCCGGAGGCTGAAAGAAAAAATAATGCCTGGTTTGTTTTCTGGACAGGCGTCTGCCTGATACATTCAACACCGAAAGAGAGCAAAAAAAACTTCAGGCGGGCGATAGAAATGTTTGGAAAAACGGACGACGCTATCGGCTCTTTTTTTTCTCTTACGGGTTTGATGGAAACCCTAGTCTATAATTTCGATACGTTTATCGAATATGATGAACTCATTCGCCTGATGAATGAATTGCTTGAAAAACATCCCCGGTATCCCTCACCCGAGATCGAAGTGCGTGTAACCGCCGCCATGTTTCCCGCCCATTTTCTCAGACAGCCGCATTCGCCAACACTCAAGTACTGGGAAACCCGTGCCCGAAAGTTGATAAAAAAAACATCAAACCCGAATGCGGCAGGTCCTCTTCTGTGCTCTTTGCTCAATTACTATACAATTTGCGGAGAAACGGCAAAAAGCAAACCCGATTTTGATTCACTCGAGAAAGTTGTAGATCCAGACCAGGCCCCGCCGATTTTCGTACAGATGTACAGGACGCTGCAGGCCTACTATTACTGGACCACGGCTAATTTTGAGAAGAACCAGGCGGCAGTCAGGGACGGTCTTGCTCGGGCTGAAACAGACGGGTGTCCATTTTTGCGACCAATTCCTTTTGGGGCATGGCGCAGCCGGTGCGTTGAGTGTGGGTGATATGTCTCTGGCGGGGCAATATCTGGATCGGATGCTTGCCGTAAACCTGAACATATCAAGTACCCTGGGTGAGTTTCTCTATTATTGTCTGAAAGGATGGCAACACCTGATCGAAGGAAACCTGACCCAGGCATCCGTCCATGCCGATTTGGCGATGAGAGACGGTTATGCAATGGGCTCACCATTGATGATGCCGTACCCGTATCTCCTCAAGGCCATCGTCATGAACCGGCTTAAAGAGGAGGGTAAAGCGCTTGCCTGTTTGTCCGGATTTTGGAAACTCACGGATGAATTGTCCACATTTCAGGTGAAATTCACGGCGATTCTGCTGGAATCTCATATTGCTTTTATTGTTGGAAGAGAAGGCGAAGGAAGAGAATATCTCAGGCGTGCGATGGCGATCGGAAAAAAACATCATTTGCTCAATGGTTATTTCTGGGACGATAGATCCATGTCAAACCATTGCAAGAAAGCGCTGGAGGCCGGGATCCAGCCGGACTACGTCCGGAATCTCATACAACGACGTCACCTGGTTCCGGAATCCCCGGTATTTTCATTGGAAGAGTGGCCCTGGCAACTTAAAATTTATACGCTGGGCCGGTTTGAAATTGTATTAGATGGAGAGGTCCTCACGTTTTCGGGAAAGGCCCGGCAAAAACCCTCTGGCCTTGTTAAAAGTTATCATCGCCCTTGGAGGAAAGGATGTCAGGGTTGAGGAGCTGTGCG
>CAXXKH010000044.1:7500-165589 GCA_963677545.2 Desulfobacterales bacterium | reverse complement strand
CCGTTCGCTGGTGGGAGAGGCGATGTCGTTCACCATATCTTCCCTGTATGAGCAGGGGTATTGTCCCGATGTCGTCGCTGTCCTGTTCTGTACGCATCCCTTCAGACCACCGTGGCTAATCGATACTCTGCTGGAGATTTTGGTTCAGGGATACGAGTCCATTGTTACGGTCAAGAAGATACCGCACCAGCCGCTTTTTTACATCGGTTCGGACGGTGCATTGCGGCAGGCGGGACTGCGAGAACAGCAGGACGGTCTTGCCGAAAGCGTCCGCTACCGGTCGTACGGGCTTTTCGAGGCGTTCATGCAGTCACCTCAACCCTTTGGAAAATATCTTTATCCCGTGGACGATCCTGTATGCCTGGTGGATGTAGACGAGCCACAGGACCTCGAATATGCGCGGTGGCTCGTCGCAAATAATCTTTTCCCCGAATGAGTGCCATGCTGCATATTCTGCCGATATTTCCTCGTACCGCCCTGGAAAGGGCTCTTGCTATGCGTGCTCTGCAGTGGATTGGGTACACCGATGCGTCTGACAAGTGCTTGGGGGAGGGCGCGGTCGTGTACACCGACGATTTGACCGTTTGCGAAGCCGTTAGGGAGGCGGGGGGCACGTGTCATTGCCTTTCCATGGAGGCAGAGCATGGGTTAGCTCTCCTACCGCCTGGCAGTATAGCCAGTCTTGCTCATGCGGCGGATGCCTGGCCTAATGTCTGCTCAGTTATGGTGATCGACTATCGGTGTCCGCCGCGGGATCTCGCAGATCTGGAGAAGGCAAGGGAAATGTTCAGGTTTTCGGGAGGCAAGCCGGTTGTAAGTGTTGAGCCAGTGCGAGACCATCCGGTTCAGATTGACATGCATTTGCACTTCAGGTGTCTTGATATGGATATCCTGTGCTGGGTTGTGGCGGCGGCGGAGGCCGTTGATGGGTTGACATCCGGCAGCCGGGTATTGCGTCCTTTCTATTTCGATTGGGAGTACTATGGCTTTGGCGAGATGCCTATAGGGGCGCTGTGCGTTGTCCGGGATCTGGCCGGGGAAGCTCCGCATAGTCTACTTGACATGGCTGAATACGCAGCGTTGTCCGGGCCGGATAGGAGCCGGGTGTATGTCAAATCGGGGTTGGATATGGCCCACAGAGTGCTTGACGATGCAGTGTTCAATTCCGGACCACCCCTGCCGGTGGGGTTGCCCTTTTTCAGGTCTCTGCCGGGATGCCGGTTCATGCTGTTGGCGGACACGGCGGTTGGGAAGGCGGGGCTGTATGCCAGGGCGGATGTGTGTGGCCCGGATTTGGTGGCGCGACTGACCCCGTTTACCCGGCATGCGTTGTTGGGGGCACAGGCCGGGATATTCGTCCCGCTTGATGCTTCGGCACCTTCAGTCGGAAGCGTCGAGGTGATGGGCGCGCGCTACGTGGGACCGCTGGCCGAGCTTGGCGATTCCCGCAATCATGACGGTTACCTGTTGGCGTTGCTGAAGAGGACTGCGGACGGGGAGTCGGATATTGCAATTCCCGTTCAATCTGCCGAGGCGTTGTGGCATGTCGATCCGGTGAGCCGTGAGCGGAGGAATGGACTGACTGGGCGACCGATTTTCGGGAGGCAGGAGTTCCCGCTGTTGTATGCACCGTCACGATCACTGCGCGTGTTCAGATTGGCGGACAGGCTGGCTTTTGAGGATATCTTGGCTTCGGGAGACTTTTGCGGGCTGGTCATGCAGGGGGAAGAGTAGAAGCTGAAGGTAGAAAAAACCATGGCGTATAAACGAGCCGACGATATAGAGCACATTCTCAAGGAGCTGGAGAAGCTATCTGCGCAGACGCCGTTTGGGATCATCCAGATTCGGGCACTGCGATACCTTTTGGACAACGAATACGGCCAGGAATTGACCATACTGCATGAAAGCATGCAGACAAGTGACATGGCGCAACGTTTTCTGCAGGCAACGCTTCGGTCGACTCGCCGGATTTTGTCATGTATGACGCAGTGGCAAAAAACAGGCTGAAACAATACCTGGCCCAACGTCTCCAGCGTGTCATCGTTATATACCTGTCACATGTCACCCGCCTACAACAAGAGGGCGACGGAAAACTGGCCTTGGAACTTGTGTCCTGCATTGTCGACATGAACCATTACGACAGGACGGTATTGATCCAGTTGGCCCTGGTGTATACAGCCATAGGACGATTGAGGGACGCGTTTCGAGTGTATGAGCAGTTACCCAGCCCGGAAGGGGATACCGCACATGTCATGTTTCACCGGGGATTCATCCTCAAGCGGCTTGGCAGGTACGCAGAAGCCCTTTCCGCTCTGGAGGCGGCGTCATGCGAGACGACACCATATCATGCGCAGGCCTTGTTTCAACAAGGCGTAACGCTGCGTTACATGGCCCGGCACGAGGAGGCATTGGCGCGGTTTCGTGCAGCTATGGAGGCGGGTCTTGACAGGTTGACTGGGGGAGTGGCTGAAGCCGTAACCCTGCGAGAATTGGGCGATTTGGAAACCTCTCTCGGTGTACTGGAATCTCTTGGTGCCAAAGCGTGCCCCCCGGATCCGGCCAAGGCGTCCTTCAAGGATTTAACCTTGTCTGCCATGTGGTGCCTGGCATTGCATAATGCTCGCAGGGTCCTGCGGCTTGTGCGGTCGTACCCCAAAGGGGTATATTCCGACATGACCACACGGGATGGGGTGTTGCTGTTCGGCCTCGACGTGCAGGATTCGATCAGTCTTGCCGTCTGTATAGACAATCGACCAAGTTGCCCCATTGCTGTCTGCAGGGGCGCACAAGCGACGAAAAGAAGCTATAAGGATACCCTTCGGACTGCTTTGGCACTGGCAGAGCATAGGGTGCGGAATAACGGCCGGGACGTGGAAGCACACATTAGGGAAATTGCCTTACGAAACGCAATAGGAGAACCCGAGACAGCGCTCGACTTGATCGAGCAGCTAGCCCAGAGTGTAACGACTGACAACAGGGTAGTGTGTCTGCATGCATTAATGCTTCGCTATTTTGGACAGTTTGAGGAGGCCGAATGTCACTTGCGCGCATGGATTCGAAGGGAAAAACGCCACTTGCGGCGATGTTGCATCTGGGTATCATCTTTTGCGAATGTGGAAGGGCAGACGAGGCCCTTGACATATTCGAATCCGCGGAACGGTTGTCACCGAATGATAGGATGGTATGGTATTATAATGCCTTGGCCTTGAACCTGTGCCAAAGAGACGATGAAGCGAGGAATGTCATGGCGCGGGTTGCCACTACAGACGTCTTGGGGGAAGCCTTGCTTTGAGGATACATTTTCGGTTAACTCTTGGAGGGGGCGCTTATGAGTAATGCATTTGATGTATTTATTTCAGGAAACGAGATTGATTTGGTTGTGCTCGAGGAAGCGACTGTTTTAAAAACAGGTTGGCATAGCTGGTTCAATGATGAAGATTTGACTTACCATACGGGGAATCATCATTATTATCCCAATACGTTGTCCATGCAGATGGAGTATTTCAAAACGAACATCGACGGCAACAGGGAACATATCCAACTGGGTATCGTTCATAAAAAAAACAGCGAGTTTATCGGTGTCGGCTCAATTTCCAAAATAAACATGCTGCACAGAAATTGCGAAGTGACGATTCTTATCGGTAGCAAAAAGCATCATAATATCAAGTTGTTTGTAGAGTCTATTTCTCTGCTCATTCGGCACGCTTTCGATCACTTGAACATGGAAAAGGTAAGCGCGGGAACAATGAACTATAATATCTCATTGGCCCTTCAACGCATGCTTGGGTTTACGCTGGAGGGGGTTAAACGGTGTGATATATATAAGCATGGAAGATATCATGATTGCTATATGTTGAGTATCCTCCGCAGTGAGTATCACAAAGAGAAAATATATGAGTAACCGATCCATCTTAAACAGTGCGGTAAGTTCAGGGTTGTTACCTCCACGTGGTGAAAGCGACTAAAGAAACGATCGTTCAATACAAAAAATAGGTTCAATCATTCAAAGATGAGCTTTCCCAATATGATTTTTTTACAGTGGAATAAGGTGCCCTATGTCTTATAGTTTTGGCTGGATTGAAATCCATTGTGTCGATCATTGTAATAATTCATGCAAATATTGCAATAATCACTCACCCTATGCGCCGAAAAAAGAGTACGAATCACAGGAGTATATACCCTGGATCGATCAACTCATCGGTATGGGGGTGCGATTCTACTGCCTGTCAATTATGGGGGGAGAACCTTTTCTCCATTCGGATCTCGGTCGGTTTGTAGGTGCCCTGCGAAATCGATACGACCATTCGCTTATGGTGACCACCAACGGATTCTGGCTGTCAAGGGAGAACATCGAACGATATGCCCTTTTGCTGGAGCAGTTGGATATACTCTGTATCTCCCTCTATCCAAATATAGTTGCGAGGATCGGGGGCATGGAAATGATGGAATCCTACATCGACCTGATTCGAAATAGATTTGATGGCCTGAAACTGGAAGTACGTGATGTGGAGACATTCGATGCATTTGAAATTACTTCTGAATCGCATAATGTTTCCCGGTATTGCGGTGTGGCTGATTGCACCTGCCTTTTAGCCGATGGCAGGATGGCCCGGTGCGGTATTGGTGCTTTTGCCCGATGGAACCCATCCGTCACCCGTGAATTTCTTGAGGCCGGAGATATGTTCTACGATTTGAAAAACCCCCATGAGGACTTCTGGCTGTGGCGAAAGCGATGGCCCTTGAGATCATGCAGCTATTGCACCCTATTTGCCAACAACCACATGGCGTGGGAGTATACCCGGCGTATTCCACCACGCTTGAAAAAAAGCACATGAAACACATATCTGTCATTGTTCCGACTTTCAATCAGTCATCCTATCTGTCGGCGTGCCTTGACTCGATCTGGTTCCAGGAATGGCCCGCAATTGAAATTATAGTTGTGAACGACGGTTCAGACGACGCAACCCGCGATGTTTTGGATTCATATGTGAAGGCTGTAGGGTTGGATCGAGTTTCCTATGCTAAGAATTACAATGAGAAAACTGATTTCATCGAGAGATTTGAACATAGAAGATACCCTCCCGAAGGACGAAAACTGCGAATCATTCATAATCCGGAGAACAGGGGGCTTGGAGCAGCGCTCAACACCGGTTTCAGAGCGGCGAGTGGTGAGTTTTGCACTTTTATTGCGTCTGATGACGTGCTGCTTCCGTCGGCTATGGGGAGTTTGGCCACTGCTCTCGAAGAAGAAAGTGCCGATTTCGCTTATGCTGACATGCATATCGTAGATGATACCGGAAGGATTATGCGCCGCTTTTCACTTCCGGACTACAGTTTTGAGAACGCTTTCTGTAATTGGTATCTTTGTGGTATTTGCAAGCTTTATCGCCGGGAACTTCACAAACGAGTGGGATACTACGATGAGAAGATAAAGCCCCAAGACCATGATATGTATCTTCGGTTTGCAATGAGCGGCGCTCGTTTCATACATATTCCCAAGGTGCTTGCCAATGTACGCATTCATGACGGTGAACGGGAAGTGGACAACCATACGCCCGGCAACTGGAACACGCTCTATGAACAATCCTCGAGACTTGTTAAAAAAGCGCGTCGATGGCTGGAAAATCGTGAATGAGGAACCTTGATTATCTGATAATCGGGGCCGGCCCCACTGGTCTGGGGGCCGCATCCCAGTTGAAGAAACTTGGTGTCTCTTCATTCCTGGTGTTTGAGAGTGCTGGCGATGTGGGAGGACTTTCCGCAAGTTATCGAGATGAGCAGGGATTTTCCTGGGATGTTGGCGGACATGTTCTTTTTTCCAGAAATGATGCATTTATCCGGTTGATTGACGAACAAATGGGGGAGGATCTGCTTTGTCATCGCCGCCATGCCCGAGTTCGGGTAGAGAATCAATGGGCTGATTATCCGTTCCAGGATCATGTTCATCAACTGAGGGAGGATTTGGCGCAACGATGTCGTGAGGATCTGTCCAACGCACCAGGGCCCGGAGAAGATACCCATACATTCGAGGAATGGATACATCACTCGTTTGGAGACAGTATCTCCGAGATTTTTATGGCGCCTTATAATCGAAAGATATGGCTTTGCCCGCTGAATCTCATGAGTTTCCAGTGGGTGACGGAGCGTGTCAGTACAGCCGGAAGAAAAGCGGATAGTTCTTCCGCTAATTCCGAATGGGGGGCAAACAGCACTTTCTTTTACCCACGACAAGGGGGGATCGGAACCGTGTTCCGCTGTATGGCTGAAGGTTTGGAAGACCACCTTCTATTTCGACAGGAAGTTGTTTCGATTGACATTACTCACAAGGTTGTGACAACTCGTGATGGGAGCGCTTTTAAATATGAGGTGCTGCTGAGTACTGCACCACTTAGTCATTTGATAAAAGAGATTATCAGGCCGGATTCCGAAGAAATTGTTACCGCTGCCGAAAGACTTTGCCACAACAGCATATCCGTCGTGGGAATCGGTGTCGATGCGGTGGGAGATACCGGCACGAGTTGGACGTATTTCCCGGGCAGTGACTGCCCGTTCTACCGGTTGACCAACCTCCATAATTATTCTCCGGATATTACACCTTCCGGCAATGGACAGTCGGCGCTTTTAGCCGAAATTGCCTTGCCGGCGGGAAACACTCCCGATTCGCATATGATGATAAAAAAAACGATAGAAGGCTTGATTGCGACTGATCAATTAGGGTGTCTGGATAAGAAGAAAATTATTTCCACATGGCATTATCAAGTTCCATACGGCTACCCTGTTCCGACCTTGACGCGGGATGAGGCCCTGTCCACTATTCATCACTATCTTGAGCAGAATTATGTGTACTCACGAGGTCGTTTCGGTGGCTGGAAGTATGAGATCGGTAATATGGACCATTCAGTCATGCAGGGTGTCGAGTGGGCGAATAGAATGATTCAGGGGAAAAAGGAGGATGTTTTCTCAGGTAAAACAAATGACAAAGAATGATACTTGTGTCATGGGTTACCAGGATTTTTCCAACCGTCAGGGGACGCACCTGGATTGCCCTGTTATAGAGGGATACTGCTTTGCCGGCAGGAGAGGATTTGCCGGATATCTTTTATGCAATCGTTTGATTGTCCATGGCTTGATGTACTGTTAATGTCGTTTCCTCAACAGGTTGTCTTATACTCATGGTAAAAACTTTGCTGTTATACCCCGTGTGGGTATTATCTGTTAGGACTTACGGATTCAGTTGCCTGAATAAGTAGTAGCCGTAATTATTTCGATATATGTCGCAACTCGCTCGTGTTGGCGATGGAAAAAAAGAACGATTGTTTTTTTCATCCCCGCAAGCGCCTGGGGTGAAATTGATCTGATGCGGAAATTTTAACCCTTCTGATTTTTTTATGAGCTGCTTTTTCGTCGTGATATTTTCGAATGGACTGTTGAACCATCAATAGCGAGCAAGTAGAAGCCGAACCATGTTTCCGCTGGAAAACGATCAAAAAAATTGAACCGCATGATCATTCAGCTCAATAAAGGCATCGTGTTTCAGTTTCGCGCGGGCTTTTGATAAATTTCTTTGTTTCCCTATTGATGCATGAATCGACGCATACAGGACCGCACATTGAACGTCTTTCTTGCAGAATTGAGCCACACCGGACGTGGGCGAAGCCCTAACAGCATACCACTGGCCATAGGCTATCTGGCCGCCTACCTCCAGGCCCATGTTCCGTCAGCGGCAGTCTCCCTGTTCGGGGCCCCGAAAAGCTGCTGGAGTGTGCAGTCCGGGAACCCCCGGATATCGTGGGTTTCACGCTGAGGGTGTACAATGAGCAACTGGTCTCGTGGTGCGCCCGACGTATCAGACAAAACGCCCCAGAAATCCTGCTGGTGGCGGGCGGTCCTTCTGTGGGGCATAGCACGGCAGATGCCGAACAGTTTCTGCGTGATTTCCCAATGTTTGATCATGTTGTGGCCGGAGAGGGAGAAAAGGCGCTTGTCGATCTGGTAAAGGGATGCACGACCTCTGGTCCGGAAAAAAGGAACCTACCGACCGTTATGGACGGCAACAGCATGCTCCTTACGCCGGAGGGCATCGCGTCTCCCTACCTCTCAGGCCATCTCGACACGTTTCTGGGGCAGGGCTACTTTCCCATGATTCAAACCATGCGCGGATGTCCTTACAGGTGCACCTATTGCAGCAGTGGCGCTCGAAGCAACTGTCGGCTCAGAATATTCCCCGAGTCCCTTGCCCTGGAAGAGCTCGACTACATCGAAGCCAGGGCCCGGTCCAAAAAACTGTATATTATCGATGAGAACTTCGGCATGTTCAAAGAACGTGACGTGAATATTGCCCGAAAAATAATCTCAATGGCCGAAACACTGTCCTTCCCGCAAGAGATCAACTACTACTCCTCAAAGATTGTTGATGATCATGTTCGCCAAATAACCCGCATGATGAAGGACTATTGTCCCATGGTTATGAGCCTCCAGAGCATGAACCAGGAAACGATCCGTGAAATCAAAAGAACCAACATCGCTACCGGAAGCTTCACCGACAACCTTGACTGGGCGCGTGAGAACGGTTTGCTGACCGCTACCGAAATCATCCAGTCCCTCCCCCTTGAAACCCGCGATTCCTTCATCCACGGCATTGAGATCCTGATGCGCAACGGCATCGACCAAGTGTTCGTCTACAATCTACGTATCATCAGAGGGGCCGCCCTTTTCAACCATGACATACGGAAACGTTTCGGCATCAAGACGCGCTTCAGACTGGCAGCCAGGGATTGGAGCGTCTGTTCGGGCATCCCCGTGGCTGATGCTGAAGAAATCGTCCTATCCACCGACACCATGAATGAAGAGGATTTTTTCTATCTCCGCACCTACAATTTTTTCCTGCATTTCTCCTTCGGCTCTATCGGCTATTTTTCCGAGCTCATAAACCTGCTCATTCGGCTTGGAGTTCCGGGCGAGAAACTGGTCAATCACCTGGCCACAAACTATGGGGCAAAAAAGACGCTCTCAACGCTTGTTGCCCGATATAGAGACAGAGCGCAGGAGGAATTGTTTGAATCCCTGACTGATTTCAACCAGTGGGTCCACAACGCCATACAGGGCCATTCCACCCTGCCTGACGTCAAACTAAACCACATCTACACCGGTCACATCACATTCAATGACACCGCACGAGAAGAACTGCTCGACCTAGTAGCCGAGTTCATCATCGAGCATTGCCCGGACGCCCGGATTCAGGCATATGCTATGGAGTATTTCGACAAAGTCACCCGCAACCAGATCATCCACTCTGCCGCCAGCGCCCAATCCAGGGTCATCGAAATCGGCTTCGATGTCGACAGAGTCCTGGCAACCGCCCTCTCTGCACCGGCAGAAAATCTGGACGGGAAATTTTCCTACATTCTGCGTGTTGAAGATCTCCACGAGACGAATTTCGATGCTCTTTGCGACGTTGCGGACGAAAAACAGTATCAAGAATACTATAGCCAGAACCTCCCATGCTTCACGTTGACGAGAAGCAAATATCCCCGGTCTGTAGATGAAGAACGCTCGGAGATCACGCTATGAGACTCGCCCTGTTAACAACGGAAACACACCACCATTGTCTTTTCACGGAAAAGGTCCTGCGGTACAGGGATATCCATCTCATTATTTCGGAGAAAAACGCGGTCCCTCCCCCTTTTCAAGTCTCTCATCCTTTTGAACAGCAACGCGACCTTTATGAGGAGTCCATGCTTGCTCGGCGTGGTGCTCGCCTTCGCGACTACTGCGAGACCGTGGAGGTTCCGTCCGTCAACAATCTCGATGTCTCCCGCAAGCTCGAATCCAGGGGAATCGACATGGTGGTGGTCTTCGGCGCCTCGTTTATCAAGTCCAACATTCTCGACCGATACCAGGGACGGCTCATCAATCTGCATGGCGGCGATCCGGAGCAGTACCGCGGCTTGGATTCACACCTGTGGGCCATATATCACAATGACTTCGATGCCCTTGTCTCCACCCTGCATATGGTCAATTCCCGCCTTGACGACGGCGATATTATCGCCAAGGCCAATATCGACCTTCTCCCCATTACGAACATATATCAGCTCCGGGCCGAAAACACCCTGCTGTGCAGTCGTCTCGTTATCAATGCCTTGTCACATCACGCCGAATTCGGCAGGTTCGATGCACACCGGCAGCAAAGCATCGGCCGATATTATTCCTTCATGCCCACCTGCCTCAAGGCCGTGTGTGCAGCCCGATTCGAACAATACGTGAGGCAGGAGGCCAACACGAATGTATAGCCGTTTTCTGTCGACGGAGAGTATCGCTATCTACCTGTTCCACGGCGTGGTGGAGGACGGCGCGTCCCATGGCCTTCGCAATAGAAACAGGAAGCATCTTTCAGCCCGTCGCTTTGAGTCCGTGATCGGCGAACTGGCCGAGCACGGCTCCCCCCTGACTATGGATGACCTTGTCCGCCTTGAGGCAACCGCGAAAGTGCCGAAAAACGGGTTTGTCGTCACCTTTGACGATGGATTCCGGAACAACCTCACCATAGCCGCTCCTATTCTGAAAAAGTATGCTGTTCCAGCGATGTTCTACCTGACCACCAACTTTGTAGAGACCAACGGCATGTCCTGGATAGATAGGATAGAATGGCTTTTCGAGACCATGGGCACGCCCGCAACGCTTTCACCAGCCGACCGGCTCACGTTCACTCTGGATTCGGACCATTCCAAGCAACAGGCGCTAGAGCGTATCCGAACTTATGTCAAAGGAACGCCCGGACTCGACATCGAGGACTTTGTTGCCACCCTTTTCAAGCAGGCTGGCACCCAACAAATCAAGAGTAGCAACGACCAACTTGATGCAAAAATGACCTGGGAGGATGTTCGCACCCTTCTCCAGACCCCTCTGTTTTCCATCGGGGGTCACTCCCACACTCACCCAATCCTGTCCTACATTTCACCCGAGCAACTCGCGGATGAAATCGACACCTCCCTGCGGCTCATCCGGCGCGAGACGGAAGTGCAGGTGCGCCACTATTCCTACCCCGAAGGCCAGGCCGAGCACTACTCGGACAAAATTATCGCTCTTCTCCAGGATCGCGGTATCCTCTGCTGTCCCTCCGCCATTCATGGAACCAACACGCTTCCCCTCGACCTATTCAACCTGCGGCGAATCATGGTGACGTAGGTCGCCGCCTGGAGCACCCGTGAGATTCGTATTAATACGGCCCAATACCATCATCGGCGTCCTGCCCTTTGAACAGGCCCCCAACTCATCAATGCCGTTTGGCTCTCTCTATCTGATGGAAGCCCTTGAGAGAAACGGTATTCCGGTCACATTTATCGACGACGCGTATCCGGAAGCTATGGCGCCTGTTTTCGATGCCATCGATAACTCCGTCACTGCAATAGGTATCTCCACCATGTCGGGGACCCAGTTGCGAAACGCCATCGGCATCGCCCGACAGATCAGGCAGAAACACCCGGAACTCCCACTTGTTTGGGGGGGGCGTCCATCCGACCCATCTCCCGGATCAGACCATTCAAGACCCGCTGGTGGACATCTGTGTCGTGGGCGAAGCAGAAGACAGGATTGCCCGTTTGGTCAGCCTTATCGCCAAGGGGGACCATGACGAAATCGCCAGGATACCCGGTGTCCATGTCAAAGGAAGCCCTCCGGTTCCTCTTTCCGATGGTGTCGGCTACGCAGACCTGTCGCGTCCTGTGAAGCTGCCGTATGCTGTTCTCGATCCCAACCGATATGTGCGCAGTCTCAACATCGGCCCCAAACGGGAGTTGCAGGTATGGACAAGCCGAGGTTGCCCCCACCGCTGCCGCTACTGCTCCAATGCAAGCTTGGCCTGGCCCAATACAAATGTTCGCCTCCACCCTGTGGACCATATCGTTGAAGACATCAAACGGGCCATCGACCACTTCGGAGCGGATTGCATCAAGTTCACCGATGAGAATTTCGTCCTCAGCGAGCGACGACTGGTGAATATTTTCAACGCCCTGGGCCGAGCCGGGATCACATGTCAATTCCGTTTTTCAGGGCGCGTGGACAAGCTAACAGCCCTGAGCAGGGAGACCTATGCCATGCTCAAGCAGTCCAACGTGGTCGGCATAGCCACCGCCCCGGAATCCGGGTCGGAAAAGGTACTAAAACTAATGGGCAAACAGATCCGGATCGACCAGGTCTATGCTCTCGACGATAAGCTTTCCCGGTTCGGCTTCCACAAGACATACCTTTTCCTGATGGGGATCCCGGGCGAAACCGTCAGCGACCTCAAGCAAACCATTGAACTCATCGCCAATCTGGCCAAGCGATCCTCCCAAAGTCCCTTTCCGTTTGGAACGCCTCACATTTACATCCCCCTTCCAGGCACGGAGCTTTACAAGGACGCCATCCGGTTCGGCTTCCGCCCTCCGGTTACGCTCCGGGAATGGTGTCGGTTCGACCTGGAGAACATGGAAGAATCCCTTTCTCTGGTCCGCCCCTGGATCCGGGGAGCGTACAAGGAGTTCCTCTTCCGGACCCTGCGTACCGTCTCCCGGCTCAATCGCTCCATGACGGGAAATGAGGCTGACCAGACAGTGGTGGCAAAACACATCGCCTCCCTGGAAGCACTCCTGTGACGAACGGACGTCAGATCCAGAGGAATCCGCTGGAAAGACCCTGTTTCATCTCGTTTGAGCCAGAAGAACGACTCTCGATAGGCGTTCGAGAGGAATTTAACCATGAGACGTGGAAACGAGCCAGCGAAATCCTTTCATAGGGAGAATTGTCTCCATTTTCAAAAAGAATATAGATGATTCCATCTTCAGAGGCCGCTATCGCGGAATAAGCTGACGGGCCTTCATAAATGACCTTGTTCCTCGACCAAGTCAGACCACCATCCGTACTCATGCGGACTGTGAGGCGTTTTCGGGTGTGACCGGCGGGGTTGCAGAACAGAAGGATATCGGTTGCCTCCACCGCATCCGCCCAAATTCCGGGCACCCGGATCAGGCTTGCATTGCAGCCTCCCTGGGTTGGTTCACTCAGGGCGGCATCGGTTGAAAAATCTTCAAACGTTTCTCCGCCGTCATAACTCCAGGCAATCCGCCGCAGACCGTCCAGGAAATAGGCACGGGAGTTGTAATAAATGCGCCCATCCGAAAGCTCCGCAAGACATCCCTCCCCAGTTCCCACCTGCACCGGCCCGGATGTCTGCCAGGTTTGCCCGCCGTCATCGCTGTAGACGGCGCAGTTGTAATGATATCGTTGCAGGGTCTCGATCTTTTCGTCCGAGACAAGGAAAAACCGTGCAGGGGCAATCAATCGGCCTTTGCGGGGTCCAAATCGGAGCGTGATGCCGGGACCGGAACCGTGGCTGCCCCCACTTTTTCCCATGGCATTGGGGCGCATGACCAGCGGTTCATGCTGCCATGTCTCGCCATTATCTTTACTTATGCAGTTGAACGCCCCTGGTGCAGGATTGCCTGGCATAATCTGCGTGTCCAATGGGCTCCGATGGTAAGATACGATAATTTTATGGGTGTTGTCATCCCTTATGGCTGTTCCGATCGCCGTATTCCAACGCGGTTTGTTGAAAAGATCCACGATGGGATCCCATTTGCCCGATCCCTGCCGCCACCGGCGCGATACCAGGTGTACTTCGGCCGCACTGTCAGCGACTGTGAACCGGCGCCGGTTGGCAAAAGCGAGAATATCCTGGTTTCGGGTGAGTGCAAGGGTAGGAATACGATAAAAATTGTCGCTCCCGGAAACAAAGACATGTTCTATGGTCAGCCTGGTATCCATCGGTTTACCTGTTGACTTAAGAGCCGGCTCACAATGTTCAAGGGTTGCAGACACTATGCACATGGGGATGCCGGTTTTTGTTTTTCTTGAAGCCCTTGAAAATAATTTTTAATTTGATATAAATACCTTACATTGTAATCACAAATATTTCAATTTAAACTATGTGTTGGGTTTGCCTGGAATTGCAGCAATGAAATTCGATTCTAATAGTGTCAAATCCTCTTTTCGGCCTGAATTGTTTTGGGATGTGGATTTCAGCAAGCTGGATTTGGATGAACACGCCGCGTTTATTATCGTCAGGGTAATGGAAAACGGAATAAGAGAAGAGGTGAGATCTGTTTGGGAATTTTATGGAAAAGAAACCATAAAGCATCATTTGACCCAAGCGCGCTATTTAAGCCCAAGGACGATTTCTTATTTTGCCAACCTGTTTAAAATAAGCCGTTCGAAATTTCGGAGCAGTTCACCAATAGAAAACGCAAAGACATGGCCGTGAAGACATTAATGAAATCGGCTGTACCTGAGAATTTTTTAAACCTTTTGTATGCGATAATGCAGGAACAAAGGATATAAAAACGATTGTTGCCGCAAAATACACAAGTGCGGCAAGATCTTGACGGTTTTATATTAAAAAAGAAAACCGGTATTGTCATGATCGAAGGTAGTTTACGTTTCGAGCGTGTTGGTGCCGGTTTTTTGTTTTTTTTGAGACTTCTGGCATAAAACATGCTTTTAGAAAGGGCAATTGGTGATGGGCTATGGGCGATAGGCAATGGGTAATAGGCGATGGGCTATAGGCGATGAGTGATAGGCAATAGGCTATAGGTTATAGGCGATGGATAAAAAGCGATAGCTAATAGACCCATTCTCAGAAACAAACGCGCAAAGGCATGCATCTTTCGATAAGGTTGATGGTAAAATGAAATAGATTTCAATCCACCGCCTGTTGACTGCCAACTGCAGACTGTCGACTCCGGCTTGCCGGATTAGGCTATGGACCATAGGCGAGGGGTAGCGGAGCAAATGCCATAAAATCGAGATAGCGGAATGAAAGAGGAAAAAACAACAACAGATGCGCCGAAGGATGGGGCGTCGGTTCCGGAAGGGAAGGCTGCCGCTCCCGAGGAAAAACTCCCGAAGCCGGACCCTCTGGAGGATTATTACGCCGCGCTTGCGGAGGAGGATGGGGCTCAGATGTACCATCGGGGCCGAAGTCCCCGGCGGGTGGTCTGGTCCGTGGCATGGTCGGATCTCATGATGACCATGTTTATCCTGTTTGCCGTTTTGTATATTTACCAGGCGGCGAACCGGGATTTTGCCTTTATGAAAGAGGTCGGGACGGACATGCCATCGGAAGCGGTGCCGGAAACGGTATCGCCTCCCGAGGTGGAGACGCTGATAGAATCGGCGGATGCCGAATCTTCCCGGATTTCGCGAAAAGACTCGGACATTATCCGGCTTCGGAATATTTCGGATATCGGCACGGTTGAGATTAAGGAGGATAAGGCGGTTCGGGTCATCATTCCGGGCGATGTGCTGTTTGACACGGGTCGCGCCGATTTGAAACCCTCGTCTCTGTTTTCTTTAAGGGAAGTGGCCGATGTGTTGCGCATCACCGACTATCGGGTGAACGTGGTGGGCCATACCGACAATATCCCCATGCACTCGGAAAAATTTGCCACCAATTGGGAACTTTCTACCGCCCGGGCCTGCGCCGTCGCGCGGTTTTTTATCGAAAAAATGAAGCTTTCTCCCCAGCGGTTCTATGTAAGCGGTCACGCTTACCTGCAGCCGGTGGCGCCCAACGATACGCCAAAGAATCGTGCCGCCAATAGACGCGTGGAACTGATTCTCACCAAAAAGCGGCCGGGGCCGACAGCGGCAGCGAAGCAGCCGGGGCCGACAGCGGCGGCGAAGCAGCCTGGACCAACGGCGGCAGCGAAGCAGCCGGGGCCGACAGCGGCAGCGAAGCAGCCTGGACCGACAGCTATGGGCACCGAAACCGGGGCGCCGGAGAACACATAAGGAAAAATCGAAACTCAGGAATCGGCGAAAATGTATGGCGGAAACCGCGGAAAGATAAAAAATACAGTAAGTATAACAGGGGAAACGATATGAAGTTGCCGGGCATAAGGATCAATCCGAAATTGATAAAAATGATGCTGGGAAACAACCGCAACCTGATCGGTGTGTGTTGTTTTACGCTCCTTTTCTGTGCCGGATTTTTCATGTACGGGCATGTGGGACTCTATTTCAACCTTTCAGGGTTTATGATCGTAATCGGGGGAACGTTTGCCGCGGCGCTTGTGAGTTTTAAATGTGAGCGGCTTAAAATTCTCTACCAGGTGCTCAAAGCATCCTACACTGCCCGGGAAATCGAGCCGGACGAGATTGTCCAGACACTTGTCGATTTGTCCCTGAAACGTAAATTCCGGGGGCTTTTGTCCCTTCAGGAGGATGAACAGGAAACGACGGTCCTGTTTCTGCGCCGGGCCCTTGGGTATCTGGTGGATGGTTATGATATCCGGCAGATGAGGGATTTTTTAACCACCGAGATCAATTTTTTCCGTATGCGGCGGGAGGAGACCGAACGGGTGCTCCGGACGATGGCCGAATTCTGCCCTTCCTTCGGTCTTATCGGCAGTGTCGTGGGCCTCATGAGCATGCTGGCCGGTGTGGGCGACACATCGGTTATTCTTGCAACCATCCCCGTTGCCCTTACCTCCACCCTGTATGGCGTGCTGTTCGCGAATTTTATCTTTCTTCCCCTTGCGGCGCATATTCAGGAACGGACCGACCGGGAAGTGCTTTTGAAAAAAATCATTCTGGAAGGCGTCATCGCCATCGGGAGCAACCTGCATCCCCGGGCGCTTGAAAACAAGCTGAAATCCTTTTTGACCCCCTCCGCCCGGATTGAAAAAATGGTCTCTCTGGAGCGGATTCGTAAGAAATTCAACGTGGGGGGTAATGGATCGCAAAAGAGTGGTGAAACTCAACAACCGGGTGGTGAAACCCAACGATTTAATATTTCATAGCAAAAACAACGGCAATCGGAACACTATTCTGACAATCACTCTAAACTGCCCTTATCGTGTGGAAAGATCCTGGGCAGCTTCTTCAGCGGCGGCAAGCCATTCGTTCAGATTGCTTCCCTCAACGATTCTCTTTGCCGTGGTCAGTACGCGACCGGTCTCCACATCCACCAATCGCAGGTCGATCCGCATGCTCCCTCCGATAACCTGGTAGCTGCCGAATACCATTTTTTTCGCGCCGGAAAGACGTCCGATGCGAAGCCGTGTTGCCGGATCGGCCAGTTCGCTTTGCCCCAGGGACAACTCTTTCAACACCGAGAGCAGCTTCTGCCGTTCAACCACTTTTACGCCCCGGGCCTTGAGTGTTTCAAGAACCCGGGCCGAGATAAATTCCGCAAGGTCGGGTTGGGAGACACCAATGGGGGAAGTATCTTCAAGTTCCCAGACAGCCAGCGCCCCTTCCGAAGGCAGGGCGGTCGTTGGAGCGGTTTTGGGGCCGGTTGTGACACAGCCGAACAGTAACAGAGAGAGCACGAAGCATCCGAGGCAGATTTTTTTTATCATGTATCCTTCCCGAGACGATTGGCTATGCCATATCGCCAAAAATGATTTAACGTTTTCCGTCGCTTTCTGCCGACTGCCGACTGCCGACTGTTGACTGCCGACTGTTGACTGCGCCCCTCTTACAACACCTGCTCGTTTATTTTTTCAATGACCTTGTCGTCCTGCTTGAAGGACCTTTCTTCGCGAAGAACACGGGCATAGCTCAGGTCCGGTTCGACACTGACGATTTCAACTTCCCCGATCGTTTTCGGCGCAGCCTGAAGCGTTTTCCCTTTATACTTTACCGGTTCCTGTTCCTCGATCACTTCAAAACGGGTGCCCGGAACCACTCCCTGGGATTGGCCGATATTCAGCATCACTCGATCGCCGGAGGCCTGCACAAGGTACCCTTTGAGTGGATACTGTTCGATGATCGCCTTTAGAAGTTCCCGATTGAGTTGATTCAGATAGGCGCTCAGGGCGACTTTCGAGTCGATCTCTTTTGTGACGACTTTGGGAATGGCGGACGTCTCGGTGTCGATGAGCCGAAGGCTGAGAAGCGTGTTGCCGGGTGTAAACAGAAGTGTTCCGGTGGCCATGAGCTTTGCCGCCAATACCTGCCCCAGTTTCAGGGCGGTTTCCGGATCCGCCAATTCCGAAGAGCCGAGGTTGAGTTCCGAAAGGAGCCGATCCATGACCGCCCTTTCCACCACTTTCACACGGCCCGATGCATTCAGTTTATCGGCCAGCTGGGTCGTCATCACCAATCCCAGCCCGTCCCGTTCCGCAAGTCCCCCTTTATCCTGGAAATCCACAAACGAGAGTACCGTGGGGCGTGATGTCCAGGTGTCCCGGGGCCCCTTTATCTTTGACTTCTGTTCTCGAAAGCGTTTTGCGAGGTCCTTGACCAGTCTGTCGATCTCCTTGTTTCTGGCCGCATCCTTTTGGAGGGCGAGCATTTTCTCGGCTTTTTGTGCAAGAACCGAGGCGAACGTGTCCGTTTCACTGAGGCTCAGGGCCTGGCGGTATTCGGAAAGCGCCTGATCCCAGTTGCCTTCTTTCTCGTAAGTCATTCCCTTGTTCGACATCGCCTCGATATAGTAGGGATCGACATCCACGGCTTGGTCATAGAGGGTCCGGGCCTCCTTGTAGTTACCGACGCTGGCAAAAAAACGGCCGAACTGGTTCAGGGCGGTAGCCTTTTGGTACGGTTGCTCCGCCTTGCTTTCGACGGCTTTTCGGTATTCAGCTTCAGCTTCCTGTTTTTTGTTCCGGCTGTAGAGGATGTCCGCTTTGACCACATGGGCGGTGGCCCTTTCGGGTGCTTTTTGAACCACTTCATCGGCCAGTTGCAGGGCTTTTTGCGTATCTCCCGTTTTGGCATAAACGGCGCTTAATCCTTCTTTACCGGCAATTTCCCCCTCCCCTTTTTTCCTCGAGATGGTTTCAAATATCTCCTCGGCCCTGGCGAGATTCCCCTCTTTGATTTCCGCATATCCCTTGACGCTCTGGGCTTCTATGTTCCCGGGATTTTTTTCGATGACCGTGTCGCTGATGGCCTTGGCCATCATGGTCTGCTTGCGTTGAAGGGTTCTCTCGGCGAGGCGGACGAGCATGATTTCGGTGCTTTTCCCACCCCCCTGGAAATAGTCGAGAATTTTCATTCCCGGCCCCAGGATGCTTACGGTCGGAAGAATCGCCTTTGCTTCGTAAAGGTCCGACACATTCGATGTATCCAGAAGCACCGGGAAGACCAGATTTGCCTGGTCGATAAATTCGGCGGCGGCTTTCCTTGACGAGTTGGTGATTCCCCAAACCGCCATGTTGGCCGTGTCGAAGCGTTTCGCCAGGTTGTTCAGGCTGAGAAGACCTTCCTGGCTGGGCCTGGATGCTGCATCGAAAAAGTAAAGGATCAGCATGGGCTGGGAGCTGTGATCGGAAAGTCGGTGCGGATTGCCCTGCAGATCCGTTAGTGAAAATTCGGGCGCCGCCTGGCCGGGGCCGACCTGGCCGAAAGAAGGTGCTGCCCCGATCAGCGTGGAAACCACCATTACCAAAACGATAACAATACGTAGAAAAACATTCATGGTGTACCTCCTTATTGAGATGATCGGATCATATACCCGTCCATTCGGTTTTTCCATTACACCGGGTTACATTGTCGAGCCATTTTCCTCAACAGGTACCAAAACGCCTCGGATTGTCTTCCCGGTCTCTTCAAGCGGAATCGTTGCTTCCCATCCATAATAACCGGGCAGGGAAAGACGAACCTCATGACTTCCGACGGGCAGATCCAGGCGGACCGGCGTTTGGCCCCGGAATGTGCCGTCTACGTACAACTGGGCGCCGTCCACATTGCTCTCAACCTGTAAAGGCGCCCGGGGAACGGACGTTTCGGCCTGTGGCGGGACAGTATGCTGTTTATAATAGAAAAATCCGCCTCCGGCAAGTAATATCCCCAGGCAGAGAACCAGGGCCGCAACGAGGGATCGACTCGATTTTTTTTCGGAAATCGCCGTCCCGACAGTAGCGCGGGCGGGTTTGAGACAGGCCGTGAGGGCATCGGCCATGGCTTTTCCGTTCTGGAAACGGGCCTCGGGCGCTTTTTCGATACTTTTCAAGAGGATGTCGGACAATGCGGAGGGCAGTCCCCGGGAGACGAACGGCTCGATGGCCATCGGCGATACGGGTTTTTCCTGAAGGATGGCGTTAAAGATGGCGGCGAGGTTTTTCCCGCCGTAGGGCCTTCTTCCCGTGGAAAGCTCATAAAGAATAACACCGAGGGAGTAGAGATCGGAGCGCCCGTCCACCGATTCCCCCTTGACCTGTTCGGGGGACATGTAGTTCGGGGTTCCGAGAATCTCTCCTGATTGCGTCATCTGCGGGGCATTCGGATTTTCGATGCGGGCGACGCCGAAATCCGTTATTTTTACATGGCCTTCCCGGGTCAGCATGATATTGGAAGGCTTGATATCCCTGTGGATAATCCCCCGTTTGTGGGAATAGTCCAGCGCATCCGCCACGCTGCCGCCGATGTCGATGATTTTCTCCAGATCCGGGGCTGTTTCCCGGAAAATTTCATCCATGGGGCGCCCGTCGAGAAATTCCATGGCGATATAGATGGTATCCTGGTCCCTGCCCACATCGTACACCGTTACGATGTTCGGATGCGTCAGTCTGCCGATCGCCTGGGCTTCCTGCAGGAATCTCCGGACGAAGTCTTCCCCGGTGACCCGATCCCGACGCAGGACCTTGAGTGCCACCATGCGGTCAATCTGGGGATCATGGGCTTGATACACCACGCCCATGGCGCCTTTTCCCAGCTCTTTCTGCGGTTCATAGCGGCCGTAATTCATAATGGACAGCTCTCTTTTTTTCCCAGCTCTTTTTGTGGTTCATATCGCACGCAGTTCATAGGGGGCAGCTCTCTTTCACAAAATGGATGATGGTTTCAAGGGGGATTAAAAAACCCACGGAGGTTGTTCCACGATAGCGTCCCTTCACCAATGCCACGATATGACCCTGTTTATCGAACACCGGGCTGCCGCTGTTGCCGGGCTGGACATCCATGTGTACCTGCCAGAGGGGCTGATCGTTTACTCTTCGCGGGGGAGCATTGACCGTGCCGGTGGTAACGGTCCCCTGAAGATCGCCGAGGCATCCGATGGAAAAAACCGGTTCACCCATTCCGAGGAGATTGCGGCCGTCCGGAAGCGAAATGGACTGAAAAGCCGATTCCGGAATCTGGATCAGGGACAGGTCCTGAAGAATATCCCGCCGGATGAGGGTTCCCGGGAGTTCCTTACCGTCATAGAGCGTTACCATAATTTCCTGGTTGTCGGGAAGGCCGTGGGCCGTACTGATGATAAGCCCGGCTTTGTCGACGATAACCCCTGAGAATTGATCTTTTTCTTCTCCGGTAGTGATGCGGATGCAGACGACCGATTCGATTTTCGACAGAATGGACACCGGGATGGTGTGATCGGCCGGGGACGTTTCGGATAGTGGCGCCTGGATATATACCTCAAGATAGCGCCACCACCTGTCCATCTCTTCCGTTAACTCGACGGCAGTCACAGTTAGAATTTTTGCGGCCAGAGCCGATTGGGGGGATAGATCGAACCGGCAGCCGGCATCTCCCCGGGAGACAAACAGCCGAACACTGTTTTTATCCGGGTTGGTGCGCTGAACCATAAAACCGGCCCGTTCCCACCATGAGGAAAGTACTTCCACAAGTTCATCGACAGGCAGATAAATAACTCTCTCGTCCCTTTGATTCCCGGCTTCGACTGAAAGGGATGAACCCATAAGGATAAAAAGAAGGAAAATGCCCGGGATGTTTTTTTTTCGCATCATGCTGTCTCAACGAGGGCCACGGTTATATTGTCGAGACCACCGGCGGCCTTGGCAAGGTTGATCAGCCGTTCGATTTTATCTTCTACCGGCGCGGCCGGCAGAACGGCTTCCCGGATGGTATCATCGGAAAGCATGTCGGTCAGGCCGTCGGAGCAAAGAAGAAACAGATCTCCCGTGGACACTTTCCCCCGGACGATATCCAGGGCAAGGTCCTCCTCAACGCCCACGGCGCGCAAAATGACATTTCGCATTGAATGTGTGCGTGCCTCCGCGGGTGTGATATGGCCCAGGTCGATTTGCTCCTGAACCAGGGAATGGTCCTTTGTAAGCTGTGTCAGCAGGCCGTTTGCAAGCCGGTAAGTCCGGCTGTCCCCGATATGCCCGATCACAAAGTCGGTACCGGAAAAAACGATAATTTCAGCAGTACACCCCATTCCATTGTGCTCCGGATATTGGCGAATGTGGGTCCGGATGCGTTCGTTTGCAAGCCCGAAAGCCTGCTGGACCCGCGATACCGCTTCTTCCCGGGTGGCGGCCGCGGTATTTGAAAAGACTTCAAGGGCCGTATCGGAGAAAATCCGGCTGGCGATTTCACCGGCGGCCGCCCCCCCCATGCCATCGGCCACGAGACAAAAGCCGAGATCCGGCTTGACAAGAAATGTGTCTTCATTATTTGATCGTTTCAGGCCGACATCTGTTTTTCCAACAGCAATCAATCGGTTCATGGCGTTCTCTATACGAAGATCAACCGGGCTTATGGATGGTTATTATTTATTGCAACATATCACAAAATCAATTAAGTTACACCCATGAAACAACCACCGACAATAATTATGCAACTCATCCATATAGAGGGGCCGCTCAAGGGTGAAATCCAGGAGTTTCCCGAGGCGGAAGTAACCATTGGCCGGAATCCATCCTGTCATATCCGGTACCCAAAAGATTTGGGGGTGGTATCGAGACAGCATGCCCGGATTGTCCGGGAGGGAAACCGCTTCAAACTTATCGACCAGAGTTCCAACGGAACATATCTGAACGGCAAGGCCGTCCCGGAGGCATACATAAAGGATGGGGATGTGTTGATGTTTGCCGAGGGAGGACCGAAGGTCAGTTTCCTGACCCAGACGGTGACGGGGAGTTTGAATACCCCGGTTGTGACGCCACCTTCTCCTCCCGAACCGCCACGGCGTTCTGAGCTGTCACGACCGGAATCGCTTCAAGAACCGGTACAGCCGCCGGCGCCTCCCCAGGTCCCGCCGGCATGGTCTCAACCGGTGGATGCACCGTCTCCCAGGCCGGCAGTTGAAAACGTCTATCGTGCGCCGGCGGCAGCAGCATCGATACCCGTCCAGCCGCCATCAAATAACGCATTCGGCGCCGCCGGGCCGGGACAGGCGCCTGTCCAGAGAATCAAGAAGCCACTGTTTATCCAGTATGGCCCCACCCTTCGATCCTATAATGAACTGCCTGTTACTATCGGGCAGGGGACCCAGTGCGATTTCGTTCTGAATCATCCGTCCGTGTTCGAGCGTCATGCCCAGATCCTGTTTTATCAGGAGAACTATTGGATAAAAGATCTGTCCGGAAAGAGTCCGATGCTGATAAACGGACGCCCGGTCGACCGGGAAGGCATACTTGAACCGGATTGCCGTCTTTCGATGAGTTCTACGGGGCCGGAGTTCCGTTTTTTAGGCGGCGGCCGGCTGGCCGAAATAGAGGCGGCGCCGGAAGAGACCCCGGCGCAAACCGATGGTACGGGCAATCCCGAACAGCAAAACAATCCGTCGTCCCCGAGTGGTTTTAAAGAGATTGGGGGAAAGATCAAGCGGTTTTTAAAAAAATAGTACTGAAAAACAGGCTCGTTTTCCCTCAATATTTTCTTGACATAACCGCGCCGGTTGGATATTTCTTCTTATGAATTTAGGCGAATATCTCGCAATGACAGTAAAAAAAGAAAGTCGCCGATGCGAAGAAAAAAGGAGTCCAAAATCTTCGGCTTCCATGTGAAGTGACGACCTATTACCAGTAGATCCCCGGTTGTTGAACAAGCCTTAACCATCAAGATGTAGCGGGGTTTTCCATGAGTTCTTTCGATCTTGAGGCGTTTCTGACTGAAATTTCACCCGATGCCCCCTGCGGGGAGGATATCTCCTACGATACCGATTTTCTGGAACTTGAAAAAATAGCACAGGGTACCGCTGAGACCCAGATGGGGGATCATATCCAGGAAGGTATAGAGCCGGACTGGAAGAAAGTCCTGGAAATGAGCCTGGCACTGCTCGCGCGCAGCCGTGACCTGAGGCTGATTCTGTACCTGACGATATCGAAGCTCACTCTGGAAGGATTGACGGGGTTTCATGACGGTTTGTCCCTTCTTTGCGAAAGTGTGCATCGATACTGGGATGATGTGTTTCCCGTGCTGGATCCGGACGACGACAATGACCCCACGGAACGGATGAATATTATTGGATCTCTTTCTCCGCCGACAACGGTGATGAGCGACCAGGATCCCATGAAATTTATTCCCGGTTTGATGAATGCGCCGCTGTGTGAACCGGCCGATGCCCGTCTGCCTCGCCCCACTCTTCGGCATATCCTGGTGGTTTCGGGGGAACTTACGGTACCCGAGTCCGAGGCAGGCGATCTGCCCACTTCTCAACTTATAGACGCCGCGTTTGAACAGACCGATGTGGAATCCTTGAAAGCCACGGACCAACTGCTGAACGAAGCTGTCGAACGGCTACAGAGACTCGATCAAACACTTGTTGAACGCGTCGGGGCGTCATCTGCTCCGAATCTGGACAGGATTCTCAGATTATTACGCCAGATGCAGTCCAAAACCGGGCATTATCTGGAAAGCAGGGGCTACGGTTTGGCGCCGGACGATTCCGATCCCGAGGGGTCACCGGCGGATGCTGACGGTGCAGTGGCCTCTACTAAACAGCTGTCCGGGCAGATTTCTTCTCATCAGGATGTGCATAAGGCTTTGGAAATGATCATCACTTTCTATGAGCAGAATGAGCCGTCCAGCCCGGTGCCGTTGCTTCTCAAACGGGCCAAACGACTTGTGGGTAAAAGTTTTGTGGATATTATCCGCGACATTTCTCCGGGCGCCATACCCCAGGTGCAGGCGGTCAGCGGCGAGAATGAGTCCGGTGAATAGCGAAAATCGCGTTTGCTATCAAGAAACGCTTACGTATAGTTAGTCAACAGTTACAGATCCCTGACAAAACCAAAGAAGATAAGAAGGGAGACGGTGTCATGGCAAAAGGAAAAGCAAGCAGCCAAAAGTTTATCGCACGGAACAGGGCTCCGAGAGTACAAATAGAATATGATCTGGAGACCTACGGCGCACAACAGTCCATCAACTTGCCGTTTGTCATGGGAGTGATGGCGGATTTGTCCGGGAAGCCCGAAGAGGCCCTGGCGCCCGTGGCGGAAAGAAAATTTTTAGAGATCGACTCGGACAACTTCGATGAACGCATGAAGGCGTCCAAACCCCGGGTTGCCTTCACGGTGCCCAATACCTTGACCGGAGAGGGAAATATCGGTGTCGATCTCACCTTCGAGAGCATGGAAGATTTCTCGCCGGCCGCGGTGGCCCGGAAGGTGGATGCCCTCAACAATCTGCTCACAGCGCGTACCCAACTGGCCAATTTGATGTCTTATATGGATGGCAAGGAGGGTGCGGAGGAGCTGGTTGCCAAACTTCTAAACGATCCGGCACTCATGCAGGCACTTTCTTCGGCAGCTAAACCGGGTGAAGAATCTGATAAAACTGAAGGGGAGGGTTGATCATGGCAGAAGAAAAGAGGGACGCCGCTACCCAAACGGCGGAAGCCGAAACCATGGAGATGAGTGCTTTTGAGGAGCTTCTTCAAAAGGAATTCAAACCCAAAACCGACCGTGCCCAGGCAGCAGTGCAGGAGGCCGTAAAAACGCTGTCCGCCCAGGCTCTGGAACAAACGGCCCTGATTTCAGACGACGTTGTCCAGACCATTGAGATGCTCCTGGCGGAAATTGACAAAAAGCTTACCGATCAGATCAATCTGATCATGCATCACCCGGATTTTCAGCAACTGGAAGGCACCTGGCGCGGGTTGTCCTATCTGGTCGATAACAGTGAAACCGACGAACAACTCAAGATCCGGGTGATGAATATAAGCAAGAAGGATCTGGCTAAAACGCTCAAAAAGTACAAGGGCTCCGCCTGGGACCAGAGTCCCCTTTTCAAAAAGATGTACGAGGATGAATATGGAACACCGGGTGGTGAACCATATGGATGCCTCGTGGGGGATTACTACTTTGATCATACGCCGCAAAACGTGCAAATCCTGGAAGGTATCGCCCAGATTGCCGCTGCCGCCCACGCACCTTTCATTTCCGCGGCATCTCCCAATGTGCTGAATATGGATACCTGGCAGGAGCTGAGTAATCCGAGGGACTTGACCAAAGTCATGCAAACCGCCGAATATACTTCCTGGCGCTCCCTCCGGGATTCGGAGGATTCCCGATATATCGGCTTGACCATGCCGCGTTTTCTGTCCCGAGTTCCCTATGGAGCAAAAACCGAGCCGGTGGAGGAATTTGATTTCGAAGAAGATACGGAAGGTGCGGAGCATTCCAAATACTGCTGGTCCAATTCCGCCTATGCCATGGCGGTCAATATCAACCGGGCCTTCAAGCTTTACGGCTGGTGCAGCCGTATCCGGGGCGCGGAAAGCGGCGGTATGGTGGAGGGATTGCCCACCCATACATTCCCCACGGATGACGGCGGTGTGGATATGAAATGCCCCACTGAAATCGCTATTACCGATCGTCGCGAAGCGGAATTGGCAAAGAACGGGTTTATGCCGCTCTCTCACTGGAAGAATACCGATTTTGCCGTATTCGTCGGGGCGCAATCCCTGCAGAATCCGGCAGTATTCGATGACCCGGACGCCACGGCCAATGCCAATCTGGCCGCGAGACTTCCCTACCTGTTTGCCACCTGCCGGTTTGCCCATTATCTCAAGTGCATTGTCCGCGATAAGATTGGCTCGTTCCAGGAACGAACCGACATGGAGAAGTGGCTTCAAAAATGGATTGTCAAATATGTCACAACGGACGAAAAGGCGTCGGAGGCCGTCAAAGCAAAGTACCCCTTATCCGCTGCTGAAGTGATTGTGGAGGATATCGAGGGCAATCCGGGATACTACAACGCTAAATTTTTCCTGCGACCCCATTATCAATTGGAAGGTCTTTCGGTATCCCTGAGACTGGTTTCCAAACTGCCGTCCGCCAAGGGCGGGGCATAGTATAAATAGTATACGGGTCCGTATCGGGAATATCATGAGACCCGTCATTTTCATGAACGGCTGTATTCATCCGAGGATTTCCCCTGTATGATTTTGGTTGAGTGCGCCGTTCTTGATTTTCTTGCTTACAAAAAATTGGAATATCCGGGCTACAGGGGAGAAGGCGGGGACCATGCAGGCAGAGGCATATATACAATCCGGTGATCTTGACAACGCCTTGACGGAACTCACCGCTGAAATACGTAAAAATCCCGCCAAAGCTGAAATGCGGGTGTTTTTATTTCAGTTGCTCAGTGTATTGGGTCAATGGGATCGGGCCATGACCCAGCTGAATGTGGCGGCGGAAATGGATGCGGATGCCGCGCTTATGGCCCAGGTTTTTCGGCCGGCCTTGAATTGTGAAGCGTTTCGTGCGGATGTATTCCAGGGTGAACGCACGCCTCTGTTTTTCGGCGAGCCTTCGGACTGGATGGTGTCACTTACCCGGATACCCTGTTTGCTGGCGGTGGGCAGGTTTGCCGAGGCAATAGAGATGCGCGACCGGGCGTTTGATGCCGCCCCGGCTGTTTCGGGACAGATCGATGGGAAGCCCTTTGCCTGGATGGCGGATGCGGATGAGCGACTGGGGCCCATACTGGAAGCCCTGGTGGACGGAAAGTACTATTGGATTCCTTTTGAGCGGATCTCCAAAATTTGCATTGAAAAGCCTGTCAATTTGCGGGATGTGGTATGGATTTCAGCTACCTTCACCTGGACAAACCAGGGGCAGGCCGTGGGGTTGATACCCGTTCGATATCCCGGCACTGAAAAGAGTGAAAGCGGTTCTCTGCGATTGAGCCGCAAAACGGAATGGCAAAATGCGGGGGATGACTTCTATATTGGTATGGGGCAACGGATGCTGGCCACGGACCAGGGTGAGTATCCGCTTCTGGATATTCGGGAGGTGGACTTCGATACAACCGATGCGTCGGATACAGGGAGCTGACCATGGCGGAATTGACACAATCGGAAAAGTTGCAGCCCTGCCTGCTGGACAGGTTGACGGATGATGAGCCCAATAAGGAGCAGGAGAGCCGTTCTTTACGCGTAATGAGCATGCAACAATACCGCCGGGCGGTTATGCGGGATCTGACATGGTTGCTGAACACCCATACCAATGCAGCCCAAAGCGGGTTCGACGAGTATGATGAGATCCCTTCCTCGGTGCTGAATTACGGTGTGGAAAACGTTGCGGGAAAGACCGCATCCAGCTTGGGCGTCGAAAATATGCGGTACCGATTGACCGAGGCGCTGCAGCGCTTTGAGCCACGGATAATGCCCAACACCCTGTCCATTGCCATGGAAACGGACCGGGACGAGATGAGTAACAGGGCCCTTCAGTTTGAAATCCGTGGCGATTTATGGACCCAGCCCATACCGGAAGCGTTGTTTATCAGAACCGAGTTGGATCTCGAGACGGTAAGAGCAGCCTGAACTGGGGAGGGAGCGGTGGATAGACGGCTGCTGCGATATTACAATGAGGAGCTGCGCCACTTGAGAAGTACGGCGGGCGAGTTCGCCAAAGAGTTCCCTAAAGTTGCCGGACGTCTTGCCCTGGATGAATTTGCCTGTGGCGATCCTTATGTCGAGCGGTTGCTGGAAGGGTTTGCCTTTTTGGCCGCTCGGGTCCAACTGAAACAGGATGCCGAGTTTCCCCAGTTTACCCAGTCGATTCTGGAAACGGTCTATCCCCATTATCTATCCCCCGTTCCTTCCATGGCCGTTGTCAGTTTCGATTTTGACCTCGTAAAAAGCGGTTTGGCGAGCGGATTCGAAATTCCGCGAGGAACCGAGTTGCGGTCGCTTATCGGGCGGGATGACATGACGGCCTGTGAATATCGTACCGGACATCGTGTAATGCTCTGGCCGATGAAGGTCACGATGGCTGAATATGTGGCGCGGGACTTGAGCAGTCTCACGCCTCCCCGTTTGAAAGCCTCTCCCAAAGCCGGTATTCGCATCCGTCTGGAAACCAACGAAAAATTGGCTTTTTCCGGTTTTGACCTGGACGAGTTGACCTTTTTTATCCGCGGCGCGGAGAATGTTCCCACGAAAATTTATGAGCAGATTTTCGGCCATGGGAAAAATGTTGCGGTCCAGCCGTCGAAAAAGCCCTTTGGATGGCAGCATGTATTGCCGGCCGCCAGTATCCAGCCGGTAGGTTTTAGGGATGACGAGGCGCTGTTGCCGGTTGTCGCCCGTTCATTTCGGGGATACCGCCTGCTTCAGGAGTACTTCGCTTTTCCCCAACGGTTTCTCTTTTTTCGAATTTCGGGATTGCGCCAATCCCTTAAAGAGTGCACCGCTTCCATGGTGGATCTTGTCATTTTTATGGATGAGGAAGACCTGACCCTGGAGGGGAGAATGGATGCGGGCAATATCGCATTGCATTGCGCGCCGGCAGTTAATCTGTTTCCCAAGCGGGCCGATATCATTCACCTGTCCGACAAATTTTCGGAATTTCACGTGGTACCCGCTCGTACCCGCCCCATGGATTATGAAGTCTACCGGGTTACCGGTGTCACCGGCTATGGCGTACGGTCCGATGACAGGCAGACGTTTTCCCCCTTTTATTCGGCGTCGGATTTTGCGGACGCCGGCGGCAGTGGTGCGTACTTCACGGTCAACCGGACACCAAGATTGATGTCCGCCAGGGAAAAGAAGCACGGTCGGCGATCCAGCTACGGAGGCAGCGAGGTTTTTTTGTCCATTGTGGATGCATCGGCATCGCCATATCGATCCGATTTGCGGCAACTGGCGGTTGATACCCTGTGCACCAACCGGGATCTGCCCATTCAGATGAGTATTGGCCGGGGGAAAACGGACTTTACGCTCGACATCAGTTCGCCGGTAGAGTCGTTGCGCTGCGTGGCGGGACCCACGGTTCCCCGAGCTTCCAATGCCGAGGGTGAAATCAGCTGGCGAATTATCAACCATCTGAGTTTAAACTACCTGTCGCTGGTGGACGGCTCGAGCGGCCAGGGATCCGCCGCGCTTCGCGATATGTTCAAGCTCTATTGCGATCCCCAGGACCTGCAAACTCAGAAACAGATTGAAGGGCTTCTTTCCGTGAAGAGTCAGCCCATAACGCGGCGTATCTTCCACGAGGGGCAGATGGCGTTTGTTCGCGGCCTCGAGGTCACCTTGGAATTTGACGAATTTGCCTTTGAGGGCGCCAGCGTCTTTCTACTGGGCGCGGTCCTGAACCTGTTTCTTTCAAAGTACGTTTCCATCAATTCATTCACGGAAACCGTTGTCAGAACCCGTGAGCGGGGAGAAATCATGCGATGGCCGGCGAATCTGGGTACCCGACACCTGCTGTAGAGTTGCAGTTCCTCGAGAACCCGGTCGGACTGAATTTTTTTCAGGCGGCCCGCAGGGTGGAGTGCCTGTTTGTCAACAAGCCCCGTTTGGGATTTGCGAGACGGGCGGCGGATGATCCCATTCAGTTCTGTCAGGAGCCTTCCCTGGCATTCGCCCCGACTACCCTCCAACGTTTCGAACGGTCTACCAGGAGCGGCAAGCCACGGCTTGTGGTCAACTTTATGGGATTGCTGGGTCCCCAGGGGCCCATGCCATTGCAGGTCACCGATTACATTCATGACCGCGAACTCAACCATGATGACCATACCCTGGCCCGATTTTTCGATATTTTCAACCATCGCATGATCAGCATGTTTTACCGGGCCTGGGCATGCCACCGCCAAACCGTCAGTCATGATCGGTCCCATGAGGACCGTTTTGCCGACTATATCGGCAGCCTCATTGGGATTGCGAATGAGACGCTTCGGAACAGGGATTGTGTGCCCGATATGGCCAAGTTGCATTTCAGCGGCCATTTGGGTTGCCAGACCCGTAGCGCCGAAGGGTTGCGGGCGATTCTGGAAGATTATTTCGGGATTAAAACCACCATCGAAGAGTTTGTCGGTCAGTGGATACCGCTGCCGGATGCTTATCGCTGCAAGCTGGGTGATTCCCCCGACACCGCAACTGTCGGTCTCAATGCAGTGGTAGGCGAAAGGGTATATGAGTGCCAGCAAAAATTCAGGATTTTTCTGGGCCCCATGGGCTTTCAGGAATATGAGCGGTTGTTGCCCGGCGGTGAAAGCTTCACCGGTCTTCGGGACTGGGTTAGAAATTACGTGGGGGATGAGTTGTGCTATGAGGTGCAACTCATTCTCAGGAAAGAAGAGGTCCCGGCGTTAAAACTGGGGGAATCGGGACGGCTCGGGTGGACCACCTGGCTTCAGAGCGCCCCCTTTGAAAAAGATGTGAAGGATTTGAAATTTAACTCGGATACAATGTAATATGGTGTAATGGAATAACCGAATGCCGGGATATATGGTTTAATCAAACTTCGGTATTCGGTTCATCGGCCAATCGCCGGCGCAACCAAAACCAAAAGGATACCATCATGGCAGACATCAGTCGAACATCTCTATTTGGAAAACTCAACAGTCTGGCCTACAAATCCGTGGAGAGTGCCACCGTGTTCTGCAAGATGCGGGGGAACCCCTATGTGGAACTGGTACACTGGCTGCAAATGGTAATACAGCTTCAGGATTCGGACCTGCACCGTATTGTGCGGCATTACGACCTCAATGCTTCCCGCCTGGCAAGCGACATGACCGCTTCTCTCGACAGTCTGCCCCGGGGGGCGACTTCGATTTCCGATTTTTCCCCCCATCTCGAAGAGGCGGTGGAGAGAGCCTGGGTGTTCAGCTCCCTGTTGTTCGGTGAATCCCAGGTGCGTACGGGTCATGTGGTTCTTGCGTTGTTGAAGGCGACGGGTCTGAAAGGGTTGCTTCCCGGTATCTCCTCTGAATTCAAAAAAGTGAAGGCGGAAGACCTGTCGGATAATTTTGCGGCTATTGTCGGCGGTTCCCCCGAGGAGGCCTTGGCGGCCCAGGACGGGAGTCGGGTGGGCGGCGGTGTCGCCCCCGGTGAGGCCAGTGGCGCCGTAGCGCCCGCCGCCATGGGTAAACAGGAAGCGCTTGCCCAGTTCTCGGTGGATTTAACGGAAACCGCCCGCCAGGGATCCCTGGACCCGATTCTGGGACGGGATGATGAAATAAGACAGATCATCGATATTCTTATGCGTCGCCGGCAGAACAACCCGATCCTCACCGGTGAAGCCGGCGTGGGCAAAACCGCGGTAGTGGAGGGGTTTGCCCAGCGTATTGCGTCGGGGGATGTTCCCCCGCCCCTCAGGGATGTATCGGTACGCACCCTGGACCTGGGTTTGCTCCAGGCCGGCGCCAGCATGAAGGGCGAGTTTGAAAACCGATTGCGACAGGTTATTGACGAGGTTCAAGCCTCTCCCAAGCCGATCATTCTGTTTATAGATGAGGCGCATACGCTCATTGGGGCGGGTGGCGCCGCCGGTTCGGGGGACGCGGCGAACCTGCTCAAACCCGCCCTGGCGCGGGGTACTCTCAGAACGATTGCCGCCACAACCTGGGCGGAATATAAAAAGTTTTTCGAAAAAGACGCTGCCTTGACCCGACGGTTTCAAGTGGTCAAAGTCGACGAGCCTTCCGAGGAGAAGGCTGTTGTCATGATGCGGGGGCTTGCCGGTGTCAGCGAAAAACACCACCGGGTGCAGATCCTGGATGAGGCCCTGGTGGCGTCGGTTCAGCTGTCCCATCGTTATATTCCCGCCCGGCAATTGCCCGATAAGTCCGTCAGCTTGCTGGACACGGCCTGTGCGCGGGTGGCGGTAAGCCTGCATGCCACACCGGCGGCGGTGGAGGCATCCCGGCGGCGAATCGATGCGCTTGCGACGGAAAAGGAGATTCTGTTCCGGGAGGCGTCCGTGGGCATGTCCCGGGAGAAACGGCTTTCGGAAATTGACGATCAGCTCGAGCAGGAGAGCGGATTGCTCAAGGAGCTGGAAGAGGGGTGGCGGAAAGAAAAGAACCTGGTGGACCGGATTCTGGAATTGCGGGGCACACTTCGGGCCGCCACCGGCGAATCGATCGATGGCCCCCTGGCGGAGGAGAAGCCTCCGGAAACAGCCCCTGACGCCGGGTCTGATGATACCGCGGAATCCGATCCGGAAGACTCCGGCACCGGCACCGGGACTGAAGATACGGCGGCAGGCTCTGACCAGAAGGGTTCCGAAGCCGGGGATGAAAACGAAGCGAAACTCACCCCTGAAGCACGCGAGGCCATGTTTGCCGAACTCAGGGAACTTATGGCCAAGCTCAGCGATCTTCAGGGAGAATCCCCCCTGATTCTGCCCTGCGTCGATGCCCAGGCAGTGGCTTCCGTGGTGGCGGACTGGACCGGTATTCCGGTGGGGCGGATGGTCAAAAACGAGATCGAGGCCATCATGAACCTGGCCGATACCCTCGAAGAACGTGTTATCGGGCAGCGTCATGCCCTGGAAACCATCGCCATGCGCATGCGCACTTCCCGGGCCAGGCTGGAGAATCCGGGCAGGCCCATTGGCGTGTTCATGCTGGCGGGCCCCAGCGGGGTGGGAAAAACAGAATCGGCCCTGGCCCTGGCCGAAGCCCTTTACGGCGGAGAGCAGAACGTTATCACCATCAATATGAGCGAGTTCCAGGAGGCCCATACGGTCTCCACGTTGAAAGGCGCCCCTCCGGGGTATGTCGGTTATGGGGAAGGGGGAATCCTTACGGAGGCTGTCCGGCGGCGTCCCTACAGTATTGTGCTCCTGGACGAAGTGGAAAAGGCCCATAAGGACGTTCATGAAGTCTTTTTTCAGGTTTTTGACAAGGGACGGATGGAAGACGGCGAAGGGCGGCTCATCGATTTTAAAAACACCATCATTCTGCTTACCAGCAATGTGGGTACCGATCTTATCATGAATATGTGCAAGGACCCGGAGCTGATGCCCGATCCGGAGGGGATTGCCCGGGCGCTGCGGGACCCCCTGCTCAAGGCATTCCCGGCCGCTTTTCTGGGCCGGCTGAGCGTGGTGCCGTTTTATCCCCTTGGGGACGAAGTGCTGAAAAAGATCGTTCGGTTGCAGTTGGGGCGTATTGAAAAACGCATTCAGGAAAATCATGGGGTGCCGTTCACATACGATGACAACGTCGTCGAACTCGTTCACAGCCGATGTACCGAACTTGAGAGCGGCGCCCGTATGGTGGACGCTATTTTATCCCATACGCTCCTGCCGGAAATCAGCAGTGAAATATTGTCGAGAATGATGGAAGGTCGGGAAATAACCCGGATCCATGTCGACGTTCAGGATTCCGGCTTTGCTTATAATTTTAGCTGACCCCCCGGTATCGCTTTAATCAATACCGTTGGCACGGGCATCTATTAACCAACACAAAAAAAAAGGAGGCAATTATGTCGGCATTTATTAAAATTGGGGACATTGTTGGAGAGTGTCAGGACTCGGAACACGAAGGGTGGACCGATTTGGAATCATTCAGTCAGGGAATGAGCAAGCCCGGAGGAGGCGCTACCGGGCAGAGCCGTATGAGGGGCGATGTGATTTGTGATGACTTCCACTGTGTGAAGGAGCTGGATAAGTCAAGTCCTAAAATTGCGGAAGCCGTTTGCCTGGGTACGGTCTTTCCGGAGGTGAAAATAGACGTTACGGCATCCGTCCAGGGCGCGGGCAGGACAACCTTCTATTCCTATCTGCTGAAAGAAGTGATGGTCACCAGCTACCAACTCAGCGGCAGTGGTCAATCCGACACAGTGCCCATGGAAGACTTCTCGCTGAACTACGAAGATATCACGGTTACCTATCATGAGGTGGATAGCGCCGGGACGGAACGAGGCACTATCGAATTTAACTTTAATGTGAAAGCAGCGGCAGCCGGCTGATGGCTTGCGGGGCTTTTCGAAAGCCCCGCGTATATTTTATTGCGAAGCTCGGGTTTAATACCCCGCCGCTTGCGGCGGGGTGGTTCATTCGTTGACCGGTTTGCCGAATACACTCTTAAGAGAGGCGCGTCATGCCTACACCCCAGGCCCCTCGACATATCGCCATAGAAACGTCCCTGGGCGAGAATGTGCTGCTGCTTCAACGCTTCTCGGGTCATGAGGGGATCAGTTGTCTTTTTGAATTTGATCTCCATCTGCTCAGTGAAGATTACGACATCAATTTTGATGACATTATCGGGCAGAATGTAACCGTTCGTCTGGATCTGCCGAATGGCACGCGCTATTGGAACGGATATATCAGCCGCTTCATGAAAAGCGGGTCCGGCAGCCAACGGTTTGCGGAATATCGGGCGACCATGGTCCCCTGGTTGTGGTTTTTGACCCGGACATCGGACTGTCGAATATTCCAGGACAAAACAGTTCCGGAAATCATCCGGCAGGTTTTCAGCGATCTTGGTTACAGCGATATTGAAGACCGTCTCTCCGGCAGCTACAGAACCTGGACCTATTGTGTTCAGTACCGGGAGACCGATTTCAACTTCGTCAGTCGCTTGATGGAGCAGGAGGGGATCTATTACTATTTTCTTCATGATAATGGAACATGTACCCTTGTTCTTTGCGACTCTTTGAGCAGGCACGACGCTTTCACGGATTACGAAGAGATCGGGTATTTCAGCAGGGCGACATCCGATGAGGAACGCATCACGGGCTGGACGGTTGAAAAGAGATTCCATTCAGGAAAATTCGCCCATACGGACTATAATTTTGAAAAACCCACCACCTCTTTGATGAGCCCTGAAAATGAGCAGCGGGCCTACAACAAGCCGGACTATGAGATTTACGATTATCCCGGCGAATATTTTGAAAAACTCGATGGCGAGCAGTATGCCAGGGTGCGGATGGAGGAACTGGCCCGGTCCTATGAAGTGTGCAGCGGCAAGGCGAATGCCCGGGGGATTTGTCCCGGCTATCTTTTCACGATGACGGTTCGGGACAACACCGATCGCACCCTGGACGATCAGGCCAGGGAGTACCTGGCGGTTTCCGCCGGCTACCATGCATTTGTCGGGGACTATGAAACTTCCGGTGGAATCGAAGACGAATTCGGGTGTACGTTTACCGCAATTCCGAGCTCGGTTCAGTTCCGACCGGCCCGGATAACTCCCAAACCGTCGATTGAAGGGAGTCAGACCGCATTTGTCACGGGCCCCCCCGGTGAAGAGATTCATACCGACAAGCACGGGCGGATCAAGGTCCAGTTTCACTGGGACCGGGAAGGCCGGTACGATGGGAACAGCTCGTGCTGGATTCGCGTGAGCCAGGGCTGGGCCGGCAAAGGCTGGGGATCCATGTTTATTCCCCGTATCGGCCAGGAAGTGATTGTAAACTTTCTGGAAGGGGATCCGGACCGGCCGATTGTTACCGGTTGTGTCTACCATGGGAGCAATACTCCCCCATATACGCTGCCTGACGAGAAGACGAAGTCGACCATCAAAAGCATGTCCAGCCCGGACCGAGGCGGGGTTAACGAAATACGTTTCGAAGACAAGGCCGGCAATGAGCAGCTCTTTTTTCATGCTGAAAAAGTAATGGACTATCGGTCAAAAGACAAAAGCCGTGAATATGTCGGTGGCGGCAGGCATTTGATCGTGGCTGAGGACCAGTATGAAAAGGTAAGTGGTGATAAACATCTCACCGTTAAAGGGGATCATAATGAAAAGGTGTCCGGGACCATCTCCATTCAGAACGAGAAGGGGGATATACTGCAAAAGTCGGCAATGAGTTATGCCGTTGATGCGGGTGGGGAGATCCATATAAAGGGGGGAATGAAAGTTGTTATTGAAGCCGGCACACAGCTGTCATTAAAAACCGGCGGTAATTTTATCGATATCGGTCCGGCGGGCGTCTCCATTACGGGGGCTATGGTGAAAATCAACAGTGGCGGCGCCGCCGGTTCCGGTTCCGGATGTTCGCCGGAAGCGCCAACGGAGCCCGAAGCGGCGGATGAGACGACTGCCGGTTCACTTTCGGAGTTGCCAAGCCCTCTGTCCCCCGGGACGATGGCTGCCCAGGCGTCCGCTTTTGAGCTGGCAGCGGCGTCCGGAGCGCCTTTTTGCGATACGTGACCGGCATGACCAATGAGCCCGTGAGGCTCAGAAAAATAGAAATACCGGCGAGTTATATGAGAAACGGGAACCTGTATGGCACACTCTGAATTGAATGCAAATGATATCGGCCGCGCATTGTGGGCGACGAAAAAGGAGTCCGATGGCAGTGTGTACGCTGTCGTCGATGCGGCGAGAGCGCCCGTTATCTATCCGCAAGTGGCGGAATCCGACAATCAAAAAGCCTGCCTGCTGATGGGCGAACAGGCACAGCAGCTTGCATCCGTCGCGCCGTACCTGGTTCAGATAAACGAAAGCGACGCCCTCTCTCAATGGTTGTTCACCCAGGGGTGGGGAAAAAGCTGGTGCATATTCGCCGAATCTTCCGCACCGTTTGTCGAGTTGCGGAACCATCTCCGTTCCTTTTACAGGGTGGTGGACGATACCGGGAAACAGCTTTTTTTCCGGTATTTCGATCCCAGGGTGTTGCGGGATTTTTTCCCCACCTGCGATCCGCAGCAGCTTAGTAATATGTTCGGGCCGGTGCGACGCTATGTTTTGGAGTCCGAAACCGGCAATGAATGGATAGAATATACGGTTACGAATCAGTTCAAGCTTGTTGAGAATGCCATTCAGCTTTAAGGATCCGGATCCGATGCTAATAATTAAAAAAGAGCAGATGACGGCATTGACGGAGAAAAAACGTCAGCGCTTTGTGGAACGAATGGCGAATTATTTGCAGAAAACGTTCCCGGAAAAAACGGAATCCCTGGGGGAAGCAGGGTTACATGAAGAGATTCATCGTGGGATGGAGACGGCACAACAGTACCAGATGGTTACCGAGCGCGAGGTGGCGCGTTACATCGAACTGATGTTCTACCTGGGGTGCGATTTTGATACCAGCCCGCAAACCCCCTGGGCCGCCCCGATCTTAAAGGACCGTTTCAGCAATGCCGCCAACCGGCTCAGACGACTGACCCGGGAGGCGGGCAAGCATGGCCTGGCGACCTATCCGGTCACAGGTGGCGGGAGGTAAAACGATATGCCGGGATTGGGAAACGTTATTGGACAGCAAGCTTCCCAGGTTGTTTCCGGGGCCATTGACCAGGCCATGCCCCAGGGGCAATCAGTTACCGGGCTGGCGGGAGCGTTGGCACAGGAGGTCGGGGGCCAGGCCTCCCAGCTTTCAGGTCTGGCACTCCAGGCTGCAAGTCGGGCCATGGACATGGATAGTGGACCAGAGGTGATGCAACAGGTCCTGGGACAGGCAGAGAGCGCCGTCAACAGCCTTCAGGATACCATGGCCCAAGCCCGGGAAAGTGCAGAGGGTGCTCTGGGACAGGCGCAACAGGCGCTTGCGAATGTCCCGGGATTGCCTGATGTTCCGGAAGTGGATGATTTGCTCGATGAAGCCGCTACCCGGGCTCTGGAAGCCGTCGCTGCCGCCGATGAGGCCGTCAACAATGCCGTCACCGATCTGGGGCAGCCCCTCAATGAGGCCTTTGCGGATTCCCCTCTGGAAAGTGCTGTCCAGGGGTGCCGGGCGATGGGTGGTCTGGCCAGTGGGTTGCCGGGTGCCGGTTCGTTACAGAATCTGACACAGGAGGCCCTTTCCGCGAGTCAGACACTGACGGACAGTTTGGGTGATGCCGCTTCCGCGCTTCAGGACGTCCTGGAGGACGTCCGGACCATGGCGGAGGATATTGTCGGGTGTCTGAGCAATGCCGCTGAACAGACCCAGGCCGCGGGCCGGGAGATGATGGATCAGGTATCGGGCGTCGCGGAGCAGGCACAGCAGGCGGCGACCAATGCGCTTGGACAGGCGCAGCAGGCGCTCAACCAGGCCCAGGCCCAGGCGGAGCAGTTTGCCGCGGACGTCCAGGCGGCGGCAGACAGTGCGGCCCAGCAGGCGGTTGAAACGGCCCAACCCATGATTGACCAGGCTCTTTCATCAGCGTCCCAGGCCCAGCAAGCTGTTGGCGCGGCCCAGCAGGCACTGGGCCAGGCATCACAGAATGTCGGCAATGCCATGGGGGTGGTGAACCAGGCGGCAACCGATGCAATGGCGACGGCCAGTGAGGCTGCAACCCAAACCATGGACACAGCGAGTCAGACCGCGGCCAATGCGATGGATACCGCAGGTCAGGCAGCAAATGATGCTATGGATACGGCCGGACAGGCGGCAGCCGGAGCCCTTGATAACGCCCAGCAGTTATCGAGTGGACGTTCAGAATCAGGCGGCGTCCGCCCTGGATTCCGCGCAACAGGGAGTATCGGGGGTTGCTCAGGGCGGCCGGCGATGCCATGGCCGCGGCCCAGTCATGCCTCAGCGCATTGAATGAAGAGATCGGATCGGCACTTGGCTCTGCACAGCAGGCGGTGTCGGACGCCGCCCAGGCGGTGAATAACGGGGTTGATCGGGGACGGGCCGCCGCCCAGGAGGCCGCGGCCCAAGTGCGTGAGGCGGCGGGTCAGGCCCGGGAGCAAGCGGAGAGTACCGCCCAACGTGCAAGGGATGCCGCCCAGCAGGCGGCGGGTCAGGCCCAGCAGGCGGCCCGGCAAGCGATGGGGCAGGCGCAACAGGCAGCCCAGCAAGCCCAGGCTGCCGCCCAGCAGGCAGTGCAACAGGCCCAGGGTGCAGCCCAGCAGGCGACAGACCAGGCGCAACAGGCGGTTCAGTCGGCCCAGGACGCCGCCGGGGGCGCCCTCAATAACCTGATCTCTTGAACTGTGTGTGTCTGTGGCCAATTCATGTCTTTAAGTTTTTGGCTTTTAATTCAAACGGACGGGAAAGAGAAAACGAAAAAACGAGATAAACCACCGACCCACACAGACAACAACAAACTTTTTTCCCGGGTGACTTACCCGGGAAAAAAGAGTCAGCCCTCCGGGCAGGCCCCCATATTGTAGTCCATCGTCCGAGCGCAGCGGTCGTCCTTCGTCCCTCAAGAAGTTCCCGATTTCCGGCCTCCGACCTCCGGTAGTCCGACCTCAGATCTCAGACCTCCGACCTCTGTCAGTTCGACCTCAGACCTCCGACCTCCGACCTCTGTCAGTTCGGTTCCCCGCGTTCACCGACCACAGCTTCACAAAATCATCCGAGTCAAGGGGCCGCTTGAAAACCGCCATGCAGGTTTCCGATAGATTGCCGCCGAAAAAAGCGGTGCCGAACATCGTTTTTTCTTCCGCTTTCAGAAGTGAAAACCAGAGCCCGATGGTTGACGTGATATCAGAGGAATTGTCTCTCGATAAGAGGCATCATACACTGGGGTGAACCGGAATGCAGCCGAAGCGCACTCTTGATTTTCTCCTGATTCGGAGGCGTTTGTGAACACCACGCCTCCCAGCGGTTTTTTCTGTCGGTTTCAAACGCCGACCATCTGTTTTCAGGAGTTGGAAGCCTTTGGACATCTGCTTCCAGTTGCGAAAAGTCGAGGTATCGCTTGCCGCACAGATATTCCATTTGGGACCAGATGTTTTCAAATGCAAAGGGAAGCAGGTCCCAGCGGCGGTGGGTGACCCGAAAGCGATCCCGTGCCGATGATAAAAAAGGGGTAGGGACGCCCGTGGCAGTCAAAACTGTCTTTTCCGATGCCGCACAGCAGGGTGTCGGATGTCGATCCCTTGCCGCAGAAGCGCCAGGAATATGGATTGGTTGTATTTTTTTCTGGAGCCGGCAATTCTCTTGAAGCCGTTGTCGACCCATCCCGAGAAGGCCTTGAAGAGCGGGTCTTCCGGACCGAAATAAAAGTAGTCTCCCACCAGTGAATGTTTCCCGGAACGCCGCCCACTTCCATGGCGGTGCGGTTTTCGTTATTCCCAGCATTGCGCTATTGTCCTCGGAATACTCGGGGTCGGGGCTCTCTTGTTGTATGCATTCATAAGCGCTTGATGCCCGCTGAAAACATAATCGATATCAATATAGGTGACCCCTATGTCTTCAAGGTCCTGCCGATGATCCGGAAAATCGCTTGGTGTCAGCCGTTTTTTTCCGTTTCCGAAGTCCTGGAGAAATTTCGGGAATCCAAAATCGCCTTTATAGCGTCTGGTGAGAACCAATGTATGTATTTTTATTGACAAAACAGTATCTTTGCAGGCGCCATGCGACCATTCGAAGGTTTCTTTGACCGAAAAGTTCCTGTTGACGAGTTTTGAAATGTTGTCGCTGCATTCTACCTCAAGAAGGGTTTCATAGGGTTTATAGCTGGCTCTCTTGTTTACACCGGTCGGATTCCCCTTGATGGTAACGCTGTAGTTGGCATCCAGGGCTTGCCCCCGCGGCTTGTTTCGCGGCTTGCTCAGCCCGGGAAAGATAGGTGAAAAAGCTGCCTTCAAATGGAACCGTGTTTCCAAGAACCCGTTTTGCGTGGTAGCCTCTTCCCAGACTTCTGTCGATGAAGGGCGCCGCATCGCCATCGATAATTTTCTCCGCCAGCCCTTTATCGCGGATGAGAGCGTTCGCTTCTCTCCCGGACATTCCTTCAATTTCAAGCAAAACCTTGTCTTCCCACTCTTCATTCAGGTAGCAGGCTGTCTCCTTGCAGACAAATTCCCAGAGGATGTCCTGTGGCCCGGAAATGATGCCTTCTATAATATTTTCTCCTTCCACTCCCGTCAGCAAAGAGGCCTTCAATTCTTGAAGCGCATAATTCGCGGCGAGAAACCCTTCAGAGGGAAGATCTGAATCCTCAACGTTTGAGAAGGTTTCGGATGCGACTTCGAAGGCGCTTTTTTGGTTGATGATCTTTTCAGAGACGTTTTGAAGCGCTTCCTCATAAATCAACAGGGCAGTGCCGCCGTCCGCTAACTTGTCCGTTAACGATTGCGTAATGTCATTTGTGTTGCCCCTTATGTGCAATTTTGACTTCGCACGCTGGGCCAACCGCCGCAATTGATCCTTGGCGGCGCCGGTGGCTTTCTGGGCGATCGCCTGCTGCCGGGCCTCCTTGAAACGGAAGGCCAGGTTGACCCAGCCCCGGTCCGTTGTGTTTTCGTACGGCGCCAGTTCCTCAGTGACAAGCTCAAGATACGAGCGATATGGCCCCTCTCCGTCCGCAATCTGTTTTGCCGTGCTCTGGTATTCGGCCCTGCCGATCAACCTGCGCCGGCCATTGGGGAAATATTCGGTAAAGGCCTGCCATTTATCAAGGCATGACGACGCGTACCATTTTTGAAAGGTTAGCTCTCCGCCTTCGAGAACGAGGGGATCGGGCAGCGCCGGTTTCAACTCATTCGAGATGAACGCATCAATTTTTGCTTTCCCGGCCTGGGTGAAAGCCGGGGGGATCACCGGTTCTTCCTCCGAACCGGCGGCAACCTTTCCAGAAATCGTCAAGAGAGACGCCGCTGATGTCCGGGTCGGCGTTTGCCCAGGCCACAAGAAAGAGAGAGGTCATTCTTCTTGAGTTCCAGCAAGCGTTTCAACCGGTTTTGCAGCTCAATCATTTCCTGGTTTATGCTGGATCGGTCCTGTCGCCACCACACGTCGTACAGGTACAGACCGTGAAACCGTTCTCTGAGTTCAGGGAACGAATCGGGTGCAAACACCTCATATCCCGGTTGGGGTCGGTGTTGAAGTGTTTCGAAATCATCGCCGTTCAGCCAGCCCTTCAAAAAGGTTGATACGCCTCACCAGGTGTGAGAAATGGTTTCCAATGGTGACGTCCGGCGTGTCCGGCGTAAATGCGGCCATTCGAATGTTCATCTCCCGGTCCATGCGGGAGAGAAGCATTTCTCGAAACTGGGTATCGTATCCAACTTTCAGACGGGAAACCACTTCCAGGCTTTCATTGAGCCAGAAACGGGGAATCCACCAGTTTTGGTTTTGCTTTTCGGCCTGAAGAATCGTCTGCCTGAAACGATCCATCTCACGCACGTCCTCTACATTGTCCCCCGTCAACACCGGAGGTGATCCAAACTGGTTGGTAATCGCGCGGATGGTCCGAAGGTTTTTGACAAAGGAGAAACTGAGAAATCCGCACAGGGCGATGATAATCGCGGCCCAGGCTGTCAGCCCGAGATTTCGGGTCAGGCGGTTCCACTGTACCGCCCGAATGGTCGGAGAGAACAGCCCGCGGTCGCCGGGAAGAATTTTAGAAAAGAAATCGAACAGAAACATCCCTTTGCTTGTTCCCGGCAGCACATCATGATCCCCGATCAGGCCCAGGGATTTCAGGAAATGGGAATACGGGCTGCCTTCCTGGCGGCCGCTGCTGAAAAATGTCCCGCGCAAAATCGGTGTTTCCTGGTACGGGTTTTCCTGAAAAGCGCCTTTCATAAAAGCGAAAAGCCCGGTCTTGAGCCGTTCAAACTCTTCGGGAAAAAGAAACAGTGACGGTTCGTTTTTTTGGACGGAGGGTTCGTTGAGCAATTGAAGCCGAAGATCCTTGAGACGTTCCACCATGCCATGCATGGCTTGTTCATGGTATGTCAGAATATCAAGGGACAGTTCATGATTCAGAATACCCATGGCCTGGTCCAGGGCTGCTTCCGGCAATCCGCCGCAAAAATTTGTCATGCCCTGAATGAGATCGCATTTGGTAACCAGCAGGTAAACCGGAAATTTGGCGCCCAGCACCCGCATCAGTTCATCGATTCGAAGCCGGATACTCTGGCCGTCCGCCTCGAGAATTTCGGCGGAGGCGGACATGAGTTTATCTGCCGCAACCGTGATGACCAATCCGTTCAAGGGCTCCCGTTTTCGAAATCGGGCAAGCTGGGTGAGAAACTTCTGCCATTCATCTTTATCCCGGCCCTCATCCACGGGGATGGCGTACCGGCCGGCGGTGTCGAGGATAATGGCCTGCTCGAAAAACCACCAGTCGCAGTTCCGGGTACCTGAAATTCCTGAGGTTTTATTGACCTCCACGAAAGGCGAAGAGAGTCGCGCGCTTTTGATGGAGGTGGTCTTTCCCGAACCGCTTTCGCCGATGATAAGGTACCAGGGCAGTACATAGAGTGGATTCCCCTTTTTTCGAAGATGAGAGCTTCGAAGGGCGTCCATGGCCTCCTTCCACCGGTCCTGAAGTTCCCTGGAGCGTTCCTTGTCCTTGTCCGAAAGGGATGCGGTACGGGCGGCTTCTTCGCTGATAACCTGCTCTACAAACTGCTGCTCACGCTTTTTCTGAAAGATTTTTTTCATAAAAATCAGGAGGATGACAAATCCTGCAATGCCGAACAGCACGAAAAATCCGGCCCACCAGGGCAGGTCTATAATAAGTACCAGCGCGAACGCAAAGACAATGCCCATTACCACAAGGCCGCCGATAAGGAGGATCTTCAGTATCTTTAAAAGCATTTTTTTCATTATAAATACACCGAGTTAGAAAGGTTCTCGCCAGATCTATAAAATGCGCGCGCTTTCATTATTAAGTCACCGTTTTAAACAGGTTGTCGCCAAGACTGCCAAGGATAAAACGATAAACGACGAATAGGAACAAATACAGCACCACAGGAAATCCGATACACAGAAGCGTAAAGGCGGTAACTCTTTTCCCTTTATTTTCCGGGGCTTCTTTTTTCCCTGAATCGTCATACGCTTCCGGAAAGAGAACGGTTCTATTGAGCGTCGGAATGGCGGTGGAAGAACCGGTCAGCAGTTTCAGATTTGAATTCTTGAGCTGACTCAGGAGAAATTCATCTCCCGGATGGCAATGGCGACCCATAAACCCCAGGGCAAGGCAGAGATAATACACCTCCCTGACATCCCGCTGCTGGAGGCTGATTGTGTTGAGGCGTTCATAAAAATGCTCGCCGGCATCCGTGGTCTGGTAGTGGACCCGCTGAAGGAGTTCTCCCTGCCAGCGGCCCTTCTCTTTCCAACCGGAATTCAATATCGCCTCGTCGATCCACGCAAAGATTGCGAAGCGTGCCATGTCGAAATCTTCCGATGTGAATCCGCCGGACTCGTAATGACGGTAGCTCTCACCGATGAGGCGGTCGATTTCGCCTTTTACCGTCTCATAGGGGGGCTGTTTCGTGTCGACGGACCTCAAGAAATAGGCCGTATAGGCGATCAGTTCCATGAAACAATCGGTTAAGCGCATCTTCAGGACCTCCCGACGATCATAAGCTCAACCCTGAGATCTTCCGGCGCGGCGTCCCAGTAAAGGGCAAGGTTGTTGCCCTTTTCCACCTGCGCCCACAGATCGCTGTGGTGGTCGAGTTGGAAATATAGTGAAAAAGCCCTGCGGGGCAGTTCCTGGGGCGGTAATACCAGATGTTCCATCTTGACGGCCGGCAATGCCCGGGCGATGAGCAGCGGAAGGGATTCTCTCGCACCGAGTTTTCCCGCCGTATCGAGGGAGTGGAGCATTGGTTCGGGCTCCGCCTGGGTTTCCAGTACAAGGTAGTACCGGTTACCGCCGCTGAACATGGCGGGCAGGAGGTCGGCCGTAAAATAGGTGCCGTCGTAGGAAAGTTCGATCATGTACTCCGGACCGGCCGTTATTTCATTCAGCAGGCGAATGATCATATCGTGTATTCGATCGAAACACTCTCCAAGCTGCAGGTGATTGTATGCCGGGACTGCTTCCGATACATCCCCGGATTCCCCGAGAACGTTGACCTCTTCGGAGAAGGAGGAGAGTTCTCCCACAAGCTGCCGCAGCAATCCGTATGCCGCACACGGATGAACCTGCTTCAATCCCGTCATGTGGTGAAGTGCCGGCACATATCGGTTGAGAGACCTCAGCGCCAGCAGGTAGACCATGTCCCGGGCGCCGAATTCCGCCGTATGGATTCCCCTCTCTTTCTTGTAAGCTTCGAGCTGATGGGCCCTTGCGGTCAGTTCGTCTCGAATTTCCTTGATATGTTTCTCCAGGATATCGCTGCTGGACAGGGTCAGGCTCGGTGGTATGAATGTTTTGGACTGGTCCGTTTCCTCTCCGGTTCGAACCAGTTCAGAAACAGGGATCAGTGTGTAGTCGCCGAGGGAATCGATTTCCGATTCCCAGAAGATTCTCAATATGTACCACATCTGTTTGACCGATGCTGTCGGTCCGCCCTGGTGCAGATCCGGGATCTCTTCGGTATCGGCCGTCGTTGCGAACCGGGTGGTGACTTTCGAAATATCGTTCAGGGAAGGTACAACGGTTACATTTGTGCCGTTTGGGTTCCATTTGCGAATACCGAGCAGGATTCTCAGGGGTCTCCCCCCTTCGGTCCAGTCCTTTTCAAAGGACCTCGGCTGCAGCAGCGCATTGCCGGGATATTGAACATGGGTCATGTCCGGAAAGACAAACTCCCCGGTGTGCAGGCTGAATGTTCGATTCCCCAGGGCAGGCTTCTGTATCGAAAGCGCGCCTACCCCCCAGAAATGTGGAGTTGCAAACTCGAAAAACGGGCTCAGCAGGGAACGGGTATGAAGACCTTCCAACTGGAAATGCTGGGGTTGAAGAAAAAGACCCTGGTGCCAGAACAGCGGGTTTTCCATATATCTATTCTCCGATTCTGGTTTCTAACTGGTGGGGACCGAGTCTCAAAATAGTATTGAGAATATCCGGTTTCGCGACCCGTTGCCGACTGAACATGCCGCCTTCTTTTACCTCAACCACGGGGATGTCCAGTAGACGGGTGATGGAATAGCCTTGCTCCATAATCGCATAGCCGGCGGCCAGTCCTACGTATTTAGCCCCTTCCGCCCGGTCAAGCACCTGGGTTTGATATTTCGCGGGGGCCAGGATGAAACTCTGGTAATTGGCGACACTACTGTCGAATATGGAGCAGGCAGCAAGCGTAGACAACCCGTCTTCACTTTGGGCATACTGGTTGAACGCATTGGGATCTTTTAATTGATAAACGCACAATTGCAGGGTATGCGCTTCGTCGTTATACCAATTCAACCTGGGATCGGCCTGGAGGGTCAGGTGGATCGCATCATTTTCGTATATCCACTTGGGCGGGACGACCGCCCTGGGTGCACAGGCATTCAGAAGGAAAAAACCGGAAAAGAAAAATAGCACCAATAATAACTTCTTCAAGTGACACCTCCTTGCTAAATGGACAGTTGGCAGTTGTTTTCAAATTCTCTTAGTAAGTCCCTCATGAAACGGCCGGATTCAAACCATTTTTTCAATGTGGCGAACCTGGCCTCATAGATGTCAAAAAATTCGGCTTTTCGCATGGGGCCGAACTTGAACCGGCCTTCCGCGCCATCGCTGATGGATTCCGGATTCAGCTCATCCATTATTTTACTGAATATGGTATGTGCGGCCTGCCGAAATGCCTGGTGGGAGGTCAGAAACGCCTTCTCGATTCGCCCGAGGTACTCTTCTATTGATTTCCCCCCATACGTTTCGTCTATCTGGGATCCAATCAGGCTTCTTATCGTCTGGTTTCCCGATTCGTCGTCGGCCAGTGTCTCGTCAATGGTTTTTACGATCCGATTCAGTGTCGAAAAGAGCGTATCCAGGGCAGCCGACAATTTTTCAAGCATCACATGCGACGGGATGTCGCCCGACACAATTTCTTTCCCGAGCAACAGGGAAATAATGTCTTCCAGTAATTTACCTTCCAACCGGGGCGGGTTGTCCGTATTCGACGGCGTCTTGAAATCGTTTGCCAACGCCGATAAAAATGCCCTCTTTTCATTATCCGGCATGCCGGCGCAATTCGCGGCAACCTTCATTTCGATGGCGGATTCAGCATTGCCCGGATCAGATTGATAGATCTTCCGGATTTCATCGGAAAGCATACTGACGGCTCCTGGATTGCTTAACTGTTTTTGTGTTTATCCTTAGTATAAGACGGCTTAAGAATCAAGGTTTCCGGCATGCTATTATTTTCATCGGCCCCATTTGTCTCCCCGGGAGTATATGTGTTCTGAACGGGTTCCGGTATTTTGGGGGGCGTGACATTCCTTTTGAGGATCACCGTTTCCTGAAGCGTTTCTTCAATGCCCATATCGGTTGTATTGTCCCCTCCCGGGGCGGGTATGTTCCGGACGGTTTCCGGCATTCCCTGGGGATTGGCCCCCTTTTTGAGAATTACCGTTTCCTGGAGTTCTTCTTCGGCGTTTTCATCGGCCGTACTTGTCTCTCCGGGTGTATATCTGTTCTGGAGGGTGTCTGACATTTTTGGGGGAGCGGTATCTGCTTTGAGAATCACCGTTTCCGCAAGCGTTTCTTCAGCGGGCTTCGACAGTCCGGTTTGTTCAGCCGTTGTTACGATAGTTTCCGAAAAGCCGGTGCCGCTGTTCCCGGAGAGGACAACCGTCTGGGTCAATGTCTCTTCTTCTGTTTGCGGAAGGGGTGTGGGGGGCTTTTCGTCCGATTGCCACCGCTTTAGAATACGAGACAGAATACGATGGATTTCAGTGTCGACATTTTTTGGCGGAACAGCCGCTCCCGTCTCCTCTTGTTGAGATACAGCGGCATCTTTCACCCGCCGCTGGTAAAAAGTGGCGTCCTGCCCCCGCTCTTTATAAAACAGAAGCTGTCTTATCTCTCCCCTGATCCTTTCGATATCGGAAAAGAAATTGCTGTTCTCGTCACCTGCTTTTTCGGGGGAATTCCCCCGGAATAAATGCTCCCCGAGTGATATCGCCTGGGCCCAGATTAACCGCCATTCCGCCGGAATCTCCTCCGATTTGCGGGTATCGGGATCCCAGAAAATGTTTTTGGGAGCAGATATGGAAAGTTCGCTTACCGAAACAGTTTCGGCGGGTTGCCTGAGAATTTGTTCCAGCGACTTTTTTATCTCGTGAACGGATTGTCTCCTGTTTCTCAACAACGCAAAAAACCAGATGATGCCTAAGCAGTAGCGTGCCTGCGACGGGTGAGATGCCGTAAGCGTGCCTGCGTCCGTTTTGAACGGTCCCACGGCGAACAGTTCTGTTTTATAGTGCCACAGACCCGGCAGCAGGCTGTTGTGGTGCGGCAAATTCACCCAGAGGCAGTCGATGACGGCGAAAATGTCGAGCGGCATCGGCGCGGTGTCAGGCGCCAGAACGATTCGGGAAATGTCGCCCAGAAAGCTGAGCTTCAGGTACAGGATCTCAAGAAATTGTTCCGGTTTTCCATTGTACAGGAACAGATCTCCATTGCCGTGCGTCTGCCGCCATTCCAGAAGGGCGGTGAGCCTGCCGTGCTGTTTCTTCTCTATCAGGGGCGGGACGATCTCATCGATCGCGGCGCCGGAAATCAGTGGCAGAAAATCCACGGCGCTCATGGAACCGGCCCGGAATGCCAGAATGTACGAAGGGAAGAAATTGAAGGGGATGATTCTTCCAGTGCAAAAAGCCGTTTCCCCATAGCAGGCGGTCTGTTCCGGACAGTTCGCACAGGGGAAATTCCGGGACGGAATCCGTCCTGCTGCGATATCCCGCCACGACCGTAGCAGTCCATAACAATCTTTGACGATCGGGGGATCGGTATCTTCCCGGATGTATGTGTAAACATCGGAGCCCTCCTGTTGGCAGGAGGGGCAGAACAGATAGCGTTTCAGCGTTGATCCGTATGGCGTCAGACCTTTCAGGGAAAGCAGTTGATCGTTTTCGCACAACTCGAGGGGGGTTCCACAGGATGGACATGGGGGGTGAAAAAAAAGCTTTTTATGTGTGCAATAAAACAGGGAACGGAAGGGGAGCAACCCGCCTTCCGGGAATGCTGTCTCTTTCAGCGGGAAAAACCGGTTTTGAAGATTATTTCCTGAGGAGACGGCGGAAAATGTCTGCTGCCAGTATCCGTCCAGGTCCGGATTGGTCAAAGACCATATTTCGTCCGGTTTATACCGGTAACTGTCCCGCTGGACCAGTAAAAAGAGTCGTGTGGCGGACTGTTCGCCCCCGGAGACAATACGGGCTTCAAAAAGCCTTGAGAAAGGGTCCGCGTCATTTAATAGCTGAAAAGGATACCGGGTCTGTTTTTCGCTGTCGGCAGGCGGGTCGGGTGAGACTATATTGAGGGAAAATTTACCATCGCCCGGCTCCAGATAGGGAATCAACGATACGTTAGACATTATTGTGTCCACCCATTAGAAAATCCAAGAATACCAATTAATTGAAAGCACAATATATCAGCCGGAGAAAATGTCAAGTGCCGTGCCGGACAGGGCAATCGTAAGCAACCTTAGATTTGTTTGTCCGGCGCCGGGTAGGCACTTAGATAACACTATGATTTCAAGCGCCCCCCTGAAAACGATTGCGGTCCCTACCCGGTAAAACCGTAATGAAAGACTTCGTAGCTCGTTTCGCCGCCGAGAAACCGGTCGATTTTATTCTGTATCTCCCGGCGGCCTTCGCTCTTGAGCCAGTTTTCCCAATCCGATACGGATTGCCAGGAACTTATGATGAGAAACTCTTCAGGGTTGTTATAATTCCGAAGGGTCTCACCTGAAATATATCCATCCTGCTGCATCGCCAGTTGCCTGATGTCCCTGAACATGGGAATCAGGTCTCTTGCTTTCTCTTCCGGTACGTTCCGTTTGATGAGGATTCTGACGGTCATTCTGCCTCCTCTCTATGCAGGTCCGCACTTTTTGGCCAAAGGTGGAAACGCTGATTTATGCCTGATCTTGTGCATGGCCTGCCCGCTTTAGATTGAACATGGAATAATCGTTTGATGTTACTCCTTAAGCATAATTCGTTCACCGCCCCTAGGTCAATATGAAAACAAAGGAGAGGGAATATTTATGAAAGTAAATCCCTAGTTTCATAAAACCGGGAAATTTATTACATACTCACCCCTTCCGAACATAAGGGGCGCGAAGCTAATAAAACCTGAACAAACAGGCAGTATTTCCTGTCGCGATGCTGAACAGCCGTATGATCCTTGGGTATATGAAACCCATTCTCCATGGCCATGGCATGGAAATGGCATGTTAATTTTGTAAGTATCCAATCGAGTGATTCATGTGCAATTTTCGTAATTGGAATACCAAAATGGAGATTGAAAATGCCCTTATCAATGCAAATACATTCCTATGAAAGCGGATTTACGATGGCTGAAAGCACATGCTCGGCAGCACCGGTCGATTTGTTTTCCTATAAAATGCGTGTAGAGGGGATCGATACTTCCGTCATTGAGTTGTTCTCACGATATTACCGACGGATTACGGAAGGGGCGGACGGTTTCATGCCTGAAAAAGAGCTGGAACCGGTGATGGATGATCACGTCGTTCCCTATGAAAGTCTCGACAGCTACGAAATGCTCGGCCGGTCTTTTTGGCCTCGTGCCGTGAGGATTGTCCTCAATGGCGGGCTTGGTACCACCATGGGACTGACGGCTCCGAAGTCGCTTGTGACTGCCAAAAACGGGCGGACCTTCATGGACATCATCCTGTCCGAAGCACACCGTACGAATGTCGCTCTTTGTTTGATGAACAGCTTCAACACCCATGAAGAGACCTGCCGGCATATCGGTTCGCGGGCCCCGGCGGATCCTCCCCTCATGTTTTTTCAGCATCGTTTTCCGAAAATCCTTCAGGAAAACCTGATGCCGGCATACTCGCCGGAGGATTCGGACCTGGAGTGGAACCCGGCCGGACACGGAGATGTTTACAACAGCCTCCATGTATCGGGACTCCTGGACAAACTGCTGCATCAGGGAATCCGCTATGCCTTTATTTCAAATTCGGATAACCTGGGGGCTACTCTCGACCCGGCACTCCTCGGTTATTTTGCAATACGGAAGCTGCCGTTCATGATGGAAGTGGCGGAGCGGACGCCTTCCGACGCCAAGGGCGGGCACCTCGCGATGAAAAAAGACGGCACTCTGGTGCTTCGGGAATCCGCGCAGTGTCCCCCGGCAGACAGGGAATGCTTCCAGGATATTGAGCGCTACCGATTTTTCAACACCAACAATATCTGGATCGACCTCACTTTTCTGAAACGTCTCATCGAACGGGACGGTTTCATCGACCTTCCCATGATATTGAACCCCAAGCCTCTCGATCCGAGAAACGAGGCGAGTCCGCCGGTTTTCCAGGTCGAAACCGCCATGGGGGCTGCTATCTCCCTGTTCGAAGGCGCGATGGCCGTCCGTGTGCCCCGAAGCAGGTTTGTCCCGGTGAAATCGACAAACGATCTGCTGGTCCTGCGTTCGGACCGTTTCACTCTTTCACCGGAAACAGGACTGACCTTGTCCCGGGGGCTTGAAGATAAACGCATCGACGTTGATCTCGACCCTGACTATTACAAGCATCTGGACCGGTTCGAAGAGAGGTTTTCCAAAGGAGTGCCGGCCCTGTCCGCATGCAGTTCCCTGACCGTCAGGGGCAACATCTATTTCGAAGAGAATGTCACCATTCGGGGAAACGTCGTGATTTCAGCATCCGGCCCGGAACAACACACTGTTTCAGCCGGAGCGGTAATTGACTCGGATATGGAATTATAAAAGAAAAGTTATTACCGGTTGTCGTATTTCTTTGTCGAGATACCGCTTCGTGGCAGGGTTTTTTGTTGACAAATGCACGGATGCATTAGAAAATTAAAAGAACCGTTCGGTGGGGTGTATCCCCCCGAAAAATCGGTTTCTTATCACCAATTGAACTGAGAGGGTATTATGGGAAAACCAGCCGCCCGCGTTACCGATACGGTGGCCCATCCGTTGCCTCCGGTACTAACCCCCGGGCCCGGCAGCCTGAATGTACAGATTGGTTTTTTGCCGGCCTGGCGGGGTGTAGGTGCGGCAGCGGCCGCGGCCTTGCAGGCCGCCAAACAGGCTTCCGAGGTGAGGATCAAAGCTGCTGAGGCGGCTACTTTGGCGGCCGCGGGAACGCCCGGCGCACCCGCGGCCAAAGCAGCCGAGGAAACACTCAAGGCTGCCGAAGCCGCCGCCATGGCCGGCATGATTACCAGCATGGCCGGAGGAGCCGATATTCATGCCTGCACCACCCCCCTGCCCATTCCTCCTCATGGACCGGGTGTAGTCATTGATGGTAGCAAAACAGTATTGATCAATAATTTGTCTGCCTGCCGGGCAGGAGATACCGTGCTGGAAGCCATTGGCCCTACCAACAAGATCGCTATGGGGATGGTGACGGTTCTGATTGGCGATTAAAAGAATGGGCGCGGTAATCTTCGCTGTAACAGTTTTTTGCTCCATCGCTTGAGGCGTACTTGTATAGTCACTGCCAATAAAGGGAATTCCCCACAGCAATTTCAGCTCTTTGCTTTATTATCGTTTCTGATCTCAAACCTTCCACTATGAAAATATAAAGGCGTCCCCAAAACGCGTCCCCTAAAGCGCAGAATAATCGATCTTGACATATATCATAATTATGATAAAATAAGGGTCTAATTATGATAGGAGGGGTGATATGCCACTGATCAGACCCATATCCGATTTGCGAAATCGGGCACTTGAAATATCCGAGCTATGTCATACTGAGGATCAGGCGGTTTTTATTACACGCAACGGCAAGGGAGACATGGTCGTCATGAGTCAGGCACATTATGAACGTCTTCAGAGCCGGCTTGAATTGTATCAGAAATTGTCCGAAGCAGAATTGTTGGATGCAACAGGCGAAGATGGGATCTCGCATGAGGATCTGATGAATAAGCTCAAAGCAATGGTTAAATGACCCGCTCGCTGAAAATAATTTATTTATCGACCGCCGAAAAAGATTTGGTTGAAATATTCAAGTACATTATGAAGGACAAACCGGCTGCGGCCGCTTCTCTTCTTGAAGAAATCGATCAATCGATTTCGAGACTATCAGAAAACCCGGAAATTGGCACCATTCCCGATGATGATCGATTAAGAAAGCTGGGATATAGAATCCTGATCATCCGAAAATATATTGTTTTTTATGTTATCAAAAAGGAATATATTCAAATCCGCCGAGTTCTGCATGGAGCACGTCAATACGGTTTTCTTCTTAAAAGCCTCTTTTCGAGGCCAAAAAACAGCATTATAAGCCCTAAAGGACCCAAGAATAAGTGATTATTCATAAAATAAGGCGCTTATCTTGGGCGACCCGGGGACGCTATCCCGGAAACGGCTCCTTGACAAAAATGATTTCATTGCATACATTGATTGCACACTATATTGAGATGGAGGCATGAAATCCATGGCAAGTTTAACAATAAGAAACATTGATGATTCTCTTAAAGCAACTCTCAGAATAAGTGCCGCGGCGAACCAAAGATCGATGGAGGAAGAGGCCAGGCAAATCCTCAGACGGTTTTTGTTGCATCAGAAATGCGCTGAGGGTATCGGAACACGAATTTCAAAACGCTTTTCCGAGGTTGGCGGCATCGAGCTGCCAAACATGTCTCGTTCTCTACCACGCCAATCTTCTATCACTACAGACAATCCACAATAATCAATAGTGATGATTCTGCTCGATACAAATGTCCTTTCTGAACTGATGAGGCCCGAACCCAATGAGGATGTCATTCGATGGGTCGATTCTGTACCGGACGAAGATATCTGGATTAGCGCTGTTACCGTGGCGGAAATTCGTTTGGGGCTCGCCCTTCTGCCGAATGGGCGTCGCAAGCAAAATTTGGCCAGAATTGCTGAAGAAATGCTTAAAGAGGAATTTTCTGAGAAATGCCTCCCGTTCGGCTTTCAAGCCGCCGACGAGTATGCAGCAATCGTCTCAACTCGTAACCGTCAGGGCAGGCCAATAACTGTTGAGGATGCCCAGATCGCATCAATTGCCATTGCTGCCAACCTCGTACTGGCAACCAGAAACACAAAAGATTTTTTGGATATCAATAGATTGGATCTGATTAATCCCTGGGAAGCAAAAGACGTTTAGAAGCAGTTTCCGATCTCTGTCCCTCACAGTTCACTATCCCTCAAAATCCTGTGTCTGTGTGCGTCCGTGGCCAATTTTGCAGTTTGCAGTATAATCTGCGCTAATCTGTGTAATCTGTGGATAAAAATCTTAAAAGCCTCTTTTGGGGGCAGAAAACAAACGGCTAAACCCAAAATAAGGGGCAAAAATTGAGTGATTTTCTATTAAATGTAATTGTTAGTTTGGTCTCAGGATACCCCTGGGATTGAGAGCCGAGTCCTTGTTGCAAACGTTGAACGTTTTGGGGTATATTAAATCAGAAACTATTCTCAGCATTCTACGAACGGCAAGCCGATGGTCTATCGACTTGGCCCCTTTACCGTAAGAAACTTTAAATGTAAATGTCCCAAGAACCCAAGAACCGCCCGAAAAAGGCTACGAGGCCCATGGCATCAAACGCCGCGCCTCTCTAATCAACACCCATAGAATCCGATCCTCTCTACAAGTATCCCCATGCGCCTGGCCGCAAAATGATCCTTCACTATTAACTTTTCGGGATATCTATCTACTGCCTATACCCCATAAAGATTATTTTTTGGTTAGATTTTAATTAACACCTACTGTTTTTCCCCAATGTGAACAATAGTAAACAATTATAGGTGACATTTTTCTCATGTTGTGTACCAAAAAACATATTAAAATGTATATCTATCAGTTTATATTATGCGATAAAACTGTTTCATGAGATACCAAAAGAAGGCATTCGGCATTCATCGTAAATTATTTTAACAAAATTGAGCAATAATCGCGATTTTAGCTGTAATATTTTTTACCGTTTTAATTCTCTTAAGACCTTACCCAAAGGTCATATTCGCTCTATTGCTAATTATTAATATTATATCAATATCTTATGTTTGTCATTCAATTGGTGGCGTTGTGGTATAATTTGTGCTTTGCAGAAGGGCGGTCATATTGACAAGGCACGCTGTTCTTGGTGCTTTTAACAATATGAGGCGGTTCGTTCGAAAAGCGGAAACTGATAGAAGTAAATGATGTTGAATCCGGATGGTTGCCATCCTTGTTGCTCCCTTTTTCAACAAAGAGCCCACGCGCGGCACATCGTCGTGGATTATTGCAAGGCCATGACTTTCTTGAGTTCTACCGCGCCTCGCGTATCGTAAAGTGTTCCCGGATACGCGCTTGTTAGCAATAACAATATTGTTATGTGACACTCGATACGGATTACAAAAAAGTTATTATGCAATCCACCATGCGGAGCTATGTCCCTATTCTGGGAGTATAGTAGGCTTAATACCTAAACCGGCAAGCCGGAGTCGACGGTCTGCAGTCGGCAGTCAACAGCCGGCGGATTGAAATCTATTTCATTTTACTTTGGTCTCGCCCCTCGGTGAACCCTGGCCCCCATAAAAGTGTTGACACAACGATATAATATATATATTTTGTGTGTACATAATGCATAAAGTAGGGGGCCACATGGAAACAGCAAAAATTTTTAAAAACGGTAATTCTCAGGCGGTTCGACTGCCGAAAGCCTATCAGTTCAATGTCTCCGAGGTCCAAATATTTCGCAGAGGTGAGGAAGTCGTTTTAAAACGGAAGCCAAGGAACCTGTCCAAAGCATTTGAATTGCTAACCGAAATGTCTGACGATTTCATGTCAGATGGTCGTTGTCAGCCTTCAACCCAGGATAGAGAACCGCTATGATGTTCATGTTAGATACAGCTATCTGCATATATACAATCAAGCGTAAACCCGTCCAAGTTTTAAAACGACTCGAGATGCTACAAGCTGGTATGGTGCTTATATCAGCAATTACGTTTGCGGAGTTGATGAACGGTGCAAAGAAAAGCAGCCATGTGAATGATAATATCCGGCGCTTGAACGCATTGAGTGAAATTATCGACGTTATTCCGTTTGATAAGGATGCCGCAGTTTCCTATGGAGATATCCGATCTGATCTTGAAAAAAAAGGCATGATTATCGGTGGCAACGACCTGCTCATCGCTGCACATGCGCTCAGCAAAGATCTCACCCTTGTAACCAATAATGTCAGAGAATTTAGTCGTGTTGATGCCTTAAAAATAGAGAATTGGGCAACTGACATATAGCTTTAGATCAATACACGCCATTTTTTCCCAGGATAATTTGTACAATTAGTCGACAACATCCCCCAAATCCAGATTTTGTCCAACCCTACGGAATTCCGGATATGAGTTGACATACGTCACGGAGCAATGTCCTGGTGCTTCCGATGATAAAGTTTTGCTGAGGGCTTACAATGAAAGCCGCATCTTACTCACAGAGGATAAAGATTTTGGCGAGCTTTCCTATCGCCTCAGGCGTCCGCAGGCGTCATTTTAATCAGAATTGATGTCAAAGAAAAACATTTGAAATGGAAACCCAGACCCCAAAGGCGGTCACCTCGCCATTAAAAAGGACGGTACGCTGGTGCTTCGGGAATCCGCTCAATGCCCGACGAAGGACAAAAAACATTTCCAGAATATTCAGCGCTACCGTTTCTTCAACACCAACAACATCTGGATCGACCTTACTTTTCTGAAACGTCTTATCGAACGCGACGGCTTTATCAAGCTTCCCATGATATTGAATCCCAAAAATATCGACCCGAGAGACAAGAACAGCCCACCGGTCTTTCAGGTCGAAACCGCCATGGGCTCCGCCATCTCACTGTTCGAAGGCGCGAAAGCCGTCCGGGTCCCCAGAAGCAGGTTCATCCCGGTGAAATCAACAAACGATCTTCTGGCCCTACGCTCAAACAGTTCTTTTTCTGATTCCGATAGCAGTCCCCGGTTCACAGTTCACAGCTCACTGTTTACTGCCTTAATAGACCTCGATCCGCGTTATTACAAACATTTAGACCAATTTGAAGAAAGATTCTCCAAAGGAATCCCGAACCTGGCCGAATGCAGTTCCCTGACCTTAAACTGCTCACTGCTCACTGCTCACTGAAGTTGTCTGTTCACTGTCTTTTAACCACTGTAGTTTCCGGCCTCAGATCTCTAACCTCCGATCTCAGGTCATTAGCCGCTCTTCGGCGCTTCCGAACTTCGTCTCTTCTGACGTTGCATGACGATGAACCTGGGTCGAATACGGTAGCCGAGTTACTGGAAAAAGCCCAATCTACAAACATCAGCTGCCTGGGCTGTTTCATCTCGCTGATGAAGGTGCTGTATCGTGTTTGGCGGGATGAAGGGGAAGCCGCGGGTCGGTTGGCATACGAGCAATGTTTGGCCCTTCCCATAAATAAACATAAAAATAACTGACAGTTAGCTTGGGCAGGCCCTGGAGTCGCTGCACTTAGTGCTTATGCCATCTTGGCAAATGTTGAGACCTGACCCCGAGTCCGTTCCGAGCTGACGACGACCCCGATTACGAGCTGACGACTAAAAACTTTATAACTTTAGGGCCCATTAGGGCGTTCCCAAAATCCCCAAGCCCCTGACGCCCAGGCCAGTAAATAAGCAATCCGGAAAATATGAAAAAATCATCTAAAATTTATATCGCCGGTCACAGGGGCCTTGTCGGCTCCGCCATCTGCCGAAAACTTGAGCACGAGGGCTATACAAATATAATTACCCGAACGCGTGCTGAACTCGATCTGACCTGTCAGCGAAGTGTCGCGGATTTTTTTGAAGCAGAAAAACCGGAATATGTTTTTCTTGCTGCGGCCAAAGTCGGCGGCATTCATGCAAACAATACCTTTCGGGCGGATTTTATATATGAAAACCTGATGATTCAGGCCAATATCATTCATCAGAGTTATCTCTATGGTGTACGGAAACTCCTGTTCCTGGGAAGCTCCTGTATCTTCCCGAGACTCTGCCGGCAGCCCATGAAAGAAGAATATCTGATGACAGGCTCCCTGGAACGGACAAACTCACCTTATGCCGTTGCCAAAATTGCCGGTATAGAGATGTGCTGGTCATACAACGAGCAGCACGGAACCAGGTTTCTGCCGGTTATGCCGACAAACCTATACGGCCCCGGGGACAATTTCGACCTCAAAACTTCTCATGTCCTTCCGGCTTTAATTCGGAAATTCCATGAAGCAAAAGAAAGTGCTCTCCCGTCCGTATCGGTTTGGGGAAGTGGCGCACCCAGAAGAGAATTTCTTCATGTGGACGACTTGGCCGATGCCTGTCTCTTCCTGATAAATTATGACTTTCCGAAAGAGACCTACTTGGAAAGCCCTCTTTATAATATAGGTACCGGCACCGATCTTTCGATCAAGGCGCTGGCTGAACTTATCAAGGACACCACCGGATTCTCAGGTGACATCGTTTTCGACCCATCCATGCCGGACGGCACCCCACGAAAACTTCTCGATGTATCGCGAATTGCCGATCTCGGCTGGCGAGCCACTATATCACTGGAGGATGGACTGCGGACAGTATATCGATGGTATCGTGATCAGGTGAATTGGCCGCGTAGTCACACATGCTCAGAGAGATAGAAAAGCAAAAAATAGAATTAGCCACGGACCCACACAGACCCACACGGAAAACTACCTACAGACTTTTGGCCGGGCGACCTGCCCGACCAAAATGGTCAGCCCTATGGGCAGGGGAGCACTATAATTTCTGACCTCTGATCTCAGTCTTTTGACCACTGGTAGTTTGGTCTCTGGTCGTTAGATTATCTTGGCGGCATAAATTTTGACTTAAAGGATTTTACCGTTGTGTTTCGAACTACTTTATTCGGGTAAGTCACCGGAATAAATGTCTGTGTGCGTCCGTGTGGGTCGGTGGCAAATAAACTTCTTTCAGTTTAATCTGCAAAAATCTGCGTAATCTGCGGATAGGAAATGGAATCAATGAAAAAAGCCCTAATAACCGGAATCACCGGCCAGGACGGCGCATATCTCGCTGAACTTCTTCTCGAAAAAGGCTACGAAGTCCACGGCATCAAACGCCGCGCGTCTCTATTCAACACCCATCGAATCGATCATCTCTACAAGGATCCCCATGCGCTTGACCGCAAAATGATCCTTCACTACGGCGATCTTACTGACGCCACCAACCTGATCCGAATTCTCCAGCAGGTCCAGCCGGATGAAGTCTACAACCTGGGCGCCCAGAGCCATGTCCAGGTCTCTTTTGACTCACCGGAGTATACGGCAGATGCGGACGGGCTCGGTACCATGAGAATTCTCGAGGGCATTCGCCTCCTGGGCCTCGAAAAGAAAACGAAGTTCTACCAGGCTTCCACGTCGGAACTTTTTGGCAAGGTCCAGGAAACACCCCAGACGGAAAGAACGCCGTTCTATCCCCGTTCGCCCTATGCCTGCGCGAAACTATACGCCTATTGGATCACCATCAACTATCGGGAGGCCTACGGCATCTACGGCTGCAACGGCATCCTCTTCAACCACGAGTCCCCGATTCGCGGGGAGACCTTTGTCACACGAAAAATCACCCGTGCCCTGGCACGAATTTACCTCGGTCTCCAGGACCGCCTCTATCTTGGCAACATGGATTCCCTTCGAGACTGGGGCCACGCTAAGGATTATGTCAAAATGCAGTGGCTCATGCTTCAGCAGGACGAACCGGAGGATTTTGTCATTGCCACGGGTGAGCAGCATTCGGTCAGGGAGTTCGTGGATGTGGCGGCACGGGAACTGGGGATTGCCATCGAGTGGCAGGGCGAAGGTGTCGAGGAGAAAGGCGTCAACCAGGCCAACGGGAAAACCATCGTCGCCGTTGATCCGGCCTATTTCCGCCCCACTGAAGTGGACACCCTTCTCGGTGATCCCTCCAGAGCAAAGGAAAAACTCGGTTGGGAGCCGAAAATCACTTTCGATGAACTCGTCACCGAGATGGTTCGCGAGGATCTGGAAGAAGCCAAGCGGGATGAGCTCTGCCAACGGGCGGGGTTCAAAGTGAACAATCATCAGGAATAAAGAATAAGGCCAGAGGTCTGAAGTCAGAGATCAGCCCCGCCGCTGCCCGCCGAAGCGAGCAGTTTGATCAAAAAACATGACTCCAAAAACCGGAGTCGGATACAAGACGTCAGAAACACCTGAAAGACAAGAAATAAAACATATATATGGCTGAAGAGTTGCTATTGTTATTGGACATGTCGCCTGAACAAACGTCCTATGTGTCTGTGCGTGTCTGTGGCTAATTATGCAGTTTGCAGTATAATCTGCGTCAATCTGCGTGATCTGCGGATCGTTTTGTCAAGAATCAAAGCCTGACTCCGAAGTTGTTTTCAGCAGTCACTCAGCCCCCAAGCACTACGCAGTACGTGCGATTGTTTCTAAGCACTCAGCACTCTGCAGTTAACCTGCTCACAGCTTACCGCTCTCGGGTTCTAATTTTTGTCAAGAATGAAGGCCCGTGCTTTTGCATAACAAGTTTTTATGTATTTATGTGCGTCCCCAATAACCTATGTATATCCCCTTGACATATCCCAATTTGTGTATACAATATCCATATCTGATCTCTAATACGAGGGGGGGCTGCTATGACCTGCGTAAAGACAAGAATTTTTAAAAGCAACCGGAGCCAGGCTGTTCGCTTACCCAAAGCGGTGGCTTTTCCGGAATCCGTGAAAAGCGTAGAAATCATAGCGATTGGGAATAAAAGAATGATTGCGCCGGCCAATGAATCCTGGGAAGAATGGTTTAATAGCCCTGGCGTTTCCAAAGACTTTATGGCGGAACGAATTCAACCAAAGGATCAGCTTCGTGAGGATTTCTGATGCTGAAGTACCTATTGGACACCAATATCGTTATTTATACGATGAAAAATCGCCCTCAGCAGGTTAAAAAACGGTTTGAACAGTATCAGGGGCGAATGGGCACTTCCACAGTTACCTTGGGTGAACTGGTATTTGGCGCCGAGCATTCACAACAGGTGGAACGGAATTTGGCAGATATTGAAGCCATGGTTGCCCGTCTCGAAGTGCTCCCCTTTGATACCAAGGCCGCATATCATTTTGGACAGATACGAGCTGCTTTGTATCGCATCGGCAAACCAATCGGACCTTATGATATGATGATAGCCGGCCAAGCCCTTTCAACAGGCCTGAAATTAGTAACCAATAATACGAAAGAATTTGAACGTGTTCCGGGCTTGGTGGTTGAAGACTGGAGCTAACTGACCAAGTGGCAACCAAACATTTCCGCTCTTCGGTTCTGACGAACTTCGGCGATTCGGCTTTTTTGACCTTTGCACTATGCTCTCCTCAGTTATCCGACCTCTGACTTCTGACCTCTGGTCGTTTAACTGCTTACTGTTTTTAATAAATGAGAATTTGTCCAATTAGTCAACAACGTCCCCGAAAATACAAGAACCCGCACAAGTCCCCGAAATCCCCCAAACTTGGGAGTGGGCTCTTGACTCAATAGAGGCAGGCGGCTATAATCCAATAAAAAAGGTTGGCTTTTAAACTATCTGATTTTATTTTTATTGTTTTATGATAGGTGGACTATATGAAATATAAAGTTATTTTACAAGATTCAGAGGAAGGTTTTTCAGTATCGGTCCCCGGTTTGCCTGGATGTCATTCGCAAGGCGCAACAGAAGAGGAAGCCTTGGAGAATATCAGTATTGCAATTGCGGAGTATCTCGAAGTCGTTGCTGATCTCGCACAGGGAAAAAATGTACGCGAAGTCGATGTAATGGAGGCGTAACCATAATACCAAAAATTCCTGGCGTTAACCATCTAAAAGCGGTTAAGGCCCTTGAAAAAAGAGGATTTTGGGTCGCACGCCAAGGAAAGCACATTGTAATGACTGATGGAAATCGTATTGTTACCATCCCAAGACACAATCCGGTCAATTCAATCACCATGGGGAATATAGTTCGGGATGCAGGTTTATCAACTGAGGATTTTCGTAAATTGTTATAATCCCTCCTCAGATCTCTGGTCGTTAACTACTTTTTATTTTGTTCATTTTGCAGTCAAATGTAAAAAAAATAAAGGGCCCCAATATTTTCCCATGCGAAAATCGGTGTTTAACGATTCACTGCAGTTCCCGCCCTCAGTACTCAGAACTAAGCACTCAGCACTTTGTAGTTAACCTGCTCCTTGCTCACAATTTTTTAAAATGAGAGTTTGTCCAATTAGTCAACAACATCCCTAAGAACACACCCCCAGAAGCCTAGGAGCGGACTAAAATATAGTTGGATTCCGGCCATCATTCTGGTATATTGTAAACATTATAAACCTAAAATTATTGGGGCTCCGATGGCGAGTGAAATTATCTTTATAATTGAAGAATCGAATGAATCGGGATATGAGGCCCGTGCGTTGGATCATTCCATTTTCACCGAAGCTGATTCAATGGAAGTACTAAAATCAATGATTAAAGATGCTGTCCAGTGCCATTTCGATGAAAAGGACATGCCAAAGATGATTCGACTCCATTACGTTAAAGAAGAAATTATGGGGGCATGAGATTACCAAGAGACATCTCCGGTGATGACCTTGTCAAGGCGCTTCACAGATATGGATATCGAACAACGCGACAAACAGGAAGTCATATCCGGTTGACGCTGTCAGCTGAAAACAAAGAATTTCATATTACCATTCCCAAGCACGATCCATTAAGAATCGGAACACTAAACAATATATTGAAAGATCTTTCTATCCAGCATGAGATAGAAAAAGATGATCTCATCAGGCAATTATTTGCCAAATAATTTTTCATTTTTTAAGCGGTTATCAGACCTTAGATCCGACCTCCGACCTCTGACTTCCGACTTCTGGCAGTCAGGCCTCAGGTTTTTAACTGCTCACTGCTTACTGCTTACTATCTTTCAAAATGAAACTTTGTCCAATCAGTCAACAACGTCCCCAAAAAACCTGCAATCTGCGCTAATCTGTTAAATCTGCGGAAAGAAACGCATAAAAGCATAGACGTCCCCTTTATTTCCCTATTCAAAACCCCATAATTGTTGACGCATTCATGAATATATAGTATAAATTCATGAAAATGTCATGGGGAGGATGTTATGGCAAATTTGCAAATTAAGGGAATCGATGACAATTTATACCGTGAACTTAAGGAGATGGCGGCATCACAAAATCGTTCCGTCAGTCAACAGGTTCTTTATTTTTTAAAATATTTTGTCGCCAGAAAAAAAGCACTTCAGCCCTTGAAATCTCCTGGCGAAATACTGATAGAGCTTTCCGGTTCCTGGCAGGACCAAAGGGATAGTGACGCTATTGTCTCAGATATTCGATCCGCTCGTAAAAATTCAAAAAAATATGAGGCTGGTTTCTGAGATGTTTCTTCTCGACACGGATATCCTGATATATAGCCTGAAGGGTAATGAAATCGTCAATGACAACATTCGGCGGCATATTGAAGATCCCATCAGAACGACCATTATTTCCCTGATGGAGCTTTACTATGGCGCCTATAAATCCGAGAACAGGACCGGCAATCTTTCAAAGGTCAAAACGATTGCCACCGCGGTGGAAATTATTTCACCAGGCCCTGAATCCGCTGAAATATTTGGGATGCTGAAATCAGACTTGGAATTGTCTGGCAACCGACTGGATGATTTCGATCTGATTATTGCTGCGATAGCCCTTGCCCATAACTACACCCTGGTCACCAATAACGAAAAGCATTTTAAGCGTATACAAGGCCTCAAAGTCGAGAACTGGGCTATTCCGTAGTATCGAAATGGATACTGTATATTCAATCCAAATATCTAATTTGCGAAAATCTGCGTAATCCGCGGATAAAATATTACAAGCCTCTTTTTGAGGCCAATAACAGGCCTCTAAACCCTGAATAAGGCCTTGAAAAACAATGATTAACAATATTGGTTTGGGCATTTGATCTTGATTGGTGCGCTAATCAAGGTTTGACCCTAAACCATCCAAAGGGTTAACAAGTTGAATGTTGAGGATTGGGCAGCTGTTTGAAAGTACATTTTTGTCACCTCCGGCCAAAAATGGACCCACCTTCCGGCGGAAATTGGACCCACTTGGCTGCTATAATGGTGAATGTTGATTCCGGAAATTAAATCACATATCTTAGAATGAGATCATGGCAACTGAAAAAAGACATTGACAAATTACACATTGCCGATAATGATAAATATAATAATGGTGCCGAATGAAAATTCCATGAAGAAAAAGGGCGTTGCCGCGCGGCAACCAACAAGACGGCACGACACATGATTAATAATATATTCAGCTCGTTACGCATTCCGCAGAATCTTCTTTTATTACCATTACGTCATATCACCCATACTTTATAACAGCAAAAGCCCGGTTTGACCCAATGTACAAACTCAGTAGTAATAGATTGTTTCAGTCTATAATCAAAGACGGCGGGATCTTTTTTTTTCTTATGGGCGGGGTCTGCATGCATGCTGGCTGGGTCCATGAAAACAAGAAACAAACAACTTCGAGATGGGCCCAAAAAACATCTCAAGTGGGTTCAATTTTTACCGGCAGTAGCAGTACATTTTTTTAGAAAGAGAGCCTGATCCCATTTCAACTGTTTAAACTTTTTCAACCTGCAACGACTTTATCCCGTATCTCAGCACAAAGCACTCAGCACTGAGCACTCAGTTGTCCTCAGATCTCTGGTAGTTCCTGCTCACTGCTCACAGTTTACCGCTTACTAATTATCAATTTTTGGCCAGAAACGCATAAAATCATAGACGTCCCCATTATTTCCTAAACAACATCCCCCTCAAGCCTCTGATTATTTACCCAATATCTATTGACTGTACAGATAATTTGAGTTACTTTTGTTTAAAAGTTTAATTGTAACAGGAGTTGGTTATGTCTGCTATCATGAAAATCAGCCCCCAGGGGCAGATCAGAATCCCTAAAAGCGTTATGAATGCCCTTAAGATAATTCCCGGTGATTACATTGAGGTGGATATCGAAAACAATCATGCGGTTTTGAAACCCCGCAAACTCATAGACCCGACACAAAGCTGGTACTGGACCAAAGAATGGCAAAAAACCGAAGCCGAAGTCGATGACGAGCTCGAAAACGGAAAAAAATCTCCGGAATTTCAAGTTGCTGAAGAAGGGTTGAAATGGTTGGAAAAATAAAAGGGTTTCGGTTCAGTCAAAAATTTAAAAAACAATACCGATCTCTTCCTAAAGAAATCCGGGATACCTTCAATGAAAAGCTTTCCCTTTTTCTGTCCGATATGCTCCATCCATCACTCAGGGTAAAAAAAATCCAAGGGGTTCAGAATCGATGGGAAGGATCCATAACGATGAAATATCGATTTACCTTTCACTTCGAAGAAGAAACGGTCGTCTTCAGAACTATTGGGACCCATGACATCCTCCTGCGCGATTCTGACTAACAAGAAAAGAATAAATCCGTAATTCTAATATCGAAATTATCTTTTCTCCGCTCTTCGTCGCTTCATCGTCGTTATGATCTGCGTCAACCTGCGCAATGAAACGCATAAAATCATAGACGTCCCCATTATTTTCACATTATTTTCACCAGCAGACAGAATCATTTATCCGCAGATTTCACAGATTGACGCAGATTAAAAAACAACGTTAGACGGTTAACAGCGAAAAGCAATTAGTATTTTATATCCGCTTCAGTTCACTGATCACAGTTCACCGCAGTTAGCTGCTCTTCCGAACTTCCGTTCTTCAGTTTTGCAGTTAGCGTCCATCGCCCGAGCGCAGCGATCATCCATCGTCCATCGGGCCGTCCGTCTGTTCACAGTTCACAGCAGTTAACTGCTTACTGCTCAAAGCTCACTGCTTACTTTCTGTATTTTAATGCGCTAATCAAGGTGACCCCAAGCCCTTCTCAAGCCCCCTACTGTCTACACCCCATAAATATTATTTTTTGGTTAGATTTCTGTTTGCATCTACTGTCTCGCCCCAATGTGAACAAAAGTAGCCAATTATAGGAAAATATTTTCTCATATTGTGTATCAAAAGAAATAAAAAAATTATAAGTAATAGATTTTAATATATATATAAAGTGTTTCATGTGGCGCTATCGCATTGCTACAGGCAATTTGTGTAAATTTTTTTAACGTTAAAGGTAAAAATTTGGAGTAACAGGTGTAAAAATTATTAACGTCTTAATACGCTTAATACATTGCCAAAATGTTAACTTTCTTTGTTTATAATTAATATGTATAAATAACAATCATTTAAGCGTGATAGGACGGATTTCGTAACAATGGCATCATTTATGCTTGGTAAAGAGTCGTCCATATGTACAGGGTACAATTCTCGCGGTACCCATTAATCGGACAAGGTTCATGCGAAAAGTGGTAGCTGATAGAAGTAAATGAGGTTGAATCCGGATGGTTGCCATCCTCAGTGCATCCCTTTTCAGTAGAGCCCACGCGTTGCACGCTGTCGTGGCTTGTTGCCAGGTCCGGCTTTTTGAATCGTGCCGCGCCTCGCGTATCGCAAAGCATTTCCAGATACGCAGTTGATGGTAACAACGATACCGTTATTCGAACGCAATGCGGATTACAAAGAAGTCATTATGTAATCCACCATGCGGAGCTATACTCTTTTTAAAAGGGTCTAGGACGCTTAATACCGATTACCGAATTTAATGAATTGAAAGTTTATACAATTAGTCAACAACGTCCCCAAGAAAACCAAAAAATCCATTTATCCGCAGATTTCACAGATTGACGCAGATTAAAAAACAACGTTAGACGGTTAACAGCGAAAAGCAATTAGTATTTTATATCCGCTTCAGTTCACTGATCACAGTTCACCGCAGTTAGCTGCTCTTCCGAACTTCCGTTCTTCAGTTTTGCAGTTAGCGTCCATCGCCCGAGCGCAGCGGTCATCCATCGTTCATCGGGCCGTCCGTCTGTTCACAGTTCACAGCAGTTAACTGCTTACTGCTCACAGCTTACTATCTTTTAACCCTATGCTCTATGCTCCATGCCCTTAAGCAGTCAATCTGTCATCCGACCTCAGGCCTCCGATTTCTGACCTCAGGTCTTTAACTGCTCACAGCTAACTGCTTACAGCTTACTTTCTGTATTTTAATGCGTTAATCAAGGTGACCCCCAGCCCTCCCAGGCCCCTAAAGGTTGCAAATAGCCATCTAATTGGCTATATTGTCAGTGATAATAGCGAATAATTTAGAATTGCCAGCAGTTGGACTTTTATAAAGTTGGCAGTTTAGTGAGTTTTATTGGGAGGGTATGATGGAAAAGCAAGTCACAATAACTGAAGCCAAAAATAAATTACCGGCTATTGTTCACGAAGTTGAAAAGGGGCCATCCATCAAACTGACCAGGCGTGGACGAACGGTTGCCGTATTACTGTCAGTAAGAGAGTATCAAGCTTTAAATGAAAAGCGTACGGGCTTTTGGAATGCACTGAAAGTATTTCAGGAAAAGAATCAACATGTTGATATTTCAGATCAAGATATTGATAACCTGAGGGATAAATCCTTTGGGAGAGAGGTGGATCTGGCGTGATCAGGTATTTATTGGATACCAATGTAGTGTCTGAACCTCTGAAACCAAAGCCAAATGAAAATGTTATGAGGAAGTTAGAACTGCATCAAGCAGAGATCGCCACGGCATCGCCTGTTTGGCATGAATTGCAATTTGGCTGCAAGCGACTTCCAGAATCCCGAAAACGGGCAACGATTGAAAGATTTCTTGCAGAGGTTGTATGGCCGAACTTAGAGATATTTGTTTATGACGAATCGGCGGCGGAATGGCATGCAACTCAGCGGGCGTTACTTTGCAAAGTTGGGAAAGCGCCTTCTTTTGTAGATGGCCAAATAGCGGCCATTGCCAGGACAAATCAGCTTGTTTTGGTAACCAGAAACACATCTGATTTCTTGGATTTCTCAGATCTGGAAATTGAGAATTGGCAAAAATAAGCTGTAGTAATTCAGACCAGCTCACAGTTTATTGCTTACTGCTCACAATCTGTAATTTTAATGCCCTAATCAAGGTTTCCCCAAACCCGCTATATCAAACGCGATGAACTATGCCAGAGGGCAGGGTTCAAAGTGAACAAGCATCAGGAATAAATAATAAGGCCAGAGGTCTGAAGTCAGAGATCAGACGTCAGAAACACCTGAAAGACAAGAAATAAAACGTATATATGGCTGAAGGGTTGCTATTGTTATTGGGCATGTCGCCTGAACAAACGTCCTATGTGTCTGTGGCTAATATGGCAGTTTGCAGTATAATCTGCGTCAGTCTGCGAAATCTGCGGATTGTTTTGTCAAGAATGAAGGTCTGACCCTCGGGCAGTTTTTTCCCGTGCGAAAATCGGTGTTTAACGATTCACTGCAGTTCCCGACCTCAGTACTCAGAACTAAGCACTCAGCACTTTGTAGTTAAACTGCTCACTGCTTACTATCGATTCTTATGACTGATTTGATACCCGCTGAAAACATCGCAAGCTTGATCTACTTGATCCGAGGTAAAAAGGTCATGTCGGACCGTGACCTTGCGAATTTGTACAAAGTTGAAACAAGGGTTCTAAAACAAGCTGTCAGAAGGAATATCCAACGTTTTCCAGAAGATTTCATGTTCGAGCTGACGCTTGATGAAAATCATCGTTTAAGATCACAAAATGTGACCTTAAAAAGGGGCCAGCATTCTAAATATCCCCCAATGGCGTTTACGGAACAAGGCGTAGCGATGTTGTCGAGTGTATTGAAGAGTGAAAGAGCTATGCAAGTTAATATTCAGATCATGCGTGCTTTCACAAACATGAGACAATATTTATTGGATAACAAAGAGCTTCGCAAAGAAATCGAAGATTTAAGGGCAGATTCTGATGGTAAGTTCCGGATCGTGTTTGAAACACTCGATCAACTCCTATCCATAGAAGAGAACCCGGATAAGAAAATCGGATATATAAAAGAAGAACTGTCCGAATACAAATAACCAACAAAAATGGTCGTTTAAAGTTCAATATCTTTTAGTCACTGCAGTTTCCGATCTCAGACCTCTGGCTGTAAACCGTTCACCAAACAACAAATATAAAAATATAAAGGGCGTCCTCCAGAACCCAAAACATTTCCGCTCTTCGGCTCTGACCAACTTCGGTGATTCGGCTTTTCGTTTTAACTGCTCACTGCTTACTGCTCACTGTTTACGATCTCTTAACACTGTTCACTTTTTAATCCATGAATAGAAACGCATAAAAGCATAGACGTCCCCATTATTTTCCTAACCGATAAAAAGAAGCAACGGGTGCAAACAGGGATTGCAGCGACGGCCTCCGTAGGGTAATTTGGGTAAAGCGAAAAAAAAGGATTTTTTTGTGCGGGGAGGTGTTTTTTCTCTTGACCTGACCTTTAATGGGTGACCCCGAGTCCGTTTCCGCTAATCAAGGTGACCCCGGGCCTGGGATTGAGAGCTGAGTCCTTGTTGCAAACATTGAACGTCTTGGGGTATATTAAATCAAAAACTGTTCTCAAGGGGAATACCAATGGGATATCATATACCACTTAACGAGATGACGACTACAGATAAGCTTGAGGCTATGGAAACACTTTGGGAAGATCTTTGCCGCAACCCCGAAGCTCTTCCGTCACCTGCCTGGCACGAAAATGTTCTGTCGTCGAGAGGAAAACGGGTCCAAGAAGGCAGCGCCAAGTTTTCAACTCTTGCTGATGTTAAGGATAGGATCAGAAAATCATCCAAATAAGAATTGAAATTCTCGATGAGGCCGAGCAGGATTTGTTGGATGGGTTTGCATTCTACGAACGGCAAGCCGATGGTCTTGGGAATTATTTTCTCGATTCCACAGGGCGAGGTTCTTCGAGTATATGCAATACTTGATTGTCGACGCAACCCCGCATGGATTCGTGAGCGGCTTTCGTAATTATTGGCCTTTAGTCCTGCCCAACATTTCGACATAATTTCAATAAGTAGCATACATATGAGTCAAGAATCGACTTGCCCCCTTTACCGTAAGAAACTTTAAATGTAATGTCCCCAAGAACACAATAAAAAATACTGACAGTTAGCTTGTGCAAGCACCGGAGCCGCTGAACTTAGTGCTTTAGCCATTTTGTCAAATGTTGAGACCTGACCCCGAGTCCGTGACCCCGAGTCCGTTTTTTTTAGTGCGCTAATCAAGGTTTGATCCCCTAACCCTCTGGGCTAATTCGAAAGGCATAAAGTTGAGCGACATCATAAAATTTGAAAACTTGCAAGATCGGATTATCGAAATTCGTGATCAACAAGTTCTATTAGATGCCGATGTTGCTGAAATCTATGGTGTAGAAACTAAACGTATCAATGAAGCAGTAAAAAATAATCCTGATAAATTTCCTCCAGGATACATCATTGAGCTGAATAAAAAAGAGTGGGATGGATTGAAGTCGAAATTTTCGACTTCAATAAAAGGGGGAAAGGTAAAGTTACCAAATGCTTTTCCAGAAAAGGGCCTGTACATGCTGGCAACAATCCTTAAAAGCCCTAAGGCGGTTCAAGCCACTATTGCTATCATCGAGACATTTTCGAAAATCAGAAAACTGTCACGAAATATTCAGGAGCTATCGGTTGTCAAGAACAAATCCAACCAAAAGGCCCTCATGCGCAAAAGCGGTGAAATGATAGCGGAACTCCTGGACGATGATCTCCAAACAACAAACACGGAAACATCTATAGAAATCAATTTTGCTGTTTTGAGGTTCAAGCATATTATCAATAAGAAAAAAGGTGAATAATTACCAATGGGCGACCCTCGCGTTTTTTCGGCTGTCTTTGTTCACTGCTCACCGTTCACAGTTCACTATCTTTTAGTCAATATCCCCAAGAATACAGGGAATCAGTAAACTGCAAATGTGTGGGGCGTCCCCAAAAAATCCATTTATCCGCAGATTTCACAGATTGACGCAGATTAAAAAACAACGTTAGACGGTTAACAGCGAAAAGCAATTAGTATTTTATATCCGCTTCAGTTCACTAATCACAGTTCACCGCAGTTAGCTGCTCTTCCGAACTTCCGTTCTTCATTTTTGCAGTTAGCGTCCATCGCCCGAGCGCAGCGGTCATCCATCGTCCATCGGGCCGTCCGTCTGTTCACAGTTCACTGCCTTAAAGACTTTGTCCAATTAGTCAACAACGTCCCCAAAAATCACTTTATGGTGTTGAAACAAAAGTATTAAAGCAATCTGTTAGACGAAATATTGAAAGATTCCCAGAAGATTTCATGTTTGAACTGTCAAATACGGAGTTTCAGAATTGGAGGTCACAATTTGTGACCTCCAATTCTGATAAAATGGGATTAAGATATAGCCCTATGGTATTTACAGAGCAAGGGGTTGCTATGCTTTCAAGCGTTTTACGCAGCAAGACAGCAATTCAGGTTAATGTCCAAATCATGAGAGCCTTTACAAAACTTAGACATCACCTTTTAGATAACAGTGAACTCCGCAAAGAAATTGATAGGCTTAAATCTGATACGGATGGGAAATTTAGGATCGTTTTTGAAACTCTTGATCAACTCCTGGCCCTGGAAGACAATTCAGTTAAAAAAATCGGATATATTAAAGAAGAATTGTCTGAATACAAATAATCTTTTACCATCTTTTATTAATCTGCGGAAATCTGTGCCTGCCCTGTGAAATCTGTGTTTTCCATTTCTCATGGGCCTGCCCTGTGAAATCTAAATCTTCACATTTCACCGGGATAATCTGCGGATCAAGCTGCAGTTGGTTGTTCGCCGTTAACTGCTTACGGCTCACTGCTCACAGCTTACTTTTTTTAAACAGTTCACCGTTCACAGTTCACTGCCTTAAAGACTTTGTCCAATTAGTCAACAACGTCCCCAAGAACTCCCAAGAACTACGCTAACCACTCAGCACTTTAGCTGTATAATCTGCTCTAATCTGTGTAATCTGCGGATTGTTTTGTCAAGAATGAAGGTCCCCGATGTTTTTCCCAGGCCCTTACCAATTCCACTTGACATATTTGCGCACAACTGTAATCATAAATCTAAATATGTAATCACTTTTGGGGGTTTAAATGATTCGTACGCAAATACAATTGCCTGAGGGACAGGTGGCAGTGCTTAAAAAAATAGCCGCCAGCCAGAACAGTTCCATGGCTGAAATAATTCGTCAATCAATAGATTTTTATGTGAAATCTAAGCACTCAGACAAAACGATTCAACAGCGGCGGCGTGCGATGACCGTCGCCGGGAAATTCAGATCTGGTGTTCACAATCTTTCCTCGGACCATGATGCCTATTTCGTAAAAACGATTGAGAAATGAATATCTTCGTTGACACATCTGGGCTCCTTGCAGTCTTGGACAGGGATGATAAATGGCATCCCAAAGCCGCGACATCGTGGATGGAAATATTGTCCTCAGATGAATTTCTTATAACGACCAATTATGTCATCCTCGAGCTGTTTGCCATAGTACAAAACCGGCTTGGCATGAAAGCATTAACGCTTCTTCAGGAGGATGTCCTTCCTGTTTTCCAGGTCGAATATATAAATGATAAGATCCATTCATCCGCGATCGGACTTCTCTTTGCCGCTTCACGAAGGAAATTGAGCCTTGTGGATAGCGTCAGTTTTGAGATCATGAGGCTTCTCAAGATCAAAACAGCCTTCGCATTTGACAAACATTTTCATGAACAGGGATTCACCTGCATTCCCGCTTGAAGATAGCATTCGTTAAATCTTTTGGATAGAAACGCATAAAATCATAGACGTCCCCAATAAACCACACAAGGCACTCTTGTTTCGGGGGCAGCAACCGTGGGGTGATTTGTCAAGTGTTGAGATTTGACCCCTGGTCTGTTCTAAGCTTCATTCTCAAATAAGGATCTGAAATTGAGTGATTGTCAATATAATATAATAGTTAGTCCGGTCTGATCCCCCGCAGTTCTTTCAAAGTTTGACATCGACTTTTTTTTCCCCTAAAATATCAGTAAAAAAACTATTATAATCTTGGCATCAATATAAATTGGAGTCCAATATAGATGATTATCGAATATTGTCAGAGCGCAATCGAAAATGCCAACTATAAAAAGCTGGAGGACGGCACCTGGTTCGTCGAAATTCCGGGTTTTGAGGGTGTTTGGGCCAATGGTGCCTCTGTTGAAACCTGCCGCAAGGAATTGATAGAAGTGCTGGAAGAGTGGCTGATTCTCAAATTGAGAGACAATGATCCGATACCGACAGTTCATGGGTTGAAAATTGAAATTCGAGAAATTGCCAATGCCTGATATGCCATGCCCATCACAAGAGAAAAGTTGATCCGCCAGTTTCGGAGGCTTGGTTTTGTCGGGCCGCTTTCAGGTGGCCGTCATCAATTTATGGCTAAGGGAAACTTGAAAATCAGGATCCCCAATCCTCACGGAAGTGATATTTCCGATTCACTATTGAAAGAGATCTTAAGACAAGCTGGCATCCCAATAGAGGATTTCAACCGACAATAATTCAGTGAATAAAACATTTTAAATAAGCTTTGCTCTTAGCGGCTCACAGATCTCCGTCTGTTATTCATTTTCAGACCTCAGGCTTCCGACTTCTGACCTCTGGAAGTCAGGTCCCTGGTCTTTAACTCATAACTCATCACGCATCACTCATTACCGCTGTTCGCAGTTAGCCTGCTCACAGCTCACTGCTTACTATTTTTTTTAAAATGAGACTTTATCCAATTAGTCAACAACGTCCCCAAGAACTCCTTTTATCAAATAGAAACTAAGCGACTAAAAGAGCAAGTGAAGCGGAATATAGGAAGGTTTCCGGAAGACTTCATGTTTGAATTAACAAAAACAGAGCATCAAAACTTGAGGTCGCAATTTGCGACCTCAAGTTGGGGTGGTACAAGGTATGCCCCAATGGCTTTTACTGAACATGGCATATTGATGTTATCCTCTGTGTTAAATAGCGAGAGAGCTATACAGGTTAACATCCAGATTATGCGCACATTCACAAACATGAGACAATTTTTATTGGACAATGTTGAGCTCCGAAAAGAAATTGATATGCTAAAGTCCGACATGGACGGTAAATTCAGGATCGTTTTGTCAAGAATGAACGGGCTGACCCCGGTGTGCTCATGAGGTACCCGAGAATCTAAAATCTATAAAATGTTTAAATGTTGAGAACGTCCCATATTTTCCCATTTTTTATAATCACTAAACACTTATGTATTAAATATCGACAGTAAAAAAGATGATTTGTTAGTTGGTTTTTCAAAAATTACAGGGGTCAGAAACGCATAAAATCATAGACGTCCCTATTATTTTCCCCAATTAGTCAATGTCCCCAAGAACCTTGCATAATACCAATAAACACTATATATAGGTATTATGCTTAAAAAAGGGGTTATAAAACCATGCAAAAAAACACCAGCGTCACTATCGGCAAACACTATGATGCTTTCATTGCGCGGCAGATTGAACTCGGTCACTTTTCATCTGCCAGCGAGGCAATTCGGGCAGGCCTGAGACTTCTTGAGGAAAAAGAAACTAAAATGGCAGCCCTTCGACATGCTCTGGAAGTTGGCGAACGAAGCGGTTTAATAGATTATTCTCTTTCTGATTTAACCGAGGCTCTCGATAAGGAAAGTATCGAATAGTGTCATCATTTCGCCTCACAGCCAAAGCTGTAGAGGACCTGAAATCCATAGGTCGATTTACTGAAAAAAAATGGGGGCGTGATCAGAGAAATAGGTATCTGGCCATGCTTGATTCCAGTTTTAAATCTATCTCTCACCAACCCGGTATCGGAACCATGTGCGACTATATCAGGCAAGGTTACAGGAAATATCACGTTGGAAGACATCTTGTGTTCTATCGGGAAAGCGGCAAGCATATTGAGATCATCCGCGTTCTACATGATAGCATGGATATCGAAAGGCACTTCTAATTTGTTTCGAATTTCGGATGTTAAGAGGTTGTTGCAGGTTCCGGCTTCTGACCTCAGTCCTCTGACCTCTGGCAGTTTGATCTCAGACCTCTGGTCGTTAAACGCTCACTGATTACCGCATTTAATGAATTGATAGTTTGTCCAATTAGTCAACAACGTCCCCAAGAACACAATTAGTCAACAACGTCCCCAAAAACCCACAGCACTTTCTCTTAGTGCGCTAATCAAGGTGACCCCAGGCCACATTGACTAATGTATGGTTTTGTATTAATCTCTACATATAAATAGGATTTAAAAGGGGGCGACGCATGGCTTTATCGGCGGAAAACATATATGAACAGGCTTTAAACCTTCCTATCGATGATAGGATCACATTGATCGATAAACTCTTAAACAGCACCAATTTTTCAACCGATAAAAATATCGATCAAATTTGGTCACAAGAGGTCGAAAACAGGAGTCAGGAAATTGATACGGGAAAATCCGAATTGATTCCAGGTGAGAAAGTTTTTGAACGCATCGGCAAAAAATATGCGAAATGAGCCATTTTTAAAACGTTTTTCGGCTACAAGCGGGATCAGGCCCAATGTGGATCGGTCGCCTGGAGATCTGTCAATATAGGACGTTTTGAAATTGGTTGCGATGAATTATTTCTTTCATGAAGATGCGGAAAATGAACTGAACGATGCGATTCAATATTATGAAGAATGTCAGGCAGGATTAGGGCTAAGATTTTCAACAGAAGTATTCAATACAATTAAACGCATCTGTGCTTTCCCAAAAGCATGGGCACTAATTGATACAAAAACAAGACGATGCCTGACAAATAAATTCCCCTTTGGAGTGCTTTACCGTATCAAAAACGACGATATTCATATTATGGCCATAATGCACTTACACCGAAAACCTGGCTACTGGAAAAGTCGTTAAACAGCAGCTTTAAAAAAAGGTAGTTCCCCACAGAAATTTCAGCTTTTTGCCTTGTTGTTGTTTCTGATCTCAGGCCTCTGTCCTTCGACCTCTTGTCGTTCAGTTTGTTCCCAGCAGTTACTCAGAACTCAGAACTAAGCACTTCGCAGTTAATCTGCTCACTGTTCACAATCTTTTAATCACTGCTTACTTCTCACAGCTTACTGTTCACTTTTTTAATCCATGAATAGAAACGCATAAAATCATAGACGTCCCCATTATTCGTCCCAGCGACTTAACTTTTGATATTGACATTAAGTTATATAAGGTTATAATCATTTAAAAATGGAAGTCATTTGGCAACCAAAGGCAGTTAAACAATTAAAAAAGATTGGGGATGCTCTTACCCAGAAACGAATACTTGATGCAACCCGTGAATTAGCCGGTTTTCCAGAGGTATCTAACATTAAAAAGCTGGTAAAACACGAATATGGCTATCGCTTAAGAGTAGGAAACTGGCGTATCCTTCTGAACGTATATGAAAAAGTCAGTATCGTAAGTATCGAAGAGGTTAGAAAACGCAATGAGCACACCTACTGAATACCAAAAAATCGATTATGGCGGGAAACCAGCCTATGTGCTTGTGCCATGGGAGGAGTGGAACAAAATCAAACCGCTTCTTGATGCTCAAGAAGCAAAGGCTTCCGGTATTCCTCAGGAAGTTGTGGAAGCACATATCCTACGCAATGATTCTATTATTAAAGCCTGGCGGGAATATCTCGGAATTACCCAGTCTGAGATGGCGAAGCGTCTTGGTATATCCCAGGCAGCGGTTGTTAAATTCGAACGTCCCGATGCCCGACTTCGTATTGCAACTATTAGAAAAATTGCGTCTGCCTTGGGACTGACGGAAGAGCTTTTAAGGGTTTAATCGTGTTTCTCCCGTTCATTGCTAAAAAGTCACCGCAGTTTCCGACCTCAGATCGCTGACCTCCGATCTCTGGTCGTTCACTGCTCACTATCTTTTAACTCATAACGCATCACCCATCACAGCCTTTTGCAGTTACTCAGCACTCAGAACTAAGAACTAAGCACTTTGCAGTTATCAGACCTCCGACCTCAGATCTCAGACCTCTGACTTCTGGTCGTTATACTACTCACAGCTCACTATCTGTAGTTTTAGTGCGCTAATCAAGGGTTGACCCCAAACCCTTACACTATTAACCATTCACCAACGCGGTTAGCCACTCAGCTCTCAACACTTAGCACTTTGCAATACAATCTGCGCTAATCTGTTTAATTTGTGGAAAGAAACGCATAAAAGCATAGACGTCCCCAATATTTTCTCTGCTCACTTTTTTAATCCATGAATAGAAACGCATGAAATCATAGACGTCCCCATTATTTCCCCCACTAAACACTTATGTATTAAATATCGACAGTAAAAACGATGATTTGTGAGTTGGTTTTTCAAAAATTACAGGGGTCAGAAACGCATAAAATCATAGACGTCCCCATTATTTTCACCGGCTTTTCGTTTTAACTGCTCACTGCTTACTGCTCACTGTTTACGATCTCTTAACACTGCTCACTATTTTGATCCATGAATAGAAACGCATAAAATCATAGACGTCCCCATTATTTTCCAACAAGCCCTCTTGATCTCTATATAAAGTGTGAAAAATCAGCCCCCAAAAATCATTTTTTTTCATCAAATGGCCGGTCGTCTTTTTCGTGAACTTGCACAGGATTTGGCTAAAGAATTTGGGCCTTGTATTTTATACACTGGACACCCCGATGCTCTACAATATGCTGGTACAGAAAAACTTACCGTTATTAAGGGGCCTGCTTATAATAAAAGATCTCTGACCAAACGGTTTGTTTCCTGGTTTCTATATTTTTTGTTTGCTTTTTTCAAAGCGCTTTCAGTTTCTAAACAGTCACTACTTTTTTTTTCAACTAGTCCCCCCTTTTTAAGTTTTATTGGATACATCAACAAAAAACTATTCAGGAAACGATATGTTGTCCTTGTCTATGACATTTATCCAGAGATACCAATTGCATTAGGGTGGCTCAAAGCAGATGGAGTTATTTCTAAAATTTGGCGTTGGATCAACAGGCTGTCTTATGAAAATTCTGAAGGGGTATTTACAATTGGTGAATACATGGCCCAAAACTTGGCACAGCAGTTCGATCCTCAAAAGACAAAGTTTGGGCAAATTGAAGTTGTACCGCCCTGGGTTGATACAGATCTTATCAAGCCGATAAAAAAATCTGAAAATTGGTTTGCAATAAAGTATAGACAGGTCGATAAGTTTACAATCCTATATTCTGGGAATATCGGTGCGACTCATGATGTAAACTTCATAATTGAATTGGCCAAACGATTTAGGAATGAAAAAAAAATTCAGCTTTTGATTGTCGGTAACGGTTATAAAAGAGGGCGCCTTGAGAGATCGATTAAAGATCAAAATTTAACAAACCTTTTGCTTCTCTTTCCGCAACCGGAAAACGCCCTCCCTTACTCCTTTGCTACAGGTGATCTTGCGCTTATAACCATTGCTTCCGGCATTGAAGGGTATATGCTTCCAAGTCGAATGCCCTGTTTTATAGCGGCGGGTTGCCCGATATTGTATAATGGAAGCATTGACAGTGAAATCGGTGCGTTTTGCAGTAAAAGCTCTTCGGAGGCCGCGTATGTTTGCAATAATGTCGATGAGGCAGAAAAAGTGATAATTAGCTTATTGTTGTCCAAAAATTACAAGTCTGCCTGGCCTCATTTCGATCTAAGAAATCAATTCTCAAGAAAAAGAAAAGTACTCAAATTTATAGATGTTATAGAGGGTTCAGGGATCCTCCCTATCCATTAGAATGTTATTAAGGGATAAAAATGTTTAAAGGAAAAACTTTACTAATTACTGGTGGAACGGGGACTTTCGGAAACGCTGTTCTGAATCGTTTTTTAGATACGGATGTCGCTGAAATCCGGATTTTCTCAAGAGATGAGAAGAAACAGCATGACCTTAGAAATATTCATGGAAATCCGAAACTGAAATTCTATATCGGGGATGTACGGAGCGAGCATAGCCTTCAGGATGCCATGAGGGGGGTTGATTATGTATTCCATGCAGCAGCACTAAAACAGGTCCCTTCATGTGAATTTTTTCCGAAAGAAGCGCTTCTGACCAACGCCCTCGGGACTGAAAATATGCTAAACGCTGCTATTGTCTGTGGGGTGGAGCGTGTGATCGTACTATCCACTGATAAGGCGGTCTATCCCATCAATGCTATGGGGATTTCCAAAGCGATGATGGAGAAACTGGCAGTTGCAAAGTCGCGGGTTGCAAATCATTCACCAGTTATTTCCATTACCAGGTATGGGAATGTGATGGCAAGTAGAGGCTCGGTTATTCCATTGTTTATTACTCAAATCCAAGGGGGGGAACCACTGACAATAACTGATCCCTACATGTCCCGATTTATGATGACTATTGAGGATGCTGTGGATTTGGTAGTTTATGCCTTCCAGCATGGAAATCCGGGAGATACGTTTGTTCAAAAAGCGGCGGCCTGTACGCTGGAAACATTAGCGAAGGCGTTGAACAAGCTTCTAAAGGCTGATAATCCTATTTCGATTATCGGAACGAGGCATAGTGAGAAGCTTTATGAGACTTTGTTGACACGTGAAGAATACAGTGTCGCTGAGGATCTGGGAGGATACTTTCGGGTGCCGGCGGATAATCGTGATTTGAATTATTCCCAATATTTCAGTGAGGGGCGCGAGGAAGTCGCAGTGAAGGAGGATTATAACTCACATAACACTGCGCAGAAGGATGTCGATGGGATGTGTGAGTTGTTACTGAAGTTGGAGTGTGTTCAGAAGGCTATGCGTGGGGAAAAAGTCGAGGTTTAGCCACGAATCTCACGAATTTGCACGAATATAAAAGCTTTAACGCAAAGGCGCTAAGGCGCAAAGAAATAACTAATAATAAAAAAGTTTTTAAATAAAAATAGGAACTGCACTTTTATTCGTGAACATTCGTGTAATTCGTGGCTAATAAGTCTTTCACCCTTACCTTAAACCTTAAATTCGTGCCCATTCGTGAGATTCGTGGCGAATAAGAAGGAGATAGTTTTGAAAGTTTTAATCACTGGTTCCAAAGGCTTCGTCGGTAGAAACCTCTGCTCAGTGCTCCGCCGTCGAGAGGATATCATTCTTTTCGAATATGATCTTGATTCTCCAGCCGATGTTTTAGACACCGCCCTATCACAGGTTGAGGTAATTATTCATCTTGCAGGTATAAATCGGCCAAAGAATGTTTCTGAATTTGAAACGGGCAACGCTGGCTCATTAGATGACATTTGTTCAAAGCTTGAAAAATCAAATCGTGCGCCGAAGATAATACTAAGCTCATCCATTCAGGCCGACTTGGACAATCCATACGGTATCAGCAAACGACACGCCGAGCTGAGATTAGAGGCTTATGCCCAGAAAACAGGCTCTGAATGTGTGGTATATCGTTTTAAAAACCTTTTCGGAAAATGGTGCCGCCCGAACTACAATTCCGTTACCGCAACATTTTGTCACAATATAGCAAACGACTTGCCGATCCAAATCTCAGACCCAAAAAATGAAATAGATTTGACCTACATCGACGATGTTATCGCAGCTCTTTGCGATGAACTGAAAGCCGTTGGATCAGGTTTCAGATTCTCCGATCCTCTGCCCTCTTACCGAATTTCACTCGGGAAATTGTCGGAAAAAATCAAATCATATAGAGATATGCGGACAAATTTGAAGCTTCCGGATTTTCAAAACGGATTCGAGCAGGCTCTTTATGCTACCTTTCTGAGTTATTTAAAAGAAGATGATTTTGAATACGGATTAGATATTAAAGCTGATAATCGTGGCAGCCTCGCAGAGTTCATCAAATCGCCATCCATGGGGCAGATCTTTATCAGCCATACAAAACCCGGCATCACCCGGGGGGATCATTTCCATCATACAAAAACTGAGAAATTCATGGTGGTGAAAGGAACGGCAGTGATTCGCTTCCGGCATATTGAGAGCAACGATGTGGTTGAATACCCTGTTAAGGGGGATGACTATCGGGTATTGGATATTCCGGCAGGATATACACACTCTATTGAGAACATCGGGGATGATGATCTTGTAACACTTTTCTGGGCTAGCGAGATGTTCGATCCTGATCGACCGGATACTTACTACGAAAAAGTGTAGCCACGAATCCCACCAAATCAAATACTTAACGCAAAGACGCAGAGTCGCTAAGGTTAAAAAAAGTGCATGAAAATGAAATAAGCAAGCACATCACGGATTGTGCTGTGGAGGTTCACAAGGTTCTCGGTGGCCCAGGTCTTCTTGAAAGTGTGTATGAAGAAGCTCTGGTATTCGAATTAAGGCAAAGAGAGCTGGATGTTCAACGTCAGATAACGGTGCCGATAAAGTATAAAGGGAATACGTTATCTAATCCCTTGCGAATGGATGTTTTGGTTGGTGATAAAGTGATTGTTGAGTGCAAGGCGTTGACGGCTTACAATAGCGTATTTGAAGCTCAATTGCTCACGTATCTACGTTTAACAAACTTAAGACTTGGGCTGGTGGTCAATTTCGGTGAACCTCTCGTGTCCAAAGGTATTCATCGGGTTGTAAATGGCCTTTATCAATAAATACTTTTGCGTCTCTGCGACTTAGCCCCTTTGCGTTATTTTTTGAGGATATATGAAAAAATTTAAAGTTATGACAGTAGTCGGTACTCGCCCGGAGATCATCCGCCTCTCCCGAGTAATACTCACCCTCGACCGCTACATGGACCAAACAATCGTCCACACCGGCCAGAACTACGACTACGAACTAAACCAAGTCTTTTTCGACGACCTCGAACTTAGGAAACCCGACCATTTCTTAGACGCCGCCGGCAAAACAGCCTGTGAAACAGTTGGCAATGTCATCGCCAAAGTTGATTACGTACTTGAAAAAGAAAGACCAGATGCTCTACTTGTCCTCGGCGACACCAACAGTTGCCTCGCCGCCTACCCGGCAAAACGCCGCAAAGTCCCGGTCTTTCATATGGAGGCAGGCAATCGATGCTTTGACCAACGAGTCCCGGAGGAGGTCAACCGCAAAATCATCGATCATATTAGCGACATCAATATGCCATACAGCACCATTGCTCGTGAATACTTACTTCGAGAAGGGTTCCCACCGGATCGTGTCATTAAAACGGGCAGCCCGATGTTTGAGGTTCTGCATGCCTATATGGAAAAAATTGATGCTTCAGATGTACTGAGCCTCCTTAAACTTAATCCACGTGAATACTTTTTAGTTAGTGCACACCGTGAAGAAAACATCGATGCACCAGAGCAATTCGAAGCGCTTATCAAGATGCTTAACGGATTGGTAGACCAGTATGGGAAAAGAATCATCATCTCCACACACCCACGCACACGGAAAAAAATAGAATCTGAAGTCGTCATATTAAATCCACTCATTGAGTTGAACAAACCCCTGGGATTTCTCGACTACGTGCATCTCCAGATGAACGCCTGTTGTGTCCTGTCTGACAGTGGCACCATCACCGAAGAAAGCTCCATCCTTAACTTTCCAGCTCTAAACATCCGTAATGCCCATGAACGGCCTGAGGGGTTTGAAGAAGGATCGGTGATGCTGACCGGATTTAATCTCCTGACCGTTCTTCAAGCACTTGAGGTACTTGAATCACAGCCTTCAGGGACTGACCGTCTTCTCAGAATGGTAAAAGATTATAATGTGCCGAATGTTAGCGAAAAAGTAGCTCGAATTATCATCAGCTATACCGAATACGTTAACCGGGTGGTGTGGCAAAAAAGATAACTACAGAATCCTAATGCAAAGACGCGGAGTCGCAGAGGCGCAAAGGCAAAATATAGAACCACGAATCTTCACGAATTTCTGTTTTATTAAATCTTTTTTCATAGCTTTTTTATCTTTGCGCCTTAGCGACTCGGCGTCTTTGCGTTAATTTTTTTTATTCGTGACAATTCGTGAGATTTGTGGCTATACTTTTTTTACTTGGTGAAATTAGTGGCCGAAATAGAACTCTTAAAAGGCGGCCCCCACACCGACACCCGTGGTACCGTTTCCTTCGTAAACGATTTCAGCCCAAAAGCGGCCGACCGCTTCTACACCACCCGTTCCGCCAAACCCGGCGTTCCTCGCGGTTGAGTTGGTCATAAAATCGAACAGAAATGGTTTATCGCTCTTTCCGGCGAATGGCTGATTGCGGTAGTGGAACCTGACAATTGGGAGAAACCATCTCCTTCTCTCACCGTACAGAGTTTCACTCTTTCCGCTGATAAACCATCGGTTCTAAACGTTTCACCTGGACATGCCTGCGCTATCGTTATGCTGAATAAATGCGGTATTTTGGGTGTTTTTTCAACAGGGTGCCCTGCGCGGTTGGGGGCGGATGAATGGCGATATCCGGTAGATATTTGGCGGGTAACATGTGGCGACCTGTCTTCGACCGCATAAATTTATAAAAAAATGAGTTCGGTTGTTTTTGGGTTGCTTAAATGAAAGTTTTGCAGATTAATACAGTATGCGGGAAAGGAAGTACAGGACGTAACTGCACAGAACTGGCGAGTGTTCTCACTGATTATGGTCTTAAATGTTATATCGCCTATGGTCAAGGTACGACAATCTATCCCAATAGTTTCAAAATTGGTACTCACTTTGAAAATCATCTACACAATCTAGGTTCGCGGATATTAGGTAATCAAGGGTACTACACGAGACGGGGTACAAAGCGATTAATTAAATATATTTGCGATTTGAAGCCAGATGTTATTCATTTAGGGAATCTTCACGGGAATTATCTTAATCTTCGATTTTTTTTCGAGTATCTTTCGGAATCAACAGTACCTGTGGTCTGGACACTGCACGACTGCTGGGCGTTCACTGGCAAGTGCGCACACTATACCCTTGCTAAATGCGACAAATGGAAAACTGAATGTGGCCGATGTCCAATCTACCGGCAGTATCCGCCCAGCCTTTTTTTCGATCGATCAAAAACCTTATACAATGTAAAAAAACAATGGTTTACCTCTGTTAACCATATGACTATTGTACCTGTGTCGCATTGGTTGGCAGATGAAGTGCGTCAGTCTTTTCTTGGTGAATATCCAATCCACCCGATTTACAATTGGATCGACTTGGATATATTCAAATCAATAGATCAGCATGAACAACATGCTATTCGTGAAAAATATGGCATTAATCGGGATAGTTTTATTGTTTTGGGAGTAAGTGCTGGATGGAACAACGGGAAGCATGATCAGACAGCGTATAAGCTTAAAGACTTCCGAGCGCTACAAAAGAAGCTTTTTTCTCATGATGATATTCGTTTAGTTATGGTTGGTGGGGCCAAAAGAACTACTTACATGCCAACGGGAAGCATCCAAGTCCCCTATGTAGATGATGTTAAGGAGCTCGCTGCTATATTCGCGATGGCCGACGTTTATGTTCATCTGTCATTGGAAGATACATTCGGAAAAGTTATTGCCGAGGCCATGGCATGTGGAACGCCAGCCATTGCATATGATAGTACGGGCTGTTCAGAGGTGGTGGGTGAAGGGTGTGGGTATTTAGTAGAAGGAAGGAATATCAATCGAGTATATGAAGCGATATTGAAAATAAAAAGAGATGGATCTTCCGTTTATTCACATCCCTGCAGGAGTTTTTGTGAAGATAATTTTAATTTGCAACAGAATGCACTTGCCTATTTAAATTTATATAAGGATGTTTTATAGAAATGATCTATATTTCTTTTGTTTTAGGGGTGCTTCTGCTGGCATTTACATTTGAATCCAAATCAGAACGTACAAGACGTAATGGCCGAAAGAACTTTATCTTGGCTGTATCCATCCTGCTCATGCTACAATCAGGGATGCGCCATGTGGATGTCGGAGCTGATACTAGTGCATATAAACTAAAATATGAAAGAGATGGTCGTTCAGATTGGTCTGTATTGCTGAACAAAGTGAAGATTTACTATTCAAAAGATTTATGGAAGGAATCGAAAGATTCTGGTAAGGATCCTGGTTATTCAGTTTTGGGAAAGATTTTTTATTCCGTTGTGCCTAGCTACCGTATTTATCTTTTGATAGTTGCTGCTGCATTTTTTTCTGTGCTAGGGTGTTTTATTTATAGAAACACGCGAACGATTCCTGACGCACTGATTGCATACCTTCTTTACTTAACATTATTTTATAGCTTTTTCTCTATAACCGGTATTCGTCAGACATGGGCAACAACGTTTTCTTTAATAGGGTATGAATTTTTTATAAAGAAAAGAAGGCTATTGTTGTTTCTATTGTTGATGCTTATAGCAGCTTCGCTGCATAAATCAGTAATGGTATTTATACCCTTCTATTTTATTGCTAATCATCGACCTAAGAAATGGCAATATTGGATTATTTTGTTTCTGTTTCCCATATTTATGTATTTTTCAGAAAATACGCTTTTTCTATTAGAAAGAATAAGTGGGTATGATAGTTATGGGCAATATGAAGGTGCGGGTACTTACCGCTTTACCGGAATCATGTTGCTCTTTTCATTTATAGCGTTTTTGAGAATTAAAGAGGTAACTAATACTATACAGGATACCCAACCGATGTATAACGCCTTGGCTTTGGTAATTTTCTTTACGCCTCTTACCTGGATAAATCAGTCGCTAATGCGTCTAGTTCAGTATTTTTCTTTATTCATAATGGTATTGGCGCCCCATGTCATAAACTTGTTATCTGCCAATTTTAAAAACAGCACCTATCCACGTCATTTCACATCCATTAGAAAATTAGCATTCGGTGGGTGCCTTCTTTTTCTGTTAGCCTATGCAGGATTAAGAGGTCTAAATACAAAATATGCTTTCTTCTGGCAGTAGAAATAATTAGCTGCAACTATTACTGATGAAAAATGTAATGAAATATATTGGGTTCTATAATGCTCCAGGCGCAGAATTTTCTCGTTCGAGCAGCTTAGCGGCAACAGAAAAGATGGATTATATTTGCGATGTACTTTGCCGTTTAGGAAATATAGTACATATTATTTCTCCTTCATGGTTTATTGCTAATACAAAAGCTAAATATCAAAGGAGTAAAAAAGTTACACTTAAAGAGCAGAAACTATTAACACTGGCTCCCAGTTTCGGAGAAAAAACAAGGCTCTTAAGATTTACAAAGATAAGCTTATCTCTCATTTGGCTTTTATGGCATATAATTGTATATACAAGAAAAAATGAGAAAATTTTAGTCTATCATTCACCGTGGCTTTCGTGGCCAATACGTTGGGCTAAAAGGATTAGAAGACTTCATATTGTGCTAGAAGTAGAAGAGCTATATGCAGATGCTACTCCTATTGGAGCACTACTTGAGATCTGGGAAAAAAAACTCTTATCCGCTGCCGATTCTTTTCTGTTCTCTACGGAAATGCTGGAAAAAAAAATAGGGAAAGGTAAACCTTGCTGCATTATTTATGGTAGATACCAAGCTGCAGATTCGATAGCACACCCGCCAGATGATGGGAAAATCCACTTATTGTATGCAGGTATCATAGATTCTAACAAAAAGGGGGCTTTCAACGCGCTTGAAAGCACGCGGTATCTCCCTGCAAATTATGTACTTCATATCGTTGGGTTCGGTGAAATTGATAAATTACAGGAACGTATAAATCAGCTAAAAACAACCAACAAATGTCGTGTCGTTTTTGATGGTCAAAAGCGAGGAGATGAATACATACGCTATGCACAGTCATGCCACATTGGCCTCAGCACGCAATCCATGGATGGTAAATATCTTGGAACCTCTTTCCCCTCAAAGATCCTGTCATACTTAAGTATGGGATTGCGAGTGGTTTCATGCCATGTCGAATGCGTCAATAAGTCAACAATAAAAAATCTCGTAACTTATTATTACCGCGATACGCCAAAGGCAATTGCTGATGCAATTATATCGATTGATTTAAATAAATCGTTTAATGCAAAACTTGTAATTCAACGTATGGATCATGAAATCGCTAGCGATATTAATACCCTAATGCTTGATTAAACTGTTTTTGATAAGAGTTAGATTTGATAAAAGGATAATTTTTATGGTGACAGTTAAACCTTTCGATGTGGATGTGCCGGTAGCGTTGATTTTTTTTGCCAGGCCAGATGTCCTTGCTGTTACATTTTCGGCAATAAAGGCGGCACGTCCTAGTAAGTTGTTCTTAATACAGGATGGCGCGCGTGAAGGACGAAATGATGATATTGAAAATGTGAAGAAATGTCGTCAAATCGTTAAGGATATCGATTGGCAATGTGAAGTACGAACCAACTATTCAGAAAAGAACCTCGGATGTGGTATGCGCGTATATTCAGGTGTTTCATGGGCCTTTGAATATGTAGACAGACTTGCGATCATTGAAGACGACTGCGTTCCATGTAAAAGTTTTTTTAGATTTACATCTGAAATACTTGAGCGATTTAAAAACGATGAACGGATGGACATGATAAGTGGGATGAACCATCTAGAAATATATGACCAAACTCCTTTTGACTATTTTTTTTCTACCAATGCGTCCATATGGGGATGGGCAACATGGAAACGTGTGTGGAAAACGGTTGATTATGATATGCAGTATTTAGATGCACTTGATGCAAAACGTCTAGTCTGTAGTAATTATGGAGATAGAGCATGGAAGATTTCAAGATTGAAGAATGAAAAATTGAAAAGGGGTGAAAAAATTTCTTCGTGGAGTACCCAACGTGGTATGAATATGTATCTTCAATCCAGGCTTATCATCGTTCCTAAGTACAATCTTGTTACTAACATCGGCCTTTCAGAAAATTCTGCTAACTCGGTTTCATCAATTAAACTGACTCCAAGAGGTAAACGACGCGTTTGGAATCTAAAAACCCATGAATTTGAGTTCCCATTAAAACATCCAAAATATGTCGTGAACGATGTTGAATATCGCAATCACGTGAATCGAATCATGGCTGTCGGACATCCTTGGATAAGGTTATATCGTAAATGTGAATCTAAAATACGTAGACTCCTGTTTAGAGATTATAGACGGCTGCTAAAGTCGAACAAATTACCATAGTTACAGGTTAGAAGAGGTATGAATATATATAGTATGAAACGCACATCATCCAATAACGCTGAAATTTGTATCTATAGATATTTTGTAGATAAGCTGAATAGAAAAAAAGAAATGAATGCCTTAGAGTATGACATACTTAAAAGTTTGTACAGTATGTTTCCTGAAAAAGTAATCAACGGGTGGAAATATCGATCTGTTAAACCAATAAGTTTTAATAACGAAAAGGTTGTGATGGAGAAGGCTCCAGGTGCCCTTTTAAGTAACTTAATAAAAAGAAATACAGAATCTGTTAGACATGCCGGAATTTGGCTGGCTGTTTTTCATAATAACTCTGAACATGCTTATGGTCACATCATATGCGTTGGTGAATTTACAACAAGGCATTTATTCATGTGTAGTCAAACAAAAACAATAACATACATAGATCCTGGTATAGGGTTTGGAAGTGAACAATCACAAGAAGAATCGATAATAATTTTTCTCCATAGTGTTTTATCGCTTTGTATATTTAAAATTTTCTCTAATCCGAAAAGATCGATATGCAGCTTTGTTCAAGGGTATTTCACATTTAGAAAAAATATAATAAAAAGAGATGAATACTATTATTCATTAAAAAAGTTTTATAAGGGCCAGATCAATTCAAACTTTATTTCTAAAAATTGTATAATGAGAATTTTGCGTCTATGCAAAACATTTATTTTATATACATTAATGCGTATATTAGTAGCAAGAGTAGTATTCAAAGCGGCTATGACTCATAAAAAATAGTACGGTTTATACAAAGTGTTTGCCACCCATGATTTGGCTACATCTACATTGCAATAGCTTATTGAGCCTTTATGGATTTTATGCGGCTTCCCGCGATTACGAGTTATTCTGAAAGCCCTACATAGAGATTTAAATGGATTCTGGAAGGCTTAAAAAAAAGCGACTTTCTAAATGAACAGCTCTGCACAGATCAGAAATGGTGCTATTATATCATATCTCTCGATTGGTTTGAATATCATAGCCGGATTGCTTTACACGCCATGGATGATCCAGAAGATAGGTCGCGCTGATTATGGGCTCTATGCGCTTGCTTTATCGTTCCTATCCTATTTCATGATGGACTTCGGTGTCGGAAATGCCGTTGGTCGCTATATAGCTAAGTATCGAGCTGAAGGGAAAGATGAACAAATTCCGCTATTGCTCGGACTGACAACAAAACTGTATTTATTGTTTGATTTTTTATTCCTGCTGGTTATCGTTCTTCTTTTTCTCAATCTTGATCATATTTTCGCGGCGCTTTCTCCTTCAGAGATCAGCAAGTTTGAAGTAGTATTTTGCATCATTGGATTGTTTAGCGTTGTCAAATTTCCATTTTTGTCGCTCAAAGGTATTCTTATAGGATACGAAGAGTTTGTTTTTTTAAAGTCCACTAACTTGTTAAAAAAGCTTCTAACTGTTGGATTCATGGCCGGGGCGTTGCTAATGGACTATGGACTATACGCACTCGTTTTGGTCAATACATTGGTAAGTTTAATAATTATTGGAATTCAAATCACTTACATTTTTTTAAAAACAACTGCTCGGCTTGACATTCACCATTTTGACCGAAGCCTGTTAAAAAAATATTTTCCTTTTCGGTATGGGTCACTGTGATCCTTTTTGCTCAACGCCTTTTCCAGAATATTACACCGTCACTTCTCGGCATTTTTTCTGGCTCAGATCAAATAGCAGTTTTTGCAATTGGCATGACCATTGAAGGGTATTTTTATACTTTTGCATCTGCTGTAGGGGGGTTGTTTCTACCGAAAGTTTCACGCATGCTTGCAACGGGATCTTATGCGGAGCTTGAAGGCTTGTTTATAAAAATTGGGCGGATTCAGTTGTTTATCCTATGTGCCATTTTAATACCGTTTACTACAATGGGTAAAGAATTCATAAACCTTTGGGTCGGAAACGATTTCGAGCATGCATATGCTGTTGCACTTTTACTCATGGTTCCTGGGTTGATATTGTTTACGCAACAAATTGCCTATACGATGCTTCAGGCCCAAAATAAATTAAAATATCAGGCAATAGTGTTACTATGCGCGGCGCCTATTAATATTATTCTATCTATAGCATTATGCCGACTTTTTGGAGCAGTTGGTGCTTCTACTGGTATATGCATTTCACTTCTATTGTATAACTGTATCATGAACTTCTTATTTTTCAAAAAAATCGGCCTGAATATTCCTAGATTTTTTTGCCAGTGTCATTTAAAATTGTTCCCGTCATTTTTTCTGGTATTAGTTATCGGTTTTATGCTTGGCCGATTTTTTCATGCAGGATCATTGCTGGCTTTTATCCCTAAAGTCTCTTTTTTAGTGGTTTTTTATATTTTAACTATATGGTTGTCCACAATGAACAGATATGAAAAAAAGCTCATTTTATCGTTTGTCAAGAAAAAAAAAGATTAAAGAAAAGTTCACATAACCTTTGGCTTTAAAAAGGTACATATGCACTTCAGCATAATTATTCCTGTATACAATGTAGAGGCCTATCTTTCTCAATGCCTCGATAGCGTACTTTCGCAATCTTTCACTGATTTTGAGTTGATTATAGTTGATGACGGTTCTACTGATGAGTGCCCCGGAATCTGTGACCAGTATGCAGATCAGGACTCTAGGGCTGTGGTGATACATAAAACCAATGGAGGATTATCCGATGCTCGTAACGCAGGAATGAAGATGGCCAGGGGCGACTATATCGTTTTCCTTGACAGTGATGACTATTGGGATGGATCTGAATGCCTTTCGGATTTACATGAAGCAATAAAGGACGATCCGGATATAGTTCTTTTTATGGCAAAAAAACTGTTTGATTCTTCTGGGAGGGTTGTTAACAGTGGAAAAAGCTTCCATTCTATAAATGCCGACTGGGATTGCCCGTCAGAATTGCTTCTTCAATTGGTAAAGCACGATTTATTTAGGTGTAGTGCTTGGTGCAAAACCATACGCCGGGATCTGTTGGTTGATAACAGAATTGAGTTCGAGAAAGGCATATTGAGTGAGGATATTCCTTGGTACTTGAGAATTATCCTACATGCAAAGCGATACGCTTTTGTCGATCGTGATTTCTATGTTTATCGGCAAAGGCCCGGATCAATCACAAAGTCGCTCACGCTTAAAAACCTTCGTGATTTCATTTATGTTATAAAAATTTGCGTTGAACGCGCCCAACAGTATGAAATACCAAATGATTTAAGATTAGTTTCGTTCGCTTACCTTGCAAAAGAATTTAGTCAATTGCTGATTGTATATGCTCAGATTGATGATGGAAATAAGATGAAATACAAAGAAGAAATTATCAGCTACGCTTGGTTGCTGAGGCATGCGATTTCCAACAGACCAAAACTGGTGAAACTTACATACAATTTGTTTGGCTTAGATGCCACGACACTTTTGCTGAGATGGTCTTGCTTCCTAAAAGGCAAAAAACGCCTGAGCAGTCCCCCAGCCAAAAGCACCATCAAGAACCAGATAACATAATGAAAATACTTATCGTATCTAATAGCGCTTGGCGAATGGACAACAGTTTCGGTAGCTCGTTTTCAAATATTTTTTGCAACATACCGGAATTTGAAATTGCAAATATCTGTTGTCAGAATGGACCGCCAGATTCAAATATCTGCACATGCTATTTTCAAATTGATCCTGGGGTTCTTATCAGAAATTTAATCAATCGCAAAAATCCTTCAGGCAGGATGGTAGATCCCGAAAGTTATAACGGATCGATTAACGGCCTTCCAAAAAATAAGCCAACAACCAGTAAAACGATGGGTTTTATAAAAACCCACCGCTGGGTTATATTTTTCTGGCTTCGCGAGTTGATTTGGATGATCGGCCGTTGGAAATCTAAGGACCTTGATAAATTCATTGATATTTTTAACCCCGATCTGATTTTCTTACCGCTTTATTACCAGCATTATCCCAACGACATCGGATTATATGTTCAACAGCGCACCGGAAAAAAAATGGTACTGTATGTATCTGATGATAACTACAGCCTTCGTCAATACTCGTTATCACCACTTTACTGGATAGATCGATTTATAAAGCGGAGAAAAATTCGCCGTGTCGTTCGAAAATCGGAGTTAATGTACACCATTTCCCGCATCCAACAGATAGAGTATGAGAAACAACTCGGGATTCCGTGTAAGATCTTATTCAAGTGCGGAAATTTTTCAGGGGAAGCACCTATCAAGGAATTTGTTACTGATCCTGTCAAAATGGTTTTCACTGGAAATATCGGTTCAGGCCGTTGGGAAAGTCTTGCCGCGATTGGAGATGCGCTACGTTCACTAAACCGGAATGGAGTTAAAGCATTTTTAGAAATATATACAATGACACCAATAACATCGCGAATGAGGAAACGGTTAGACGATGGGGAAAGCATCTTGTTTAGAGGTTCATTAGCTGCAGACCAAGTATCAATTATTCAAAAGGCGGCAGATATTCTTGTGCATGTAGAGTCGTTTAAGAAAAAACAATTTCTGACGACTCGTCAATCCTTCTCGACAAAGATTGTAGACTATCTTCAGCGTGCTCGTTGTATCTTGGCTGTGGGATCTGGCGAATGCGCTTCAATAGACTATTTTAAACAAAATAATGCCGGTGTGGTAGCAACATCTCCAGCTTTGATTGTTGAAAAAATAAGTGAATTATTAAATCATCCAAGATTGATAAAGGAATATGGAATAAAAGCCTTCTTATGTGGTCATAGGCACCATCAAAGTGAGAGAATTAAAAACATGCTCAGAGATGATTTAATGAACATCGCAGGGATAATAAGGGGCAATTGATGTCAAGCGTTGTGATAATCGCGGCTAATGCTCGCTCATTAATTGCAAACCGTGGTGATCTAATTCGGAAACTTAAGCAACATGGGCACGAAGTAACAGCTCTAGTACCGAGATTCGATGTGCTACCGGAAGTCGAGAGTCTCGAAATCCCCTATGAGCTGATCCGAATTGATCGTCGGCATATGAATATATTGAAGGATCTGCTCAGTTGCGGTGAGTTGTGGCGTAAGCTGCGTCGGCTTTCTCCTGATCTGGTTTTTGCCTATGGGATAAAGCCGATTGTCTATGGCACGCTGACGGCCCGGATGGCACGGGTGTCAAGAGTTTTTTCGATGATAACAGGTTTAGGATACCTGTTTACCTCCAAGTCGTTGAAAGCTCGGGTTGGTCGACTGGTTGCAAAGGGATTGTATGCAGTTGCTCTACCATTAAACAAAATGGTTTTTTTCCAGAACCCTGATGATCGTAGGGCTATTGGGCGACTGGGGCCAATATCTCTTTGCAAGAAGATAGCGGTTACGGCAGGATCGGGTATTAACCTCGAACACTTTAGCCCAGCCCCTTTACCTGATGGACCGTTAAGGTTTCTTGTTATTGCGCGGCTGTTGAGGGACAAGGGCGTGATAGAATTCTGTGAAACCGCTATGGAATTACATGCCGTTTATCCGGAGGTTAAGTTTGAGGTTCTTGGGCCGCATGATTCTTCGTTGCCCAATTCGATTCCTATAAAACAGATAGAGCGTTATAAGTCCGCTGGCGTGGTGAGATTTCACTCCGCGACTAAGGATGTTCGACCGTATATTGCCAACTGTTCGATGCTAGTGCTACCATCCTATCGAGAGGGCACACCACGTGCAGTGTTGGAGGCTATGGCTATGGGGCGTGGAATTATTACTACTGATGCGCCAGGGTGTCGCGAGACAGTTGTTCATGGGGGAAACGGCTTACTGGTAAAACCAGCTGACGTTGTTACTCTCAGAGAGGCAATTCAGCGTGTGATTGAGAATCCATCTCTAATAAAAGAAATGGGTGAAAAAAGCCTGGCAATTGCACGCACAAAATACGATGTGAACATTGTAAACAACGAAATTATTAGCAACCTTTTTTCGGAGAAAAATCGTTGAAGAGGCTTTTCGACCTGTTCGTAGCGTTTGGTACCCTTATCGTAGCTGGGCCTATTATGATGTTGATCACAGGAATTATTTGTGCCCAGCGGGATGGTGATGTTCTATTTCGGCAAAAGAGGGTTGGTCGAAATAAAGAGCTTTTTACGATTTATAAGTTTCGAACCATGAGGCAGCGCGATCCTGACAAGATTGATCAGATTAATGAAAAAGTAATTGTTACGGGTAAGGATTCTCGTATAACTGGTATTGGCAGGCTGTTGCGAATAACCAGTCTTGATGAGTTACCACAATTGTTCAACATAATAAATGGAAGTATGAGTGTTGTGGGACCACGTCCAATGATTCCTGAACAGTTACTGGCTATTCCGAATGTGCGAATAAGTCGCTTTTCTGTAAAGCCGGGTGTGACTGGATGGTCACAGGTGAATGGTCGGCGGGGGCTCAGCTGGCCGGTCCAGTTAGAGATGGATTCTTGGTATGCAGAAAACGAAAATTTTTGGCTCGATATGAAGATATTATTCAAAACACCATTCGTAGTATTCAAAGGTTCTGGTATTTACAATGACGCCTCTGCGAATTGGCGTTCATTTCTCCCACATGGAAATAAAGATGTTGAAATATAATAATAGAGTATTTGGTAATTCAAATGCTTGAATTCATGCTGATATGCAATGACCCAGACCTCGCTGCCCATGCGGTAGCGATTGGGGTAGATCGTATCTTTATCGACTTGGAAATGCGTGGGAAACAGGCCCGTCAGAAGGGGCGAAATACGGTTATATCTTCGCATACCCTGGACGATATCGAGGCGATTAGATCGAGGCTAAACGAAGCTGAAATTCTCGTCCGGGCGAATCCAATTCATGAAAGTTCAAAGAAGGAAATAAATAGTATTCTATCCCGTGGAACTGATGTGATTATGCTCCCGATGTTTTCAAACAGAGAAGAAGTAGAACGCCTAATTGCATATGTTGACGGTAGAGCTAAAATATGTCTACTAGTGGAAACCGCACAAGCACTGACGCGATTGCCTGAAATCCTGATGCTCTCGGATCAGTTACACGAAGTCTATTTCGGGTTGAACGATCTGCACATCAGCTTAGGCCTTGATTTCATGTTCGAATGTCTTGCGGGAGGGCTGATCGAACACGGGATTCGTCAGGTAAAGTCGTACCGACTTAGAACCGGTTTCGGTGGTATTGGCCGTATCGGTACTGGTGCGGTCCTTGCGGAGCATATTCTTAGTGAGCATGTCCGGCTTGGTTCTTCTATTGTAATCTTGTCTCGAACCTTTTCTGATGGGGATGGGCCGGATTTCATGGCAACCGAAATTAAAAAATTACGTGAAGAAGAGAAGAGATTGCGCGCTTTAGAACTGGTGGAACATCAGCGTAATCAGGCATTAATACAAGAGGAGATTTGGCAGGTTGCTAGAACGATGCGGGGGTCTCGATGAATCTTCTAATAACGGGGGCATTTTCCTATTCGGAAGATAATATTTGTACATTAAGAAGCTTTTTTGACAATGTCTTTTTTGTAAAAAACGAGCGAATTTCTCTCGATCAACAGAATATTGACTTTGACATTTCGGAAATTCACGCGGTGGCTTGCAACGCCCTCTTCCTTCACAATGATTTGTCGATATTCAAATCATTGCGCTTCGTGCAGTTAACCAGCGCGGGATTCGACCGCGTCCCATTGAAAGAAATGAAATCGAAAGGGATTGTTGTTGAAAACGCCAAGGGGGTGTACAGCATTCCGATGGCTGAATGGGCTTTGCTTAAGATTCTTGAAATATATAAGAATTCCTATTCTTTCTTCAAGGCGAAGGAGGCCGGCAAATGGATTAAGCAAAGAAATCTGCTAGAATTAACAGATAAAGTGGTTTCAATATTCGGCCTTGGATCTGTCGGTACAGAGGCTGCTAAACGATTGCTACCTTTTGGATGTCGAATAATCGGTGTGGACCCATTTGTACGGAAATCTGAATTTGCTTATGAATGCTGCGGGGTCGAAAAGGCGAATGAGGTCATCGCAAGATCCGACATAATCATACTGACGCTCCCTTTGACGGATCAGACTCGACATTTTTTTAATCATGACAGACTTTCTTTTGTGAAAAATGGTACGGTACTCATTAACATTTCACGTGGTGCAGTGATTGATGAAGCTGCGTTGGTGGAGACAATCAAGGGAGAGAAGTTTCTGGGAGTGGCTTTGGATGTATTCGAAGAGGAGCCGTTGCCTAAATCCAGTTCTTTGTGGAGCATGGCTAATGTGCTGATTACTCCTCACAATTCGTTTGTTTCTGACAAAGTGAATGATCGGCTCTTTACTCTCATTAAAAAAAACTTGTCTGAGTTTGTTAAGAATTCTGGGCTTTGACTGAGGGGGATTTGGAGCGGGTGGTTAGGATTATTAAATCCGTGAACAGTGAACGGTGAACTGTGATCTGTGAACAGTGAGCAGTTTAACCCCTGAAGTGCTGAGTACTGAGTGCTTAGTGCTGAGTGACTGCGAACGGGAAACAGATTTTTTATCCACAGATTTCCCCGGTGAAATGTTAAGACAATGATTTCAATGGGTAAACGCAGATTCACGCAGATTGAAAGAATTATGATAATGCCAAAAACAATACTCGTGCCAATTCGTGTAATTGTAATTCATGGCTGAAAAGACCTTATCAAGTGAGGGTATCATATGGAGAGAAATAGAAAACTCGGCGACATCGCCAGAGCGATAGAGGTATTGTTCAAAGCAAAGTTTGGCGTTTTAAAAAAAGAAGATCTGCAGGAGGTCTTCCGCATCCTTGAGGCCTCTTTGGGTGAAAAAAAACCACAGGATCTTTCGTCTCCTAAAATGCAGGGCGAAAAGCACTTGTCCGACATTATTGGAACAAATATCCATCATGCGCTGGAAGCCTATGAATGGGAAGATGCATACCCGGTATCTGAAAATGGGGTGACGGTGTCGGATATTAAATCTCGTTAAAGTGGATGACTGTTGTGAAGGTGTTTAGGAGGGAGGGGATTAGTGCTGTTGGGGAGGCTACTATGCCTGAGTTTTGCCCGGAGGGCAGTGATGAGTGATGAGTTATCAGTTATGGGTGATGGGTGAAGGGTTATGAGTGATGGATGATCAGGTTAGGACACATAAAGATTTACAGGTTTGGAAACTGGCCATGGATTTAGCCGAGAATGTGTACCTTTTCACCCGCTCATTTCCGAAAGAAGAGCTGTATGGGCTAACTTCACAAATGCGACGTGCGGCGGTATCAGTTCCAAGTAATATTGCCGAGGGTGCTGCAAGAGCGTCGAAAAAAGAATTCATTCAGTTTCTTTATATCTCTTTGGGATCGCTCAGTGAACTGGAAACACAATGGTTGTTGGCGAACAAGATGGGCACGGTTTCAGAATTGCCAGATATTTTTGTTGAACCTATAAGAAAGATGCTTTTGGGCCTGATTCGCAAACTAAAGGGGTGACGTTTTTGGCTCAACCCATTACTGCTCTCTCTTTCCCCATAACTCATAACTCATAACTGATCACTCTTTACACATCACTCATTACTCTCATTATGAACAATAGATTTGATAATTGGCAATACCCTGAGATTGAAGAAGGCAAACCAACCAAATACAATTGGGTGGTTCAGCATAAGGATAATCTGCAGTTAGGATACAAAACCGATATCGGTGCTTTCACTTATATAAATGCAAGGCATGGGGTAACTATCGAAGACCAAGTACAGATAGGATCACATTGCTCCATTTATTCAATATCGACCATTGACGAAAAGACTGGGCCTGTCTTTCTCAAAAAGAACTGTAGAATTGGTAGTCATTGCACTGTTATGCCTGGGATAACAATCGGAAAGAATGCAGTAGTGGGGGCTCATAGTTTTGTAAATAAAGATGTTCCGGATAATGCGGTTGCTGTTGGAGTACCTGCTAAGGTGATAAAAACGGTAAATGCAAACGACAGTGATGAGTGATGGGTGATGAGTTATGAGAAAAAACAGGTGAACTGTGAACTGGGAACAGTGAACAGAAACAGATAAAAATCTTTGAAAATGGTTAATGGTTATTGGTGTAATTGAAATTGGGGGAAAATAGTAAGCAGAGAGCAGCGATTAAAGACAGTGAACAGTGAGCGGTGAGCTGTGAACAGGAAAAGACCAGAGATTGGAGATCGGAGGTTGGGTGCTACACACCGATGGGCGAGGGTTGACCGCTTCCGTCTTCGCTGAAGCTACGCCGAGACGAGTCGCTGGATCGAGGGACGATGGAAAAAACAGAGGTCTGAGATCTGAAGTCAGAAATCAGTGCGTCGAATGGTTATTTGTTAATTGGAAAACATGGTGAACAGTGAGTAGTTTAACTGCAAAGTGCTGAGTGCTTCATAAAGACGGTAATGAGTGATACGTTATGAGTTATGGGTAGTTTACTGCTAGAGAGCCGAGGTCGGAGTGCTGAGTGCCGGGTGGCTGCGCAGGGTAATAGGGAAGGGGCTATGGGTGATAAAATTAGTGAACGGAGAAGAGCACGGGCTGGCAGTTACGCCGCGAATCGCAACAGTTCCAAATCGACCCCCCTATCGGCAGCGTCTTGGGCTTTGTCTAAGAGTACTCGGTTGGTTTCCTCAGATAGATATTCCTCGCCACAATTTTCACAAATCTTAGCAGGGACATTTTTAAACACTAATGTGGTTTGATCTCTTTCAAGAACAACTGTGATAAATCCTTTAACAGTATTACCGTTTCGGCAAATGGCGCATTTCATGTTACTTTCTCCTTTGAAAATCCACCGACCATTTTTCAGGATCGGGTTCATATTTAATAGAGCGCGTGAACATTCTTTTAGTGGCATGAACACGATATTCAATTGTCCAGGCATCAAGTGATGACCCTAATATTTCTGAAAAGTGTTTTTCCATATGCTATAGGTGGTTATCAATTTATTGCCATTTTTTAATAATAAGGCATCCATCTGCCAGTTTCAAGAGAAAAAAGGCTGTCGATTCAACGACCTGTGAATATTAGTATTGATTTGAGTATTTGTTTAATGGTGCAGAAAGTGAACTGTGAGCAGGGGAAAGACAGTAATGCGTTATGAGTGACGGGTTATGGGTGAACAGTAACCTGCACGAAGGATGATGGATGACCGCTTTGCTCGGACGAGGGGCGGGGAACTGCCTGATGGACGATGGATGACCGCTGCGCTTGGACGATGGACGAGGAACTGCCTGATGGAAGATGGATCCCGCCAAAAAAGACGGGACTTGGTCGAGGGACGATGGAAAAACCAGAGGTCTGAGGTCCGAGGTCGGAAGTCGGAAGTCTGCCCGTCCTCCGTCACGCCGTGGGCGTGACTACGGAGGGTGGAAGGTCTGAGGTCGGGAACTGCACGATGGGTGAGGGACGATAACTGATATAGAACTGTGATGAAGATACGGATTGACTTTATACCCTAAAAAGGTATATTTTCCATGAAATGGAAAGTTGAGTTTACGAATAAGGCTCGAAAACAAGCGGATAAACTCCCACCACGTGTTCGTGAGGTTTTGTTCCAGTTGGCAAGGGAGATTGAAGCCGCCGGGCCTGTACGAGGTGACTGGCCCAATTATTCCAAATTGGCCACGAATAAACATCATTGCCATTTGAAAAAAGGGAATCCAGCGTACGTTGCTGTTTGGCGGGAAGTCCAAAATAAGATCAGACTGGTGGAGGTAATATATGCGGGCAGCCACGAAAAAGCCCTATACTGAGGATAAGATGGTCACATTGACCATTAAAGTCCGGAAAAAAAATGTGCCAAAAATTCAAAGTTACGTTCGTGCTATTGAGATCGGTGAAGAGCGCAACTATGCAATAGCTGAGGTTTTCCCGGAATATATTGGTAAAGAGCAAGAGGTCGCACTGCGCGCTTACCGAACCCGCCAAGGACTAACTCAAAAACAACTATCTGGAGCAACGGGAATACCACAACGGCATATCAGTGAAATGGAAAATGGGAAACGTGGTATCGGTAAGGAGCGGGCTAGGCTGCTTGCTGAGGCATTGCAGGTTTTTGATTATCGCGTTTTTTTGTGATCGGGAAAGAGCAATTTGCTTCGGACCCATTGAAACAGAAAGATGTCGGAGTTCAGAAGTCGGAGATCGGAGGTCGGGTACTACCCGAGGGACGAAGGATGACCGCTTTGCTTGGACGAGGGACGATGGAAAAAAACAGAGGTCGGAGATCGGAGGTCTGAGGTCCGATAACTGCTAAAAAGAACAAAACGGCAAGAGATTAAACTGCCAAGAGTCGGAAATCTGAGATTTAAGATCTGAGGTCGGGGAATACAAGAGAGCCGCCGGATAACCGTTGTGCTAGGATGAGGGACGAAAAAGGATGAAAAATAGGATGGTTGAGGATAAAGATAGTTAGCTTTTGGATTCGAATTGTTATAACACGGTAAAAAGTGGTATTATCGTCGTAATGATATTCAGATACAATGAGGTGATATTATGAAAACTATTGAAATAGAATATCCGGAGGCCATACCGGCCGTTCTCAATATCAGCTCTGAAATTTTTGAGCAGGAGGCCAAGGTTGCCCTTGCGGTTAAGCTTTATGAGCTCGGACGATTAACATCCGGACAGGATGCGAAACTGGCGGGAATGTCACGGGTAGCATTTTTATTATCTTGCAAACAATATGAATCAAATACGGTAAGCTGGGATCAATCTGAAATTGCAGCTGAATTTTTAGATATAACTAATGTTTAATGGAATACGATATTCTTACTTATGGACATAGAAAAGCTAATTGAGTCCATTAGAAAAAACCATATTCTCATCACTGATCATGCGGACGAGGAGGCTACTTCAGATGGGCCCAGCTATGATGAAATTCTCTTTAGTACTTTAAAAGGGGAGATTATTGAGGACTATCCCGACGACAGACCTTATCCGAGCTGCCTGATTTTCGGGGAAACTTTTTCCGGTAACCCCGTTCATAGTGTATGGGCATACAACATAGATACTGGGTGGGCGGTGTTGATTACCGTATATCGGCCAGACCCCGAAAAATGGTTCAACTGGACCCAAAGGAAAAAATAACATGAAACCATTCCCTAAATGTCCTGTTTGTGGCGGAGAAACGCAAGCAAAAGAAGTCGAGAAACTTATTCGAGGAGGAGTTCATACCGCCACCCTGCGAGTTGAGGCAGATGTTTGTCTTCACTGTGGTGAGCGCCTTTATTCTCAGGAAACGGTCAAGTATTTTGAACAGATTCGGAGCAAGTTAAACCGTCAGGATCTCAAAGATTTAAAACCAATTGGTCAGACTTTTCAGGTCGCTTAAAACTGCGAAAGGCAGTAATGAGTGAGAAAAGATAGTGAGTGGTGAACAGTGAACTGTGAGAAGATCAACTGCTAACTGCGCTAATGAGAAATCATTGTTCGCCTTTCCATTCAGAAGACCAATCAATATGGACAAGATCCTCAGGATCACCAACAATAAAGTCCGGGTGGTTTTCAAGGCAGTCAAGACATTTTTTCCCCGAAGGACTGATTATAAAATGCTTGCCATCCCATTCAATTTCAGCTGGCGTACCTGATTGAGCAACTTTATGCAGTAATTTGTAAATATCCTGCTTATGAGTCGTATCGGTAATATGATGTGGCATATTGCACCCCTTTTTTAACAATTAATGATTTATAACACACTGTTCACACTGCAAATTCAATCGTATTATAATTGTTTAAATCGATTTGTTGCCGTACTTTCCACAGATCATAGTTATCTTGCATAATTAACCAGCTTTCTGCTGATCTGCCCAACACAACAGATAATTTTAATGCCATGGCTGGTGAAATATCGGATTTGCCATTTATCAAACGGCTTATTAATCCAGGGCTTACCTGTAATCTCCGGGCCAATTCGTTAGATCCGATATTAAAGGGTTCTAAATATACTCTTTTAATAAATGCTCCCGGATGCATGGGATTGTGCTGTTGAATATTCATCTTAATTTCTCCTAATGATAATCCTCATAATTGACCACATATGCGTGGCCGTTTTTAAATTTAAAGACGACTCGCCAATTACCACTGACATCCACTGCCCACAGTCCGGAACGATCACCTTTAAGCGAGTGCAGGCGCCAACCGGGGATATCCATATCATCGATAGTCAATGCAGTGTGCAAGGCTTGTAGCCTTTCCTCCAACTTTGGAGCATGTTTTGGATTAATGCCGGCAGTGCTGCCTGTAGTGAAAAAATGTTTTAATCCTTTGTGCTTAAAGCTTTTTATCATACCCGTAAAATATCAGATTATTTACTGTTGTGCAACACTATAACTGCGAGGGGTCTTCATTCTTGACAGAATCAAAAATAGTGAACAGTTAACGACCAGAAGTCGGAAGACGGAGATCTGAGGTCGGGAACTGCCCGATGGACGATTGACGATCGCTACGCTCGGACGATGGACGAGGAACTGCCTGATGGAAGATGGATGACCGCTGCGCTTGGATGAGGGACGAAACGACGACGAGGTCAGAGGTCGGAAGTCAGAAGTCGGAAAACAACGACCAGAAGTCTGAAAGTCGTTCTCAGTTCACTGTTCACGGTTCACCGTTCACTCAAAACAAGCGACCGCTACGCTATGTTATGCAGATTTTCCCAAATTGCCGTCCGCTGATTACTCTTAACGGCAATCTTATTGATTTTTTGTATCCCATAAGATACGATTAGACATGATCGAGATTCGCCAGACAGATACCTACTCGAAGTGGTTCGCAGCTTTGAAGGATTGAGAAGCCCGGGCGAGAATAAATATCCGGATCAGGCGCTTGTCCTTGGGGAATCCCGGGGATGTGAAACCCGTTGGAAAGGGTGTCTCAGAGTTGCGAATCGATTATGGTCCCGGATATCGGGTTTATTTCATTCAGCGCGGGCATGAGTTGGTTATCCTACTCGCCGGCGGTGATAAAAAAAACCAGAGGCAGGATATTAAGCAGGCCCTTGAATTGGCACGCGAAGTGTAGGAGGCCACCATGGCAAAAATCAAAACCAGACCTTGGGATGCAGCGGAATACCTCGAAACAAATGAAGATATGGCCGCGTACCTGGAAGCCGCTTTGGATGAGGGGAATCCATCCGTTGTGGCTGCGGCGTTAGGCGACATCGCAAGGGCAAAGGGGATGATGCAAATCGCCCGCGAAACTGGTCTTGGTCGTGAAAGTCTATATAAAGCACTGTCACCGGATGGAAACCCTGAATTTTCGACGGTCCTAAAGGTGATTCGAGCACTTGGTTTGCGTCTGCATGCCGCTGCAGACCCAAAAACAGTGGATAATCCGGTATAGATCGAAAATAAATGAATCTATAGCTCCCCGGCGTGTTTATATCTGTTTCCTTCCTTTTTAATCTGCGTCAATCTGCGTAATCTGCGGATATGAGAGACGAAAAAACATATAAAATTATCGGTTGTGCCATGGAAGTTCACAAGGAATTGGGGTGCGGGTTTTTAGAAGCAGTCTACCAAGAAGCCTTGGGTAGAGAATTCGTTGACCAGGGAGTTCCTTTTTATGAACAGCCTATAATTGATATCGCATATAAGGGAAAACTCCTAACTAAAAAATATCAACCTGATTATATCTGTTTCAGTGACATCATCGTTGAAATAAAAGCAACAAGCTCTTTGTCGGGAATCGAAGAAGCTCAGATCATTAACTACCTCAAAGCCACCGGCATCAAAGTTGGCCTCTTGATTAACTTCGGATCAGCGTCGTTGGAATATAAGAGGATGGTTTACTCCCCTTGATTTAATCCGCAGATTACGCAGATTGACGCAGATTAAAAGCTTAAAAAAGTTGAAGAATATTCAGTTAATAAAGGCTTGAGGGTATCTGAAACATCTTACAATCAAAGATAATCAAAAGGGGATAAAGACAACAAGGGTAAAAAAGCTCTCATTCGAAAATGCAATATCGATGATCTTTTCGGCCTTTGGGAAAACAGGGAGATATCGCACCGAGAGTTAAGAGACTCGGCCTGGGGTACCCGTAAACAATGATATTATGCGATACCGATATATCTATTCTACCGGATGCCCTTACAAACTGCGAGGGGTCAGGTCTTCATTCTTGACAAAAAGAATCCGCAGATTACGCAGATTGACGCAGATTAAAGACAAGGAAACTTTTTGAAAGTGTTTCCTGCACCGGTCTTTTAGCTTTTTTTTTGAGCTTTATAAATCTGCGCAATCTGCGTAATCTGCGGATATTTCAAAAAAACAGAAAACGATATTCAGAAAGAAATGACATTGCTTGAGCATAATTTAAAAATAAAACCCACAAAGTTAAATGATAGAATTTTCCTTTCTCCACCCCATATGGGGGGTGAGGAGATGCGGTACGTCAAGGAGGCGTTTGAGAGTAATTATATTGCGCCGTTGGGGCCGCAGGTGGATGCGTTCGAGAAGGCGTTTTGTGAGTATACGGGGTTTAGGTATGCGGTTGCGCTGACCAGCGGGACGGCGGCGATGCATTTGGCACTCCGATATCTCATCGGAAGTGCAGTAAGCAGTGAGCAGAGAGCAGTGAGCAGTAAACAGCAAACTACCAGATGGACGAGGGACGAAATAGAAACAATAAGCAGTGCGCAGTTAAAAAGAAGTTCAGAGCTCACTTCTTTTTATCGTCCTCTCGTCTTTGCTTCGACCCTGACGTTTATTGGAAGTGTAACCCCGGCAACATTCGAAGGATGTGACATAACATTCATCGACTGTGATCGCGAGACGTGGAACATGGACCCGGATTTGCTGGCGGAGGAGTTGGCGAGATGTGCGGAGGCGGGGCGGCTGCCTGTGGCGGTTATTCCTACGGATCTTTATGGGCAGTGTTGTGATCTTGCGCGGATTGTGGAGATTTGTGATGGATATGGGGTGCCGGTTGTTTGTGACTCTGCTGAGGCGGTGGGGGCGAGGTACTACAAAGAGGTCAGAGGTCAGAAGTCAGAGGTCAAACAGCCTGAAAACAGAGGTCGGAGATCAGAGGCCAGAAGTCAGACAGGGCAAACGCAGATCAACGCAGATTATTATAACGAAGAAGTAACTCATCACTCATCACCCATCACGCATCACTGGCACCATGCGGGTCATGGCGCCAGTGCGGCCGTATATTCGTTTAATGGAAACAAGATCATCACGACCTCCGGCGGGGGGATGCTGGCATCGGATGACAGGGAGATGATCGAGAAGGCGCGGTTCTGGTCCCAGCAGGCCCGTGATCCGTTCCCGCATTACGAGCATACGGAGATCGGGTATAACTACCGGATGAGCAACATCGTGGCGGCTATCGGCCTGGGGCAGCTTGGGGTTCTGGAGGATCGGGTTCGACGGAAGCGGGAGATTTTTGATTATTACAGGAACGCCTTGGGGGATTTGCCTGGTATCGAGTTTATGCCGGAGGCGGACTATGGTCGGAGCAATCGGTGGCTCACGGTGATTCTGATCGATCCCGATAAGTTCGGTGCGGATCGGGAGGATGTGCGGTTGGCGCTGGAGGGTGAGAATATCGAGTCCCGGCCGGTTTGGAAGCCTATGCATTTGCAGCCGGTGTTTCATCCGCAGATTACGCAGATTACCGCAGATTTAAACAGCAACGACCAGGAAGCAGTGGGTAGAAACTGCCGGAGGTCAGAAGTCGGAGATCAGAGGTCGGGAACTGCTCAAGAGACGATGAGCAATGAGCAGTTAAAAAGCAGTTCACAGTTCACGGTTCACGGTTCACGGTTCACACCCTCCATCCGCGTTGTCGGCGGAGGGGTCTCGGAGGGGCTGTTCGAGCGGGGTCTTTGTCTGCCGTCCGGGACGGCTATGGATTCGGGGGATCTGGCGAGGGTAGTTAGGGTTATAAGGGCCGTGAACAGTGAGCAGTGAACGGTGAACGGCGAACTACTCGATGGACGAAGGACGATCGCTGTGCTTGGACGATGGACGAGGAACTGCCTGATGGAAGATGGATGACCGCTGCGCTTGGACGATGGACGAGGAACTGCCCGATGGAAGATGGATGACCGCTGCGCTTGGACGAGGGACGAGGCACTGCCCGATGGAAGATGGATGACCGCTGCGCTTGGGTGAGGGACGAGGAACTGCCTGATGGAGGATGGATGACCGCTTTGCTCGGACGATGGACGATGGAAAAACAGAGGTCGGAAGTCAGAGGTCGGAGGCCGAAGTGAACAGGAGGGGCTGTGACAAACCTTACATCTATTCTCCCGGTTCAATCCGTGTTAACCAATCAACCCGATCAAAATGCCTGTTGTAGGAATAGATTTCGGATTGTTTTCAGAGCCTGCGATGGGTCAGGTCTTCATTCTTGACAAAAAGAATCCGCAGATTACGCAGATTGACGCAGATTAAAGAACAAAAAGCAGATGGAAAAAAAAGAGCAGTGAGTAATGAGCGGTTAAAGATAACAACTGAGGCTCAGGTATCAGATTCTTCCATAGCGGTGTGCAAGGTCTTCAGGGGGAGAAAAAGCACGAGTGGATCTTCCCGAAGGGGAATAAATCCAAATTGTTCGTAATAAACCCGGGCTCCCGCATTTTTCGCATCTACGAAGATTCCGATAATACCGATACTATCGGCAACTGATAGGGAACGTTTCATGGATTCGACCATCATGATCGTTCCAAATCCCTCGCGTTGTCGATGAATGGATACGGCAAGTCGGGCCAGTCTTGCGGCAGGTGCTTTTGCCGGGTATTTCTTGGCGTATTCGACGGGAAGACCATCGGTTACGACTTCGCATCCCGCCAGTGTAAAAAAACCTATAATGGTTGCCGGGGCATTTGAATCAGTGAGGACAAAGGTCTTCGAAATTCCTTTTTCGATGTGCTGGATAGCCGTTTTCGTTAAATAATCATTCAACGAGCCAACACCACAATCGAAGCTTTTTCGGTTATGCCGTCGGGAGAGCGGCTCGATTCGCAGCATTTAATTATGCTCCAGATGTTTTCGGAAAGCCGCTTTCAGTTTATCATTCGGAAGGGGTGGATTCTCGATAGCATCGAAAAATTTTCTGGCTGATTCCCCTGTAAGCCGAATCATACGGTCTTCTTCAATAACTGTATGGGCTTTCTCCAGAGCGGATTGGACTAAAAATTGATTGACCGTAGCCCCAGTAAGGTCTGCCGCTCGACAAAGCATCTGATGGACATGCGCAGGTACTCGGGCGGATATACGTTCGGTTTTCATAGACATGTTTCACCTCCGGTTGTCGTGATATGCCTCCCGTTTAACACGATGGTGCCAAAATGGCAATGAAAATAATATTTATTGCAATTTCAGTGAACTGCGATGGGTCAGGTCTTCATTCTTGACAAAGCCATCCGCAGATTACGCAGATTGACGCAGATTTAAACAGCAATGATCCGGAAGCAGTGGGCAGAGACTGCCAGAGGTCGGAAACGGCGTAAAGACAGTGAGCTGTAGGCTGTGAGCGGGAACGACAATAATCCGCAGATTACACGGATTACCGAAATATAAAAGCTACGGATAGTATGTCTTTTAATCTGCGGAAATCTGCGCAATCAGCGGATAAAATTTCAGTTAAGTGTTCCGTCAAGAATATGATGATTTGACAAAACCATAATATTGAACTAAGCTTAGCTAAACTCCAAACATTGAGGATGCTATGTCTATACAACATATCAATATTCATGAAGCAAAAACAAAACTTTCCAGTGTTCTGATGCAAATTGAAAAAACAGGGGAACGGGTTGTTATTTGTCGCAATGGAAAGCCGGTAGCCGAGCTCGGGCCAATTCAAAATTACGTCGGGGATCGATTGAGCAAACATCCTGAAATGAGCAAAATAACGATCCATTATGATCCGACTGAAGACTTGACCGGCGATGAATGGGAGTATTCTGTATGATCCTGGACACATGTGCTCTATTGTGGTTGGCTCAGAGGTGCTGCGACAAATTGTCCAATGCGGCATGGTCCTCTATCAATAATGCAATGGATGTTTATATCTCTGCTGTTACTGGTTTTGAAATAGGCATCAAATGTAATGCCGGAAAACTGGAACTTCCAGCACCCCCTCAACAATGGCTTGATATCATTTTACAATTTCATCATATAGAAGTTATTCCTCTGAGCTTGGCAATATGTACTTTTTCAACTGAATTGCCGGCAATTCACAAAGATCCTTGTGATCGTTTCATCATAGCAACGGCTTTGAACCTTAAAATGCCCGTTGTAACTGTCGATAAGCGATTTCCTGAATATGGGGTCGACATCGTGAATTGACAGAAAGCTCAGGTCTCAACTCTTGACGGAAATGGACGAGGGACGATTGTACTTTCACTCCATAGATTACGCAGATTAAAGATAAATAGTGAGCAGAGAGCAGAATAACTGCGTTGGTTAATGGGGTAATGGGAAAAAAGAAAAACGGGTGGTGAACGGATTCAAATTTGGGAAAAACGATCCTTAAGCATTGTGTATCTTTCTTAGAAATTGCGGAAGGCTTATAGCGAGAATATCATCTCCAAGTGGGAAAGTATCGCGTCCGCTGTGAATTACAAACTTTCGCTTTGGCAGCAGGTCTTCGCAAGCATTGTAGAATCCCTTTGAGACCTTTGGTGCGGAACTCCTTTTTATTTCAACGGCCCAAAGGTCACCCGGCGTTATTTCCAAAACCAGATCGATTTCGGCGCCGCCCGAGGTCCTGTAGTATCCGGCCTGTATATCATCCTGTATTGAATTCAAGATATTTTCGATGACAAAGCCTTCCCAGCTCCCGCCCAGAACCGGATGGCCCAAAAGGTCATCTATAGTCCCGATCCGCAACAGGGTGTGACACAGACCACTGTCACGAATATAGATCTTAGGCGCCTTAACCAATCTTCTGCCAAGATTGCTGGTCCAGGCCGGAAGCCTCCTGACAAGAAGCAGATCTACCATCAGGTCGAGATACCTGGCTGTCGTTACCCCCTTGACATCCAGGCCCCGGGCAAGAGAAGCGGCGTTGAAGGTTTTTCCCTGATTATGAGCGAGCATCGTCCAAAAACGCCTCAAAGTTTCAGCAGGGATTCTGGGACCGAGCTGGGGGATATCGCGCTCCAGGTAGGTGCGGATAAAATCTTGTCGCCATTGCATGCTTTTTTTGTTGCCGGCTGCCAGAAAACTTTCCGGGAAACCGCCTCTGATCCACAATTCGTTAAAATCCTGAGCTTCTATTTCCGGGACAGTGAACGTCGCCAATTCAAGGTAGGCAATACGACCGGCCAATGTTTCGGAAGATTGCTTTAAAAGCTCTATTGAGGCCGAACCGAGAAATAAGAACTGCCCCGTCTTGCGGCCGCTTCTGCGCAGTTCATCGATGATGCCTCGCACGGGTGCGAATATTTCCGGTACACGATGGACTTCATCCAGAATAATGAGCTTGTCGGCGTTTAATTGGCAGTATGCCTCGATGTCCGTGGTTTTAGCAAGATCGCTTGGCCGCTCCAAATCAAGATAGATTGCAGGACGCGACGCCGCAATTTCCCTGGCAAGGGTGGTCTTCCCGACTTGGCGTGGACCCATGAGCACTACCGCCGGATTGCTGTCTAAAAGTTCAACAAGCGTATTTTGTAGATGACGATCAATCATGTATGTAAATCTAACATATAATATTATATTTGCATACAAGTTGTTTCAAAAAAACAACTGCCGGGGGTCAGGTCTCAACTCTTGACAAAAGTAAAGATAGAGACGGACTATCGCTTCGCTTTGCGGTGTACGGGAACTGATGGAAGATTTGAAAATGGGAAGTTTAGAGGATAAGCACGGCAAGTGGTGTGCGGTATGCATAAGCCGTAAACCTGACGCCTCATACCTTATACCGCGTTGTTTCGGTCAGTATTTTCAAAAGATCCTTAATATTTGTAACAAGTGCTCCGGATTTGAGCGGGTAGGGTTCCGGGACGGGTGCGACAACATAGGATTGGTTTGGACGTAAAACATCAAGCGATCCCTGGAATCCCCTTGAGAGTTTGGGGGCCATGGATGCTTTAAACTCAAAGGCCAGTCTTTTCTGACCGCGTTCCAGGATGAGATCGATTTCCTCACCGGAGGAGGTTCGGTAATAGGCGGCGCGCCAGCCGGACATGACACCTATAATTTGTTCGATGCACCAACCTTCCCATGATGTCCCCATGTTCGGATGGCCGAATAGTCCCTCTGTGTTTTCTATTTCGAGAAGGGTATGAAGCAGGCCGGAATCCCGAATATAAATCTTCGGTGTTTTAATAAGTCGCTTTTTTATGTTGACGGCCAGTGGGGACAACACACGCACCATGAACGTTTGGCTCATGATATCGAGATATTTCCTCACGGTGGGATGGCGAACATCCAGGGACTGACCCAATTTGGAGGCATTGAATGTTTGACCGTGATAGTGGGCAAGCATTGTCCAAAACCGCCGCAGGGTGGTGGCTGGAATAGAAAAACCGAATTGTGGAATATCCCGTTCCAGAAATGTTCGAATGAAATCTTCACGCCATTGGTAACTAATAGTATCGGATTCGGCCAGCAGTGAATCAGGGAACCCACCTCGCGTCCAGGGTAATTCGGGATCGAAAGAACTGTGGGAAGGATCCAGTAATAACTCATTGTACGTAAAGGGCGAGAGTTCAATGAAATGAATCCGACCCGCCAGTGTTTCCGCGCTGCTGCGGATCAGATCCTGGGAGGCGGATCCCAAAATAAGAAATTTCCCGGGGCGCCGATCCTCATCCACCATCACCCGGATGATGGGAAACAATTCCGGACCGATTTGGACTTCATCTATACAAATCAGGCTATCTTTCCGGGTGTGAAAAAAGAACTCCGGATCATCTAATTTGCGAAGATCGGATGGTCTTTCAAGATCTAAATATGTGGTCCGCTCTATGTCAGACACGATATGGCGCGCCAATGTCGATTTCCCGCATTGGCGGGGGCCGAGAAGAGCAGTCACCGGAAATGAATTCAGTGAATGGCGCAACTCGGGCTCAAGGTCGCGCCTGATGTATCTTTGTAAATCGTAACTCATTATTTCAATTTACAAGGAAATGGACCGTTGGTCAATGATTAAATGACAAAAACAATCCGCAGATTAAGAACGAAAAGAATCCGCAGATTACGCAGATTTCCGCAGATTAAAGACAAAGAAACTTTTTGAAAGTGTTTTCTGTACCGGGCTTTTAGCTTTTTTGAGTTTTATAAATCTGCGCAATCTGCGTAATCTGCGGATATTTCAAAAAACAGAAAACGATATTCAGAAAGAAATGACATTGCTTGAGCATAATTTAAAAATAAAACCCACCAAGTTAAATTTAAAGGCTGTGGATGGTGTATCCTCAGAACGGCTGTTTCTATCACCTCCTCACATGGGAACGGCTCAGGGTCAGATCTACACTCTTGACAAAATAATCCGCAGATTACGCAGATTACGCAGATTAAAGACAAAGAAACTTTTTGAAAGTGTTTTCTGTACCGGGCTTTTAGCTTTTTTGAGTTTTATAAATCTGCGCAATCTGCGTAATCTGCGGATATTTCAAAAAAACTGCCAGGGGTCTCAACTCTTGACAAAACCACATAAGTGCTAAGTGATAAAAGATAGTGAACTGTGAACAGGGAACTGATCGATGGACGCCCGTCCTCTCCATCCTCCGCAGTAGCCCTGCTACGAAGGACGGGCCGACCTCTGGTCGTTTCTTCCCGAAGGGAATGTTCCGTTTGATCGGGCGAGTTGAGCGGTAGCGAAATTCCGGTCTTTGATCGGGGCCGCGAGGTTAAACGTCTGTGTGTGTCCGTGTAAGTCTGTGGCTAATTCATACCACATAGTGTTTCTTATTGTGCTTTAATATATGTCCGTGGATGATTTATGAATTCATCTAAACCGGCTTCGCCGGAGGCTATAGGCTATAGGTGATAGGCGATAAAAGCATCTAAAAACATACACGCGAAAGCGCCCATGGCGTTAACAAAGGTTCTAACGCCATTTCGTATCCTGATAGCAGTGATCTGCATGGCGCTGTCCCTGGAAATCGTATGCTACCATACGCTCCTGACGAGGGAGTCATCGTTGACTTCCGCCGATGCGGTGGTGGTTTTTCACGGCGCCAAAGAGCGTGTCGAGGAAGGGTATCGCCTGGTCAACGGGGGAGATGCACCGCTCCTTGTGGTATCGCCCGCCACCGATAAGACACGGGAACGGTACGATGCCGTGTACGGCCATACCGGCCGGTGGGAGCACCTGGTGGAGGCGCGCGCCACGACCACCTTTCAGAACGCCCTGCTGACGGCCCGGCTGGTCCGGGAGCACGGGTTGAAAAAGATCCTCCTGGTGACGGACGGCTGCCACATGCCCCGGTCGTACCTGCTTCTCCGCATGATGCTGATGGACTACAAGGTCGAGATCCTGCCGGTCCGAACACCCGGCACCGCCTATGCCGGATTCCCCTTCGAATGGACCTCGCGCCAGTGGAAGAAGATTTACAACGAATCGGTCGAATTCTGGGGGAGCCTGACGGAGATGGTGATGTACAAGGTCCGGGGGGATCTTCCGGAGAAGGGATTGAAGGATCGGGGGTGGGTTCAGTTTTTGCGGGGGGTTTTGCTGGTTGAGGTGGATTGATGACTGCGGTGAACTGATGACTGCTGTGAACGGTGAACGGTGAACGGTGAACGGTAAAGGCGAAAACGGATAAATAGAAAGACGTTTAGTCGTTAGCAGTGAGCAGTTAACCCGTCCACAGATCACCGTCTTTGTTTTTCCAGTTCACCGTTCACAGTTCACAGACTACAGTTCACCATTCTTATTTTTTCCCAAGGAAAAAATCCATGAACCTACAAAAATTCACAGATCGTAACTTCTACACCATGCTCGCCGGGGATGCCGTTCTGATATCCCTGGCGTATCTGAGCGCCTACCTCATCCGGTTTGATCTCGGTATGCCCGATACGCAGTTGAAGATATTTCTTCACTCGGTGCACTGGATCGTGATCGTAAAACTGATCGGATTTTACTTCTTCGATCTCTACCGGGGAATGTGGCGGTACACGGGGGTGCACGATATCGCCAACATCGCCAAGGCGTGCCTGACCACCACTGTCGGCATTATGGTGCTTATCCTGCTCATCTTCGGTTTCCAGGGCCTTTCGCGCTCCATTTTTCTCATCGACGGGGTGATGACCTTCTGTTTCATCAGTGGGTTCCGTGTCGGAATCCGGCTGCTTTTTTCCAGGCCGGCGAACGGATTCAGAAGGCGGCTTTTTTCACAACGCGATCCGAACGCCCGGCGGATTCTCATTATCGGCGCCGGCAGCGCGGGGGAAAAGCTCCTTCGGGAAATTTTCGAGAACGATCGGCTCAAGTACGAAGTAGTGGGGTTCATCGATGATGAACCGAGCAAACTGAAGGACACGATTCACAGAGTGCCGGTGCTCGGGTCCGTTCAAGACCTCAGCCGGCTGGTGGCTGAACACCGCATCGAGGAGATTATTATCGCCGTCTCCTCGGCGACGGCCGTCCAGATGCGCCGCTTCGTGGATTACTGCAAAAGCACCGGGGCTGTTTTCAAGACCCTGCCGGGCATTGGCGATCTGGTGGAGGGAAAGGTGACGGCCAGCGCCATTCGGGAGGTGCGCTACCAGGACCTCCTGGGACGACCGCCGGTGCGGCTGGAGAATGAGGTGATCGGCGTGTATCTGACCGGCAAGCGGGTGATGGTAACCGGGGCCGCCGGTTCCATCGGCTCGGAACTGTGCCGCCAGATCGCGAAATTCAGACCGAAGAAGCTTATCCTGGTGGAGCGGAACGAGTCGGGTCTTTACGATATCGATCTGGAACTTCGGGCCAAAAACCCCGGACTTGTCACCGTACCGATTCTGGGAGCTATCCAGAACAAGTTGATCATGGGTCAGGTGTTCAAGGAGCACCGTCCCCACACCGTCTTTCACGCCGCGGCCTACAAGCACGTCCCCATGATGGAGATGCATCCCTGGGAAGCGGTCTTCAACAACGTGATCGGCACCCGGACCATCATCGAACTCTGCAACCGGACGGGGGTGGCACGCTGCGTGGTCATCTCCACGGACAAGGCGGTGCGGCCCACCAATGTCATGGGCGCCACCAAGCGGATGATCGAAAGGATCACCCAGTGCTACGCGGCGGACAGTCGGTGCCGCTTCATGGCGGTTCGCTTCGGCAACGTGCTGGGGAGCGCCGGTAGCGTCCTGCCTCTCTTCAAGCGCCAGATCGCGGCCGGCGGGCCCGTGACCGTGACCCACCCGGAGGTGACCCGGTATTTCATGACTATCCCTGAAGCGTGCAGCCTGGTGCTCCAGGCCGGCGGTATCGGGATAGGGAACGAAATTTTCGTCCTCAAAATGGGTACCCCCACCCGCATCGATACCATGGCCCGGGACCTCATCACTCTCTCGGGGTTTACGCCCGATGTGGATATCAAGATCGAATATTCGGGGCTTCGGCCCGGGGAAAAGCTCTACGAGGAACTCATTACCGAGGGAGAAGACATCCACCCCACCGCCCACGAGGACATCATGCTGCTCCGGGCCAACGACTGCCTCTCCATGACGGAGTTGATCCGGCATCTGGACGAACTGGTGAGATATGCGGAAAAGCGCGACGGTGTCGGCATCCGGCGGAAACTCTGCGATGTCGTGCCGGAATATGCTCCCCAGATGCCCGGGGAGGGGAATGAAGGGAATGTCATTCGGCTGGGAGGGAAGGGCCAGAAGTCGGAGATCGGAGATCGGAGGTCTGAGGTCGGAGATCAAACAGCCAGAGGTCGGAGGTCGGAAGTCTGAGGTCGGAAAAGGCAAGTGATCTAGTTATGAGTAATGAGTCATGAGTGATGCGTCACAGCAAACAACAAAACGAAAACAAAAAAACTGAATCCTGACTTCCAGAAACCTGAAAACCATTGTGGGTAAATGAAACAGTCAGCAGCATTGCTGCTTCATTCTCTGCTCACTGTTTACTGCTTACTGCTCACTATCTTTTTCACCCATAACCCATTACCCAGTAACCAACAATGAATCAACTACCAAAAGATATTCAAGACCTGCTCTACTGTCTCCGCTACGACGGTGAGGGGAGTCTGGAAGTGCAGCCGGACTGGGATGCCGTAGTGGCGGCATCGAAACGGCATCTGGTGACGCCCCTGCTCCATCTGGGGCTTGAAGCGTCACAGGATGTGCCCGCGGAGGTCAGGAAGGTGCTGCGGGAGATCTATCTCGTCAACCTGCGGGAGAATGTCCGGCACCTGCATCTTGCGGGTGTCTATCTGGGAAAGCTTCAGGAGGCCGGCATTCCGGTGGTGGTGCTCAAGGGCGGCCATCTGGCGGAATGTGTCTATTCGGACGTGGGGGCAAGGGTCTTCAGCGATGCAGACCTTATGGTCAAGCCGGTAAACGTCCACCCTGCAAGCAGTTGCCTTTTCAACGCAGGCGCTTTCGATCAGAGCAGCGGGCTTATGATAGACCTGCACTGGTATCTGGAGGACCGACTGGAGCTGGATATGAACCGGATCTGGTCACGGGTCAAGCCGGTGACAATCGGCGGAACCACGGCCCTCACCCTGAGTCCCGAGGACCTTCTGATCCACCTCTGCCTGCATCTCGGTTTCCACCACGATTTCAAATTCTGCGGCCTGCGGACCCTCTGTGACATACGGGAAATCATTTCCGGACAGGGCGACGGATTCGACTGGTCTTATCTCATCGATGCCGTCGAAAAAGCGGATGTTTCACGGGTGGTTTATCTTCCTCTTCACCTGGCGGCCAGGCTGTTGAAGGTTCCGGTGCCCGAAGACGTGCTGACGGCGCTTCGGAGAGGGGAAAATATAGAGGCGCCCGAAAAATGGGCATTGTTTCAAATGTTTCAGACAGATGATGTGAAGACCCCCGCCGGCCTTTCCCCCAATTTCTGGCAGCTCTGGACCGCCGATTCCATCTGGGAAAAAATTACCCTTTTTCGGAAAGTACTCGTTCCGGATCGGAACTTTCTCATCCAGAAGTACCCGGCCTCCCATGGCCGTTTCAAATCCCTCTACTACTACCTGGTGCGGTTCCGGTACAACGCCGGCCGGTACCTGTGGGCCCTGGCCCGGATTGCATTTCGCAGCCCGGTCATGCGGCAGGTGAAGGAGAAGGAGATTACCAGTATTCGAATGAAGGCGTGGTTGGTGAAAGGGGGGGACGACCGGAGGTCGGATAACTGCTGAAGTGCTTAGTGCATATAAAACCAAAGTGCTGAGTGCTGAGTAACCGCGAACGACAAAAAGCAATTAGCCACGGACCCACACGGATCCACACAGACAACTACTACAGACTTTTACCCGGGCGACATGCCCGGGTAAAAATAGACAGCCCTCTAAAAGGCGGCTATGGAAGTCTATATGAATACAAAAGACTCGTCTATACTCATTGATCTGTAGTTAATCTGCGTAATCTGCGGACAACAGGCGGTGTCTGAAACATACGCAATATTTCTTTGGGATCGTTCGGATAAAATGTGATTGTATCTTAATTATTGACAGATATTATGACTATGGTATTATGACCATGGTCGTTTATTCAGCATCGATTCTAAGGATGGATCACTATGAAAAATATGATATCGAAATCGGAATTTAAACCCAAAGCACTTCATTATTTCCGAATCGTCCAAAAGTCCGGTAAGGAATTGATCGTCAGCGATCATGGAAAACCCGTGATAAGAATTGTTCCTTATGAGGACAATTCAGTGGATCTGTTAGCATCCCTGCGAAATACGGTTCAGCACTACTCGGACCCGACCGAACCGGTGGATTTGGACAAATGGGAAAATCTGGAATGATTCTTCTGGATACGCATGCCTGGATATGGTTTGTCAGCAACCCTGAATTAATATCTACACATGCTATGGAAAAGATTAATGAAGCAGTCCATAAAAAAGCGGTCCTGATCTCTTCCATCAGCGTTTGGGAGGTTTCCCTGCTCGTAAAACGTAACCGTCTCTCCTTAACCCTGGACCTTAAGGAGTGGATTTCCAGATCAGAAAGCCTGCCTTTTTTCTCATTTTTGCCTGTTGATAACGAAATCGCGCATAAATCTGTCCTGTTACCGCCTCCCCTTCACGATGATCCTGCGGATCGAATTATCATCGCAAGCGCAATCATTAAGAATGCGATCCTGATCACCAAAGATAAAAAAATGCAGAATTACCCAAAGGTAAAGAGCCTCTGGTAAAGACTCTCAATTTCCAGGGAAAGCCACAAATTTTCACTGATGAATTAAGCACGACTTTCGAAACGAGTCAGGCTTTTCTATTCGTGTGCATTCTTGCAATTCGTGGCTTAAAGAACATGATTTAGCCACCAATCTCACGGATCTTCACGGATGAAAAAATACAGGCAATTGCTTTTTTGTCAGCGAGCCGGACAATGGCATCGTCCTTGCCTCGGGAACGGATCTGAAAGAGGGTAATGCGTGATACGCAATGAGTGATGAGAAAAAACACTACTACACTATCGCTGACGTAACCGTCGCAGTCTCTTCCGATCTTCCCATAACGGACCGGACATTCGGGACTAAATTTTTTTCTTTTCGCACTGAAGCGCCCGGAAGGGATGTGGTCTTCATCCATCACCGGTTCGAGGTGCCGATATTTCCGAAGAACGAGCTGGCAAATCCGGTGTACCGGAAGATACCCTGGCATATCTACCGTACGGACAGCGCCTGGCTGTATGCCGGTGTTTCCGGGAACGGGCCGGAGACTTCCTTTTTCCAGGCCGCGGTTTTCAACGACGACCACTCACGGGGAACGATATACCACGGGCCGGCCCAGAAGACGGCGTTTCTGGACGGAAACCTGAACGCCCTGACACTGCTGCCCACCGACCAGATTCTGCTCGCCAGGGTCATGGCGGACCGGGATGCGGTTTTTCTTCACGCGGCCGGGGTGGTCCTGGGTGGCGAAGGGTATCTGTTCGTGGGGCATTCCAGCGCCGGCAAGTCCACCATGTGCGGGATGCTTCAGGCTGCCGGCGGGACGGTCCTCTGCGACGACCGTATCGTGGTCCGGCGGCACGATGACGGGTACAGAATCCACGGTACCTGGAGCCATGGCGACGTCCCGGATGTTTCCTCCGCCTCTGCGCCGCTAAAAGGTATCTATTTCCTCGAGCAGGCAGCTGAAAATGAACTCATTCCCATGAAGGATCCTTTCAAGAATGTCCAGCGGCTCCTGCCGTGTCTCATCAAGGGTCTCGTTACACCAGCCTGGATGAAAAAGGCCTGCCGGATTTTGGAAGATTTGGCGGCTGACACTTCTTGCTTTCGGTTGCGGTTCGATCGGAGTGGGGAGATAATACGAGTGCTGAGTGATAATAATTAGTAAATAGAGAGCAATGAGTAGAGTAAATGCAAAGGGCTAAAAGACAAATTAGCCACGGACCCACACGGACCCACACAGACAACTGCAGACGTTTAGCCGAGCGACTCGCTCGGCTAAAAAGAGTATGCCCTCCGGGCAGGGGGTGCTTCAGTTTCTGACCTTAGAGCTCAGACCTCCGATCTCTGGTTTTTCCTTCCCGAAGGGAACGCTTCTTTTGATCGGGCGGGTTGAGCGGCAGCGAAATCCCGGTCTTTGATCGGGACCGCGAGAATAAACGTCCGTGTGTGTCTGTGGCTAATTAAAGTTTTTCAATCTGTTGCAATTAAATGAATATAGACGACCTGACATACCAGATTAACGGTGCGATATTTGAAGTCAACAAAGTTCTCGGACCAGGCTTTCTTGAAAAAGTTTATGAAAACGCTCTGATCGCTGAGTTGAAAGGTCGACAGATGAGAGCAGAATCTCAGGTTCCAGTTAAAGTATTCTACAAAGAGATAGCAGTCGGTGAATATTTCGCAGACATTGTAGTAGAGGGGTTGGTTATCATCGAACTGAAAGTCGTCGAGTCGTTAAGGAAAATTCATGAAGCACAATTATTGAATTATTTAAAGGCTACAGACTATAAGGTGGGAATGTTGGTCAATTTCACTCACCCAAAAGCACAGATTAAGCGGTTTGTTTTATAGAAAATCATCCACCGAACTAAACAGAGATTAAGAATATAGAAATTAGCCACGGACCCACACGGACCCATACAGACAACTGCAGACGTTTAGCCGAGCGACTCGCTCGGCTAAAAAGAGTATGCCCTCCGGGCAGGGGGGGGGGGGGGCAGTTTCTGACCCTATAGCTCAGACTTCCGATCTCTGGTTTTTCCTTCCCGAAGGGAACGCTTCTTTTGATCGGGCGGGTTGAGCGGCAGCGAAATCCCGGTCTTTGATCGGGACCGCGAGAATAAACGTCCGTGTGCGTCTGTGTGTGTCTGTGGCTAATTAAAGTATTTTGGCCTTAACCTGTTATCCGTTTACAGCTTCCATGATTAGCTCCGGAAATACCGAACTCTGGAAAATCGAAAAGCCCCTCCTCCAAACCCTCGACATGGAGCTGACGGAGCGGTGCAACAACGACTGTATCCACTGCTACATCAACCGGTCGGCCGGGGATTCGGAGTGCATGGCGGCGGAGCTTACCCTCAGGGAGATATCCGATATTCTTTTGCAGGCGGCGGCGCTGGGCTGCCTCACGGTCCGGTTTACCGGCGGCGAGCCGCTGTTGAGGGATGATTTCCCGGATATTTACCGGGTTGCAGGTAGGCTGGGCATGCAGGTGGAACTGATGACCAACGCTACCCTGATCACGCCCGATATCGCCGCGCTCCTCGAAACCAATCCACCCGGCATGCCCGTCGAGGTGACCCTTTACGGCATGACTCCGGAGACGGAAACGGCCGTGACCCGCCGCCCCGGCGCTTTCGAAGCGGTAAGGGAGGGAATAGCGCTGCTCGACCGGCACAAGGTGCCCTATTACATAAGGTGGACCGCCCTGCCGCAAAACATGCACGAACTGCCTCTTTTTGAAAGCATGGCCCGGCGGACGAACCGGGATGAACCGGCTCCTCTTGTCACCACCAGTCTGAACCTCAGAGCCCGGCGGGACAGCGAAACGAAGAACGAACGAATCCGGGAACTTCGCTTGTCCCCAGAAGAACGCCTGGCGCTTCTGACCCGGGAGCCGGCGGCCTACCGGCGGGATATGATGGCCTACTGGAACGCCCGGCAACCCCGGAACGGGCGCCTCTTCGAATGCGGCGCGGGACGCAGCGGCTGTGTGGACGCCTACGGCAAATACCAGATGTGTATGCTGCTCCGGCACCCCGACACGGTATACGACCTCAAGTCCGGTACCCTGGAAGATGCCCTGACCCGGTTCTTTCCGGAGGTCCGGAAGCGGTCGGCGACCAATCCGGAATACCTGGCGCGGTGCGCCCGGTGCGATATCATCGACCTGTGCGACCAGTGCCCGGCAAAATCGTGGATGGAAAGCGGCACTCTGGATACCCCTGTCGAGTATCTTTGTGAATGTGCCCGGATTGAGGCGGAGTATTTGGGGATAAAGAGAGAGGATAGTAAGCAGTGAGCAGTTCTAAAAGAAAGTGAACAGTGAGCAGCGAGCAGTAAGCGGAAAAAAACAAAACGAAAACAATATATAAATTAGAGCCTGACTCCAGGAAATTAGGCGCTTTCTCAGAAACATACACGCAAAAGCGTGCATCTTTCGATAAGGTTAATGGTAAAATAAAATAGATTTCAATCCGCCGGCTGTTGACTGCCGACTGCAGACCGTCGACTCCGGCTTGCCGGTTGTCGACTCCGGCTTGCCGGTTTAGGTAATTATCGTGGGCTAATACAATGGATAGCAGCTTCGATGCTTCAATCGCTGCTCTCTGCTTACAGCTAACTGCTCACTTCCTTTTTACGGAGTAAAAAAATGACCGAAACAATCGATATGAATGCCGCCTATGTTCCATCAGAGCAGATCGTGGCACGGGAGATCAAAGGAAAGATCATTCTCGTGCCCATCACCTCCGGCGTGGGCGACATGGAAGACGAACTCTTTACCCTCAACAAGACCGGCAAAGCCGTCTGGGACGCGCTCGAAGAGGCTCGTTCTCTGAAGGTTGTCGTACGAAATCTCATGGAGAGGTTCGACGCGCCGGAAGATGTGATTGCCGCAGATGTGGCAGGCCTGCTCGGCGAACTCCTGCAGCGGAAGATGGTGGTGAAGGTTGGCTCGGAACAGCAGTAGTATGGTGCTCAGGCCGGAGGAAGAACTTTCTCTTTCACCCGAAGCCGTTGCGAGCCTTGTGGCGGGCCTTTTTGCAAAGGGCGCTGTTTTTCGTTTCCGGGCAGGCGGCTACAGCATGCATCCCTGGATTCGAAACGGCGACGTGCTGACACTGTCGCCCCTTCCACCCAACGGGCCGACTGTTGGCGATGTTGCCGTAGTGTCGGTTCCCGACAGCGGCTCTCTTCTCGCGCATCGTGTCATTGCCCGGCGAGGTGATGACTGCCTTATCAAGGGGGACCATGTGGCGAACGCCGATGGTGTTTTTCCCGTCTCCAGGCTGCTGGGAAAGGTTTCAGCGGTCCATCGAAACGGAGAACGGATTCGGCTCGGTCTGGGGGTTGAAAAGCATTTATTGGCTTGGATGAGTCGAAGGAGAATAAGGCGAAGTGAACAGTGAGCAGTGAACTGTGAACTGGAACGAACAGCACCAGTTCCACTGCTTTCTTTCACAACTGTATTATGGATCTTACTGTTTTCTGTTTGTCCGTCTTGCCTCTACCGTTCACTGATCACAATATCCGGTTTTTTGCAGTTCACAGTTCACTGCTCACAGTTCACTGTTCACTATCTCATATTATGTCCTCAACAATATCAACACTACCCCTGCCGGAATTTTCCCTCTGGAATGATGCGGATGAGCGAATGCTGTTCTCCTTCGAGCTGGAGCTGACGGCCCGGTGCAATAACAACTGCCGGCACTGCTATATCAACCTCCCGGCGGGGGACAGGACGGCACGGAGAAAAGAGCTTTCCACCGATGAGTTGATGGGCCTTTCAAGGGATGCTGCACGGCTCGGTGCGCTGTGGTGCCTGTTGACCGGAGGCGAACCGCTCCTGCGGCCGGATTTCAGGGAAATTTACCTGGGGCTCAAAAAAATGGGGCTTCTGGTATCGGTGTTCACCAATGCGACTCTGATTCAAAGGGAGCACGTCGCCCTGTTTCAGAAGTATCCCCCCAGGACCCTGGAGATATCCCTTTACGGTGCAACAAAAGAGACCTATGAAGCCGTCACCCGGGTGCCCGGGTCCTATGATGCCTGTATGCGCGGCGTGGATATGCTCCTGAAGGGCGGTATCGGGATCAACCTCAAAACCGTTGCGCTCCGCTCCAACAGGAAAGAACTGCCCCGGATTGCGGATATCTGCCGAAGATACAGCTGTGATTCCTACCGGTTCGATCCCCTCCTTCATCTGAGGCTTGACCGTGATGAGAAAAGAAATCGGGATATCATTTCGGAGCGACTCACTCCCCGGGAGATTGCGGAGGTGGAACGGGCGGATTCGGAACGAAGCATTCAGCTTCGAGAGACATGCCGAGCGCTTCCGGAAAAGAATCATACACCGGGCGGGTTTCCACGTCTCTTTGGCTGCGGCGCCGGGCAGAACGACTGCACCATCGGCTGGGACGGGTATCTTCGCCTCTGCAACGCCCTCTATCATCCGGATTGCATCTACGATCTTCGAAGCGGTACTCTGGCCGATGCCTGGGAGCGTTTCATCCCGGCGGTGCGGGCCATGAAGGTGGCGGGTAATTGCGACAACTACTGCGGTAACTGCCGCCTGGTCAACCTGTGCCTGTGGTGCCCGGCCCATGCGTATCTGGAGACTGGGGATATGCAGGGGGCGGTGGGTTATTTCTGTGCGGTGGCGAAGGAAAGGGAAAGAGCGGTAAACAGTAAGCAGTGAGCAGTAAACAGTGAGCAGTGAGCTGTGAGCAGGAACTGCCAAAGGTCGGGAACCTCCCGAGGGACGAAGGACGACCGCTTCGCTCGGACGAGAGACGATGAACCACACTGTAGGGCCTGCCCGGAGGGCTGATTGATTGGTCTTTTTTGCCTTTTCCGACCTCAGACTTCTGATCTCCGACCTCTTTCTGTTTCTTATTTTATAGGAAAAATATTTCCCACACCTGGTAAAATATTTTCACATTTCATTCCGCCAAAAGGGTGTCCAGGACGCTTCTAACGAGTCGGAATGGTAGCATCCGGCACCGGACCGAGACGCTTCGAATGGATATAACTGACTATTATAATTTGGTATCGAGCGAGGAAAAGGCCAGGAGATACCTGTCAAAAAAATGCCTTAAAAATGGCCGACGGGTTTGCCCCCGTTGCGGCGGGAAAAAGCTCTACAGGCTGAAGGAGAATCGCCGGCGATGCGCCGCCTGCAGGTACACGTTTCACGATTTTTCCGGACGTTGGATCAACCAGAGCCAGCTCTCCGCCATTCAGTGGCTCTCCATCGTGAAGCTCTTCGAACTGGAAGTCTCACCCCGGCAGATATCCGAGCAGTTGCGGCTGAATTATAAAACCGTCACCCGGGCCCTTCATGTCATTCGGCAGGCCATCGCCGCACCCGAAATTCCGCGGGCCTGCAGTGTCTTTGCCGTTGATGAAATCGGCGGCAGGGCTGCTGTTTACGAGTTGTCCGACCTGCCGGCCCCCGGCCTGCCGAGGCTTCCGGTGAAGCTTTTCAGAACGGGCAACATCCTCTACAGCACCTCCTTCGATGCGTACAGCGGTCTGTTGTCCCATATCGAGCATCTGAGCGACGGAGAGGATGTGGATGGCTGCAAACTCGATGCGTCCGCCTGCTTCGAGTTCCAGGGATTCATGAACTGGGCGGGGGAGAAATTCAAGCAGCATCGTCGAATTTCCGCCCGGCAATTCCCGTATTTTTTAAGGGAGCTCGAGTTCAGGTACAACCACAAGAACGGAGATTTCTTTGAAACGATCACCGGCGCCCTCTGCAATTTGGTGCCAGAGAGTACATGACCGGAAGATTTTGATTTTAATCCCGATTCCGGCATTTATTTTGCAGGATAACCTTCTCTGAACAAACGGAATATTTAAATGGAGATTAGACATGAAAGAAGATTGGATTAAACCCAAACTGATTGTGTTGGTTCGCGGTCGAGTTGAAGAGAACGTGCTCAGCAGCTGTAAAACAGCCGGCAGCGGGTCCCATGGCCCCAACATCAGCCGGCCGCGGTGTGCAATTTTGGGCTCTGCTTGTTCGGCGCTGGGTGCGAGTTGATGAGACTGTATTTGTCAAACCGGCTCATTTTATCCAAAAGTATTTTATATGGAGAAAAAAGGAAATGAAACGAAGATACCTTTTTTTAGTTTTTATCGTTTTTTTGTTAATGGGGCAGCCGGCGTTTGCAGATCTCATCACCCATAATGGTGTGGTGGAAATACTCTCTGCCGCTGATCATAATCCCTTCGAGGTTAGAACAGGTTATACGTACGACTGGACGGCCGTGTACGATGAATCCGATATCGGTGAATGTGTCGATCCCGGTTACCCCGACTGGCTCAATGATATCTTGGTCAATACCATTCTGCTCAACGCGGCAGGCACCGAAGGGGGTTCGTACCTGACCATCAACATAGGCGACGACTGGGTCTTTGCCGATGGCATGGATATCGATGAATCTTTCGGCCTGTCGGCGCTCTATTTCTATGCCGGAAGCGTTCTCAACGGTGTCGATGCATTGACGGACTATCTGAGTTTTACCGATAATGGGCTTAGCAACTATTGGGATGGTGCTACAAGTACGGAATACGCCTATTTCGCTTTTACTACCAACACGCCGCTTCCGGGAGGCGATCCCGCGAATTTCAATGCCACTAGCTTTTCAATTTTTGCTGCCACGGATGCATCCGGATCTAATCAACTGGAGATTGTCAGTGGAAAATTGATGGACCCCGTTCCCGAACCGGGAACAGCGATGCTGCTGGGGGTCGGGTTGCTGGGCGCTTTGGCGTGTTTCCGCAAGAGAGCACGGTAGACCCGCGGTAGAGATTCTGACTTGTTAATTTAAACTATGCGTTGTGGAGGAAAAATGAGAACGAAACTGGCTGTAATTGTAACTATTGCGTGTGTAATGCTGGTGTCCGTTCCGGTTTTTGCTGGGGATCTTGTGGCTGCTTTGGATCAGGATGCTTTAGATCAGAAAATTGAAATCAATTATGTGGATCAGGAAATGGGCGAACAAGGCGTTTTGGATGAAAATAAAGCGCTTTTATTGGGAGATTTGGACGATATTATTTGCTTAGTATGCTGCTACACCGGTGGGTATAACGGAAGCTCAACTGACCCTGACTTAAAAGTCATAGTTTATGGCGAAGAATATAGTTGCCGGGATTATAATTGCTCCTGTAATGATGACTTTGCTTTGGATCAATCCATAGGTGAATCGTATGCAAGTACTAATTGATTGAATTTTTTTATTTTTCTCGTGCTGAGTTACTATTTAAAAAGGCAATACCGGCGAGATACCGTTGCATATCGTTTCAATAACAAAGCTTTTACGAGGGCTCCTGCCGGGTTTGGCGGTAGGGGCTTCTTTCCTCTTGCTTGTTTCTGATACAAATCCCGAATAGAATACAGACGGTAAAAAAAAGCGAACAATTAACTACCAGAGGGAAGGTGGAAGACCGCTTCGCTAGGACGAGGGACGAAAAAAGGACGGAGGCCGGAGATCTGCCCGTCCTTCGTCACGCTGGCCGCGTGACTACGGAGGGTGGAAGGTCGGAAGTCGGAAACTACAAAACGTATTGTGCTGCGAAAAGGACTTCTCCGCTATATGCGAAATCGGTCACGAAGGAATCATCTTGATTCCATTCATCCTGAGTCAATGCAACTGCTTCAATCGGGGCAAAAATCTCATAAATAACATCAGAGAGTATATCAATTTGTTTCCAAAAATTTTTCAACTAAATGAAATATCAAGAAAATAAAAACTTCGTTTCCACCAATAACCGTTTCAAAGCAGTTTTTTACCTTCTGTTTTTTTGTATGCTGTTACTGAGCACTCAGCACTTTTATCGTTCATCGCCCCTCTTCCGAGCGAAGCGGTCGCTTGTTTTGAGTGAACGGTGAACTGTGAACAGTGAACTGAGAACGACTTTCAGACTTCTGGTCGTTGTTTCCCGACTTCTGACTTCCGACCTCTGACCTCGTCGTCGTTTCGTCCCTCTTCCGAGCGAAGCGGTCATCCATCTTCCCTCATTTTTTCCTGTTCACCGTTCACAGCTCACAGTTCACTTTTACAATGAAAGGACCCATTTAGCTAAATGATACGGACGATTTTTAGCATTTTTTCATTTCTCCTGATTCTCGTACCCTTTGTCGTCAGCGCGGCAGGGGAAATGCCGGTGGGGACTTCACCCGTGGACGGCATCAGCGGGGCCATATTCGAGAAGCACGGCGGTTTTGTTCACGGTTTCCTGTCGGTGGGGGAGAGTTATGCCGACAATATCCTGTATACTTCCGGGGACGAACTGGAGGATTTCGTTACCCGCGTCTCCCCGGGGATCTGGTTTTCGATCCCGGGCGGGCAGGAGGAGATCCCCGCTACCGCGACGGCGAGTTCGGCGCCGGGCGGGGTGGTCCGGAGCAGCCTGAGCAGCCCCTCTTTCCGCCGCCTGCTGGCGTATCTCACCTACACACCGGAGTTCGAATTCTACCGGGAGTACAGCGATGAGAACACGGACAGCCATCGGGCGGAAGCCTCCATTGAATACCGCTTTCGGGGGGATCTATCCATCGGTGTTCTGGACCGGTTCGAGGCTTCCCACGACGAACGGCGGACCGACAACTCCCTCCAGACTAACACATACGAGAATAATCTGTTCCGGGCGTTCGCGACGTACGATGTGTCGAGTGACATCTCCCTCGATATGACTTACAGTCAGTTCTTGGTGGACTACACCGACGATCGAAACCTCTACCGGGACCGTCTGGACACATCGGTCGGCAGCACCCTCTCCTATCACCTCACGGCCAAGACCTCCATTTTCGCGGAATACGAGTGGATCGATATCGCCTACGACCACAGGGCCCTCTACGACAGCCGGGAACAGAATTTTCTGGGAGGAATCCGGTGGGAAATTACCGATAAATCGGCCGGACTGATCAAAGCCGGCTGGGGAACCCGGGAGTGGGACGACTCAGGGGAGGGTGACGAAGGGACCTTCCGATTGGAAGCCCAGGTCGAGCACTACTTTACGGATACCACGCGTATTACTATCGGCGCTTACCAGCGGACCGAAGAGACCAACATCACGGCGGCCGATTACCTGAACAGCCGGGGCGTCAGCCTCCGGTACGCCCAGAAAATAAGCTCGAAGCTCCAGGCATCCCTGGGCGGCGCCTGGCAGTTCAGGAGCTATGAAGGCGCTGTCAATAGCGATGAGGAAGATACATACTTCTTCAATGCCGGGATCAGCTACGCCTTCCGAAAATGGCTCACCAGCGGGATCGAATATACCTTCAGCCGACAGGAGTCCGATTTCGGTTTGTATGACTATACGGCGAATGAGGTTGTTTTTCGGGTTACTGTGTCGCTATAAAAGACAGTGAACAGTGAGCAGTGAGCAGTTAAAGACCAGAGGTTTCTCGGAATAGTTATAGCAATGTTCTATAAGGATCATGCGCCACCTCATTTTCACGCGATATATGGTGAGTATGAAGTAATTGTTGAAATTGAAACGGGCGTAATCAATGGGCGATTCCCAAAGAGGGCGGCTTATTATGGAGTGGCTTGAAATTAACAAAAACGAGTTGCTGGAAAATTGGCAACTCGCAGAAAAAAAGTTGCCACTGAAAAGCATAGCGCCATTGGAGTGATGCCCATGATATCGAGAGTCATTGATGCCAAATATGTTAGAGACCATATCCTGTATTTCAGGTTTTCTGATGGTTCGGAGGGGGAAGTAGATTTCGCGCAGGAACTCGAGGGGGAAATTTTCGCACCACTGAAAGACATTTCCTATTTTAGAAAATTCACTTTAAACCGTGAAATTCATACGGTGGTTTGGCCGAATGGAGCAGACTTCGCCCCTGAATTCCTATATGAAAAACTGCAGGTTTTAGTGCAATAATAGTAAAAGTATATTGATATAATTCACAAAGATTTATCTCGAGGCTCTTCAGGTTCCTTCTATTGTCTGAAGTAACGAAGATACCACAAAGGCACATCAGTGAAATGGAAAACGGGAAACGTGGTATCGGCAAAGAGCGGGCCAAGCTGCTTGCTGAGGCATTGCAGGTTTCTGGTTACCGTGTTTTTTTGTAGTCAAGGATATTGCAGCATTCTTGGCCGCGGCATTTCATCCAGTATTGTTTGTTTTGCAGTTTCAGACCTCAGACCTCCGATCTCCGATCTCTGGTCTTTCCATGCTCACTTTTTTTCCCCATCCCATTGTGGTATCAAATAATGTCCCAAAAATTATCAACACCCAGGAACGACAGGAAAAGCATCATGAAGAAGTTTTGTTTAACGATTTGCATTGTTTTCATTTTATCTACCGCGGGCTTCAGTCGCGCCCAGGACTACATTATCGGTGCGGGGGATGTGCTCGAGGTGACGGTCTACGACCATGCCGACCTGACACAAACCGTTCGCGTCAACAGCGACGGCACCATCATGCTGGCCATGCTCGGGATGGTGAAGGTGGGGGACCTGTCGGTCAGTGACGCATCCGGCAAGGTTGCCGGCCTCTACGGTGACGGATGGCTGGTGGAACCCCAGGTCAATATCTTCATCCAGGAGTTCCGGAGCGGAAAAGCGACCATCCTGGGCCAGATCGCCAAACCGGGGCTGTATGAGCTGAGCAACCAGATCACCCTGCTGGAGCTGATCTCCACCGCCGGCGGGCTTACGGAAGACGCCGGAAGCCTTGCCACCATCAAACGCCGGACGGTGTCGAAGGATCAGGAGAGCGTTATCACCGTCGATTTAAAGCAGCTCATCGAAAAGGGGGACACCTCCCTGAACCTGACCATTCAGCCCGGTGACAATATCTATATTCAGAAAGCCAAGATTGTATACGTGAGCGGTGAGATCAAAAAACCGGGTGCCTATAAATGCACGGACGAGACCAGCATCATTCAGCTCATCACCCTTGCCGGCGGTTTTACGGACAAGGCCTCCCCCACACGGGTCAAACTCATTCGGAAGCAGGACGGTAAAGAGACCGTTTTTGAAAAGGTCAACATGGACTTTCTCGTGGACGCCGATGATATTATTGTCGTTCCGGAGAGTTTTTTCTAAAAACAGATAGTAAGCAGTGAGCAGTGAGAAAAAAAACAGTAAGCTGTAAACAGTGAGCAGTAAGCAGCTGAAAGCATAACCGCAAACAATTGAGGCCAGAAGCCAGTCAGCCAGAAATTGTGAAACTTTTTGTGAACTGAAACGACAGGTAGCAGCTTCGCTGCTCACAGCTTACTGCTCACTGTCGTTTGCCCCAATCACTTATCCCATTTTTTTCAAAGGTATTACCATGATCGAACAGCCACTTGAACAGACGATCGAGCCCAGAGAGACGCATCTTCGGGACTATCTGAGAATTCTTCGAAAACGGATGAAAATTATTGTGCTGGTGTTCGGCATCGTTTTTGTCGTCTCGGCGGTGAAAACGTTCACCACCACGCCGATTTACAGCGCCTCCACCAAGGTGCTGATCGAGAAGACCGAACCCGGCGACATTCTGAGCAATTACGGGTATGTCTCTTACGACCCGGAGTTTCTCGAAACCCAGTCCCACATCATCACCAGCATGCCGGTGGCCCAGAAGGTGGTGGCGCTTCTGAACATAGAGAAAACCTACGACACCTTCACCAGCCGGCATTCCGGGGGGTTTTCGCCCCTTCGGTCGATAAAGGGGTGGGTGTCCGGACTGATGAGGACCATCTCGAATCTTTTCAGCAGCGATAGTGCCGCCCAGGCGGGGGCCGATGCCGGCGATGGGGAGAACGACCGACAGAACCAGCTGGCCCAGCTGGTTCGCGGCGGTCTGTCGGTCTCCCCTGTTCCCGAGAGTCGGATCGTCAATATCAACTTCTCTTCCCCCAACCCGGCCCTGGCAGCCATCATCACGAACTCGGTGGCAAAAGCCTATATCGAGCAGATTTTAGAGATGCAGATGTCCTCTTCCAACTACAGCATCGGCTGGATGACCAAGAAGGCGGACGAGGAGCGCGCCAAGCTGGAGGCGGCGGAAAAGACCCTCCAGGCGTATATGAAGGCCCACGACATTCTCACTATCGAGGATCGTATTACGATTCTGCCCCAGAAGCTGGCGGAGATCAGCAGCCAATTGACCCAGGCCCAGACCGAGCGCAAGGCCATGGAGACCGTCTACCTATCGGTGAAGGATGTGCTTCAGGGGGAGGAAGATCCCCTGACCCTGCCGGTGATAAACGGGGACGCCATGATCAAGTCGCTGAACCAGAAAATTCTGGAAACCCGGCAGCACATCATGGAGCTTTCGAAGAAATACGGCCCCAAACACGCGCTGATGAGAAATGCCGACTCGGAACTGGCCATGTTGACGGAAAACAGGGATCAGGAAATTCAGCGCATCATTAAATCGATCCAGAACGAATACGAGCTGGCCAAGTCCACGGAAGAAAATATGCAGGCCATGCTGTCCGACATAAAAGCGGATACCGTGGAGCTGAACGAGCGGTTCATCCAGTACAACATCCTGAAGCGGGAGGTCGAAACCAACCGGAACATGTACGATGCCCTGGTATCCAGGATAAAAGAGCAGAGCGTCACCGAGCAGATTCAGCGGGTGGATGTCTGGGTAGTGGAGGAGGCGCAGACACCCGTCGCACCCTCCCAGCCGAACATCCCCAGAAACTTGATGCTGGGCATTGTCCTGGGGCTTTTTGCCGGTGTGGGGCTGGTCCTTTTCCTTGAATATCTGGACAATACCATCAAGCTGCCGGAAGACCTGGAGGAGCAATTCGACATCCCGGTGCTGGGGCTTGTTCCCCTGGAGAAGGAAAAGGAGAAGACAGACAGTGAAAAGGAACTGGAGGAGACTCCGTCCGCATTCAGGGAAAGTTTCAACGCCCTTCAAAGCAGCATACAGCTCTCTGCCCACGAATCTCCGCCTAAAACCATTCTTGTCACCAGCAACCTGCCCAAAGAGGGTAAAACAACGAGTGCCACGCATCTGGCGGAGACTATCAGCCGGTCTGGTAAAAAGGTGCTGTTGATCGACGCGGACATGCGAAGGCCCCGTGTCCATAAAATTTTCGACATCAAGAACGACAAGGGGCTCAGTACGAGTATGGCGGGGGCGTCGGACATGAAGGTCATTCAGAAGAGCCGGATCGAAAACCTCGATATTATTCCGTCCGGTCCCGTGCCGCCCAACCCCGCGGAACTCCTTGGATCGGAACGTTTCCGGGCCACCCTCAAGCTTCTTTCGGAGAAATATCATACGATTGTCATCGACTCTCCACCGCTGTTGTCGGTGATGGATTCGTATCATATCAGCAAGGTGGTGGACGGCACCATTCTGATTGTCCGGTCCGCCAAGACCACTTACGACGCCATGTACAAAGGGTTGAAGCATTTGGACGAGGTGGGTGCAAAAATTCTCGGCGCCGTTATCAACGGGGCGGATTTTAAAAAGTCGGGGTACTATTATTACGATTATTACCATTATTATGGTAGTGAGGATGAGGAATGACGGAGGTCAGACTACCAGAGGTCAGAGGTCCGAGGTCAGAGGTCCGAGATCAGAGGTCGGAAACTGCAAACAGCAAAATTAGCCACAGACACACTGAAACAGAAAGAAGTCAGAGAACTGAGATCGGAGATCGGAGATCGAACTGCCAGAGGCCAGAGGTCCGAGATCAGAGGTCATACTACCCGAGATCGGAGGCCTGAGGTCTGAGATCGAGAAAGATCAGAGAGTTGTCTACCGGAGGTCAGAGATCGGAGGCGGTGTGGAGATAAAGTCAGCGAAAGCATTGAGAGTTTATCAAAAAGCGTATGCCCTGGCTATGGAAATATATGAGCTGAGCAAGTCTTGGCCAGCAGAAGAAAAGTATTCTCTTACAGACCAAATCAGGAGGGCCTCTCGATCCGTTTGCAGTAATCTTAGAGAGGCTTGGGCAAAAAGACGTTACAAAGCGCATTTTATCAGCAAGCTTACCGACTCGGATGGTGAAAACAGTGAAACCGACACATGGCTTGATTTCGTTCTGGACTGTGGGTACCTTGACGCTGCCGATCATGAGAGGCTGACATCTGATTGCAAGTCTATTGGGTCGATGTTGGGGGCCATGTTAAAAAAGCCGGATCCTTTTCTCCTACGCGATTTTAAAAACAGGTCTTCCGATTCTGACCTCAGATCTCCGATCTCAGACCTCTGGTAGTACAATGATCGATATCCACTGCCACATACTACCCAACCTGGACGACGGTCCGAAGGAGATCAGCCAGTCCATCGATATGGCCCGGCAGGCGGCCGAGGACGGCATCCGGACCATTGTGGCCACCCCTCACATCAAACCGCCTTTTTTACCGCCGGAGCGGATTTTATTCAGTCTTTCGATTCTGAACAGCAGGCTGGCCGCCCTGGGAGTGCCGATTACGATACTCGCGGGCGGGGATGTCAATGCCCTTCTCCTGCCCCCGGCGCCCGGACGGTATGTGCTTCACAAAGGCCCCTACATGCTGCTTGAATTCCCCCATTCCCATCTGCCGTCAAATGCCCGGGAGATCCTTTTTGGTCTGTGCGCCCGGGGGCTTGTTCCGGTAATCACGCACCCGGAGAGAAATGCCGGCATTTTGCGCAACCCCGGGCGGTTTCTGGACCTGCTGGATTCGAACATCATGGTCCAGCTGACAGCGGGGAGTCTGACGGGATATTTCGGAAGGGATGTGGCGGAATGCGCCCGGTTTCTGCTCCGGAAAGGCGTTGTCAATTTCCTCGCTACGGACGCACACGCCACGGCGTATCGCCGCCCCATTCTCTCGGCCGGTCTGGCCGTGGCCGAACGCGTGGTGGGAAAGCTCGCCGCAAGAAAGCTGGTTTCCGATAATCCGGCGGCCGTTGTTGCGGGGGAGCGGATATAATAAGGTCAAGTTCACTGTCTTTTATTATGGAAAAAACAAGCCACAGACTCTTCATTTTCGTTCTACTGTTTTCTCCCCTGGCCTTAGGCGCCGTGCGCCCCTGGCCAATGCTGATCATGGAGTCCGGTGTTCTTCTGGCCCTGCTGCTTCTGCTGATATCCAGGGCGGTCAGCCGGGATCCCCTCGTCCGGGCGCCGGGTATGCTGCCCCTGATGCTCTGCCTCGGGTTTGTCGCGCTCCAGATCGTGCCACTGCCGGCCGTCCTGGTGAAGCTTTTTTCCCCCGCCACCTACGACCTGTATCAGAACACCCTGGGTATCATCGGGCCGGTCCGCTGGATCCCGTTGAGTTTCGACCGGCACGAAACCCTGCTGGATCTGGCCCGGTACACCGCTTATGTCGGGGCCTATTTTCTCTCCCTGCAGCTGTTCGCGGACCACAGGCGCCTCACGTCGGCCGTAAACGTGATCGTCGGGTATGCCGCTGTTCTGGCCGTGCTCTCCATTGTCGAACGGTATACCGGCGGGGAGAAGGTTTTCTGGCTCATTGACGCAGGGAAAACAGGCTTCGGTCCCTATGTGAACCGGAATCACTACGCGGGATTCATGGGGATGGTGCTTCCCCTCACGGCGGCGCTCTTTTTCCACTACCGTCCCGGCTTGCATTACGCGACGTTCCGGGAACGGATCGTCGAGTTTTTCGGCCACCCCCGGTCCCAGCCCTATATTCTCCTGGGTCTTTCCGCCATCGCCGTGTCGGCTTCCATTTTCATCAGCCTTTCGAGGGGCAGCATCGTCAGTACCTGCATTTCACTGGGAGGACTTGGCGTAGCGCTTGCCGTCCGCAACGCCACCGTGCGCAGAAGTGCGATCCCTTTTGCCCTTCTCTGGATCACCATTCTCTTCTCGGTGGGCTGGTTCGGCTGGGAGCCGATTTTCGATCGGTTCGACAGGATTCGGGGTGAGGACGGGACCATTGCGGAGACACGTTTGCTCATATGGGAAGACAGTCGGGACATCATTCACGATTTCCCGGTTGCCGGCACGGGGTTCGGGGCGTATGAGCGTATTTTTCCCGTTTACCGGTCCTTTACCGGAAGATCTACTTACGGCCATGCCCACAACGATTACATCGAGCTGATGACTGATGGCGGTGCGATCGGGTTCTTCCTGATGGGATGGTTTTTCATCGTAGTTGTCAGGAGTTCCCTATCTCGGCTTCGCAAGCGGAGGGATTCCTACGCGATCCATCTCTTCTGGGGGGGGCTGGCGGGTATTTTTTACATGCTGCTCCACAGCCTGACCGATTTCAATCTTCACATTCCCGCGAACGGTCTTTTCTTCATCGTTCTCGTTTCCATAATGGTGTCGGCGGTTCACACGAGATTTCGCACACGGGCCAAACGAACCTATCTGCCAGTCCTGGGATCCCGGGTCAGAATTCCGGCAGTTGCGATGGCAGGTATCGCACTGCTTTTAGTTGCAACCGTGGGGATCTCAAACGTGATCTCGAACCATCACCTCAACAAAGTGGTTGCGGAAATGTTGAAAGACGACGCCTCCATCGCGGAAGTCGAATCGGTTAATTCCACCCTCCGGAAAGCATCCTTCTTCGCCCCGTTTAATGCTCTTTTCCCCCGGCTTGCCGGGGGCCTGGCTCTGGAGGACATGGGCGACCGTTCACAGGCACTTCAGCTTTTCACCCGGTCGTTTCATTTGCTGCCGGTCAGCAGTTACACCATGAGACGGCTTGCCATCTGCTACGCGAGGGATGGAGAGAGTGAAACGGCGGAGGCCCTTTTCAAAGCCGCCGTTACGTATGCACCCCTGAGCTCGGTGGCGAGGAAAGACTACGCACTGTGGCTTGTCGACAACGACAGGATCAGCGAGGGGATATCGCTCCTGCGGGAGGCGATTGATCGAGCTCCTGATCGTACCGTGGAGTACATGACCGCCTTGTCGGAGAGGGGGGTCGAAGAGCTGCTTCTGTCCAGTGCATTGCCGGATCGCGCACGACCTCAACTGGCATACGCCAGGCGCCTCGAGAAGGAGGGGTTCACGGACCGGGCGGAAGTGTTTTTTGAAAAGGCCCTCGATTTCCTGGAAAAGGAGGAAACACCCGAGGTGCGGCATTTCAGAGAGATCTATACCTACTACACGAAGTCCGAAAGATATCGAGACGCCCTTCAGGTTATCCGGACCGCCGTTTCTTTTTTCCCGGATGATTCCTCCCTCCGCCTGGCGGCTGCCCGGTGCTACGAGAAATGCGACATTCCCTACCGCGCCATCGAGGAGTACCGGAAGGTCCTCGTCCTGGATCCGAACAATCGTGCGGCGAAAAAGCGGCTCGTTGTATTGGAGGGGGCTGAGTGAAAAAAAATAGCAAGCAGTGAGCTGTCGGCAGTAAGCTGTGAGCAAGAGAGAGTGAGCAGTAAACAGTAAGCAGTAAGCAGCGCATGAAGCAGCGAAGCTGCTATCTTTTTCTCACAGCCTACTGCGTTTCGACGATTCCTGGCAGTAAGCCATTGGGCATTTTGGCCCTTTGTATTTAAGTTTTTACTGTTCACTGCTTACAGCTCACAGCTTACTATCTTTTATAACTGCTCACAGCTTACTGCTTACTGCTTACTTTGATTTTCTCATAGCCCGTTCTATAAAGATTCAAAAGTGAGTGTTGAAATGAATCCTGAACCCGTTGCCGATAGGAAAGAACCGAAAGTGAATCCGAACATTACCATACATGTGGTGGGGAAAAGCGGAATCCAGAATGAACTTCTGGCCTCTTTTCTCGAAAAAAGTATGGCGGCGCCTTGCGAATATCATCCTGCAATCAGCCACTCTGTGAGATCATTTGATTCCGCCCCCGCTACCCGCTTGTTACTTATGGATTGCCAGGCAAGAGAAAACTTCAACCCGTGGGCCGAGTATGATTTCGAAGCCGGCAAGGTGTTGAATTCCTGTTACCAGGCATTGTACAACGTTCATCCGGAGGCCGGAATCGAGGCCCTGTCGCTTGAAAAAGGAATCCGGGGAATATTTTACCACCACGAGTCGTACAAAATCTTTCCGAAGGGATTGCACGCCATCCTGCGCGGGGAACTCTGGTTCAGCCGAAACGTTTTGGCGAAACTGTTTCTGTCCTCAAAAAAATCAATGGTGGTTGATATCGACCACAATGGTGGATTGACGGATCGTGAGAAAAAAGTTCTCATAAAGATCGCCGGCGGCGCCACCAACCAGGAAATTTCCAAAGAGTTGTTTATCAGCCTTCATACCGTAAAATCTCACATCTACAGCATCTATAAAAAAATAAATGCGAAGAACCGATTTCAGGCGACCCTCTGGGCAATAAGAAACATGAAGGGGGAGCACTTGTGAAATCCAGTAAAATACCCCCTCCGGGCAATAAGAAAAAGGTGATAGGAAATGACAGAAATTGAAAAACGAGACCATGAGCGGTATGCGATTGAACTTCAGACAAAGTTGACTGTTTTGCCGGATGCGGACGGCCAGTCGCCTTGGCAGACGATTACCCTGGAAACGAAAAACATCAGCTCCAGCGGCGCTTTTTTCGAGCCTGATCAGCTTCTGGACAAGGGCGCCCTTCTGGACATCGATCTGTCCCTGCCCTTTCTCCGTAATGAGGGCGGCATTGAAAAAAATTCGACCATCCGGATCAAGGGGGAGGTGGTCCGGATGGCGCCCGATGGTGTGGCCGTCCGGTTTGTGGGGCAGTACCAGTTTATAGCGAAATAGAATGTCCTGAAAAAATGATTCAGAACTGCCGGTGAAGGGGCGGACGTGTTTCAAACACGCCGCCCCTTTTTTATTCCAACGAGTGTGAAATAAAGGAGCATAATTGTCTTTTTACCGTTGAATGTTACCTCCCTGTGTAATATATGTATCATTTGGGAATCCGCTTACTGCCCCAGTAGGTATCTACTCTTATACACTATCTTTTGATCTGACTGGTCTGGATTATCTTACAGCGGTAATAGCGGGGACGTGGGCAAGTGATAATAATTCTACAATTTTATTGAATGGGGTTTCAACGGGCTATACTAAAGGTACCGGGGGCTATGGAACTCTTGAATCATTTAATCTTACTTCGGGCTTTATTTCGGGGCTAAATACACTGACATTTAATGTTACAAATGACACAGGGGCTACCGGCAACCCAACAGGGCTTCAAGTTAATATTATAAGCACTGATGCTGATTTAGCACCAGTCCCCGAGCCTTCAACCATGTTCCTCTTAGGCTTTGGCATGGTAGGACTCGCCGGTGTGGCAAGAAAAAAGATGAAAAAATAATCAGACAATAGCCCAGAAGTTCAAGGCAGGGTCATTAACTTGGCTCTGCCTTTTATATTTTGAGACAATGATACGGTTATCGTATCTTGAATTAGAAGGGGCTACTTATTTAACCAATTTCGCACCACTATCCTCACCCTCTGTAGACTCCAACCGCATGCCAACGACATTGTCACTGCCATCATAATGAATATGTTGGCCTCAATTAATGTTGTATTATTTTTGCGTGAGCCCTTAACTGTGATCTAAAAGACGGCATTCATTCCGAAGTTCCTACCAGAACAAAGAAAGAACTCAAAGGAAAAGCAATCTCACATCTGAGAAAACTCCAAAAAATGCCGGGACGTGTAAAAAATACTTCAAGCATCCTAAAATTGCTTATGCTGTTTAAATGTTTTGTATTTAATTGCCGGGTTAATATTGAAAAAGTTCAATGTGCCATTTTCCCATTTTATCAGCTCACATTTATCTAAAATTACATTTCATAATTCTCTGCCTAAATAAAGCAGAGTCTATATCGTATAAAGATTCCACCATTTTTGAGAAAATGTGAAGTCTATTACACAATTTTTTGGCTATACTATGTAAATGGTTTCACAAATAGATATTTTACCATACATCGTTATGAATAACATATAGAAAATATTGTTATTTAATTCTATAGAAGTTGGTACAAAAAATGCATTTGTTTGAATTCGAGATGTTTTTCAAAAACATCTCCTTTCTATTTGATTTGTCAACGATACCACCTAATATCTAAGGAGAGAGCTATGAAAAAGGCTATTTTTTTATTGTGTTTTGCTGTATTTTTATTTGGGATAACAAATTCTGCGAATGCGGTGCCAACAGCCGCGGTTGAATGGATCGGTAGCCCAGAAAATGTTTATTATAATGGTCCTTATATGATGGGATTCGAATTTGAAGTAAACACTGATCTATATGTTGTAGCGCTGGGGGCATACGATTACCTTGGGGATGGATTTGCCAATGATCATCAGGTTGGGATATGGACAAACACAGGCACACTGCTGGTTTCAACAGCCGTTACAAGTGCAGATACTCTTGACGGCCATTTCCGGTATAACGAAATCACCTCCTTCATGCTTTCGGCTGGACAAACTTACAGGATAGGCGCAGACCTTTATGGTGGGAGTGGGAATGATGGTTGGGCCTGGCGACCAACTGGAGAACTTGGTCTTATCGAAGCTCCCGGGATCAATTTTATCCAAGATGCTTGGGTGCCAACATCTGGGTTTGCATTTCCATCAGGATCTGAGGGTACTTTTAGGGACGGTTTTTTCGGTGCCAACTTCATGGTGGATTCAACAGATCCAGTCCCCGAACCCTCAACAATACTCCTTCTCGGTCTTGGCTTGATAGGACTTGCTGGAGCGACAAGAAGGAAGTTGAAGAAATAAACTTTCAGGAAATTTCCCTAATAATCTCGGGGCAGGGTCGAAAGGCTCTGCCTTTTTCGTATTGAATCCAGATTATAACAGGTTAGAGCATAGTATCACCACGAAAGACGGGAAACGTTTTCCTCGATAGCTATTCAGCATATCGTGCGATGCTCCATCATCGCGATTTTCTATCAAAACAACCTTGAATTAAGCCAATATCTCAGATATTTTTATGGTATCCCACTTGCGCTTTTATTTCTTAAGAGACTCATTATGAAATTAATGTAACAATATATAATGTAATTAATTTCACAATAGAGATTCTTTGCCCATTATTTTTTCATGGTTTATGCGGTTATCTTTTGTAGAATGGCCGGGATCCATTAATAAGGCGAAGAAACTGGAAAAACCATACTTCAAAATGAATGACGAAAGTATGGGCAGGGTTAAAACGAGTTATTGACTTCCAAACTAAAATATTGGATATACAAGGAAAAAACTGGGGATTTCAAACAATATGGGTGTTTTTGCCAACAGAAAAATGTGCCAGGAGTTGTGTCGATTCTATGCCCGTTTCGAGCAAGATCGGGGAAAATCCGTTCACCAAAATAAAAAAGGCTTGTTTTTGCAAGCCTTTGATATTCATTAGTTGTTCTGGTCGGGGCGAGAGGATTTGAACCTCCGACCCCTTGAACCCCATTCAAGTGCGCTACCAGTCTGCGCTACGCCCCGACACGAGATAGGCAACTAACACTTTAGATGAGGTGTGTCAAGGTCGTTATGAAAAGTTTTGTCAGAGATGGATTAAAAGAAGTTGTTTTGCCCCCGAGGCTTTGTCAGGGAGATAAAATCGGCATCGCGGCGCCGGCCAGTCCTTTTGTATCCGAGACATTTCGGCAGGGAATCGATGCCCTGAAACAATTCGGTTTCGAGCCTGTTATTCCGGAGGGCCTTTTCGAACAGAAGGAATACCTGGCGGGGTCTGACGGGCACCGTGCCGAACAACTCAATGCATTGTTTTCGGATGAGACGATCCGTGCCATTATCTGCGCCAGGGGGGGATATGGAACACTGAGGATTTTGTCCGGACTCGATTTCGATTTGATCCGGTCGAATCCGAAAATTCTAGTGGGGTTCAGTGACGTTTCATCACTGCTTTCGGCGGTATTTATGCAGAGCGGGCTGGTTACCTTTCACGGTCCCATGGTCACCTCCCTGGCGGGGGCGCCAAACGAGATGGGGCAGTCGCTAATCGCCGCGGTTTCGGGTGATGCTCCCCTGACAATAGACGCCAAAGCACCCGTTGTCCTGCAGAGTGGCATGGCAAGCGGCCCGGTGGCGGGGGGCAACTTGACGACGCTGTGCCATTTGCTGGGGACGCCGTTCGAGCCGGTCTGGAAAGGCCATATTCTGTTTCTGGAGGATGTCGGTGAAGCGGTCTATCGAATCGACCGGATGTTGACGCAATTGAAACTGTCCGGCTGCCTGGACGGGTTGACGGGTATTGTCCTGGGCCTGTTCAAGGACTGCGGAGACCAGGATGCCATTTACCGTCTGGTGATGGATCTTTTCGATTCCGATGGCTTGCCGATCGTGGCCGGTTTCGATATCGGGCACGGCAATGCCAATGTGACGCTTCCCATTGGTATTACCGCCACGCTGGATGCCGACCGGGGGGTTCTTTCGTACCATTCGGTTGCGACGCGGGAATAATGGAAAGGCTAAAAGACGAAGAGGGAAGAAGGAAGACCGCTCCGTCCCGGCGCCGGGATCTTCGACTCGGACGAGGGAAGAAAAAACGCACTGCAGATGCTATCTCGGTTTTGTATCGTTTCTCGCAGTTTCGTCCATCGTCCTAGTGAAACGGTCTTCCCTCTTCCATCGAGTATCACCGTATGCCAAAACCAATCGATTTCACCGCTGTTGACGCATTGATGCACCGGGCCATCCGGGACTCGGTCTTCCCCGGCGCCGTGATGCTGATCCAAAAAGGGCGCACCCCCCTGTACCATTGCGCATTCGGTGTGGCCAATCTCCAATCAAAAACGGCGGTGACGACGGAGACGGTGTTCGATCTCGCCTCCCTCACCAAACCCCTTGCAACCGCCCTGGCGGTCTTGCTGCTGGTTCAAGACGGACGCCTGACATTGCGCCAGCCCATCTCATCCATCCTTCACGAGCTTGAGGGGACAGCAAAAGAAAAGATCCAAATACGGCATCTTCTGTTGCACACCTCGGGTCTTCCGGCCCATCGACCTTACTATAAGGCGCTGTTGTCAAAGTCCCGGGCAGTGCGTCGGGGGGAACTTAACGATTTATTGGCAGCGGAACCGCTCACTTGTGGTGTCGGTGAAAAAGTGGTGTACAGCGATATCGGATTCATGTTTCTCCGCCGGGTGGTGGAGACGGTCTCCGGTATGCGGCTGGACCGGTTTGTCGCGGAAAGGATATATCACCCCTTTGGTGTCTCCCCCCTGTTTTATATCGATCCTTCCCTGGATTATTCCGGATGGCATTTTGCGGCCACCCAGTGGTGCCCCTGGCGCAAATGTTTTCCGGAAGGGGAAGTGAGTGATGAAAATGCTTATGCGGCGGGCGGCATCGACGGGCATGCCGGACTTTTTGGCGCTGCAAAGGCGGTGGGAGATATTCTGGGCGAACTTATGGCCGTCTACCAGGGACGTCCGAACAACGGCCTGTTTCAACATCAGTTGCTGAAACAGTTTCTAGAACGGGATGAGATGTCGGCCCGTGCATTCGGCTTCGATACGCCGACACTTGGCGCCTCCAGCAGTGGTGCCTGTTTTTCGGAAAAGACGGTCGGGCATCTCGGGTATACCGGTACCTCCTTCTGGAGCGATCTCGAGAGGAGTGTTTCCATAATCCTGCTGACCAACAGGGTTCATCCCTCCGCGGAAAATGAAAGCATCCGCAAGTTCCGGCCGGTTGTTCATGATGCAGCCATGATGTGCCTGAATGACGCCGGGTACTAGTACGAAATTTTGCTTGTCATAACCGGTTAAGTTTGCTACCAATTTATTTTCTTTAACAGAAGGCTGTGACAACCGATAACAACGAGGTTTGCGAGCATGTTTGATTCTATTCTAGGACTGTTTTCGACGGATTTGGCCATTGATCTTGGTACGGCCAATACGCTGGTCTATGTGAAGGGGAAGGGGATTGTTCTGAGTGAGCCTTCGGTTGTTGCCGTTCGAATAGATGGGGGAATGAAAAATCGCGTACTGGCAGTGGGCGCCGAGGCAAAACGGATGCTTGGCAGGACCCCGGGCAATATTGTGGCGACACGCCCGATGCGCGATGGTGTAATCGCTGATTTCGATGTCACCGAAGCAATGCTCAAGCATTTTATTCATAAGGTACATAACCGGCGAAAACTTGTACGACCCAGAATTGTCATTGCCGTTCCCTCCGGTATTACACAGGTGGAGAAACGGGCGGTTCGGGAATCCGCGGAATCCGCCGGGGCCAGGGATGTTTTTCTGATCGAAGAACCCATGGCGGCCGCCATCGGCGCCGGACTCCCGATTACGGAGCCCACCTGTAATATGGTGGTGGACATCGGCGGCGGCACCACCGAAGTGGCTGTGATTTCTCTGGCCGGCATTGTGTACAGCCGTTCCCTCCGCGTGGCCGGGGACAAAATGGACCATGCCATCATGCAGTATATAAAGAGAAAGTATAACCTTCTGATTGGTGAACGGACCGGGGAGATTATCAAGACCACCATTGGAAACGCATATCCGGATCCCCAGAATATCGAAACCATTGAAGTAAAAGGACGGGACCTGGTATCGGGGATTCCGAAAATCCTCGCTATCGATTCCGAGGAGATTCGGATCGCCATTACAGAGCAGATAGAGGCTATCGTGGAGTGTGTGAAAATTGCTCTGGAGCAGACACCGCCGGAATTGTCCGCGGATATCGTCGACCGGGGAATCGTTCTGACCGGCGGCGGCGCCCTTCTGAAGAATCTTGACAAGTTGCTCAAGGAAGAGAGCGGCCTGCCCATCACCGTTGCGGACGATCCGCTGACCACGGTATGCATCGGGTCCGGGAAATGTCTGGACAACATCGAGATACTCAAACAAGTTGTCGTGACATAATACCATGTTCTCAAAAAGGGTGTGGATGATTATCGGGCTTCTTTTGCTTTTTGTAGCGAGCCTGACCTATCTTACCTTTCCGCATCGACCCACGGATCCCGAAAGTGGTTCCAGCGGTGCTATCTTCGGTATTGTCGCCCCCTTCCAGAAAGCCGCCGGGAGTACGGTTCGATTCGCCAAAGGCATCTGGCGCCGATATTTTTTCCTGGTGTCTGTGGCGGAAGAAAACAGCCGGTTGAAGCGTCTGCTGGCCCAGGCCGTCCAGGAGAACAATCGACTCACGGAAGTCGATCTTTCCAACCAGCGGCTTCGTGAACTCCTCAATTTTAAAAAGGAGTCGCTTCGACAGATCGTTGCCGCGGAGGTTGTCGGCAGGGATCCTTCTCCCTGGTACCAGACCATTGTCATTGATAAAGGAGAAGCCGACGGTGTAACAAAATCCTCTCCGGTGGTCGTCGCCGAAGGCATTGTCGGTCAGGTGATCGATGTTTCCGATCACTTCGCAAAGGTGCTGCTGCTTATCGACCAGGACAGCGCCGTGGACGCTCTGGTTCAGCGAAGCCGCGCCAGGGGGGTTATCAAGGGGGACGGCGAAGGCAGGTGCATCTATCAATATGTCCTTCGTAAAGACGATGTCGGTGTGGGTGATATCGTCGTTTCTTCAGGCCTGGACGGTGTGTTCCCGAAAGGCCTCCGGCTCGGGCAGGTATCGGAAGTCGTGCGGCGGAACGCCGGGCTGTTCCAGGAAGTTATTATCACCTCCTTTGTCGACTTTGAAAAGCTCGAGGAGGTCCTTGTTGTCCTGAAGGATACCGGGGCGGATCCGGAGGACGGGCTATGAATGCCGCTCTGAGCATCGTTCTCAGCCTCGTATTTATCGTTTTTCAGACAGTCTGCCTGCCGGCACTTTTCAGGTCCTGCTGCTATGTCGATTTGTTGCTGCCGCTTGTTATTTACATAAGTATTGTAAGGCCTGTCATCGAAAGCCTTCTTCTGATTCTTTTTTTCGGACTTGTCATGGACTCGCTGTCGGGCACTCCTTTCGGGCTTTATATCATCACGTATGTGTGGCTCCTTCTCGGGGTTCGGGGGAGTATGCGGCTGCTGGATGCCGGGAGTTATTTCCTTTTTCCTTTGATCCTGGCGTTGAGTGTTGTCTTCGAGAACCTGCTGTTCGCGTTTTCGGTATCCACCGTTCCATCGATGGCGGTTTTCATACAAGCCGTTTGGGCACTTGTAACGGCGCCGTTTTTTCTGCTATTTTTCAATGCGCTGTTTCTCAGGTTTAAAAAAATGGCCGTATGGCTGGGTCGCGACCCGCAGGGCTTGTGATGTCCATCAAAAATATATCCAATTTTTCTTTCAGGCTCAGCAGTATTCTCCAGGCACCTGGCATCGATCGATACCGCCAGCGTATTTTATTCGTAATGCTCGCTGTTTCCGGGGTTTTCATGATTCTCCTCGGGCGTCTCTTCTATCTTCAGATAATCCAGGGAGAAAACCTGCGGCGGCAGTCGGAAATAAACAGTATCCGCCTCCAGTACATTGCTCCCACCCGGGGGTTGATTTTTGACCGGAACGGTCAACTGCTTGTGGACGACCGACCGTCGTTTGATCTGGCGGTTGTACGCAAAGATGCCAAACCGCTGGAACGTACCATCGAAAATCTGTCCCGGTATATTGGAGAACCGGTCGAGACGCTCATGGAGAAAATCAGTGAGCGGAAGGGGGGCAGTCCCTACCAGCCGATTCTGTTGAGAAAGGATATCGGCCGGGACCTCGTTGCCGTCGTCGAGACGCACAAATATGATCTTCCCGGCATCAATGTCCAGGTGAAACCGATTCGCAATTACATCGATGGCAAACTGGCCGCCCATCTCATCGGGTACCTCAGCGAAATCAGTGCAAAGGAACTGGGTAAAGAGAAATTCAGGACAAACCGGGCCGGTGATTTTATTGGAAAGGTCGGCGTCGAAAAAGTATACGAATCTTTTCTGAGAGGAGAGCGCGGCGGCCGGCAGGTTGAGGTCAATGCCCTTGGCCGGGTGGTCCGTGTTCTCAATTCGGTGCCGCCCAAACCCGGCGACAATATCTATTTGACCATTGACGAGGCTCTCCAGGAGAAGGCGGAGGAATTACTGGCCGAGAAGTTGCTGGAAGGAAAGGCAGGGGCCATTGCGGCCATGGATCCCCAAACGGGAGAGATTCTTGTAATGGCCAGCAGCCCGGCTTTTGACCCCAATATATTTGTCTCCGGTCTGAGTGATGAGCAATATACCAGCCTGATTACAAATCCCCAAAAACCGTTCAGGAACAAAGTTATTCAGGATACTTATCCTCCGGCATCTGTTTATAAAATCGTGACCGCTATTGCTGGTCTCGAAGAGGGGATTGTCGATGCTGAAACCGAGTTCAACTGCACGGGGTCTCTCTTTTTTGGTGACAGATCCTTCCGGTGCTGGCGATGGAAGCGTGGTGGACACGGAAATCTCAATGTTGTTCAAGCACTGGCCCAATCCTGTGATGTTTATTTCTATAAGGTTGGGATAGAACTCGGCGTGGATCGAATTGCATGGTATGCAACAGCGTGTGGACTGGGAGAACAGACGGGAATCGATCTCGACAATGAATCTTCGGGGTTGATCCCGACCTCGGCGTGGAAAAAACGGCGATTCAATGAAGTCTGGCAACAGGGCGAAACTTTGAGCATTGCTATCGGACAGGGATACAATCTCGTATCACCTCTCCAGGCGCTTTCCCTGACGGCAGCGGTGGCCAACGACGGAGATCGGTATAAACCGCAAATTATCCATACCATCAAATCAGCGGAGGGTGAGGTGCTCTATCGGAGTGAGCCGGTTCACCTCGGACGGCTTCCGGTCAGCCAGAAAAACCTGGATCTCATAAAGACAGGTCTCCGGGAAGTGGTGGCGGGTGCCCATGGAACCGCCCATGACTATGCTTATTTGCCGGAAATAGAGATTAGCGGGAAGACGGGATCAGCTCAGGTAGTGGGGCGAAAAAAGAGTGACGAAGAAGAGACCGCGAGTGAAAATAAAGACGATGAAATCGCCCGAAAGGACCATGCATGGTTTGTGGCTTACGCACCTTCCGATCAGCCCCGGATTGCCGTAGCTGTTTTCGTATCGCACGGCGAGCATGGATCAAGCGGCGCCGCGCCCATTGCAAAAGAGATCATCCGGGTGTATCTGGAACAGGGGGAGGATGGATAATGTTCGACCGTCGTCTGGCGCAACATTTCGATTGGATACTCTTCGGTTTGTCGTTGGTCGTGGCGGGTATCGGGCTTGTGGCCCTATACAGCGCAGTGACCGCCGGTACCCAGACGGGTGACAAGGCGCTTTTTAACAAACAGTTGATGTGGTATGGCATCGGCCTGAGCGTTATGGTCGTTTCTTTTTTTATTGATTATAAATACTTGGACAAGTTTGCGCCTGCGATTTATGTCGGGACCGTTGTGCTGCTCGTTCTGGTGCGTTTTTTCGGAGTAGTGGGGGGTGGCGCCCGCAGCTGGCTGTTTCTCGGTCCCTTCAATATCCAGCCCTCCGAGATAGCGAAACTGACGGTGATTATCATTCTGGCGCGCTACTACTCGAGGGTGCCGACGGCCAACGGGTATACGCTGAGGGAATTAATCAAGCCCATACTGATGACGGTGGCGCCGTTTGCACTGATTTCGTTGCAGCCGGATCTGGGAACGGCGATTCTTCTGGGGTTGATTGCAGTCGCTATGACGGTGTTTGCCGGAATAGAACGGCGGACGTTTCTGGCGCTCGGGATTTCCTGCGCACTTATCGTGCCGATTGTCTGGTCATTTTTTCTGAGGGATTACCAGAAGCAGCGGGTGCTGACTTTATTGAATCCGGATCGGGATCCTCTGGGGGCCGGCTATAATATTATTCAATCAAAAATCGCTATCGGTTCCGGGATGTTGCTTGGAAAGGGATTCCTGAAGGGGACCCAGAATGCCCTGTCGTTTCTACCGGAACAGCACACGGATTTCATTTTTTCAGTACTGGCTGAAGAGTGGGGGCTTTTGGGATCTGCCGCCGTGCTGGCGGTTTTTTTCTTTTTGATTATTTGCGGATTGCGTATTGCATACGGGTGCCGGGATATTTTCGGGATGATGATTGCGGTGGGAGTGACGGCAATGCTTTTCTGGCAGGTGATTATCAATGTCGGTATGGTCATGGGGCTGATGCCCGTGGTAGGTGTCCCGCTTCCGTTTGTCAGTTATGGCGGCTCATCCATTGTCATGATGATGCTTGGTTTGGGCTTATTGATTAATATAAGGATGAGGCGTTTCATGTTCGAATGACGAGCCAGTTTCAAAACGCCCCATTTTGGCCGATCTCTTCGTTGGGCGAAAATTTCAATCCTCGAAATATGCTTAATATGTCTGTGGTTGAAATTTCCGCTCCGTCTTGAGCTTGGCCAAACTGAAGCGTTTTGAAAATGGCTCTGATAAAAAACAGGGAGATAGATCATGAGAAAAAAAAACGAACAGGATGTCATGGGGAAAAAAACCAGGCAGGATACTATCTCGACATTTATCGGTCCGGAAGCGGAAATACAGGGCACCTTGTCGTTCAAGGGGACCATTCGGGTAGATGGGAAGATGAAGGGGAAAATCGAGAGTGCCGATGGGACCCTCATTGTCGGAGAGTCGGCCCGGATCGAAGCGGATATCTCAGTTGATTCCGGGGTTATCATGGGAGAGATCATCGGGACGGTCAATGCGAAAAGCCGAATCGAGATATATAAGCCGGCGCGCATTACGGGGGATATCCAGGCGCCGGTGATATCCATCGATGCCGGTGTGACGTTTAACGGCAACTGCAGCATGGGGCCCAGGACCATTTCCACCGAGGAAACGGCGGATGAATCGATACGGGTCGTATCACCGGTATCCAAGGAAAAATAATTCATAAAAACCTTTGACAAACAACAAAATTTGGTGTTATAGCTCCCCCTTGCGATTGGGTATACGACGCGCTTAACTATAAGCGATTATAACGAATTGTAATGGTTTTGCAAATATAAGATTCAGTGGTGGAGGATGTTTCATGCAGATCATGCCAGATTTGTCTGTTGTAATTCATATCATCAATTTTCTGTTTCTAATCTGGGTGTTAAACGCCATCCTTTATAAACCCATCCGGCAGATTCTCATTAAAAGAAAAGAGAAAATTGGTGGCCTTGATCAAAAGATCAAGACTTTCCTTAACGATGCTGAGCAAAAAGACCGTGCATACGGCAATGGGCTTAAAGCTGCCCGGGCAAAAGGTCTGAAGGAGAAGGAAGTGTTTCTTCAGGCCGCCGCTGAAGAGGAAAGAGAGATCATAGACCAGATCAACCGGAAAAATCAGGATAACTTTACCGAAGTCCAGGCGAAAATCCAGAAGGACGCTGAAGTGGCCAAGGCCGCCCTGATGAAAGAGGTCGATGCCTTTGCGGAGACGATCAGTGAGAAGATTTTAGGGAGGGCTGTTTGATGAACCATGGCGTATCGCAAAGGGAGCATCGATTGACACGAAAGGCTGGGGGCGTTTTTCTCGGGGCGCTGATTTTAATATTGTTTAGTGCCGGCATACTGTTGGCGTCTTCCGGTCATGAGGCTGCCGCTAAAGGATGGGAGGCAACCGATACCCAACGTATCCTGAATTTTGTCGTTCTGGCGGCCGCACTTTTTTTTCTCCTTCGAAAACCGATTTCGCAGGCGCTTCAAGGACGAATCAAAGGGATCAGGGATGAGCTGGAAGAGTTGGAAGCCAGAAAACAGGAAGCGGAAAAAAAGCTGGCCCAGTACGATGAACAGCTTTCACTATTGGATCAGGAAGCTGAAAAGATAACAGAGAGCTACATTGCACAGGGCAAAGAGGCCAAGGCACGGATCCTCGAAGAGGCCAGAGCTTCGGCGGAGAAGCTCGAGGCTCATGCTAAACGTCAGATCGAGAATGCTTTTGAGCGAGCCAGAGGGGAGCTGCAGGGAGTTATCCTTGAGAAAGCCCTGGAGAAAGCCGAAGCGAAGATCAGGGAAAATATTTCGGCGGAAGATCAGGACAGGCTCGTGGACGATTATTTGGAGAAAGTGGTGGCATAGTGAAAAGTGCGGCGATTTCAAGACGATATGCAAAAGCCCTTCTCTTGATAGGGAAGGAAGACGGCCAGACGGAGACTTACAGGACTGAACTGGGCGGGATTGTGGCGCTGATGGAAAGGGAAACCACGCTCCAGCAGGCAATTTGCAATCCTTTGTATGATGCGGCCAGCCGCCGACGGGTGTTGAGCGCGGTTGTCGAGCAGCTTGATTTGTCCAGGGTGATGTCCTCCTTTCTCCTGCTGTTACTCGATAAGGGCAGGTTTGGTTTTCTGTCCGGTATCAACGATAGTTATCAAAAGTTTGCCGATGAATTGAAAGGGATAGCGAGGGCGAGTGTTATTTCGGCGACACCGCTTTCGCCTGAGGTTGTCGAGAAAATAAAGGGCGCTCTGTCCAAAAAGACCGGTAAGGAAGTTTTCTTGGAGATGGATATTGATCCGGGTATCATTGGCGGGATCGTTACGAAAATCGGCGACCTTGTTTTTGACGGAAGCATAAAAACACAACTGCTCAATATGAGAGAATCTTTGAAAAAGGGTGAGGGTGTCTAATGGAACTAAGAGCTGAAGAAATAAGTCGGATCATCAAGGAACAGATCACGGATTACGACAAGAAGGTTGAAATCAGTGAAACCGGTGTCGTTTTATCGGTGGGCGACGGAATCGCCAGGGTCTATGGTCTGGAGAAAGCCATGGCCATGGAGCTGGTTGAGTTCCCCGGCGGCATCCTCGGTCTCGTTCTGAACCTTGAAGAGGATAACGTGGGTATTGCCATTATGGGAGAAGATACCCATATCAAGGAGGGGGATCTCGTCAAACGGACCGGCCGGATCGCCCAGGTGCCGGTGGGGGAAGCCGTGCTCGGCCGCGTCGTTTCCGCGGTGGGAGAACCCATTGACGGTAAAGGGCCTATCGATTCCAAGGAGACCCGGCGTGTGGAGATGGTGGCCCCCGGTGTTATCGCCAGGAAGAGTGTTCATGAACCCTGCTACACCGGATTGAAGGCGGTAGATGCCATGACCCCCGTCGGCCGCGGACAGCGTGAGCTCATTATCGGTGACCGACAGATCGGAAAAACCGCCTGTGCCGTTGACGCCATTATCGCCCAGAAGAATACCGATGTTTATTGTATCTATGTCGCCTGCGGACAGAAAAAATCGACGGTGGCCCAGGTCGTGGACGTCCTGGAGAAAAATGGTGCCATGGAATACACCACCGTGGTATCGGCCTGTGCCAGTGATCCGGCGACCCTTCAGTACATCGCGCCCTATGCGGGTTGCGCCATGGGCGAGTATTTCAGGGACAAAGGCCAGCATGCTCTGATTATCTACGACGATCTTTCCAAGCAGGCCGCCGCCTACCGGCAGGTGTCCTTGCTGCTGCGCCGGCCGCCCGGACGTGAGGCTTACCCGGGTGATATTTTCTACAACCATTCCAGATTGCTGGAGCGGGCCGCTAAAATGAGCGACGAACTCGGCGCGGGATCCTTGACGGCGCTGCCGATTATTGAAACCCAGGCCGGTGACGTATCGGCCTATATTCCCACCAACGTGATTTCCATTACCGATGGACAGATTTATCTCGAACCGGCCCTCTTTTTCGCCGGCGTGCGGCCTGCCATTAACGTGGGGCTTTCCGTCTCCCGGGTGGGGGGCGCCGCTCAGGAGAAGGCCATGAAACAGGTGGCCGGAACCCTGCGTCTGGAAATGGCACAGTTCCGCGAACTCGAAGCGTTTGCCGCTTTCGGTAGTGATCTGGATGCCGCAACCCAGGCACAGCTTACCCGCGGTCAACGGCTTGTGGAGATTTTGAAGCAACCCCAGTATCAACCGCTGACGGTTGAAAGACAGGTGACGATTCTATTCGCCGGTACCCGGGGCTTTCTCGATAAATATCCGGTGGAAAACCTGGCTCAATATGAAGCCGGCCTTTATACCTTTATAGAGGAACGGTATCCGAAGGTATTTACGGAGCTTGCCGATAAGTTGCAGATCACCGAAGACATTGACAAGATGATGAGAGAGGCGCTGACCGCCTACGACACGGAATTTGCGGAAACCCTGAAATAAATTTACCCGCGTGTTCGCGGGACAGAGACCATAAGGGCTGGACTGTATGCCGACTTTAAAGGATGTCCAATTAAAAATTCAGGCTGTTAGTAAGACCAAGCAGATCACCAAGGCCATGAATATGGTGGCGACCTCCCGACTCAGGGGTGCCCAGCGTTCCATGGAAGCATTTAGGCCATACGCGCAAAAGTTTGCGGAGGTGCTGGGCAGTCTTGCGGAAAGTGCCGGAGAAGACGCCAGCGCGCTTTTGATTCCCCGGGAAGAGGTCAAGAAAATTCACATCGTGCTTTGCACTTCCGACAGGGGGCTTTGTGGCGGCTTCAACCTGAATCTCACGGCGAAGGCGAAAGCTTTCATGGACCGAAAAACCGGAGCGGATGTCTCCTTTTCATTTACCAGCTTCGGGAAAAGAGGCCGGGACTGGTGCCGAAAGAAGAAACTGCCGATGACCGATGAGTATGTCGGTATCATGGGAACGAATATCGAGTTCGGTACGGCGTCCATTACCGGACGTAAACTTGTGGACGCTTTTCTGGCCGGCGAGTACGACGAGGTTCATCTCGTTTATTCTGAATTTCAGTCCATGAGCCGCCAAGTGCCGATGATACAGCAGCTTCTGCCCATTCCGCCGATTGAAAAAGAGGAAACAACCGATGATGAGGATGCGGTCGGTGAATACAGGGCGGAGCATATTTGCGAGCCCTCCGCCGAGGGACTTCTGGCGGACCTGCTTCCGAGAAGCGTAATGGTACAGCTGTACCGGGGGCTTCTGGAGACATCCACCAGCGAACATGCCGCGAGGATGATGGCCATGGACAATGCGACCAAGGCCTGTAACGACATGATTGAATCCCTCACACTGGCATACAATAAAGCACGACAGGCGGCTATCACCTTGGATTTGATGGATATCGTGAGTGGCGCCGAAGCGTTGAAAGGCTAAAGAACTTACTTACCTGACGGTAAACAGGAGGTCGATCGATGGGAGAAAATATCGGAAAAATCACGCAGGTAATGGGGCCTGTCGTTGACGTTGAATTCGAACAAGGGAAACTGCCGAATATTCTATCGGCGCTGCTTATCAGCAACCCTACTATCAATGATGAAGCGGACAACCTGGTGGTAGAAGTGGCGCAGCATCTTGGTGACAATGTGGTGCGGACCATCGCCATGGATGTTACAGACGGTTTGATGCGGGGAATGCCGGTAAAAGATACGGGAAAGCCTATTATGATGCCCGTGGGAGAAGCTTCTCTTGGTCGCGTGCTGAACGTGGTGGGAAAACCCGTCGATGGGCTCGGTCCCGTCAGCCAGGAAAAGATGATGCCGATTCACCGGGCGGCACCGAAATTTACGGAGCAGGATGTTTCCGTGAACGTTCTGGAAACCGGTGTCAAGGTTATCGACCTTCTGGTTCCCTTCCCCCGTGGCGGGAAGATGGGTATGTTCGGTGGTGCCGGCGTTGGGAAAACCGTTATCATGATGGAAATGGTTAACAACATCGCCATGCAGCACGGCGGTATCTCCGTGTTTGCCGGTGTCGGCGAGCGGACCCGTGAAGGCAACGACCTCTACCACGAAATGAAGGACTCCGGCGTTCTTCCGAAAGCGGCTCTCGTTTACGGTCAGATGACTGAACCGCCCGGCGCCCGCGCACGGGTGGCCCTTTCCGCCCTGACGGTTGCGGAATATTTCCGGGATGAAGAGGGGCAGGATGTGCTGATTTTTATCGACAACATCTTCCGATTCACCCAGGCCGGATCCGAGGTGTCCGCGTTGCTTGGGCGCATGCCGTCCGCGGTGGGGTACCAGCCAACACTTGCCGTCGATCTTGGCGGTCTACAGGAACGAATCACCTCCACTGACAAGGGATCCATTACCTCGGTTCAGTGCGTTTATGTGCCCGCCGATGACTTGACCGACCCGGCTCCGGCGACCACTTTTGCACATCTCGACGGTACCGTGGTGCTCTCTCGACAGATTGCCGAGCTGGGTATTTATCCCGCGGTGGACCCGCTGGATTCCACATCCCGGATCCTGGATGCCAACTATATCGGCGAGGAACATTACCAGGTATCCCGAACTGTCCAAATGATGTTACAGAAATATAAGGAACTTCAGGATATTATTGCAATTCTGGGTGTTGATGAGCTTTCTGATGAGGATAAATTGACCGTCAGCAGGGCACGTAAGATACAGCGGTTTCTGTCGCAGCCGTTTCATGTGGCGGAAACGTTTACCGGCAAGCCCGGCAAATATGTCAAAATCGAAGATACGGTCCGCGGTTTTAAAGAGATTTGTGAAGGAAAGTATGATGATATTCCCGAGCAGGCTTTTTACATGAAGGGCGGTATTGAGGAAGTTATTGAAGAAGCCAAAAAATCAAGTGAAGCATAACATGTAAGAGAGTGCGTAACACGGAAAAAGGTGTATGCGCGAGCATGTGTGATTAACACAAACGAGGGTGAATAATGGCTGGTAATATTCGGTTGCAGGTTGTGACACCTCAAAAACTTGTCGTAGATGAAGACGCTAAGATCGTCATGGCGCCAGGCAGCCAGGGGGAGTTCGGTATACTGATCGGCCATACCCCTTTCCTGACGACATTGAAAAATGGAGTTGTCCGCTATGATGATCCGCAAGGGCAGGAACATTATGTATTTGTCAGCGGCGGTTTTGCGGAAGCGCTACCTGACAGGGTAACGGTGCTCGCGGATTCCGCGGAAAATCAAGGAGATATCGATGAGTCCCGGGCACAGGCCGCGATGGAGAGGGCACGGAAACGGCTAGACGGCGAGGTGCTTGTTTCCGGAGAAACGATCGATGAAGCGAGGGCCAGGGCTGCGCTGGAACGTGCTGTTCACAGACTCGCCCTGGCCAGACGTGAACATTAGTTTCCTAAAGAAGGACCGATTTAAGAGAAGGTCTCGACAATCAACAGTTCCTAAAGGCAAACCATTGAATGGTTTGCCTTTTTTTGTTATATGCTGTTTTGACGGAGACGGAAAATCGCTTGACTTTGGGCTTGCGTCAATATTATACAGTAACCAGAACGATGAGGTGATAATTTGGATAGCGATCTGATCATTAGACAGTTTGAACAAATTGAACAGCGGGTCGAGAATCTTATTAAAGCATGTAAAGATCTTGAGACGGAAAATAATGAACTGTTAAGCCAGGTTCTGAAGCTTGAAGAGGCGCTTCAGGTGAAACAGGAAACAGAAAACAGATACCAGGAGGAAAAAAATCTGGTACGGTCGAAAGTTGATGGGCTATTAGCAAAACTGGATACCGTTGCGGAAAACAGCACCGGATCTTGAACGGGTGGGAAGAGGGGAATACAAAATATTTGGAACAGCTGTTAACCATAGAGCTTTTTGGACAGCCGTATACATTTAAAACCGATTCAGATCTCACAAAGGCGAAGGAGGTCGCTGATATTTTAGTTCGGGAAGTAAATCGGGTGGAAGCGCAGCAAAAAAAAACAGGCACGGGAATAACCAAAAATGCCATGCTGATACTTGCGGCGCTGAATATTGCAGCCGAGAATCTCGAATTGAATAAGAAGCAGGCCGACTTCATTGAAAATGTTTCACAGCGTGCAGATACAGTAATGAAACTTATGGAAAGAAAGTGACTTACAGACTTATGGAACCCCTACCGTGTTCGTGATTGGAAGAAGTTCTTTGTCCCAACGTAAGAAATAAAGGGAGCCTTCTCTTGTTTTGGTGTGCAGGTTCCGCACTGAACGGAAAAGCCTAAAGAAACTACGAGGCGCCCACTTTGAACCTTTGGTTCAAAGACCTTACCAAAACGGCATTGTGTGGGGGTTTCAGTTTGTGAGTACTGAATCCGGTTTAGTAAATTGAATCAAATAGAAAAGAATTGATCCCTTTAATCCCTCTCTTCTTTAGTGTTTTCTCGCCCGATTGATTACTCTCTATCGTCCTTGGACGAATTTTTAGCCCTCTTTCCGAGTTTATTTGCCGGAAAAAACCGGATAAACGAAGGAGCGCATTGAACGGGCCTTTCAGCACTGTCTGAAATGCTGACAGATAAAAGCTTCCGCTTAGGGCGGATTAAGTTGAGGGAGCTGCAGATGAGTAACTATATGATTGTCGCTGCGTGTATTATTGCTTGCGGCATTGGTTCCGCTGTTACTTTTTGGGTGCGGAGCAGAATCTTTGCTCAAAAAATAAAGGCGGATGAAGGAGAGGCGGCACGGATACTGGAAGATGCCAGGCGCCGGTCGGAAACCCTTGTCAAAGAAGCCGAGCTGGAGGCTAAAGATAAGATATACAAAATCCAGAGTGAATTCGAGTCAGAGGTGAAAGAGGCTCGATCCGAGTTGAAGCAACGGGAAAACCGTCTGATTCAAAAAGAAGAGCAGTTCGAGGGAAAACAGGAGAAGCTTGAACAGCGTTTCCGAGAAACAGTACAAACTGAAAAGAAAATTGCCAGGATTGAAGAAGATCTTTCAAAGAAAGAGGAAGAATACGCAAAATTAGTAGAGGAACAAAAACAGCAACTCGAAAGAATATCCGGAATGACGGCGGACCAGGCGAAGGAATTGTTGCTCAGAGCCATGGAGAATGAAGCGCGTCATGACGGTGCAAAACTAATCAAGCGAATAGAAAACGAGGCAAAGGAAGATGCGGATAAAAAAGCCAAAATGATCATGGCTACCGCGATTCAGCGATATGCCGCGGATTATGTGGCGGAGCGCACGGTTACCGTTGTGCAGTTACCGAGTGAGGAGATGAAGGGGCGTATTATCGGCAGGGAAGGCCGGAACATTCGGGCCCTTGAAGCGGCAACCGGTATCGATCTGATTATCGACGATACTCCCGAAGCCGTCATTTTGTCGGGTTTCAACCCGATCCGGCGCGAAGTGGCGCGACTCTCTCTGATGCGGCTGATATCCGATGGGCGAATTCATCCGGCCCGAATCGAGGATGTCGTGAAAAAGTCGACTGAAGAAGTAGATATCGCGATTAAAGAGGCCGGTGAACAGGCGACTTTTGATCTGGGAGTTCATGGTATCCATCCGGATCTCATCAAATTTCTCGGTCGGCTGAAATTTCGAACCAGTTACGCACAAAATGTCCTGCAGCATTCCATCGAGGTGGGATTTCTTTGCGGCATTATGGCATCTGAATTGGGCCTCAATGCCAAGATAGCGCGTCGTATGGGGCTTCTGCACGATCTGGGAAAGGCCATCGACCACGAAGTGGAGGGCCCCCATGCGCTCATCGGGGCGGATCTGGCCAAAAAGTTCGGGGAGTCCGCACGGGTGGTTCATGCCATTCAAGCCCACCACGAGGATGTGGCACCCGAAACCGTCTATGCCATTTTGACCCAGGCCGCGGACGGGCTTTCCGGTGCAAGACCCGGCGCCCGTAAAGAGCTTCTTGAAAATTATATAAAACGCCTTGAAGATCTTGAAAAAATAACAAAATCGTTCAAAGGAGTCGCCAATTCATATGCCATTCAAGCCGGCCGCGAGATTCGCGTTATTGTCGAGAGCAACAAGGTCTCCGATGACGAGTCGGTGCTGATGAGCAGGGATATCGTTAAAAAAATCGAGGAGACCCTTACGTTCCCGGGGCAGATCAAGGTGGTTGTTATTCGGGAGACAAGGGCGGTTTCCTACGCAAACAAATAACGGCCGATTCTCACGCAAAGTCGCAAAGAACGCAAAGAAAGACAGTGTATCAAGCTTTATCTTGGCGATCTTTGCGGCTTTGCGTGAGCATATTTTTATGGCCACTATTTTTTAATTACGGATGCTAAAGACAATGAGTGTGCTGGATATCCTTAGAGAAAGAGGGTTTGTAGAGGCGGAGACCCACGGGCAGGAGCTGGAAGACTTTTTAAACACGCCGGGAGGCAGTTGTTATATCGGTTTCGATCCTACCGCTTCCAGTCTCCATGTGGGGAGTCTTGTCCCGATCATGTCCCTGGCGCACATGCAGCGAAATGGTCATCGCCCTATTGCGGTGGTGGGGGGGGGGACCGGTATGGTGGGGGATCCCAGCGGCAAGACCGAGATGCGGCAGCTGTTGACCCTCGACCTGATCGAAGAGAATGCCCAGGGGCTGAAAAGCCAGCTATCCAGGTTTATCGATTTTTCCGAAGATCGTGCCCTGATGGTCAATAACGCAGACTGGCTGGCGCCGCTTCAATACATTCCTTTTCTGAGAGATATCGGGCGCCACTTCAGCGTCAATCGGATGATCAAAGCCGAGAGTTACCGGGTGCGCATCGAATCGGACGAGGGATTGAACTTTATCGAATT
>CAXXKH010000044.1:0-2500 GCA_963677545.2 Desulfobacterales bacterium | reverse complement strand
TGGGGGGACGCAGGAGGGTAGGTCAGTCCCGTGCTGGAATACGGGATTCAAGCTAGTAGGCAGGGGTGGCAGGCAAATCCACCGTCCCAATGCCGAGAAGCGATGAGGAGAGCCGTCAGGCTCATAAACTGATTGATCCCATGCTGCCAAGAAAAGCCTCTAGCGAGGTGTTAAGGTGATCGTACCGCAAACCGACACAGGTAGACAGGGTGAGAAACCCAAGGCGCTTGAGAGAACCCTGGTTAAGGAACTCGGCAAAATGACACCGTAACTTAGGGAGAAGGTGTGCCTCTTTTGGTGATTGAACTTGCTTCTTGAGCTGAAGGAGGCCGCAGAGAAATGGCGGTAGCGACTGTTTACTAAAAACATAGGACTCTGCTAAGTCGCAAGACGATGTATAGGGTCTGACGCCTGCCCGGTGCCGGAAGGTTAAGGGGATTTGTTAGCCACGCCTTGGCGTGGCGAAGCTTTGAACCGAAGCCCCGGTAAACGGCGGCCGTAACTATAACGGTCCTAAGGTAGCGAAATTCCTTGTCGGGTAAGTTCCGACCTGCACGAATGGCGTAACGACTTCCGCACTGTCTCAACCAGGGACTCAGTGAAATTGTATTGGCGGTGAAGATGCCGTCTACCCGCGAAAAGACGGAAAGACCCCGGCACCTTTACTACAGCTTGACATTGGATTTTGGGATAATATGTGTAGGATAGGTGGGAGGCTTTGAAGCAGGCACGCCAGTGTCTGTGGAGCCACCCTTGAAATACCACCCTTGTTATTCTAGAATTCTAATTTCGACCCGTTATCCGGGCGAAAGACAGTGTCTGGTGGGTAGTTTGACTGGGGCGGTCGCCTCCCAAAGAGTAACGGAGGCGCGCGAAGGTTCCCTCAGGCTGATTGGAAACCAGCCGTGGAGTGTAAAGGCATAAGGGAGCTTGACTGCGAGAGAGACATTTCGAGCAGGTACGAAAGTAGGTCTTAGTGATCCGGCGGTTCTGAATGGAAGGGCCGTCGCTCATCGGATAAAAGGTACGCCGGGGATAACAGGCTTATCGCCCCCAAGAGTTCACATCGACGGGGCGGTTTGGCACCTCGATGTCGGCTCATCACATCCTGGGGCTGGAGCAGGTCCCAAGGGTTCGGCTGTTCGCCGATTAAAGTGGTACGTGAGCTGGGTTTAAAACGTCGTGAGACAGTTTGGTCCCTATCTTTCGTGGGCGTAGGATATTTGAGAGGATCTGTTCCTAGTACGAGAGGACCGGAATGGACGAACCAATGGTGTTCCAGTTATCGCGCCAGCGGTATCGCTGGGTAGCTAAGTTCGGAATGGATAACCGCTGAAAGCATCTAAGCGGGAAGCCAACCTCAAGATTAGATATCCCCATTCGATACTTGTATCGAATCTGAAGGCTCCTTGAAGACGACAAGGTTGATAGGCCCGATGTGTAAGTGCGGTAACGCATTCAGCTTACGGGTACTAATAAGCCGTGTGGCTTAGCCACAAAACAGCTAACATAAGCACAATATCACGCTCTAATGACATTACGTTTGTTCAGATTGTACTTGAAAGTCTATACCGATTTTTTTCGGTGGCTATGGCAAAGAGGAAACACCCGTTCCCATCCCGAACACGGCAGTTAAGCTCTTTAGCGCCGATGGTACTGCACGGGCGACTGTGTGGGAGAGTAGGTCGCCGCCGAAAAAACCTTTTATAAACCCCGTTCATTTATCTGGACGGGGTTTTTTATTGTTCGACGAATGACTCCATAAGCGTTTTTTTACCGGCTTGAGAAGCTAGTTCAATCGAGACAATTTCGAATGGATGTCGCCAGATCCCGGATGGAGAGCGGTTTCATCAGGCAAGTCCTGATTCCGATCGCCTGGATTTTTTCTTCGAATATGGAGTCGCCAAATCCCGTGCAGATGATGATCGGCAGATCCGGTCGAATCCGAAGCATTTCCTCGGCAAGATTTATTCCGGAGAGACCCGGCATGGCCTGGTCAGTAATCACAATATCGGCACATTCGGGATCTTTCATGAAAAAGCGGAGCGCTTGCGTGCTGTCCGTGAAAGAGCTGACTGAATAACCCAGCATTTGAAGACGTTTGATGGCGATTTCCGTTTGCATGGGCTCATCGTCCACCACGAGAATGCGTTCGTTTCCGCGGGGAAGCACTGTCTCTTCAGGGGGCGTTTGAACATAGTTTGTGTCGTAAAGCGGGAAATAGACATGGAAAACAGATCCCTTTCCCGGTTTGGACTCTACCGCGATCGTCCCTTTATTGCTTTTAACGATGCCATGGACAACGGACAGGCCGAGACCGGTCCCTTGACCATCCCTCCTGGTCGTAAAAAAAGGGTCGAAAATTTTTTCGATAGTATTAGCCGTCATTCCATGGCCCGTATCCTTCACGGACAGTCTGATATAGTCTCCGGACGGTAACGCGGGCGTGTCGTTCCGGTCAAATGAATTGATGGATAAATTGTCCAAAGATACCGAAAGG
>CAXXKH010000043.1:0-29785 GCA_963677545.2 Desulfobacterales bacterium | reverse complement strand
GCCGTTTTCCGGGATATAAAGAACACCCTGAATCCCGTTGGCGGTCGCAACAGTCTCTGTTTCCTTCCCGGGAACATGTCCGCGATGGTTTACAGGGGCAGATTGACCACCACATGCGTCACCGTCAGAATTACCCCCGTTTTGCTGGAAGAAATGTTTTGCATGGAAAAAGGCGGGATTTGCTCCGGCAAAAAGTCCCTTTTGGAAGACAGTGTCAGCCGTCTTTTTTCGCTGACGCCCGCCATGCGATATATTACCAAACAAATCCTGAACTGTCCCTATGAAGGGCCGCTCAAACGGGTTTATTTTGAATGCAAGGCCCTGGAGCTTTTGTTTCATCAACTGACCCGGGACGATTCCGCCGGCCGGAACATGAAAAAAAGCCTGTTGCTGACACCCGGGGACAGAAAAAGAATCCGGAAGGCCCGGGATTTTCTTGTCAACGACTTAAGCGGATATGTACCCATTGACGAGTTGGCCAGAAGGGTGGGATTGAATCGCGAAAAACTCTGCCGCGGTTTTCGTGAACTTTACGGAAAACCCGTATTTGCATATTTCGAAGAATATCGCTTGAACCAGGCGAAAAAATATCTCGCCACACAGGAAATGAACATCACCGAAATAGCGTATGATCTGGGTTTTGCCCATCCGTGCAGTTTTACGCGGGCATTCAAACGCCGGTTTGGCGTTTCCCCCAGAACATGCCGCAGCCGAATTCAAGGAATTTAGCCCCGTCATTGCACATCCGCTCCTGCATCCGACGGTGTTTATCCGCCGCCGGATCATACAGCATCTTTTTATCATTCCCGACTTCACCGTTACCGGTATGCTTCCCTTAGCCAGGCGAAAAAAACTTACGAACTGCAAAATAAAACTTACTCGCTGCCAAGAAATAATAAACACATGTGAATAACATTCCCGCCGGTAATGCAGTATTTCGTTCCCCAATCGGCAGCGGCTTTTTGGCCGATCACAACGTCTGTGCCGGGAGAAATCATTCAGCCGCCGGAAAAAGGGAGAACCATTGGCAGAAACACTCAGCAAAAAAAAGGAGAGGAAACATTGAATCGGGAAAATCGACTTAAGAATGAGCTACTGGTCTGGCTGCTGGCATTTTCGGCGGCGGCAATCATTGCCGCCAAGCCGGTCGATGCCGCTGAACAGGAGGCCTTGCCGGAAAACATGCAGGAGGCATACAAACTGGGATCGATCACGGTCACGGCGGAAAAAAGAGAGGAGAACATACAGGCGGTGCCCGTCAGCGTTTCCGCATTGCCTGAAACACTGATTGACGATGCCGCAATTGTGTCGGTTTTCGACCTGTCGAACAATATTCCGAACATGGACATCAATCCCATCGGCGGCAGCCGATATTACACCACCACATCCATTCGGGGCATCGGCACCACTTTTCTGGGGGATCCGGCGGTGGGTCTCTATGTGGACGATATCCCGTACTCGGACGAACATTCCTACAACACGCAGCTTTTCGATATTGAACGCATCGAGGTCCTTCGGGGCCCCCAGGGCGTTTTGTACGGGAAAAACAGCCAGGGCGGCGTTATCAACATTGTAACCCGAAAACCCGGAAATCATTTTACGGGGAAAGTATCGGCGGTGTTGGGCGGGGACAACCATCGGGAATACCGGATTTCCGTTTCAGGGCCGATTGTGAAGGACAGGTTGCTTTTCAGGGTGTCGGGGATAAAGACGCAGCGCAACGGTTTCGTGGACAATACCTTTCTCGATTCCACTCCGGATGACCGGGACGGGATCAGCGGGCGTGTGGGGATACGATGGTTGCCCAACGAGAATTTGGACGTCATGTTCAGTGCCGGCGGCGAGGAGAACAACGATGGTTCGATGATTATGGTGCCGATGGACCAGGAGGATCCTTTCAAGGTCTCCTGGGACTACGACGGGCATGAGAATTCGAGGTTTAACGGCCAATCGCTGAAAATCGCCTGTAAACTTCCGGTATTCGAACTGATCTCCGTCACGGCCAGGCGGGAGTGGATAGTGGACGATTTTCTCGTCGATTATGACTACAGTTCTGCCGATTTGATGATCGGCGGGATGAAAAAGGACAACACCCAATGGTCCCAGGAATTTCGTTTCAAGTCTCTGGAAAGCGGCGCTCCCCTGAAATGGCTGTTTGGCGCATACTACGGGCATAAAGATTACGACAGTGAATTGCCTTACCTTTATGGAGAAGACGCGGTCGCCTACGGCATTGCTTCCGGTACGGAAGAAAATCAGATTGCCGAAATGCTTCACAAAGACTATGCGTTTTTCGGGCAGGTCACCTATAACATTTTCAACAGGCTGGATCTGGCGGCCGGGCTTCGATTCAGTTCCGAAGAAAAAAAGATGGACCGGACCCATTTTTACGAGATGGCGGGATCGAAATTCCCTGTCGTTCCCGACATGGCCCTTGAGGGATCCTGGAACGAGTGGACCCCCAAAGTCATCTTTCCTACCGCTTCAGCGATTGCCTGATGGCATATGCCGGTGCGGCAAAGGGCTATAAATCCGGCGGATTCAGCTATTCCGAAGACGACATATCGCGGGTGGCGTTCAAACCGGAAACGTCGTGGAACTATGAAGCGGGAATGAAATCCTCCTGGATGGACAGCCGGATCGTAATCAACGCCGCTTTCTTCTATAACGACATCGATGAAATGCAGGTCAGACACCAGACGGGTACAAACACCGTCACGGTTCTCAACGCGGAAAAAGCGGCAACGAAGGGATTTGAAATCGAAATCATGGCGCAGCCTGCGCCCGGCTTGGATCTGGTTGGCGCTGTGGGCTATACGGACAGCGAATATAAAGAATTTCTCGACCCGATCACCGGCGTTGATTATAAGGGCAACAGCTTTCTGGGCGTTCCCGGGTGCAATTACAACCTCAGCGCCCAATATCGTCATAAGAGCGGCCTCATGGGGCGAGTCGAATTGAATGGCGTCCTCGATCGCAGCTTCAATGAAGCGAACAGCAAAAAGGAAAGCTACCGTCTCGTAAACGGTCGGTTCGGCTACGAGAGCGAACATTTCGATATCCACGTCTGGGCAAAGAATCTCCTCGATGAAGAGTATTTTACAATGGCCTGGGAACAAACCGGCGGGTTTGATCTATGGACCGGATCTCCAGGGGATCCGCGGACGATCGGCATTATGCTGACCGGCCGGTTTTAACAGGACGTGGCGTTCACCCGGGACGTCCACGGGCGGGTTTTTCGAAACGCAGAAAAAACGGCAACCGCTTCTCGGACGTGAAACAGGGTGAAACAGGTGGCTTTAAAAGCTTCTTTTTCATAAAACGGCAAAAAAACATCGGCAACCGTTAGCATCTGACGGTTGCCGTTTGTTATCAGAACAATAAAAGAAAAGAATAGACACCGAACATCGAACGGTGAATGAAACAGATGTGCATTTCAGACAGGAGAAAACAGAATGAAACCACGAAGAGCACAAAAAAAAACGATCCTGGCGGCGGCCACGGCCCTTACCGCCGCCCTCTTGCTGATCATTCCGCTTTCGGCAGCCGGTCAGGCGCTGACCGCCGTCGAGATCATGACCCGGGCCGACGACCGGCCCGACGGCGAGGACCGGCAGATGGTGATGACCATGACCCTGGTGAACAAGCGGGGCCGGGAGCGGGTCCGGGAGGTGAAAAGCTACTCCAAGGATTACGGCCCGGATAAAAAATCGGTGATGGTCTTTTTAAAACCCGCCGACGTCAAGGACACCGCCTTTCTCTCCTGGGAATATGATGATCCGGAGCGGGACGACGACAAGTGGCTCTACATGCCGGCCATGAAAAAGGTCCGCCGCATCAGCGGGGCCTCGACGAACGACTACTTCATGGGCAGCGATTTCACATACGACGACATGGGGGACCGGAACGTGGAGGAGGACACCCACACCCTCCTGGAAGAGGAAATCCTGGATGGTCATCAGTGCTGGAAGATCGAGTCGATCCCCGTGGACCCGGACGACATGTATACTCGAAAGATCCTATGGATTCACAAGGAGGCCTTTCTGGCCCTCAAAGTCGAATATTACGACAAGGACGGGCTGCTGAAAACCTATCGGGTTTTCGAGTTTCGGCAGCAGGACGGGTTCTGGACCATCTTTCGATCGGAGATGGAGAACCACTCAAGGGAGCATACGACCCGGATGGTTTTCGAGTCCGTGGCCTATGACACCGGTATCCGGGACGATCTGTTTCAGGTCTCCACCATCGAGCGCGGCCGGATTCAATGAAGTCTTCGGTTTTCATAAAGCTTCTGCTCACCGCCGCACTCTTTCTTCTTCCGGCGGGTCCGGCCACCGCCGTCAGCCTTACCGAACAGCTGGAGCTGACGGGCTGGATCGACACCGTTCAGTCGCTCCGGATTCATGACCCGAACGATGTTCTGACATCCCGGACCCGGCTGCGGACCGAACTTGCCGCGGTCCTGGGGGCCTGGTACGGATTCGTCTCCACGGACGCGGAAAAAAACTGGCAGATCGGGGACGAAACCGGCGTGGACCTTCAGGAGGCGTGGGTGGAGTATGCGGCCGCGGGGTGGGATATCCGCGTGGGGCGCCAGATCGTCATCTGGGGCAAGGCTGACGGCGTGCGCATCACCGACAATATCTCGCCGCCGGACTACACCGAGTCCATGACCCGGGACCTGGACGAGATCCGTATGGCCGTGGACGCCGCCAAATTCCGGCTTCTGGGAAACGTGATCGACACGGAACTGATCTGGGTGCCGGTATTCCGGGCCGCCGTTCAGCCCTCGGGGGACAATCCTTGGGCCGTGAGCACACCGCCTCCAGGAGGTGTCCACATCGATTACGACTCGGCCCGGGAGCCCGCCGCCACCCTGGAGAACAGCGAAGTGGCCCTGAAGAGCTCCGCCTTTCTTTCGCGGATGGATATCGCCGCTTCCGTTTTCTACACCTGGGACGACAACGCGGTGGGCTTCCGGAACGTGGATGAGATCGGCGATGATCTCTATATCGACTACCGGCCCGAATACCGCCGCATGACCGTTTTCGGCCTTGAATGCGCCGTGCCCTGGTCCTATTTCGTCTTCCGGGGCGAAGCGGCCTTCTTCCGGGGAAAATACTTCTCCACCGATTCGATCGAACAGAATCCGCTCCGGAAGGACAGCCTCAAATGGCTGGCCGGGGCCGACTGGTCCCCGGGAGGCGACTGGAGCCTCACCGGCCAGCTCATCGGCGAGGCGATTTTCGATTATACGCCGGATCTTGCCGCCGATCGCCACGAGCTTTCCGCCACCCTGAACATCTCCAAGGAACTTTTTCACCAGACCTGGACCCTGTCCAACATGATCTACTGGGATATCAGCGGGGAGGGGTATTTCGACCGCATCAAGGCCGCCTGGGACGCGGCCGACGGCGTCACATTCACCGTGGGGGCCGATATTTTCGGGGGAAATGGCGACTACGGGCAGTATCGGAACAACTCCCAGGCATGGATGAAGATTAAATACGCATTTTAAAAAGGAGTATATCATGCTCAATATCGAAAAATTAAATCTCTTCTTTCGAAAGGCGGGGGAGGCGATCCTGCGGCTGCGCTGGGTTGCCATCATCGGCTTCCTGCTGATTTTTGTCGTTTCCATCGGAGGGCTGGGCCGTTTGGAAACCAGCACGGACACGGACGACTGGTTCCTGGAGGACGATGCGATGCTGAAGGTCAAGGATCGGTTCGAGGAGATCTTCGGCAACAACGATTTCTGCGCCGTCCTGGTGGAGGCGGAGAATGTCTTCACCCCGGAAATTCTCGAAAAAATCCGGGAGATGGGCAAGGAGCTGATCCGGGAAGTGCCCTTTGCAGACGATGTGATCTCCCTCACCGACTTCGAATTCACCTACGGCACCGAAGAGGGAATGGAGATCATCGTTCTGGTGCCGGAAGTAATCCCCACGGACAAAGCGGCCCTCGAAATAATAAAGGAGATGGCTCTTTCAAAGCCTTCCATGAAAAACCGGATCGTCTCCGAGGACGGACGCCAGACCTGGGTCATGCTGCGGATGAAGCATTTCCCGGATGACTGGCGAAGTGAAAAGAGAGAGACTGCGCTGCTTGCCGCAGGCCGGGTGGTGAACGAAATCACCGGGCAGGAAAAGTATGCGACACTTTCTCCCAAAACCACCGGGCTTCCCGTCATCAGCTACGACAAAATTAAATTTTTCGCCAAGGAGACGCCCCGCCTCTTCGGCGTATCTTTGCTTTTGACCATCATCGTGCTGGCCGTGAGCCTTCGAAACGTCCGGGGCGTGATTTTCCCCCTCGTCACCGCCGTTTCCGCCATGGTGATCATCTTCGGCATCCAGGGCTATCTGGGCATCGTCACCGACCCGTCCATGATCTTCATGCCGGTGTTTCTGGGGCTGGCGGTCTCCATCGGATACTCAATACATGTTTTCAACTACTTCAAGCGGGAGTTTTTCAAAACGGGAAATCGCCGGGAAGCCCTGACCTATGCCGTGGAGGAGACCGGTTGGCCCCTGCTCTTCAGCGCCTTGACCACGGTGGCGGCCCTGCTGACGTTCATGTTCATCCCCATGCGCCCCATCCGGTGGATCGGACTCACCGCCGCCTGCCTCGTGGCCGTCACCTGGATCCTGACCATCGTGTTGCTGCCCTGCCTCCTGAGCTTCGGCAAAAACCGGGAGCCGCATCCCGTTTACGAAGAAAAAGGCGGTCGTCTCATCGAACGGTGGATGCAGTGGCTGGGAATCCGGGTCCTGAACCGGCCGTGGGTATCGGTCACCGTATTCATTCTGCTCACCATAGTCTGCATCGTAGGCATCTCTAGGTTCGAGGTCTCCTTCGATGTCCGTAGGACCATGGGGCTTAAAATTCCTTACGTCAACCGTCTGAACTACATCGGCGAAACCGCCGTGGGCTCTCTCTACTCCTATGACGTTGCCCTGGAATTCGACAATCCCGATGAGGCCAAGGAACCGGAAAACCTGAAGAAATTCGAGAAGCTCGTCGAGGAGGTGAAAAGCTATCCCCTTACCAAGAAAACCAGCTCGCTTCTAGACATCGTCAAGGACATGAACCAGGTCCTCAACGGTGGAGATTCCGCATTCTACCGGATTCCGGAAACCCGGGAAATGGTGGCGCAGCTCCTTCTGCTCTATGAGAACGCCGGGGGTGCCGAGGCGGAAAAATGGGTGGATTACGACTGCCAGCGGCTGCGGCTCATGGTGGAAATCGACGACTACAACTCCGGGGAGGCCGCCCGGGAGTTGGAGGACATTGAGGCCCGGGCAAAGGATCTCTTCCCCGACGCCCATGTGATTCTCATCGGCTCCATCTCCCAGTACACGGTGATGCAGGATTACGTCACCTGGGGCCAGATCCAGTCCTTTCTGACCGCCCTGGTGATCATCGCCATTCTCATGACCCTGGTCTTCGGCAGCATCAAGACGGGGCTGATCGGCATGATTCCCAACATCTCCCCGGCCCTGGCGGTGGGGGGCATCATGGGCTTTGCCGGAATTCCCCTGGACATGATCACGGTGACCATCATGCCCATGCTTCTGGGCCTGGCGGTGGACGACACCATCCACTTCATCAACCACAGCCAGCTTGAGTTCGGCCGCACCGGCAGTTACCGGGAGACCACCCGGCGGGTCTTTTTCACCGTGGGCACCGCTCTTTTTCTCACCTCCCTGGTGCTGATCCTGAGCTTTTCGGCCTACCTCTTCTCGGTGGCCAAGGTCTACATAAATCTCGGCATTCTGGTGGCCTCGGGCATTCTGGCGGCCCTTCTGGCGGACTACTTCATGACCCCGGTTCTTCTCAACCGTTTCCGTCCTTTTGGCCCCGGGCGGTCCTAATCCTCGCCGCCCGGTACGGTCCCGGCGATTCATCCCGCCGGGACCGTTTTACAGCTTAAAACATATCCCTTTGGAACAAACCGAAGACCAGGGAAACATGGGCAGCCAACTTGAAAAGCGCCCGGGACAATGTCACGGACGGTCCCCTGAGGAAGTATATGAAAAATCCGCCGCGTTGAAGGGGTTCAAGCGGGAGATATTGCGGAAGACCAAGGGGTGCGTGTTGATGGAGCACCCGGCATGGCTTCCGGGCTGGGCATCGCGGTACGGCGCCCGGAACACCTCCAACCGCAGAAGCTATCCCGAAGACCTGCGGCGGGCCGCCGTTGTCCCAAGCCATGGATCATGCCCGGTCATTCCCGAAAAGAGTTTTCTCTACCGACTGGCGAAAAAAGCAGCCTTTCTGGGAATGGGGGCTTATGGTTGAGAAATTGAAGGGTGTGGGTCAAAGATCGTGAGGATTACACCGAATCAATGCCGCGAATGACGGCCGCTATTATTTTTCTCAGGGCATCCACCGAAAAAACCCTCTTTCACCCCACCCCCGGAATTCGAGGCTGCGCCGCGCGATCCGGAGCAGACGTCCTTCCCCGGAAATTTCACCAATCGATAACCTTTATTTGTAATTTGGGTTTACCCGGAGAAAAAGCTGTGATAGTAAGTTCGAATATTAAAACTATATATTATATATCTATATATAACAGGGATTACTAACAAGGAGCAGGCAATGAACCGATACGGCACCACCTCGGACATGATCATCCAGACCATCAATGACAACGGCGCCACCCGGCTGGTGGCAATTGACAAAGACGGGCTTTACCTGACCACTCAGGATCGGGTGGACCGGATGGTTGCCGATGTGAACCGCTACGGGGTGCCCAGAGCCCTTACCAATCAGACGTTGGAGGCGCTGGGGTTGGACCCGCACAAAATGTTCGACGACAATAAACACCTGATCAAGACCGAGACCATAGGCAGCAGGGACGGAAAGATTCTCAATCCCATCAAGGCATCTAAACGGGGGCTTTAAAACAGGGGGAGAAATCATGATACCGCCGGTCAAACGAAGAAGCGTAACCAGCTTGAAAAAAAAGAATTTCCATTTATCAAATACTAAAAGCGCCGCGACCGTTGTCATGGCTTTGATGCTGTTTCTGTCAACAGCTGCGTGCTTTGCGAAATCCCGCGCACCGGAAAGATCCGCCGATAATATAGCGCCGGGATTGTATCTCGTCAGCGTCGGCAACGGGGATCGGGACAACATCACCTTGCGTGCGCTCAAGACCATTCAAGCCGCTGACATCATTTTCTGCGGCGGCTATACCGAAAAAGAATTCTCCAATCTTTTACGGGGAAAGGAGATACAGCGAACGACGCTGAATGTCCATCGAACCTTCATGCGAAAAAAAACCGCCGACTACCCGAAAGCCCTGGAGGAGGTAAAGCGGGTGTCGGGCATTGTACGGGGCGCCATTGCGCAAGGAAAAACCGTTGCGGTTCTGGATTCGGGCGATGTCACCATTTACGGTCCGAACATGTGGTTTATGGAGGTGTTTGAAGATTTGAATCCTGAAATCGTGCCGGGCGTCAGCAGTTTCAACTGCGCCAATGCGGCCCTGAAAAAAAGCGTCGCCGCCGGTGAAAACACCCGCTCCATCGCATTGAGCAACGGTATGGATATTGAGAGACTGGCGAAGGCAAAAACTTCCATGGTCTTCTTCACGATGCATCTGCCGCTTGAGGAGATCGTGTCGCGGCTAAAACCCCATTACGGCGGCGATATGCCCATCGCCATCGTGGGAAATGCCGGATATCGGGACAAGGAACGGATCTACCGGGGAACCCTCGACACCATCCTGGACAAAACAAGGGGCGAAAAACTGCCGGTTCATCTCGTCTATGTGGGGGATTTCCTGACCAGGCGCTACGGCATCAAGGAAGCCGAAGCGGACGGCGCCGGCGAAACAACCGATATGGCCGGTCAAGCGACGCGTACGGGAAAGGCCAAAAAGAAGAGCGACAGGCCGCTGGTGCTTTCCGAATGGAACATGCCCGTGCCGACCATTCTCGGTGATCCGAAACTGCACGAAAGGCTGGAATCCATCCATGTCACAACCAAAAATTGTTACGGAATGGTTCGCGAAATCAACCTCATCCAGTGCCACCAGTTCCATACCCGTCCCGATCCGGAAGGTCTTCTCGCCACTGCGATGGAGAAAAAGGAACGGGGTGAAAAAGCGGCGGCGCTAAACAGCGAGGGCGGCGGCATGTGCCTGGGGATGGTCGCCGGCTACCTTGCGTCGCACTATGCAATCAGGGCCATATATGGTGACGACATCCCCGATATCGACGATTTTACGCTGGGCTCGAACTGTCCCATGGCCGGTCTGTGGGACTCCCTGAATCTGGTCTGCGCGAAGGATCTTGTACGGGGCGATCCCGCCGGAGCGCCGTCCCGCGGCTCCTTTTCCTTCACCATCACGCGTGCGTCCGATGGGCGGACCAGGACATTTACCTTCTCGAAAGCATACCGGGAAAAATTTGAACGGTTTTTCGACATGAAATGGAATCCGGAAAAGTACGGGGACGCGGAAAACAAAATCCGAAAGCTCCAGGAGGAGATAATACAATCGCTGCTGATCCGTTTTGCCGGGGGCGATTACGGATATTTCGAGTTGTCCTGAAGCGGAGATGTTTGGTCAGGTGGAATGAGACACAGGGATTGAAAAGAGGAAAAAAGCCGTGTAAAGACCCTTTTAGCTAGATACATCAAATACTATTATATATTTCTTTTTAAATTTATAATTTCTACCATATTGGTATGAGAAGAAAGCCGGGTTACCGGTGTGACGTTTCTCACAAAGAAGGCAGCGCTCCTCGTAACGCCGACCCTCCGCCGCATCGCCCCGTAAAAAAGCCCGTCAGGGTGCCTATATTACTTTGAAAGGAGAGAGATGATGAAAAAATGTATGGTGATGGCAGGTGTTTTGATCGCTGCGCTGGTATCGGACGGAACCGCCGGGGCGGAGGAGGCCCGGGGAGCGAAAATGGATACCATGGTGGTCACCGCCACCATGACGGAGAAAGTCATGGCCGAGGCCCCGGGGGCCGTGGAAGTCATCAGCGAAGAGGATATTCAGGAGATGAACGCGGAAACCGTGGCCGACGCCCTTGAGCTGGCTACCGGCGTTGTGATGGGGACGGAAACCGGCCGGCAGATGCGTCCCAGCATCCGTGGCACCGGAAACAAGCACACCCTGGTCCTGCTGGATGGCCGGCGGATCAGTTCGGGATTCAAGGATTTGATCGGATTGGCCCAGATTCCCGTAGACATGGTCGAGCGCATCGAGGTGGTTCGGGGGCCGGTTTCCGCCCTGTACGGCAGCGATGCCATTGGTGGTGTCGTGAACATTATTACCAAAAAACCCGCGGACGCTCTTTCGGCCGGTGTTACGGCCCAGTATGGTCAGAGCACATACGGTGAGGGGGATGAAACGGTAAGCCGGGCCCATGTCAGCAATTCGGCGGGAAGGTTCGGGTTCTTCCTGGCCGGAAGCTACCGGGACAAGGAACTTTACGAGCGGGACGGGGTAGCCCCGAGCGATGGGGACGATATCGAGATGAGGTCCGCGGCAGGCCGGTTTTCGTTCGACATCAGCGATACGTCCGGCCTTTTCGCGGGGTTCGAGGCGGTGGACCGGAACATGGTGGGGCTGCGGGATATGCAGGGGCAGGACCGGGAAAGAGACGCCACATACCAGCACATCAACTACTTCCTGGAATACGGCGGAAAACTCACCGACAATTCCTCCCTGATGCTCAGGGCCGGCCGTTCTGAGCATGAAAACGAGATCGATATCGACCCGCCCACCTCCCCGATCCCCGGCGCCATTGGCGATGAAAACAACTCCGAACGGGACCTCAACCAGCTGGCTGGCCGTTATACGGCGTCCCTGGGGAAATATCATGTATTGACCCTGGGCGGTGAATACCTGGAGGAGAACAGGGAGGACGATACGGGCCTCGACGATTCGGTGGAAACCGTCAGCGGTTACATCCAGGACGAAATCCAGGTGGCGAAGCCCCTTTACCTGGTGGTGAGTCTCCGGTGGGACGACTATTCCGATTACGGCGATGAGTGGACTCCACGGGCCTCCCTGACCTATTCCCTGACGGACGCTTTCCGCCTGAAGGGCTCCTACGGCCTTGGCTTCCGTGCTCCGGATTTTCTGGAACTCTTCATCCCCACCTACATGAAGCGAGGTAAACAGGTCTATGAACCCAACCCGGATCTGGCCCCGGAAACCTCGGAAACATTTGAAATCGCACTCGAAGGGGAGGCCGGGCCTTTCCAGGGGCGAGTCACCTGGTTTCGGAACGACATCGAGGATATGATAGAAGCGGTTTATTACTCGTCCACCGGTTCCGGCAATAAGAAAAAGGATTACTACCGCTTCCAGAACATCGCCGAGGCCTCCATGAGCGGTGTCGAGATGGAATGGGGGCTTGATCTTCCGGCCGGATTCGACCTCACCGGAAACCTCACCTACCTGGACACAGAAGATGAAACCACCGAAGAGGAACTGGAAGGCCGTCCCGACTGGAAGGGCGCCGTGAAGCTTGCTTACCGGAACGCCGCTTCGGGATTCCGCGCGAACCTTCGGTTGAAGTACATCGGTGAGAAGTACTACTCCGGAGAAGACGAAGACGCCGTTGCCACCGTCGGCGCATACCTTTCCAAAGACATTGTAAAATCATGGACGCTTTTTGCCGGCGCCGAAAATCTATTCAACGCCGGGGAAGACAATTATGTGGAGCCGACCTTTTTCTATGGCGGCGTGACGTTTTCCTATTGATACGATAAAGGAATAGAACGATGTCAAAAACAATATCCAAATACTTTATCGTCACGGCCCTTTTTTTCTTTTTTATCGGTTGTGTCGAGGGGGTCATGCTCCCCACGAAATTCCAGTTCCAGAATCTATACGCTGCCCTGTTCCATGTGCCGGCGGACCAGATAAAGCCTTTTTTCGCTTATTTCGTCACAAAGATTCATACCCATGTGAATCTCCTGGGGTGGGTGGGGTCCGCTCTCATGGGTATTCTCTATTTCATTGCCCCTCAATTCGGGGGCGTCGACCGGACTCGCCGGTGGGCTGCCTGGGGGAACTGGGGCGGTAATACTTTGGGGGTGCTCCTTGTCGTTTTCGGCTTTCATATGATCGGCATCAGCGGCCTTTCCGGAGGCCACAGCCCCGGTTCGCCCGAATTTCGGGCCGCCGCGTCATCATTCAAGGCCTTTGTGGCCGTCGGCGGTATTCTTGTTGTTTTCTCCACGATCCTGTTTATCTACAACATGCTCGTCAATCTTTTTGATACGGCGATGCTCTTTAAATGGCGAAAGTCTGGCTCGGCCGGTGCGGCGGCCATAGTGCTGGTGGCGATGGTATTGATTACGGCCGGCGGCTCCCGGAACGCGGAAGCGGCTTTTGCCGCGCCCCCCGCACGGGCCGATGAGGTCATGATCGGCGACCGCCTGGTGGATGTGGCTTACAGCCTGGGGGTGGTGCCGAAAGCCATGGCGGCGCGTGCTTCCCTCTGGCCCAAGTCCAAGACCCTCGCCGCGGCATCCCAGATCCTGGGATGCCCCAACAGCATGTTCAAAAAAAAGGCGGCGCCGGCTATCGAATTCGCCAACGCCCATGGAATCAAGCGGATTCTCATCGAAAAGAACGATGCGTTCTGTATGTATGTCCCGGAGTTGAAATTGGAGGCCCTGGTCCCGTTTATCGAAAAGGGAGGATTGGAGGTTGTCTTCGTCGATTTCAATTCGGGGCTCGAAACAGCGGTCAGGGAAACCGCCAGGCTGCTTGGTCGCACCGACCGAGTGGAAGCGGTTCTGGCCGACCACAAAAAAGCGATGGATAAGACCCGGGAGAAGATGGCCGGGAAGACCTTTGCCCGGCGGGTGGTGATTCTCAAGGGGACTTATCAGGCCGAAACGGGAAAGGTCTTTGTGCAGGTAGAGGCGCCGGGCGGTTATGCCGATAAGTTCCTCCTTTCCGAAACCGAAAGCAAGAATGTGGGAAATCTTCTGGTCGGCAAGAATGTCGAGCCCGCCAAGGGGCATTACACCATCCGGAAGCTCGACGGCCTTACTAAAGCGATGCCGGATGCGATTATTATGACCGGGGATGCCCTCGCCGTCCAAAAGGTGATTTCCAGGGCTGTTAAAAGAAATCCGGACCTGGCCCAGGTACCCGCTGTCAAGGTCCATGCCATTTACGACCTGCCGGCCTATATCGACAGCGGTGTGATGGAATATCCTATGGTACTTCGACGTTGGGCCGATGTCTTGGCGGAGTAATAATACCAAGGAATGAAAAAAATGGAAGAACTCTATTATAAAACAGTATTCTTTATATTATTCTTCATCTTCATGCTGATAAGAATCCCTCATGCAAAACGTAATAAAAAAAACGTCAACATAACAACAAAAGGAGAAAAAAGAGAAAAGATTTTGGTGTTTATTGTATCGATGGGGATGATGATAATCCCTTTAATGTGGGTTTTTTCCGCACTATTCGAGGGCTTCAGCATCGGCCTGCCGGATTGGGCAAGGTATACCGGATTTGGGATTTTCAGTTTCAGTTTATGGCTCTTCTATGCTGTTCATAAAACATTGGGGCGGAATTGGTCCCCTCTCCTGGAAATACGAAAAAACCATACGTTGATAACAGAGGGGCCATATAAAAGAGTAAGGCATCCGATGTATACCCAAATCTGGTTATGGCTGATTGCGCAGTTCTTATTCACTTCCAATTGGATTGTGGGTTTGTCGGGACTCATTACCTGGTCGATACTTTATTTTATTCGTGTCCCAGAAGAAGAGACGATGATGGTGGAAGAATTTGGAGAAGAATATGTGAAATATATGGGAGCGACGGGACGGATTCTCCCCAAGTTTTGAGATGAAAGTATATGCTCTAATTGTTATCAAGTCCTGCCTGTTCACGGTTTTTTATCGGGTGTTGAATTTTTCAGGCAATCATCGATCGATGGACAAATACATCTGAAAATTGTGTTGACAAACACGGAATTACTATGTAGATATACCTTTATAAGATATAATAATCAAACTTAATTTGAAAGGTCTTACGGCTTACGACCAAAAATTGGTGCGTTAGGAAGTGAAGGCGCAACGGATTCGCACGCAGCGGTATTCGAAGCGCCTTTTTTTTATCAAGCGGAAAGGAAATACTCACGATGATCAAAAAGCTGCTGCTGCTCTGGCTATTGGCCCTGTGTATCACATGCACTGCCGTTGCCGCCGACAGAAATGAGAATATGGGAGATGCCGACGACGCCATTGCATGGGAGGGAACTGAGAAGGGGGAATCATCCGATGCCGAAGATCTCGGAAAGATCATGGTGGAGGATGAAAGCGAGACATTGGAACTCATCCATTCACCCATGCCGGTCTCCGTAATCGACATGGAAAAATTTCATGGAAGAAACATCTCGCTCAATGAGGTGCTGAAAAGAGTGGCGGGCGTCAAGATCAAACAGGAAGGCGGTCTTGGGAGCAGGGCGACGTTCGCCATTCACGGCCTGGAAGGCAAAAGGGTCAAGCTGTTCATTGACGGCAACCCGATCAATTCGCTGGATGGATCCTTCGGGATAAATGACATCCCCATACAGCTCATCGAGAGAATCGAAGTCTACAAAGGGGTTGTACCGGCGAAGTTCGGCGGAGACGCCTTGGGCGGCGCTGTCAACGTGGTGACCATATCGCCGGAGGGGTCGTACTATGACTTTAATCTCTCGTACAGTTCATACGATACGATCCGGGGTGTGGTGGTGCTTAAGAAGAACTTCCCGGAGCATGATTTCGAACTTGGAATTGGTGGTTTTTACAACGGGGCCGCCAATGATTATGTCATGAAATCCCCTTATTATGAGGGGATGGAAATCAAGCGCGATCATGATCAATACCAGAGTTTTGCGGTCGGACAGGTCGGCGAAATCAGAAATCGATGGTTCGACAGTATCGAATGGGAGTTGATTCGTTATGAAGCTGAAAAGGAAGTTCAGGGCATTCAATATGCCGTCAAAGAGGCAAAGTCCGAAACCGATATCAATGTAGCGGCGTTCAGTTTTGAAAAAGAGAAGTTCTTCCTCGACAACCTCGAGTTTGAATACTCGTTCGCATTTCTCTGGCTGACCACCCATTACATCGACAAGGCGGAAACCTGCTACAACTTTGACGGTTCCGTTAGGCTATGTCCCGGCGTGGGGGGAGAGACCACCGGCCTTCCCAGCGACTCCAATGACGAGCGGGACGATTTCTGGCAGGATTTGAATCTGCACTATATCGTCAATGACCATCATGCCCTGAATTTCCATCTGAATTCTCAGCATGCCGACTTCAGACCGGAAAACGATATTGCCAACGAAAGCCTGGGGTATGACATCGGTGCGTTTCCGTCCGAAAAAACCAATACCGTTATCTCATTGGGAATCGAGTCGACACTTCTCGGTAAAAAGCTGGTAAACGACATGGGTGTCAAATACTACCACTACGATTACACGATCACGCCGCAATCGCGCTTTTTTGTCGGTGAACCGGAGCGGAAACACCATGATGGCAGTGAATTCGGGTTTTACGAATCGATTCGTTACGAGCCGATAGCGGATCTCTACATCAAAACCTCCTATGAGCATGCCTACAGGCTCCCCAGTTCCGAAGAAGCTTTCGGAGACGGTATCAATATTATTCCGGCCCCCGAACTGATGCCCGAAGAGGCGGATAATTTCAACCTGGGCGTTTTATTCGACACATACGATTTTTACGGTTTGCCATGGCTGAAAGCCGAAGCCAATTTCTTTTACCGGGATTTGTCAAATATGATCAAACTCGAACCATGGTGGTATTCATCGATCTATGTCAACCTGGGAGAGATCGAGGCCCAAGGATTTGAAGTGGAAGTGCAGGCGGACCTGACTGAAAACTGGTACGTTTATGCAAACTATACCAACCAGTCCCTCAAGGATCAGATGAAGATAAAGGGGGGGACGATTTCCACACCGAATCCAACGTATGACCATGACGTTCCCAATGTCCCCAAACAATATGGCAATATCGGCGTGGAATATAAAACCTTGGGACTTTTCAGGGGAGATTCAATGTTCAAGCTTTTCTGGGAAACCAACTGGGCGGACGAATACTACTACGGTTGGGAGCTCAGCAGCTATCAGAACCGAAAGATCGAAGAGCAATATTCTCATACCGCGGGCTTCGAATACAGCTTTAATGACGACCACTACATCATCAGTTTCGAGGTGCGCAACCTTACGGATGAGGAGATAACGGATGTCTTCAATTACCCGCTCATGGGTAGAACATACCATCTGAACCTGAGACTTAACTGGTTTGGTAAATAATTCCATTTATCACGAGGAGAAAAAAATGAAACTGACAAAAATAAGTTTGTTCCTGGCCCTGCTTGCGACGCTGATATTGACGGGCTGCAGCGGCGGCAGTTCATCAGGTGGTTCATCGAGTAACGGCAGTAACAATGGCGGTGATACAACCGACACCGGCGAAGAGTTTATCATCCAAACCAGAATAGACGATAGTACGGGATTCATCAATTACGTTAAGTTGGACGAAGTAACCGAAATTACCAATGCCAACGGACTCGAGGTCAACCCGGCGACCGGTGTGTGTGTTTACAACAAAAGTATTTTCGTAAGCGAAAGCATGATGGGCGACAAGATTATTAAATATACGGTAACCGATGGTGTTTTTGAAAAGAGCGGAGAACTGGCTGCCGGAGAAGGAAGCATGCCGTCCTCTATAATCTTTGCCAGCAACACCAAAGCCTATGCCGTACTTCTCGGCGCCGGCAAGCTTCTGATCTTCAACCCAAGCACGATGACCCAAACAGGGGAAATCGATTTAACCGCCTATGCCATGGATGCCAACGGCAACCTGGGTGGTGACGATATGAGCCCGGAACCGTCTTCCGGTATTATCAGAGACGGTAAACTCTATTTGGGTTTGGTGCAGGTAGACAGCATCATGACTGTGATGCCCCGAGGAGAGGCCAGCGTAGTCATTATCGATATTGCCACCGATACCGTCCTGAGCCACATTACGGACACCCGTACAAGCTCGACGGGAAGGCCGGTGAACAATTTAGGTGTTATCATGGATGAGAACGACGATATTTATATCAACAATCTGGCCGGCTTTGGATACTACGGGATGGACTCCGGCATCTTAAGAATCAAGAACGGTGAAGACATCTTCGACCCCGATTATTACTTCTCTATCACCGGTCTGCAGGGGTTAGATTTAGGAGATGGTCAGGCGGCATGTTTCATGGTGGATTATTATGCGGGTGACGGAAAGTGGTATGTGGCGATCCAGTTCCCTTCGCTCAGGAGCAACCCGCCGGATTATGTGGCGGACAGAATGTTCAAGTATTATGAACTGGATGTATATGCCCAAACCGCCACCGATATGGGATTGCCTGCGACCAACGGCTGGACGGCCGGCATCGTTCCGTATGACGGTCAGATACTGTTTGGTTTGTCGACTCTGGAAGGCGACGGACTGTATCGGTATGATCCTTCCACGGGCGCCGTGGATCAAACACCGTGGATCATTACGGAAGGCCTGCCGGTTACTGTGATTGAATATTAGGATTGATAATGACGACAATCGAATGACGGGGATTGGCAACGTGAAACTCAGAATCGTACTCATCGTCTTTATGGCGACCATTTGCAGCCTGTCTGCCTATGCCCAGGATGCCCTGGACAAGGGCAGGCGGATCATTTCCGAGACCAACCGGGAGCTTCGTGTTTCCCAGGAGACCATCGACCGGGCCGATGAGAAAACCCTGGAGATGCTCGGGGAGTATAAGGCGGCCCGGAAAGAGATCGACAACTATAACATCTATAACGGCCAGCTCAGGGATCTCATCGCTTCCCAGGTTGAAGAGATGCGGCTGCTTGCCGACGACATCGACGAGATTGCATCCACCGGTCGGCGAGTGATGCCCTTCATGCAGGAGATGATCGACGGGCTGTCCGAATTCGTCGATTCGGATTACCCCTTCCTGCCGGAGGAGCGCCGGACGCGCATCGAACAACTCAATGCCGACATGAAGCGGGCGGATGTGAGTGTCGCCGCGAAATTCCGGCAGATCCTCGAGGCCTACCAGATCGAAATCGATTACGGTAACACGATGGAGGCCTACGAAGGTGATCTGGAGGGGCGGAAGGCGGTTTTTCTGAAAATCGGCCGCATCGGTTTGTACTACCTGAGCCTGGACAATCAGCACTGCGGGGCGTGGGACATGGCGAACAAACAATGGCAGGTCCTCGAGGATATCGACTACCGGCTCGCGATTGCAAAGGCGATCGGGATCGCCAAAAAACAACGGTCACCGGAGTTGTTCGTCACGGCGGTTGCACCCGCGGAGGAGAGATAATGAAAATATTGACAATTGCAATGGCATGTCTCCTCCTGAGCGCCGTCGTCCATGCCGGGGATTTCGACGACTTGCTGGAGGTTATCCGGTCCGAGACCGAAAGAGAACTCGAAGATAGTAGAGAGAGGGAACAGCGTTTTCTGGAGGCGAAAGAGAGCCGGGTGGATCTGCTTACCGAGACCGAAGACGAATTGAACCGGCTTACGCTTGAGAGCGATACCCTCACCGATAGCATCGACAAGAACGAAAAAAAGCTCGCCGAGTTGGAGGAGCGACTGAGCCTGAAAATGGGCGATCTGGGGGAACTGTTCGGCGTCGTTCGCCAGATTTCCGGTGAACTGGCCGCCGATTTCGGGCAATCCATGATCTCTGCCCATTTTCCCGGAAGGGTTGCCTATCTGACCGAGCTTTCGGAGCGTAAGGAACTCCCCGACATGGCGGCCCTCACCCATATGTGGCGGCTTCTTCTGGAAGAGCTGGATGAATCCCGCAAAGTCGCCAGATTTTCAGGCACCGTGATTCAGGGTGACGGAACTGTCGAGGAACAGAAGATTGTCCGCATCGGTGCATACGGCGCGGTATCCCGGGGTAAATTTCTGACCTATTCCCCCGATGGTAACGCGTTTGCCGTAGCCCTGAAACAGCCCGGACGACGATATTCGGCCACCGCCGGCAATTTCGACGAGAAGCAAGACGGACTGGTCAAAATGATGATCGACCCCACCAGGGGGCAGCTCTTGGGGATGCTGACCCGGAAGCCGAATCTCGGGGATCGCATTCGACAGGGGGGCGTTATCGGATACATCATTCTCGGGTTGGGCATTGGCGGTATGGCGCTCTGTCTGTTCCGCTATGGTTACCTCACCATGGTGATGCGCCGGATTAAACAACAGGCCGCCGACATCAATATGGTGACTGCGGACAATCCCCTTGGACGGATTGCACAGGTATACCGGGAGACTCGGGAAAAGCCCCGGGAACAGCGGGAGGTTATCTGGGAGGAGGCTATCCTCAAAGAGATTCCACCGGTGGAAAGGTACAACACATTGATCAAACTGCTGGCCGCCATCTCACCACTCCTAGGGCTGCTGGGGACGGTGACGGGCATGATCATCACTTTTCAGTCCATAACGCTCTTCGGTACCGGCGATCCCCAACTCATGGCCGGCGGCATTTCCACGGCCCTGATCACCACGGTTATGGGGCTGTCGGTGGCCATCCCGATCCTGTTCGCCTATACCTTCATCGCCGCGAAATCCAAGAGCATCGTGGACATGCTCGAACACCAGAGTGTCGGCCTCATCGCCAGGGAGATCCTATGAATCTTCTTCAGGCCCTGTACGCGGTACACGATTTTCTGGACCAGGGCGGAATGGCCCTCTGGGTGATTTTTTTTATGGCCCTTGCATTGTGGGTAATGATCGTCGAGCGGTTTTTGTACATCCGGTTCTTCTCGGAGAAGGAGCAACGCCGTTTGGCCGCCGAATGGCAACAATGCCGTACCTGCGTGGACGCCGACCGGATCAGGGAATCTTTTCAGGCCATGTTCCGGAACCGGCTTCTGGCCGGGTTCGATGCCATCGGCGTTCTCATTGCCGTTGCTCCCCTTCTCGGCCTGTACGGAACGGTGTACGGCATGATCGAAATTTTTGACGTGATTTCCCAAAGCGGAACGGGAGACGCCCGGGCCATGGCCGGCGGCATATCCATGGCGACCCTCTCCACCATGTCGGGCATGGCTGTGGCCATTACGGGACTGGTCGTCCGGCATCGCATGGAGGCCATGGTTCACCGGAAGACCGACCGGTTCAACGAAAGGCTGGAGACATCATGAGACGCATCAGAAGAGAAACCGACGAGCAGCCCATCGATTTGACCCCCATGCTGGATGTCGTTTTTATTATGCTGATATTTTTTATCGTTACCACGTCCTTTGTCCGGGAGACCGGCATCGACATCAACCGTCCCAGCGCGGCAACCGCCGAGAAGAAGTCCAAGGGGAACATCCTCATTGCCATCAACCGGGGCGGCGAGATCTGGCTGGACAAACGGCGGATCGATATTCGGGCGGTGCGGGCCAATATCCAACGGCTCAAAGCCAAGTTTCCCCAAAGCTCGGTGATCATTCAGTCCGATACGGATTCCCGGACCGGCATCCTGGTCCGGGTGATGGACCAGATTCGGCTGGCAGGGGTCCGGAATATCTCCATTGCGGCAACGGTGGAGGATGGTTGATGATACGCTTTTTTATAAGCATAGTTCCGGCGGTCGTGGTGGTGGTGGGGTTGTTCTGGATACTGCAGGGGATGATCGGTGTCGCATCGGCGCCCACCGCTATCCGGCAGAAGCTCCATATGGTGGATTTCATCCGGCTGAAAAGGGAGCAGACCCTGGTAAAAAAAGAGCGGGTCAAGCCCAAGAAGCCGGTAATCCGTAAACAACCGATCAAGCCGAAAATCGACATCAATAAGGAGGTAGAGGTTAACAGGCAGCCCCTGTTCCGGACCGATTTCGATATCGATCTGCCCATCGATCTTTCCGCGGTCAGCGCCTTGGGCGATGCCTATGTCTCCGGATTCGGCTCCCGGGAGGTCAGTACCAATGTTCTGCCCCTCTCCGCGGTCCAGCCGATATACCCGAAGCGGGCCAAAATGATGAAAAAAGAGGGGTATGTCAAGCTGGAGTTCACTATCACCACCTTCGGAACGGTGAAAGATGTCGAAGTAGTGGAATCGCAGCCTCCGGAGCTTTTCGATGCCTCCGCCCGGAACGCGCTTCTCAAATGGAAGTTCAAACCCAAGGTGGTGGAAAGCCGGACGGTGGAACAACGGGCCGTCATTCAAATCGATTTCAGGTTGAACACATGAGATACTTTATCCAGACTATAGCATGTATTATGCTGATCGGCTGCGCGGCGGTCGCCGTGGCGAACAGCATGTCCGTGCCTACTTATCATCGATTGCAGGCCATCGAAGAGCTGATGGCCGAAGGCGATTTGGATCAGGCCGAGGCACGCCTCAACGCCATGCTGGCGGATATGCCCTCCCGAAAGGAGGATTGCGCTTATATCCACTATACCGTTGCCACGCTGCATCTCCGAAAGGGCGACTACGGCCGGGCCAGGTCGAGCTTCCTGTCCGCAAACGAGATCGGCGGATTCCCCGAGAAAACAGCGCTCTATGTGCTGAAAACGCTGGCGGGGCTTTACATGCAGGAAGAAGAATTCGAATCGGCCGTTTTCTACTATGAGGCCTGTCTTTCAAATACATCCGAACCGGATAAAGATGTGTATCTCGGTTTAGGAACCGCCCATTACTACCGGAAGGATTATACTGCTGCTATCAGAACACTGAAGGATGCCATCCGGCTTTTCGACACCGGGCCGGACGCTTACTCGATTCTCTTCACATCCTATTATGAGCTGGAACAGCTTGACGATGCCGCTTCTGTTTTGGAGCAAATGGTCCGGCTTTGGCCGGATAAGCAGCGGTACTGGCTTCAACTTGCCGGCCTCTACATGGAGATGGCGTTATACGATAAATCGGTTGAAATCGTTCAGTCTGCGTTGATCCGGGGATTCGAAGCGAAGGATAGCGACCTGATGCAATACGTGTATGCCCTTTATGAAGAAAAGCTGCCCTACAAGGCGGCTATTGTTCTTAAACAGGCCATTGATAGCGGGATCGTAATCGGGAATCGGAAAAATTACGAACTGCTGGCAACCCTGCTGCAAGAGGCCAGAGAGCGGGAAATGGCCATATCCGCCCTGGAAAAAGCGGCCGAATTTTCCATGGATGGAAAAAACGAACTCTGCATCGCACAGCTCCGTTTTGAAATGGAAGACGCCTACGAAGAGGTGATCGACTACGCCGGCCGCGCTATTTCGAAAGGGATCGAGCAGGCAGGCAGCGCCCATATGCTCATGGCCGTATCCTGCAGCGAACTGGGTCGGATAGAGGAGGCCAGGGAACATCTCGCCGAGGCAGGTAAATACGAAGAAACAAAAATTGCATCTTTCCGTTGGCTCGAGAGTATGAGGGTAAACGAAAATGATTCCCCCGCTGAAAATGATTGAATCCAAAATAGAAGAAGCTCATTGTTTACTTCCGGGGTTGGCGGATTGATTTTTGTTCGGGACAGCATTATTTCTATACATCGGGACAAAGATAAATACTCGTTTAGTATTATCTTGGATTTCGCTTGTGTCAGCTACGCATTTTACAAATTAAAAATTGAAGAAAAACGACGAAAATATCTGATTTTAGGATCATATGGCCAATTATCGTTTATATCTCGGCACAATACAACATAACCGCTTGATATCAAACTATATTTTTATACTAGATAATGTAGTGTCATTCCAAATACTTAAGGAGGGCTCTTCATTTGAGATTACCGGCTATCAAAGAAGTTGAGACTCAAGCGATTGGATTTGCACCGATTTTACGGAATTATTTTGACCAATGTGGTATACGGCGAATCATAGATGATCATGTTGAGCTGGATCCACGAAGGAAAATCCTCACCCACGGTGAAGCTGCCGTGGCCATGATTACCGGCATACTGTTTCAGGTAATGCAGCTGTATCGAATCTGCAAATTTGCCTCGGAGAAAACCGTGCTCAATGTAATGCTGCCTAATATTGCACCCGAAGAGTGCTTTGACGACCGGCTTGCCGATTCGCTGGATGCCTTATTTTCCTATGGACTCGGGGACCTCGAACTGCCTATCACCCGGCATATGATCGAGGTGTTTCAAATTCAAAGTTCTATCTGCCACAACGATACAACTTCAGTGTCTTTTTACGGGAATGCCGATAACAACAAGACCGATCGTAGCATCCGGGTAACGTTCGGACATATCAAAAAGCATCGAAAGGACCTCAAGCAACTTGTCTGGTCGATGTCTGTGAGCTCCGATCACGCCTTCCCTTTGTTTCAAAAGGCTTATAGCGGCAATACAGCCGATGTAAACACCTACTTCGAGCAGTGGCAAAAACTGATCGACCTTTTCGACGGCCATGATTTTCTTTACGTGGCTGATTCGAAATTGATCACTCACGAGAACATGGCCCATATTGACGACAATGATGGGTATTTCATCGCTCCGGCGCCGATGTATGAATCCTACAAGAAAGCCTTTGAAAATGCGCTCAACATACACGACAGCGAATTGCTTATACCCTATAAAGAACGCTTTAACCGCGGCTTTGAAATTCCCATGGAATTTACCCATGAAGAAGAATCCTACCAGCTACGGATGATCATTCTGTTCGACCATGGCCTTCGCGCCATAAGACAAAAAGCGTTGCAAAACCGCATTCAGAAAACACGAGACGCTTTCGAGGAGCTTACCGGAAAACTCAACCGATACAAGTTGAAAAGCCGGGAACAGATAGATGCGGCATGCGCTGCTATCTTGAAGAAAAAAAGCACGGAGTCATTCTTTACCTATACTGTAATCAACAATCCGGTTGCTACCTATAAAAACAGCAAACGTGGACGGCCGTCGGCAAACACGGAAAAGATAGCTGAATTCAACGACCATTTTAGCATCCAGTATGAATTCGACAACGATGCTTTCGAAAAAGTGCTCTCCCGGCTCCCGGTGCGGTTATTATCCGCTGCTAACCAACAAACCTTCGGATAAGCTGAGTATTGAGGAAGCAATGCTGGCTCACAAGCACCAATACAAATGCGAGCACACCTTTCGGCGGGCAAAAGGACCTTACAATATTGAGCCAATCTACCTGCATACCCCTGAACGTATCGAAGCATTTTTATTCCTCTTCAAGGTCGCCTTGCAGATGCTAATACTTATAGAAAGATCCGCCAGGAAAAATATCGACGATCGGGACCGAGGTTTGGACGGGTTTATGCCAAACAAAAAGGATGTCCGTAATCCGCGCAGTGAATTCATGCTGAAAGAATTTGAAGATATTGTACAGGGACAGCTCCAGCTTCCCGACGGCAACAGCTATGGCTTTGTATCCAAACTCAATAAACTTCAAAGGGATATCCTCTCCATCCTTGGCGTCCCGATTCAATATTATGACTACCAATATCTATTTGACTCAAGCTGAACAAGTGTTCCATCAATAAAACAGGCTATGATACCGATGATAAAAACAAAAACGTATATTTTCAAAGAGCGAAATCCAAGTATTATTGCTCAGGATTGATCAATATTGGATTTTGTCTCCGGCATAATCTATCATCTGTTTGATTTTAATTGAAAAATCAATGATAGTAAACGGTTTCTGTATGTAGCCATTACAACCACGATCCAGTATCTTTGTTATTTGATTATTGATGTCATACCCGCTCGACAGGAGCACATTCACGTTTTCATCGATTTCTTTAAGCTGATTATAGGTTTCATCGCCATCAAAGTCGGGCATCACCAGATCCAGGATCACCAGATTTATTGCATGTTTGTGTATATTATATACATCTACTGCTTCCTTGCCGCTCCGGGCCGCCAGGACGGTATAACCCAGTCTGTCCAGCATTTTTTTTAAAATACTGATAACCGATTCCTCATCGTCAACAATCAGAACCAGTCCTTTACCAAACTGAATTTCAGGACTTCCCGGGGTATGAGCATTTTCGGTGTGATTCTTGTCGGGTGCCGAATGATACATATTGAAAGAGACTCCTTTTCCATTTACCCCAGTTCGAACTCGATATCCATCTCCACCCAGGTGTTCACGGCCTCTCCGTTTTTGAGGCCCGGACGGAATTTCCATCGGAGTACGCTTCTTCGGGCGGCCTCGTCAAAAATACCTTCCGGAGTGGCTTTGAGCACACTGAAACTGCTGACCGTGCCTTCCCGGGTGACCAGAAACCGGATGGATACGATGCCCTCGGTGCCCTGGCGTTTGGCATGGTAGGGATAGTCGGGCTGGACCTGAAAGATCGCCATGGGCACCTGATCCACTTCACCCATTCCGTATTCGCTTTTTCGTGGGGGTATATGCCATGTGGTTATCCCGATGTCCAGGCCCGTCAGCAGGTTTGCATTGAGATCGATACGGGGAATGTCGATTCGGACTTTCGGCGGCATTTTTTCCGGCCTCGGGGTCTGGTGCTTTTTCATCGTGTAGGTCATTTCGGGTTTCGCCATCATGGGCGTTTCTATCTGTTCCAGGGGGGGCGGGGGTTTTTTTTCGGGAAGCAGCATCAGAATGTCGCCGGCGTTTTTTTTCTTCACGGTTGTTTTCGTTCCGTGAAGTGTGCTGATGGTGCCGATGATCATGATGGTAACAACTATTGCCGCCAGAAGGAGGGACATATTTAAAATGACCGCGGAAAAATATTCCCGGGCCGGTCCTTGCTTTACTGCTGTCGTTTTTTTGATGGCCCACGGCCATGAAGACCACCAACGGTTCCCGCGGCCGGATATTACATCCAGCCGGGTCGAACCATGAAAGTCTCTGCTGTAAACCGTCTCCGTCGATGTCTCTTCAGCCAATTGCATACCTGCGCAGGCCATCATTGGAATGCTCCTTTTGGTGTGAAAAATTCCGCATGCGAAAGGGAGGCGATATCGCGCCTCCCCTTTCAGCCGGTTAAAATGTAGTTTTTACGCCCGCATAAACAACTCTTCCGCGAAGCGGCCCGTAGATATAGCCGACGTCATAACCGCCTTCGGCATCGTAGAACAGGGGAGAGTCTTCGTCCCCCGCCTGGGTGTAGTCCAGCAGGTTTTTGGCGCCGGCATAAACATTGAGGTGCTTTCCGATTTGACGGGAAAGTTTCATGTCGATCTCGGTATAGCTGGGCGCCTTGGTGGTTTTCAGGCCGCTGGCCACACCGGTGGTTTCATTGTAGATATTAAAGCCTTCGTACCCATAGTCGGTCAGATCCCTCGATCCGATCCAGTAGGCGTTTGCCGTGAATGCCCAGCCGGACTTGTCGATATCCAGGGAGATCCCCACCCGCTCCTCAACGGGGGCGATGCCGAAGGTGGCCTTATACTCGTCGCTCATGAAGTAATGCTCGTAGGTTGCGCCCAGCGCCATCCAGTCGGTCGCCTTGTAGCTTCCGGATAAGTCGAATGCCGTCACATCACCGGTTTCGTCCGAATTGACGAGGGTGGGCCGGTTGTAGTTATCCGAATCGATCATGGCCAGATTTTCCACCGTCGTGTAATGAACCCCTACGCTGCCGGCCCAAAGAACATCCTGGTAGCTGAGGGTGTACCCGCCGGACCAGGAATCCTCCAGCTCCGAGATCGCAACGTTGAAACCTTCTTCGAGAATACCGTGTTCGGACTCGAAGAAGGTCAAGGGCGCACGGTATCCCCGGCCGAAGGAGAATCGGGAGACCACGGTATCCGTATGCTCCCAGCGAAGATGGGCCCGGGGGGCGAGGATGGTTTCGTCGATTTCATCCCCTCTGGCGGTGTTGCCCGTCCAGTCCACCGTGATCTTGTCCGCCCGAAGGGCCAGAATCAATTCCACGCCCGGCGCCATCCGCCAGGAATCCTGAAGGAACAGGGCCTGGTTGGCATAATCGTAGCTGTCGGGAATGAGATCCGGATCCGATTCCACCATCACGGAGTCGGATTCGAGCTCTTCGGTCTTAATGCTGAGGCCGGTGGTGAGCAGATGTTCTCCGATCGAATAGTTCACTTTCACGCCCCCGTAGACGGAGGGGACTTCGTTGTGATAGTCGAAACCCTCATAGACGGAGTCCTGAACGTGCTTGGCGTAGCTGGCGGTGATGTTGACATTGGTTCGCTCGCTCATCTGTTGAAGCCACTGGGCGGTGAACTCTTCCCGTTCGGTAAGAATGTACTCGATGGTCCCCAGGGCGCCGCCGGTGTAGAGATTGTTGACGTTTCCGCCGACAAATGAGATCTCATCCGAGTCCTGCAGTACGGCGTTGTAGTTGTCGGACATAAAGCCGCCGTGCACGTCGGACTTGATTTGGGTGACCCGAAGCTGAAGCTGCCCCGTATCCGAGTAATCGTAGAATCCTTTCAGGGTAACGGTGGAATTTTCCAGCCGGGGTGCTTCGTTCACCCGGTTGTCGTCGGCGTCTTCCTGGCCGATGTTGTCATACTGGCCCACGGCCACCAGGGCCAGGCGTTCGTCATCCGAAAGAACGGTTCCCGCAAAGAGTAGTCTCGGTAATCGTTGGCGCCAATGGAGATATCGGAGATGAAACCTGTTTTCGTGGGTTTTTCGAAAATCAGGTTGAGGGTCCCGCCGATGGCCTCGGGGGCCAACAGGGAGGCCCCGGCGCCCCGGGCGATCTCTATCCGGCTGAGCCCGGCGGTGGCCAGCGCGTCCATGCCATAATAGCTGGAGACGGTGGAGTGCATCGGTACCCCGTCCACTAGTACGGTGGTATGCTCGCCCTTGAGGCCGTTGACCATGATGCGCTTGATGCCGCACATGGAGCACTCCGTGTTGACGGTTACGCCCGGCTCGTCTTTCACCGCCTCGTAGAGGCTTCGGGCCTGCTTCATTTCCAGGTCCTCGGCGGTAATCAGTTGGGTTCTCTCGATGACGTCCTTGAGGAGTCCTTTTCTTCTGAGATTTTCTTCCAGAGATTTCACTTTCAAAGTCTCAAGCTTTATGGCGCCGGAACCGGCGTCTTCACCTAGGGCGCTCCCCGCCAACGCGAAAAACGCGGCAACGATAACCGCCGCAATACCTGTCTTCATTCTGTTGTTCCTCATCCTCTTTTTCTCCATCCTTTTCTTATTTTTGTTTTAAATCTAAGTTAGATACATCTAATTCCGATTTCAAAAATAAAGCCCCTCTCCTGTATTCAGGACAAAGGCCCTTAAAAAGCTTTAAAATTCTAAATAAATTAGAATTGCCTATCTGAATTCCATAGAATAAATTACTTGTCAAGTTTTTTTTGATCTGCGAATCTATAATTAATTCTTAAATACGGAGTTGTTCTATTATCTATTGACAAACATGTCGTTTGATGAGAAATGGAGCTCGTATAAAGATAGATATTACTAACTATATATGTAATTCCTTTTATAATTATGGACATAAATATTCGACGGCGATGTTCATGTCCCGGCAATATGCTTGTTGACATCGCTTTCAGAACGAAATGGAGATCGCGAAAATGACTCTGGACCAAATAAAACCCGGCGGTGAAGCGCGAATAAGGCGGTTGTCGGCCCGGGACAAGTTGGGGCAGCGCCTGATGGATATGGGCATTTATGCGGGCGTCCATCTGAAAGTGATTCGAAACGCTCCCCTGGAAGATCCCATGGAGGTGGTGCTGGACGGCTATTTTATCACTCTCCGGCACGATGAAGCCCGGTATGTGGAGGTGGAGTAGGTGAGAGTAGGTGCCCTTCTTGTCGCCCTGGCTGGCCAGCCGAACTGTGGAAAGTCCACGGTATTCAATGCCCTGACCGGCGCCAGCC
>CAXXKH010000042.1:0-75649 GCA_963677545.2 Desulfobacterales bacterium | reverse complement strand
TCCCCAAAGCAGGGCGTTTTCAGCAATTACCATTTTTTATGCTGAACCGCAGGCAATAAAGAAGGGTCAGTAGTGATATCTTAGTTGTGCAATAAGGATCGCATCATCTGAGACTTTATAAACGAATCTATGTTCGTCATTTATCCGCCTGGACCAGTATCCTGACAGGGCATGTTTCAAAGGTTCGGGTTTGCCAATACCCTCAAAAGGGCTACGCTTTGTTTCCTTAATGAGGGTATTGATGCGGCGAAGGATTTTTTTATCAGTTTTTTGCCAATAGAGGTAATCGTCCCAGGCATGATCTGAGAAAATGATCTTCACTCTATAAGCTCCTTTTTATTTCCTTTGCCATTTTCGAGTTGGGCGATGGATTCAATAAGCCGTCTTGTGTTTTTCGGTGACCGCAACAGGTAGGCTGTCTCTTCAAGGGCTTCAAAGTCCTCGAGTGACATTATCACCACAGATTCCGATGATTTTTTTGTCACAATCACCGGAGCGCGGTCTCTGCAAACTTTTTCCATCGTTTTCGCAAGGTTTTGTCTTGCAGCTGTATAGGTTATAGCTTCCATATAGACACCTCCTGTACAGCATATTGTACAATTAAAAACTAAAATGTCAATATTTTTTTGCCCCAACCTGCCATTTCAGCAGAAAATTATGTGAATAGATCGAAATATGTTGCGTGAAATATATAACGTCTATGATTTTATGCGTTACTAGGATGAGAGACTATAATATCAGGTAAGAATGCCAAGAAAATCAAGGATAGATGCGCCGGGTGCACTGCATCACATTATCATCAGAGGGATAGAGCGTAAAAAGATATTCAGATCGGATTATGACAGGAGTAATTTTGTTGGTCGCCTGGCGGAACTTGTCCCTGAAACGCAAACCGAGTGTTTCGCGTGGGCACTGATCCCCAATCATGTGCATTTTTGTTGTTTCGAACCTGTTCTGTCCCGGTCAGCAGGCTCATGAGTCGTCTTCTTACCGGTTATGCGGGATGGTTTAATAAAAAATACCATCGACACGGGCAGCTTTTCCAGAATCGTTACAAATCAATTTTGTGTCAGGAAGACGCTTATTTGAAAGAGTTGGTCGGGTATATACATTTGAATCCTTTAAGAGGGGGGCCGTTAGGGGATGAACGTATTATAGGAGACAGTGATTTCGTTGAAAAAGTCTTGAAGTCTGCACAGGAGTCGCTTGAAGAGAAATACGGATTGAAAAATAGAGGGTATGATTTTGATAAAGCAGTCGAGCGCGTTTCGGAACTGATGGACATGGATGTTTCTCAGGTTCTTGCTTTTGATAAAGCACCGAAAACTGTCCAGGCTAGAGCATTGCTGTGTTTTTTCGCGCATCGAAAGCTTGGCATGACGACCATTGAAATCGCCGGCAGGCTAAAAATCAGTCAATCTGCCGTTAGTCGTTTGTCAAGAAAGGGAGAAATCATTGAAAGAGAGAAATCTATTAGGTTGATTGAATAGAAACGCATAAAATCATACGTCCCCAATATTTCCCGCTGGAGGAATGGCGCGTTGATCCTAACTTACCGCTGGAAACAATAGGAAATTAGTGCGTCAATCAAGGTTTGATCCCAATTCCCTCTGATGAAAAGTTGTAACCCAATTTGTTGACATACTAAATATGGTATAGTATGTTAATGATATGTGGGAAATATATGAACATAATTCACTGGTTCGAAAATTAGGCAGAATCCCTGTTGAAATTCTGAAACGATATGAAAAATGGAAAGATGTTGTAGCTATTTCTGGCCCACAAGGTTTAAGATTGATTAAGGGCTTCCATGATGAAATTCTCAAAGGTCAATGGCGAGGATTTAGATCATCACGACTAGGTAAACAATATCGAATTATTTATAAGATCGAAAACAAAAAATTGTATGTAAAAGTTATAGATATAACGCCTCATGACTACAGGAGAAAATGATATGAAGGATTATAGAAAAGCAAAAAAAACTGTAGAGGTATCTGTGGGAGAATCAGTTCGAATTATGCGTGAACTTCAGGAACTTAGCCAGTCACAACTGGCAGGACTAACCGGAATTCCTCAGTCTACTATCTCAGGAATTGAAAATGATAGAATAAAGATTGGCATCGAAAGAGCCAAGACTCTCGCATTAGCTCTTAAATGCCATCCCGCGGTTCTAGTTTTTCCCGGATGGAAAATTGAAGATTTGAAGGCCGCCTGACAAGGGCGATTAAGCCGATACGACTTGCTTTTTGCGGCAAATTATATGTCTTGAAAATATTAGGGAAAATATTAGGGACGTCTATGATTTTATGCGTTACTAAGATGAGAAAGTATGATATCAAGTAAAAATACCCAGAAAATCAAGGATAGATGCACCGGTTGCACTGCATCACATTATCATCAGAGGGATAGAGCGTAAAAAGATATTCAGATCGGATTATGACCGGAGTAATTTTGTTGGTCGCCTGGCGGAACTTGTCCCTGAAACGCAAACCGAGTGTTTTGCGTGGGCACTGATCCCCAATCATGCGCATTTGTTGTTTCGAACCGGTTCTGTCCCGGTCAGCAGGCTCATGAGTCGTCTTCTTACCGGTTATGCGGGATGGTTTAATAAAAAATACCATCGACACGGGCAGCTTTTCCAGAATCGTTACAAATCAATTTTGTGCCAGGAAGACGCTTATTTGAAGAAGCGGGGCCCAACATTAAACGGAACTTCTTGTTGATGGTCTCGTAAAAGGTCGAAAAAAATGACTGACTTTTTACGAGACCATCCGTATTGTACTAAATATTGAGCCCCCACGTCTCGCCTCAGCACACCTTCTTCGCCGCCGTGAGCAAAATATCCACCGCCTTATCCGCCTGCTTCCGGGTCAATACGAGAGGCGGCATGAACCGGAAGACATTACCGAATCGCCCGCAGGGCACCATCAGCATACCGGCGCCGAACATGCCGCCGACGATGGCGTCCACCGACTCCTGCTTGAGGGGCGTACGGGATTCCTTGTTTTCTACCACTTCAATGCCGATCATGAGACCTCTTCCCCGGACATCCCCGATCACCCGGATATCCCCGGCCCCCTCTCGGATCTGCTCTTTGATCTCTTCTCCCAGTTCACCCGCCCGCTTAATCAGGGCGCTGTCATTTTCCGTGAGGATATCGATATTGGTCATACAGGCGACACTTGCCAACGCGTTGCCCGCAAAGGTGTTGGGTTGGCTGTGATCATCGATCTTCGCAGCCAGGTCTTTCCGTATGGTCAGGCCGGCCATGGGGATATCACCCCCCATACCCTTGCCCCAGGTCATCATGTCCGGTTCTACATCGGCATGCTCGATGCACCACATTTTACCGGTGCGGCCGGCCCCGGCCTGAACCTCGTCGGAAACATACAGGGCCCCGTGTTTTTCACACGCCCTCTTAACGATTTCGAGGTACCCCGGAGGCGGCGGCAGGTATCCTCCCTCCCCCTGTTCGGCCTCTATAATCAACATACCAACGTCATCGGCGCCGGTATAGGGTGTGTTGAGCACATAGTCGACGTATTTCGCGCACTGCAATTCGCACTTGGGATAGGTAAGCCCGAAGCAACAGCGATAACAGTACGGATAAGGCAGATGAATAACGCCGGGCATGAAAGGGCCGAACCCCTTGCGGTACTGGTCTCCGGTGGTCAGGGAATTGGATCCGAGCCATACGCCATGATACGAGCCGTGAAAGGCGGCAATCTGGTTCCGGCCCGTAATTTTCCGGGCAAACTTGATAGCCGTCTCCACCGCACCGCTGCCTTCCTGGGCGAAATAGGTAACACAGTCGTTCTTGAGTCCCGGCGGCGCGATACCGGCCACTTTTTTCGCCAGCTCCGTCCGTCTTACGTTTGAAATGTCACTGGCATGCATGAGAAGGTCCATCTGCTTTTTCATGGCCTCGACAACCCGGGGATGGCACCGGCCTACGGCGTTTACCGCCACGCCGGCCGTGATGTCGAGAAATACGTTGCCATCCGCATCCTTGACTGTGGCGCCGCGCCCCTCGGCAAACACAAAAGGCGTTCTGCCGCCGCCGCGGGCCATGGATTCGAAGTCGAACGAATCTTGAAGATATTTCTTGGATTCGGGTCCCGGAAGGGTGTCGGTAACCACCTTCGGCGCATCGACGTATGAAAGTTTTCCCAGTTCCTTTTCGCTGATCATATATTTTTCTCCTTTTTCAGGTGCTGCCGGTGAACGCCGTCCGTTTCGTCCTCGGCACATGATGGATAGCGGCGGCTTTTTTCTCCCTTCGGACCAAGGGAAAGGCTTGCCTGAAGGGCGCGCCGACTTTTGAAAACTTCATGTCTCAATCATAGGCTATAGCAACATCGGTGCCGAAAATAATTCAGTTCTCAGATGGGCCCTATCTCCCGACAGGTGACATCCTGTTACATCGGAATATATTCATGCTTCCGCAGATAACATAATGGGTTAACGCAGAGGTTGGGTAAAATGGAACGTTTTGAAATTGGCTGAGATCATTAATATAATAAGGGGAGAAGAGAATGGACAAACATGATCTGGAATTGATACGAATTTTTTTAAAACCCGATAAAAGAATGGACGCCCAGGGCGTGCGCTCCATTGACGATATTTCGCGTCTCACCCCGGGCATCACCTTTGTCCGTAATGACCTTCGGAATCCGCTCTCTTCAGATATCGCCATTCGTGGCGTTTCTTCAGTCGACCAACACCGATTCCCGGTTTCAATGGATTATCGGTTTTTTCTATCGAAAATCCGACCAGATATCTGTTCAGAAAGTGGAAGATCAGTTCCTGCCGAATCTCTACGGTTACACGGGACAGACCGTCATGCCACGCACCATTGGTACGACGGTTGCTTATCGTTTCTAATCTGAACATAAATCGGAGGTAGTATGAAAATAGGGGTTCTCAAGGAAAGAAAAAGTGAGGAGAATCGTGTCTGCATGACGCCGGCCGGTGTCGAAATACTCCGGCAGAAAGGTCATACTACCCTGGTCGAACAAAACGCAGGTGTCGGCAGCGGCTTTACGGATGAGGCCTATCAACGAGCCGGGGCGGAAATCGTTGAGGGCGGCCCCGAAAAGATCTTCGAAACGGCGGATATGGTGATGCACGTAAAGGAGCCCCAATCAGCCGAATACGAGATGATCCGTCCGGGGCAGATACTGTTTACATACCTTCACCTGGCTGCCGACAGGCAGCAAACCGATGCGTTGATCAGACGGAAGTCGGTTAATATCGCCTATGAAACCATACAGAGGGCAGACGGATCGCTTCCCCTGCTCATGCCCATGAGCGAGGTCGCCGGTCGTATGGCGATACAGCAGGGGGCGAAGTATCTTGAGATGAAAAACGGGGGGCGGGGTATTCTGCTGGGCGGGGTGCCCGGGGTTGATCCGGGCAATGATTGAAAACAGAGAAATAATGCTCGGGGCGAACATTGTGAACGGCCACATCACCTATAAAGCCGTTTCCGATGCTTTCGGTCTGGATTTTATGCCTATAGATTCGTTTTTAGACCCGGCAACATCGGTGGCCCGCTCCGTATCGGCATGAAAGACCACGACCTTGAAAGGTAGCGCGGAATAAAACCGGCCGTGAACATTAAAGAGTTTGTCCCGGCGGCGGGGAAACCTAAGTCTGGGCCATATTCGCTCGGAAGTGCTGTGAATTGTAACATAACAATCAGTAATTATTGATCATTCAACTGTTTGCGCGATTATGACCCACTTTGTGTCTATTGAAGCCCACAAGCCTTCATTTTACGAAACAAGGTTTTTCGGGATACACCCAGTTCTTTGGCTGCCCGGGATTTATTCCACCGGGTGCGATCGAGCGCATCCAGGATGACCTTCTTTTCAAATTCCACCTGCATCATTCGAAGGTCCTGCGCTTCTCGAATTTCCGCGGACTCCGCGACCGGGGTTTCCCTGGTTTCGCTCAAACGCGGGATTTTCATGAAATGCAGGTTTTTCATGGTGATGTATCGACGAAGAACATTCTGCAATTCCCTGACATTTCCCGGCCAGCGATGGTTTTTGAGGGTCTCCAGCTCTTTGCGGGTAAGGGAGACAATACTGTCCGACTGGCTGTATTTCTTGAGGAAGTGCTGGATAAGCATGAAAATATCGTCGCCCCGCTCCCTCAGGGGAGGAAGATGGATCGGAATGACATGAACCCTGAAAAAGAAGTCCTGACGGATACCGCCGGAGGTCATCAGATCCTCCAGGTTCTTGTTGGACGCGGCAATGATCCGCAAATCCGGACGTATGACCCGCCGGCTTCCCACCGGCGAAAAGCCGCCGCCGTCGATGGCGCGGAGAAGTTTTGCCTGCAGGTTCGGACTGATATCACCGATCTCGTCGAGGAACAGGGTGCCGCCGTCGGATGCCTCGAGATACCCCTGCTTGTCCGTTGTGGCGCCCGTGAAAGCTCCCTTGCTGGTACCGAAAAATTCGCTTTCAATGAGGCTTTCCGGAATCGCCGCACAATTCACCGTAACAAATTTCTTGTCTTTTCGGTCGCTGACATCATGAATGGCCTGTGCCACGAGCTCTTTCCCGGTGCCGGATTCACCATAAACGAAGACATTGTCGCTGGTGGTGGCGGCTTTGACGATGAGATCGAATACATCCTGCATGGCCCGGCAGTTCCCGACGATGTTCTGAAATTTGTAGCGATCCCGAATGGTTGACCTGAGGAGAATGTTTTCATTTCGCAGTTTCTCTTCCAGCGTCTTGAACACCGTGAAATCGGCCATGAATCCTTCCATCGACCGCCTGGAATCCCTCTCCCGGCTGGAGAAAACGTCCGCCTTGTCGAAGACCCATTTGGTTTCTCCGGACGCCGTCAGGATGCGATACTCGCATTCGAACGCTTTGGACTCCTCGAATGACAGCCGCGCTCTCGCCACCAGACGATCCAGATCGTCCGGATGGATCAGCCGTTTCAACTCAACAAGACCGCGGTCGATAAAATAGGCGGGCTCATGACCGAATATCTGCCGGCACCCTTCGCTCACGAACTCCACCCACAAACTGTCCCCCTCGATACAAATCCTGTATGCCATGCCCGGCAGGTTGTTCATGAGGGTGGAGAGCTGCTTACGGGAGGCCTGCAGTTCGGCGGTTCGCTGCTGCACCAGGCTTTCCAGCTCCGACCGGTATTTTTCGAGCTGCTCTTCGATCTTTCTCTTTTCGGTAATATCCCTGGCCGTTCCCTCGACCGCGACAACATTTCCCCGGTCATCCAGAATCGGGGTTTCAATGGTTATGAAACGGCGCAATGCGCCGCTTTTATGATATATTTCAATTTCATAGGGCGGTTGACGGACACCCTGGCAGCTCAGTTTCGTGTGCCGGTCCGCCTGTATATTGACAGGATTGGGGGTCCAGAGCTCCTCGGCGCTGACGCCGATGTATTCTTCGGGTGAAAATCCCAGAATATTCCGATAGGATGGGCTCACGTAGGTAAACTTGCCCTCCGTGTTGTGTCGATAAAAAAGATACTCATCCTGGAGGTTCCCCAGCATACGATTGTACCGGTCTTCGCTCTCTTTCAGCGTATCCGATAGCTTGTCCGCGTCGACGACCCTGGACTCAAGTTCTTTTATTCTTTTCTCGAGTTGTTTGATGGTTCGATTTTTTTCCATAACATCCCCCTTAAGACCTTTCGAATGGCAGAGACATTTATGACCCAACATGTTTCGTTGTAGCACGAATTGTGCCGTCCGGGCCACTTTGACCGGGCGGTTTCGCAACCGACCCAATTGTATTTGCTATGAGGTGTCAGCATCATTGAGTGCATCTCTTCCATTGGTATGAATTTTGCTCATTGAGAATCGGGGCGGTCCGAAAAAATTAAAACAAGACCCCGTCATCAAGTGGCGGGGTCTTCTATCGTATATTTAAAGCATTGTTATAAAACCACGGGAGGTCGCATCATGAAAAACAGAAGCGGAATACTATGCATCTTCATCTTTTTTGTGGCGTTTTTGGCCGCCGGCATCATCCATGCCGACAGTCTGAAAGATGTGGGCAGTGCGAATCTGATCCTTATCAACGGCAAAATTTGCACGGAAAAGGCTACAGTGGAAGCGATGGCCATAGGCGAGCGGGGGGTCATCCTGGCGGTGGGCGACGCAGCGTCGATTGACCGATACAAGTCCTCCGGCACGACGGTCGTCGATCTGAATGGAGACACGGTGTTACCCGGTTTGCATGACATACACGTGCATCCCAGCTCTGGCTATCCGCGGGGATGCAATTTCCCGCAAGGCTCGACGTTGAAGAAAATCCAGGAGACCATCTCCGGATGCGTAAAAGAAAAAAAAGAAGGCGAATGGATCACCGGCGGTCAGTGGGATGCCGCGTCACTGGGAGGAACGCCTGAGCGGCAAATGCTGGATACGGTATCTCCGAACAACCCCGTTTTGCTAAGGGACATAAGCGGTCACAGCACCTGGGCAAACTCTCTGGCGCTCAAGATGTCCGGTATCACCAGGGATACGCCCGATCCGGCCGGCGGTATCATCGAGCGTGATAAGAAGGGCCATCCGACGGGCGTGCTGAGAGAGGCGGCCAGCGGATTGATCCGATATATCGAAAAACCGCCGACACCTGAAGAGACCCGGACGGCCCTGGCGTGGTCATTGAACAAGATGCTTTCGTACGGCATTACCTCCCTTACCGATGCCGCCGTCGGCGAAGACCTGGCCCAGGCGTACGCCGCACTGGCCGATGCCGGCAAGCTCAAGCAGCGGGTGCGGCTCTGTTTCACCTGGAAGCCGGACCCTGTTTACGGGACAGGACCGGGCGATGAAGCTACATCCATTATCGCAAAGCGTAATCTGTACGCCAGGGATCGTGTGTGTCCCGACTGCGTCAAGATGTTCCTGGACGGGGTGCCGACGGACAGCCATACGGCCGCCATGGTGGAACCTTATGCGGATGTTGTGGCGGGCCGCAATGACGAATCGAGCCGCAAGGGACTGCTGTTGATTCCTTCCGATACCCTCAATGAGGCCGTGACGAAATTCGACGCCATGGGGCTTACCGTCAAGTTTCATGCGGCCGGCGATGCTGCCGTGCGCCAGGGCCTCGACGCAATTGAAGCGGCGCGTCTGGCAAACGGATTCAGCGGCCAGCATCACAATGCCGGACACTGCAGCTTCGTGCAGATGAGCGACATTCGACGTGCGCGCGATATCGCCGCGACATTCGAGATGTCTCCGTACATCTGGTATCCCAATCCCATTATTGGAGATATTATAAAGTCAATAGGACCGGAGCGTATGAAGCGCTGGACACCGGTGAAGGATGCTATCGACAGTGGCGCCCTGGTAGTACCCGGCTCCGACTGGGCTGTGGTGCCGTCGGTCAATCCGTGGATCGCCATTGAAACACTGGTGACACGCCGGAAACCGGGCGGTGGTGGTGAAATGCTCGGAGCGGCCGAGAGGATCACCCTGAAACAGGCCATGGATCTGTTTACCGTGAATTCGGCGAAGCAGATGGGAAATGGCGCCAAAACGGGACGGATCGCGCCGGGGATGCTGGCGGACCTGATTGTGACCGACCGAAATCCATATGAGATTCCCATTACGGAAGTACACAAGATCAATGTCGAGAAAACCATTATCGATGGCGAAGTTGTATATAATAGGGCCGGCAATGATTAATCGGGAATTTTCCGGAGCGATTATTACATGTAGACTAAAAGTATAGTGTTTCCAGTTTCCAGAGAGAGTAACAATGGCGGAAGAGTTTAAAAAGACACTTGGTTTCTGGTCATGCTTCTCGGTTGCGGTTGGTCTCGTAGTCGCTTCTACCACGCTTGTTTCATTGGGCCAGGGAATGGGTATCGGCGGCGGCTTCCTCTATGCCATGATTGCCGCCTGGCTGCTGCAACTTTTTTCCGCCATGACTTATGGAGAACTGGCGACCATGCTGCCCGGGGCCGGCGGCATCAGTACCTATACACTCGTGGCCATGGGCCTCTGGCTTTTCATCGGCATCGAGTTTGTTACTCCTCTTGCCGAGGAGACAATCAATCCCGGCCGGAACCTCCCATGGTCCATGTTTACAGGGCTGGCGATCATCCTGGTGATTAAGGCGTTGTTCGGACTTGCCTCACTGAAATATGTCCCTATGGCAGACCTGGCCGAATCGACACATCCACACGTGGATATGGCTGGGGCCATTATGGATTCAGGTGGAAGTATATGGATCGGCATCGTTTCAAGGTTTATCGAGATACAAAAAAGGAGCTCTGCCATATTCGTTTCCGACCGTTCGGGGGCAGCTTTGTCTGGCTGCTCTTCCCCCCTTTAAATTATGGAGTCAAACTCCCCGATGGACATGCCCGATATATGATCAGATCCATGAAGTTTATTGGTGAGGCAATAGGGAGCGATTGAAAAATAAACAGTATCGCAATCCATAGTGATATATTATGATAATTGAGTTGAGGGGATTGTGAACAAATAACAGCGTTGGCAAGTTGTAGCGTTTATAAATCCAGAGGAGGATATCGACATGTCCGGAATGCTTTCTATTCATCCCGATCTAATTATGACCAATGGAAATATCATAACCGTCGATAATGATTTTTCTATTGCAGAGGCTGTGGCCATTAAGGGCGACAGGATCGTCGGTGTGGGCACGGCGGCCGACATCGAAAAGATAGCCGGTGGCGACACGCGGGTTATGAACCTGCGGGGCGCCACGGTACTTCCCGGAATTAATGACGCCCACTGCCATCTGAACGGCTTCGGCCTGGAAAGGCCTCCTCTGATGCTGGATCTAGGCTATCCGGCAGTTACGTCCATGGCCGACATACGGGCCGCCATTAAAGGCAGGGCAGCGGAGGCAGGCCCCAATAAATGGATTTCAGGATGGGGCTGGGACAGGGGGTTCCTGGAAGAATTTAAAAATTCCGGTGAATATCCGGACAAATCCGATATTGATAAGGCAAGTCCGGATAATCCTGTCATATTAACCGAGTTTTCAGGTCATACCGCGTTGTGCAACAGCAAAGCCCTTGAAGAGGCGGGGATCGATAAACATACGCCTGATCCGGAAGGCGGCAGGATCGAGCGGGATGCGTCGGGAAATCCGACCGGCATATTATTCGAAAAGGCTGTCTGGGCAGTTCGTGAATTAATGCCGCCGCCCACCGAATCGGAGCTCAAAGAAGCTATTTTAAACGCGATGTCGGAGTTGAATTCCCTGGGGATAACCAGCGTTACCGAACCGGGGCTTGGTCCGGATCAGTTAAGAATATATACCGACCTACTGAATGAAGGGAAAATTACTGTTAGAATCAACGCGATGATCATGGGCGGCAAGTCACCTGATGAGCTTAAAACCATTCTGAGTCATGTCGGCACAAGCACCGGTTTCGGTAACGACTACCTCAGAATCTCGGGGTTAAAACTGCTGGCGGACGGTATACCTCCTTCCAGAACCGCTTTTATGTATGATGAGTATATCGGTGGCGGCCACGGTAAACTGCTTGTGGCGGGCGGAACGGATGAGGAGCGCCATAAAAATCTGATGGAAATGATTGAATACGGCAATTCGAGAGGGTTCCAGGTAGGCATCCATGTTACCGGAGACCGGGGAATCGATGCCTGTGTTGACGCTTATATCGCCGCTTTGAAAGAGCACCCCTGGGATGCAAGACACTATATCATCCACTCGGATTTCGCGACGCCGCGATGTTTCGAGCGTATGGCTGAATATAACATAGGCGCCAGCGTACAATCCGCCATCAAGTGGACCATAGGCAACCTCATGGTCGGCATTGTCGGTGAAGAAAAAGCGGCATATCAATGGCCGTTGAAAACAATGTTCGATAAGGGGGTCGTCGTCGCCAACGGTTCCGATGCCTCGGTCACCTACCCCGACTGGAGGCAGGGAGTAGAATCGGCCGTGCTGCGCAAAGACAAGGCAACGGGAAAAGTAATTGGCCCAGATCAGTGCATAAACGTAGAACAGGCTGTTCGCAGCTATACCATCAACGGGGCGTGGCAGGATCACCAGGAAAAGGTTAAAGGGTCTATCGAGCCCGGCAAACTGGCTGATTTCTGCGTCATAGGGGATGATATATTAAGTATCAACCCTGATGGAATAAGCAAGATCCCCATATTGATGACAATCGTTGGAGGTAAAATAGTATATAAAACCGAATCCTTTCTCGACGGCAATCGCTAGTCTAAAGGCATCGGATGACTTCCGGGCGGTTTTCCGATATTAAAATGAAGGCTTTTTATTTGGAGCAGGCAAAACTGTCAGCGCTGTTTTTGTCTCCTCCTTTGTATCGTGCCACCAGAGGGTAGGGGCAAAGCGGTCTCGATACGCCTGGAAAAGAGTTTCCTGTTGCAATGATTTGATCCGGTGCAATACCTTTTTCCACCCAGTCCATGATTGCCTCGAGCATATTGAACCGGTCCGTCGACTGACCGCCGCCGCAATGGCACATGCCCGGAATAAAAAAGAGTCGAACGGAATCCTTTATCGACGGGCCGTTTACTTTTACTACTTCATCATACCAGTCGGAGAGCACCCCCGAGGCCATGCCCTGGTCGGAAAGGCCGTTATAGACGATCATTTTTCCGTGACGGGCGAAGGTCTCAAGGAAGGTTGAATCGGCGTCGGCCAGAGCGGCGGTATGACGCGTGCGTTTGCTATCACGATCGAAATCGAATTCGAGGGGGTCCAGATCGGGTTCCGGGGGCGTTAGCTGGAAGTAGCCGAGATTGACCACGCCCAGTGTCGCATCGGCAGAGTCCCATTTGCCGGTTCCGGATGAACCGATATGCATGCCTCTCCAGGCCGATCCCGCTATACCGGTATCGTAGTTGAAAGGTCCGTAAATGGATTTCCCGTCACTAGTGTGCGGTCCCGCGTAGATGTCCCGCAACGCTTCGACCTGCGCCTTTGAAAGACATGTCTCCGTTTTTTCGGATGCACAGGTTAGAATTCCGGGGTCATAATCGCACCCCTGCCAGTCATTGATAAAACCATCCGCCAGCCCGTCCAAGGCGTCGCAGCGATCCAGCAGTGTTTCGGCCACGAGTTGCAAATCGCCATTGGAAAACGATTTTGAAATGACGGCCCGTCCCTGGTCATCCTTCGGCGCAATCCGGGCGGCCACCTGAAGGTTCCATATTTCGTCCATGGCGATTCCGGAGAATTTGATTGCGGGATCGCCGGCGACGATACCGTCGAAATAGAGGGGAAGACGCTGTGAGGCCATCAACGCCTGTCGGCCGCCGTTGGAACATCCGATGAAATAGGAATAAGACGGCGCAGCACCGTAATATTTCTCGATCAGTTCCTTTGCCTTGAGCGTAACTTTATCCAGTGCATTATACGCATAATCTATCCGGGCCTGCTGGTCCAGTCCGAAGGAACCGTCGAGCATACTGCTGCGATGGCCTCCGTCCGTTGCAACCACCGCAAAACCCAGGGCCAGTGCCGGGGGACCGCCGGAACCCGGGATATTGCCGACCGCCGGGGCAAGCACGCCATCGAGCCCGCCGCCTCCCTGGAAAAGAAACCGGCTGTTCCAATCCGTCGGCATACGGAGATCAAAACCCAATCCGAATTTCTGTCCCTTTGCACCGATTCGGGGATTCAGCATTCCCTGGACCAGGCAATGCTCCGGAAGCGAATTTTTGTCTCCGCCCGGACCCGGACCCGGGCCGGCGGGAACAATCTCCGCCTTTTCGACGACAAACCCCTGTTGCACAAGTTCTGAAAGTCCGGAACAGTGCGATGTGTCCGCAGTTATGTCCGCGCCTGAAGCTTGATTAACAGGAATCGCAGTTAAGATAACCAGACAAATCAATCCCAATTCTATCGGGAAACGACAAAATAACCTGTTTTCGAGAAATGGTTTATAACTCATAGGAACAACTCTCTTTCTTATGACCTGGCATAAATCTATCAAAATTATTTTTCATCACGGTACCAGTCTTCATGGCTGTACAATTTTTCAGCACATTCAGGGCAGATGCCATGGCTGAATAATGCATCCGAATGCTCAGAGACATCCATGAATTTACAAGGCAGAGGGCAAAAAACAGTTTATGCTCTAGCTTCTTACTGCTTTGGTAATAGACAAGCAGGCCGATCGAAAGACATACGATAAATGAAACGAAGGAAATAATAAGTGCCAGAACCATATAGAACCTGCTTTGATAAATAAAGATCCCATATAAACATATGTTATAGAATTTATTCTACTCCAAATAATATGGAATCCAGTTAAGTTAGTCAAGTTTTCTTGACCCCCCGAAAGTCGTATCGGAATTAATGAAGAGAAAAATTAATAAAGAGCCTTTGACACTTCATTCAACCTTTGGCATAATAACGTGGACTTTTTCGGCAACGGATGTTCTTACCCAAATAGTTGCATATCTCATTAAGTACATTTTTTTCTTGAAGCACGGCACTCGGTACCGGTAATAACTTTTGAGATAGACATGGAGAAGGCTCCATCTAAAATATATCGTTCCGTTTGCAATTGGCCCATCTGCTTTGGGAAAAATATGAATCACAAAAAGAAGAAGGGTTGAGAAATGAAAGCCGCAGTCAACACAAATCAAGACAAGGAGGTAAATCATGTCCCAAAGAGAAGGAGAAACCGAATATAAGTATGAAGACTACGCTTCCGAAATGGCTACCTACCGCAATCCGCAAACCAATGCATTCGTCAATAAACAGTTGAAGATTACACTCGATTCCGGCACTGTTTTTGATCTTAACTTTATCGAAAAAAATAAAGTTGAGTGGAAACGCGGTGATCAAAGCGGCACGGACTGGTGCGAGGTCGTTGAGGTAGATGGAAATACCTATTTCATCGATATGACGTTTACCGATGCCCCGCGCCAATCTCAGACGTTTGTCGTAAATACTGAAACACGGCAGGCCGTCGGGGTTCAGACCATTATCCGGGAAGGAGATGTCGGACGTGAAACCAGGGCAGTGCACGATTATTCGGCAGGTGTCATGGGGGACCCTTCCGTTCCCCCAATCGGGAAGAAGCCGGCACCGACACGCGACCTGCACGGACTGCGTGCCATCTATAAATATAATACGAACCAGTGTTTCGAACACGTTTATATGACCCATGAACGTTATGCCTGGCATTGTGTCGTAGGGCCTTTGAAGGGGCAGGCCGATGTGGAGATGTGCACCATCTACAAATTCGATGACAACCAGTATATATTCAGCTGGCGTGAGTTCGGGCTCCCGGTTTCCACGGTTTTCTTTTATAACTGGAATCAGATGAAAACAACCGGGAAATTCTTCGCCATCGGCGATGACGGCAATATCGCCAACACACCGGCATCGGCACTTATCACCAAGCTGTCCATGGCTTTCTATCCGCTGGATGCGCAACCGCTCTAATCCGGATCCGTGTATGGGCTGTTGCCGTTGACGCTGTGATTATCATTGAGAACGATCTTCCTGGTCAGCGGCATCAGCATGATAATCGCCTTTTTATTCAGGAGGTTTCCTATGACGGCAACCCTGGAACAACTGGTAGCGGAAGTCGAGGCACTGAAACAACAGGTCGAAGAAGGCAGGCGGGCTCGGGACGAGCTCGAAATCCAAAAGGTACAGTCCCTTTACTCCCACTATTATCAGGTTGGTATGCGGTCTGAAGTGGCTTCCCTCTTCGCTCATCACACACCGGGTGTAACCATGGAGATCGAGGACAGCGGTGTTTACGAGGGCGTTGAGAGCATCACCCGCTTCTGGAACACCGTTTTCGCCCGGGACACCCATTTCTCGCCGGGATTCATGGCTGTTCACATGACCTGCAACCCGGTCATAGAGATCGACAAGGACGGCGCCACGGCCAGGGGCGTCTGGCACTCCCACGGTTTCTGCACACTTCCCATGAAAGGCCCCATCCCGTTCATCTGCTCCGGTAAGTACGACATGACGTACGTCAAGGAGGACGGCCGGTGGAAGATTTTTACCTTTTTATATCGCCAGATTTTCATGTCCCCCTACCACCAGGGGTGGGTGGAAGCGCCGTCCGTGGGCAGCATCGCCGCCCACCCGGCCAACAAGCCGGACAAGCCCACCACATACCATACGCCTTACACTCCGGACGCCGTCTATTTCCCCGTACCGCCACCGCCGGCGCCGTTTGATTAGGAGGACTTCGGGTACGTTCGTTTTTCTGATATCTTTCATTCCGGTTTTAAACCGGGTTCAGGCGTTACTATCGGTTTCCCGGTTACAGGGTGTTCACAATGAAATGGCAATACTTCATGCTCAGGCCATAGCAAAGGCTTGATTGCCGTCAATTCATCAGGACCATATGGATCGTCCGGGTAAGTTGTCGTCTGGTTTGGAACAAAATGGGGCGGCGTATAGGCCCATCCGTTTTCATGTGTCGCATGCCATACCGGGCGATAATTCAGGACTTTAATTTTCCAGACCCCGTCGATCTTGATATAGGCGTTTTCATAGAGCGCACCTTCCCACCACTGCCGTGAAGTTCCGCTTCCCGCTGGTCGGGGATCCTTTTCGTAATGCGTTCCGGCCATCATCATACATCGGAACCTTGCATTCGCGGTTTTCCGGTCCGGCGCGACATCGACAACATCCTGCATCATTGGGTGATCGAGAAGAAAACCGAAAACAGGGCCGTTTTTGCCGTTGGTAAAACGCTGCCTGAAACCGTCACAGTAAGCACGACGTATCCCGGCTTTACCTTTGAACACGCCGCCGAAAAAATAAAATTCGCAATCATCGGCATAGCAATCCACTACTTCATCATACATGCATTTATCAATAAAATAGCCGTACAGATGGTGAAGTCTTCTGATAGCATGCACATCCTCGAGTATCCCCAGTTTGTTTTCCAGTTCCTCAATCCGTTTTACCAGGTTATCGTCACTCATAATAGAGTCCCTCCTTTCCAATGAGCCTTTGCCATCTTTTATCTTCAGGTGCCACGTCCCGTTATTTCAAGGGCACATGTCATCATCGACAATCTTAAAGATCTCCGTCTTCACTGTATCCGCGCAGCGGTACCGCCTTCTATAGGTCAATGATCCGTGCAAGTAATCCTCTCATGGACCTGATGTTCAACCCGGCCGGTTCCGGTAACAGGTGGGGCAGAGGATCATCAGGCGGCGCCTGTCTCCAGTGTATATTTTTTGTGAGATCCATCTTTGTAAAGTAATTCCATATGCCATAATAGGCGGATATTGAGAGCCATGCCATGTCTTTTATTGTTATCTTATGTACAGGACCCTTATCTGAAAAGTCAGGTTCGACAGTATAGATCACATAACCCGAAAATGTACCATTTTCTTCATACACAACGCTATCAAACACTGCACCGGAGTCCACCGGAGGATTGAGTACGCCCGTTTCCCATTTGTATTTTTCCCTTTTCAGGTAGCCTGTCCTCAATTCAATAAACTGTGTGTAGTTATTATTTAGCAGGTTGATTTCATCTTTTTTTATCTGTTTGAGTCTTCCGGTGCTGCTTAGGTATCTCAAAGATCTGAACTTGATATTTCTCGGTTCGATATTGTATGAGTATGCGTTGAAACAACCGCATACCCGTAACGCTGGTAAATAGGCGCCTGTGAGGCAAAGAGAATGCTTATCGGCCTTTCCCCTTTTTTATGTCACTTTTCACTACACTCAAAGCTGTCGGCATTTTTCTCGTCACCGCTTTTGTAACGCGCTACAAGAGGGTAAGGGCAAAGGGGTCTTGATGCACCGGGAAACGCCTTTCCCGTTGCAATAATTCGATCCGGCGCCTGTCCCTCTTCCACCCAGGCCATGATTGCTTCAAGCATATCGAATCGGTCCGTTGCCTGACCACCGTCACAATGGCACATCCCCGGAATGAGGAACAGCCGCACGGAGTCACGGATAGATTCACCGTTGACGCTGACCACCTCATCGTACCAGTCGGCAAGCACACTGGAAGCCATACCCTGATCGGAAAGGCCGTTGTAGACGATCATTTTTCCGTGCCGCGCAAACGTTTCCAGGAAAGTGGAGTCCGCATCGCTTATCACTGCGGTGTGGCGGGTACGTTGTACATCGCGGTCAAAATCGAAGGCCAGGGGATCCAAATCCGGATCCGGGGGGGTCAGTTGATAATAGCGCATATTGCTCAAGCCGAGTCCCGCGTCGGCGGCATCCCATTCTCCGGTGCCGGAGGAACCAAAGTGCATGGCTCGCCAGATCGGGTCGGCAATACCGGTATCATAGTTGAAAGCGCCGTAGAGCGGCTCGCCGTCACTCGTATGCGGGCCGGCGTGTATATCACGCAATGCATCCACCTGTGCCTTCGTGAGACATTGGTCTGTCTTTGCGGCTTTACAGGTCAGGACCCCCGGATCAAAGTGGCAGCCACGCCAGTCGTTGATAATGCCGTCAGCGAGGCCGTCCAGCGCGTCGCAATGTTTAAGAACGGTGTCGGCCACCAGGCGCAAATCGCCGTCCGAAAAGGCTCTTGAGATGATAGGTCGCCCGTTTTCATCCTTTGGTGCAATACGGGCCGCCACCTGGAGGTTCCACATTTCGTCGGCTGCTATCCTTGAGAATTTAATGGACGGATCGCCGGCAACGATGCCGTCGAAATAAAGCGGAAACCGTTGGGAAGCCATCAACCCCTGACGCCCTCCATTCGAGCACCCCAACAAATAAGAGTACTTCGGTGCGGAACCGTAATATTTCTCGACCAGTTCCTTGGCCTTCAGGGTGACTTTATCCAGCGCGTTATAGGCGTAATCGATGCGGGCCTGCTGATCGAGACCAAAGGAACCGTCCAGCCAGGAGCCGCGATGCCCGCCATCCGTACCGACAACGGCAAATCCGCGTGCCAACGCCGAGGGCCTGACTGATCCGAAAATATCACCCAATGCGGGTGCAAGTCTGCCGTCAAGTCCGCCTCCCCCCTGAAAAACAAACCGGCCGTTCCAGTTTGTCGGCATGCGGAGATCAAAACCCAGTCCGAATTTTCGTCCGCCCGCACCAATGCGGGGATTGAGCACGCCCTGGATCAGACAATGCTCGGGAAGCAACTCGCCTGTGTCATCTACCTTGCCGCTTCCATCGGACATAGGCGCCGGCCCGGCGGGAACAATCTCTGCTTTTTCAACCACAAAGTGCGGCGTTGCAAGATCGGCGATAGCCATGCAACTCGAAGTTTTTGCGCTCCTCTCCGCTCCGCATATTGCTATAGCGGGAAGCATAACGATCAGGATGGCGCATATTAACCCTCGCCCTATGAAGGACCGGCAAGACAAATTTTTGATAAAATTCGATTTAAAAGACATATGGGCGTCCTCCTTCCATGTTTTGAGAAAAGTTATTGGGCCTTCCATGACGGGTCCCGGTAAACGATATCCCCCCACCATTGTCATCATGACTTTCGTTTTTTCATCTCTATAATCCCTTTTTTCTAAAAAAACTCTTGGTCTCTTCTTTCGCGGCTGCATTTTCAGCCCCTGCTCTTTTTAAGGATGTCATTGCCATTTGAGCGTAGAGCTGGGCTTTGGCAAAACCGGACAATGCCGAACTCCGGAGTGCGTTTTTCTTCTTGGCGGTTTTTTCTAAATATGCGGAAAGCGGCTCTGTCAATGCCGATTGAATACGCAGTCATCGCACTGTCAAGATGTCCCCGGACTATCGTGATCAAGGCGGATGTGAGATATGAAGGCGTGGGAGATGTGTTCATCTCTTTTTCAAAGAGATCCGCCGCGGTCCAGTAATAATTCAGAGTGTCGGCGTCCGCCTGGTCGATGACCTTCTCCGGGTCCGTCGACAACCTTATCTTTACATATTCACCCGTGGCATATGCCGGAATACCGTTACCACTCGGAGTGCCGGGTCGCGAGGTAGGCAGTGAGAATCCGCTGGACAAAAAATGCTTTCACTGACGGATCCGTGAGAGTTTGATGAAAACGGTGAGCCCGGGACATTACGGTGCCAGGTGCCGGCGGCCTTGTCATACCAATCGTCCGAAGAGAAAAGCATTTTAGTAAAGTCAAAATTGATTGCGCCCGGAGGTGCTTCTGATAGATGTTGAAAAACCGTATCATATCTTTCAATGGTGCCCGTATGCGTCACCCAGGGGGGGTTATGGGATGCCATGCCGGGATCGACAAGATGGTTCGTCTGGGCTAGAAATCCGCTTTTCCCCGATAGTGATCTCCTTGCATAGTTATCGGCGTGGGTTTCGAAGACTTCAATACCGTTTGCGTCACTGAGTATAAAACCACCGGCGACACCGCCCCTGGGTGTATCTTGAAGGTATTTCACCGCTTCAGTACGCGAAGAAGCCACCTGTGCCAGATAATGAAAGTAGACCTCGGTCAGCCCCCAAACAGAGGCTTCTGTGGGAATGGCCGTCATCGTCCAGGCAAGGCCGTTGCTGTTCATGGCGCTGTTCGCGTTCACTCTGCCGGCATAAGTTTGAGAGACGAAACTATGGCCTGTCCTTGGAAAAGCAATCAGGATAACGTTATCCATCATTTCCGTATTGGCCATCTGGGTGATCGCGTGGATGGGGTTACCGTCGGATGTGGCAGAACCGGTTGCGGCAAAACTGTTGCATGAGTGATAGGCTTTCTTTGATGGTTTTGTTCTATCCAAGGTATCTGTCTTCCGGGAGCTTATCTTAATTCCGGGGGGATAGGCATTGGTTGGTCTCGACCAGAGTTCCGACGGGTATACCATCAATAGAACAAGGTCGTTATAGCTCACCGTGTTTCCCATATTGGCGCACCCCTGTACCATCCCGTCCAGCCAATCTTTAAGTGTCGGATCGTGTCGCACCAGATAGTAGTTCCAGGCCTGCATATCAGCAGTGACCGTTTTCTCGCCACCCTCGATGGTTTTATAAAGCATGCTTTTAAAAATAGTGAGGTTGTGAATAATCGCAGGCGCCGTTTGCTCACCATATTGCATACCCATTTCGTAATTCGTGCCCGAGACCACGACGATCTGAGGAAATCCCGTTGAAAAATATGGTCCAGGTGTATTGGAATTTGTTTTGGCAGCGACGTTCCCATAGCCTGGTTGTTGAACAAGGCAAACACAGATAATAAAAAGAAAATAGTGAGAATACCGATGTTTGATTTTCATACCGAACACCCTTTCTTTTGCCGGTTGGTATGACCATTTCTGGAAGGTCGCATATTATCGTAATCCGTTTATATGCAAAGCACCTTTTAATTGTTACAGAACGGACTCATCGCAATAGCCCGAGCGTGTACAAGGTGTTATTGAATAAATTCCCGAAAATTCTATTTCCGCATTTAGAACAGTTTGTGCCTACGAACAGTATCAATAACGATCTTTAGCCATGCTGTCAATAAAAATATAGTGCCTATAACATATATAAATCACGATATAAATCGTCGGTAATAACCCGTGGTTAGGTCTTGACACAAAAGTTATATCTATCTATTCTCACACAATGGAAATGATCCCATGCAGATTTCACGGATGAGCCATTTTCAAAACAGTATTTTACCATCGACCAGGTGGAATACTATTCCCGATCCCCAAAGGAATAATATGGATGCAAAAATTAAGAGTATTATAAAAGTGATGGAAAAACTGGACGACATTTATATTTTAAAGATCCAGGATGTCGGGAAACGCCTTAGAATAAAGGATCCTTTCGGGGAGCTGACAAACACTCAGTCACAGGCGGTATTTAAAATCAGCAGGATATGCCCTTGCCCTTTATCCGGGGTGTCAAGAACTCTAAGAATTACAAAATCATCTGCATCTGCTTTAGTTGAGAGGCTGGTCGTAAAGGGTGTTCTTGAAAGGAAACAGGATCCGGTTAACAGGCGTCGCGTCCTCATCACCCTCTCGCGACAAGCTCAGCGATTCCAGAAAAAACTCGAAGAAGCGCTGGAAAAGGAAATGATGAGAATTGCTGATAATATGAATCCCGAAGATTTTAATATGTGGTACAGGGCTTATAAAGCCATTGATTTGGCCATTGATGCCATTTATGGATCGGATAAGTCTCTGAAGGGCAGTCCAGCGATAAAAGGAACCATCTTATGAAGAAAACAGTTTCCCTTGACCCCCTTTGGGGTGCTAAAAATCCTCAAAGTCGGTCTCGTCCATGGGAATCATCTGCTGGGGCCGCATTTCGGTGTTTTTAGGGACAGCCGATTCGAGCTTGTCCGGCACCCTTGGCCGATATTGCGGTGATGCGGGTGACGCAGGTTTTTCCCTCTTGTTCCGGAGCAACTCTCGATTCTTACCGCCCATCAACTTGATGAGGGAGGCCACATGGCCACGCATCGTTTCAGCCTGAGCGGTCATCTCCTCGGCGGCAGACGCGGATTCTTCCGCGGTGGCGGCGGTGTCCTGTATCACCGTATTGATCTGCGACACCGCAGCATTCATCTGCTCTATCCCGCGTGCCTGCTCGTTGGAGGCTTCGGCAATTTCGTTTATCAGGCCGCCTACCTGGCCGGCGTTTTCCATGTTCTCCTTAAACGCTTCCATGACCTGCTGGGCAATGTCATTTCCTCTGCTTACAGAGGCGATAGTCCCGTCGATAAGCGAGGTGGTGTTTTTGGACGCCTCCGCCGCGCGCATGGCCAGACTCCGAACCTCATCGGCCACTACCGCAAAACCGGCGCCGGCCTCTCCGGCCCTGGCTGCTTCAACGGCGGCGTTGAGTGCCAGAAGATTTGTCTGAAATGCAATTTCATCGATGGTCTTGACGATTTTACCGGTCTCTCGGCTTGTATCGGTAATTTCACCGATGGCGTTGAGCATTTGCCCCATGAATCGCTCTACCTTTTCCACCACTATTTTAGTTTCATCCATTCTACTCTTTGCCTGATTGGAATTTTCGGCATTTGTCCGGATCATGGCGCTCATTTCCTCCAGAGAAGAGGAGGTCTCTTCAATGGATGCGGCTTGTTCCGAAGAACCGGACGCCAGCGTTTGGCTGGCGTTTGAGATCTGACCCGAGGCGGCGGCCACTTGGTCCGCGCCGGCCCCAAGACCCTCGATGTTCCTGCCTAGGGTGATCGATAACTTCCTGGAAATATAAATGCTAACCCCAACCGCAATTACGATGACAAAAATCAAAATCCAGACCAAATTGAGCTGGTTATTGACAATGCCCTTAAAAATACCTTCGCTTAGTGCCTTGCCCTCCCGGTCAAGATTGCTAATGCTCTGAAGCATATTCCCGACAAGTGTTTCCTGAATATCTTGCTGCGCCTCTATGTTCCGGATGATGGCATGAACATCATCGATGATTTTAACAATAGAGGCCTTGGAATTGACCGGCAGTTCGGCAAATGCGGTGCCGGCAAGGCGTTCGATATCCAACTCCACCTGCTCGATCATCTTATCCAACGCATTCAGCAGGGAAATCTTAACGCTTTCGAACGAACCGCTCCCGACATTCAATTGTTCCAGTAGAATGAGGAGTTCCAGATTGTTTGAGGTGTTTAAATGAGCCCCCTGAACGACCTGTCGTTCCAATACGGTGACCTTCTGTTGGCCCGATAACTTTGGTTGGCTGGCTTCATCCACCAGTTTTTTGACGGTCTGCTCGATATACTCTTCGGATTGTGAAATGGACACAGCGGCAAGTTGCTGGATATCCTTTCTGAGGTCGGTATTTTGGGTGGCCAGACGCTCATTTTCCTCCAAAAGTCCTTTGGTGGTGTTCATGTCAAGCCCCACTTTATTGTCAGCCAGTTGCTCGATAAACGTGCCGTGACTGTCAAGAAATTTTTCATAGGAAATCTTTCCGTTCAGATAGTCATTGACGTCCAGAACCACGTTCCTGAATTCTTCCGATAGACTCACCATTTTATTTTGCTTTTCAGAGGCGTTTTGAACGATTTCGCGTGTATGGACCGCAAAATAGACAACCACTATGAGAACCAGCAAATACAGAATATTGGGGAAAAGCAGACGATAACTTAGTTTCATTTGATTAAACCATCTAAACATAATTCCTCCATACTGCTACCTTTTAAAATGAAGTATTGATTTGTCCTGTTCGATATCCCCATTATATCTTGATTTATTTACACCCCGCTTCAAGAATCCTGAAAAACCCGTCTTGGTGATTTTTTATATCATGTATCAATCCAGGACTTCCCGGACCTTGGCGGCAAGGTTTTGTAACGTAAAAGGCTTACTAATGAAATGCACATCGTCTCCCAGCATACCGTGGTGGGCGATGATATCTCCGGTATATCCGGAGGCGAATAAACATTTGAGGCCGGGACGACCGGCCACGAGTTTTTCAGCAAGGTCCTTGCCATTCATCTCAGGCATGACCACATCAGTCATCAGCATTTGAATATCCCCTTCATACATCCCCGCGAGTTCCAAAGCCTCGCCCGGCAAGCGGGCGGAGAGTACATTATATCCAAGTTTTTCCAGTATGAGTCTGCTGATCTCGAGGATGGCGGGCTCGTCTTCCACCAGAAGGATTGTTTCACATCCCAGGGGTATATCTTCCTCCCGCGGCTTTTTGGGAGCTGTCTTTTGCTCCATCTTATGACTGGGAAGATAAATTTTAAACGTCGAACCCTTGTCCGGTTCGCTGTATACAGTAATCCAACCCCTGTTCTGCGTTACAATGCCGTAAACCATGGCTAAACCAAGCCCCGTTCCTTTGCCATGCTCCTTGGTCGTATAAAAAGGTTCGAACACGTTTTCAATCGTTTCTTGTGTCATTCCGCATCCGCTGTCCGTGACAGACAGCATGGCGTAATCACCGGGTGTACACCCGAGATTGTTGATGGCATCAATTTTATCGAAAGACATTTGGCCGGTCTCGATGATAACTTTCCCAACGTCAACGATGGCGTCCCTCGCGTTAACACAGAGATTGGCCAGGATTTGATTGAACTGAGACGGATCGATTTTGATCGGATGAATGCCGGTCCCCGGAGACCAGATGAGATTGATGTCCTCACCGATAAGTCGGCGAAGCATCTTAAGCATGCCTTCAACCGTTTCGTTCAGATCGAGTACCTTGGGAATAACAGTCTGCTTGCGCGCAAAGGCTAAAAGCTGGTTTGTCAGTTCGGACGAATGCTCGGCGGCTTTTTTGATTTGTATCAGGCGCTCAGAGAACGGATCCCCAGGGTCGATATCCGTAAGGGCAAGTTCTGTATGTCCGAGAATAACACTGAGCATATTATTGAAATCATGGGCGATGCCTCCAGCAAGACGACCAACGGATTCCATTTTTTGCGCTTGCGCCAACTGGACCTGCAACTTTTCCCTCTCCCTTTCTTCCTGTTTGCGAAGGGTAATGTCTTCTGCTATTCCGAGGAGAAGTCTGGGTTCTCCGCTTTCACTCAGAATCGGTATTTTTTTTGTATGGATGATTCGGCACCCGGTCCTCGTTTCGATGGGCTCTTCGGAGATGTCCAATAACCGGCCGCTTGATAAAACGATTCTGTCATTTTGCGTGAAAAAATCAGCCTGCTCCCGTGGAAAAAGATCGCAATCGCTTTTTCCGATGAGATCCTTCCTGTCGAATCCCAGGAGATCTTCTCCAGCTTTATTGACACGTATGAGTTTGAGTTCTTTCGCGTCCTTAACAAAAATCATATTCGGAATATTTTCAATAATGGATGAGAGAAAATTCTCATTTTCTTTCAGTGTCACCTCCGCGAGCTTTTGTTCGGTAATGTCCGTAATAAAGCCTTCCAGGGCGATGACCTTTCCAGAAATGTCGATGATGCTTCTTCCTTTTTCCCAAACCCATTTTTCCTCCTTTTGAGCGGTATGAATCCGATAAGCGAGTTTGTAGGGCCTCTTTTCAGCCAAAGCGGCGTGGATTGCATCCCGGACCTGCTTCCGATCTTCCGGGTGGATCAGATCAATTAATGAAAAATCTGATTTTTCCAGAAGATTTGTGGATTTATACCCGAAAAGGTCGTCACATCCGTTGCTCAGATATTCCGTGCTTAAGTTCTGGTCACTTTTACAGCGATAGGCGACCCCCGGGAGATTGTCCATGAGGGCGTTCAGGCGGCGCTCGCTTTCCGCGAGCCTTTTCTCGAACTGTTTCTGGGGCCCGATGTCCCGAACGATTTCAAGGCAAGCGACGACTTCTCCCTCGTCATTTCGGATGGGGATAGCGGTGTTTGCCCAAATCCGAAGCTCACCGGTCGGTTCGCGAACGATTCGTTCACTGTCATGCGATTTTTCATCACTGAAGGCTTTTTCGACAGGACATCCTTTGCATGGCGTGTCACGAAATTCATAGATTTTATAACATTTGCCCGATGAGCTACCGAAGTGCATCCGCATGAAATCGTTCTGAAAAAGAATGTTGTAATCCCGGTCCTGGATGGTCAGACCGTACTCCAGAGAAGCCAATATGGCATTGAAGATATTCTTTTCGGAAAACGGAAGTGATGTTTTCTTTTTATTCAACATTTTTTGGCTTGATATCATACATTAAAAAAACAATCCCAGTCTGCAAGGGAGATACTCTAATAAATTATAAAGAAGTTGATTGACATATTTCAACTTTTAAATGTGCAATGGCCAATGAAAGGTGGACTATTGAGCCAAAATCCAAATTAAATACAGATGGTAAGGACTTACAGCTTTTATTTGAAAGATACCCACGTTAATGAAAAATTATCATCGAAGAGGGCTATCCGGCCGGTTACTCGAAAATGGGCAGTTTTTTCACTTCGGGCAACAAGAACAATATCCCCGCCAAATTTGCTTTCTCTTGCTATTTTGAAAAATTTCTATATGAAAATATAGGACTATATCCGATAAGCTGTGATGAGCATGGAGCCGGATTGTCTCATGTCAGGAAGAAGGAGAGTCAATCGGGTTTTCAGGTGGAAAGTGACTATTAACCATTACGAGAGGACGGGAGGCGTTATGCGAAGACTGCTTATGAGAAGCAAAGTGATGATGATCGTTGCATTTAGCCTGATAGCGGGACTGGCGGCGTCGGCGGATGACGGCGGGCGCTCCGGCAAGACCTTCAAGGAGTGCGAGGTGTGCCCGGAGATGGTCGTCATTCCGCCCGGAACCTTTATCATGGGCTCTCCGGAAACCGAAACGTATCGTGAAGAGGACGAGGGCCGGCACAGGGTTACGATTGCATACGCCTTTGCGGTGAGCAAAGCGCCGATCACCTGGGATCAGTGGGAAGCTTGCGTGCATGACGGCATGTGCAACGGGAAGGCCGTGGAAACGGCGCTCAGGGCCAGCAAGGAGGGCCGGGCGGTCGTGGACCATGTGGGGTCGGACCGGGGCAATCATCCGGTTATCGGGGGCAGCTGGCATGATGCGAAGACTTATATCGCCTGGCTCAATAAAAAGACTGGCGGGGGACGGTATCGGCTGCTGTCTGAGGCGGAATACGAATATTGCGCCCGGGCGGGCACGACAACCGCGTACTGGTGGGGAGAAGAACCCAGCCACGAGTATGCCAATTATGGCCGGGACGTCGGCGAGGAGTTGGGCGGCGCAGCGGCCGGACGCGACATATGGACCGACGGAACCTCTCCCGTGTGCTCCTTTCCCGCGAATGGTTTCGGACTGTGCGACATGCACGGCAACGTCTACCAATGGATCGAGGATTGCTACGAACCCGATGCCGCGTTGCTGCCGACCGACGGGTCGGCCGTGGAAAGCGGCGACTGCACCATCCGCGGATTTCGCGGGAATTCATTCATGAGCGATCCGAAATCCCTGCGCTCGGCAAATCGCGCGTTCGTTTATCCGCCGGATACGAGGGGCCGTGGCTATCTTGGCTTTCGCGTTGCCAAGGAACTCGACGAAAAACCCGGAGAAAAGTAATTTGCAGGGGAAACTACAATGGGAAAGAAGAAAAACACACCGGTGTATCTGGTATTGACCGTTGGCATCCTTTTATCTTTTGCCGCTGAGCTGCGGGCATGGGAGTACCCATTCCAGAATCCCGAGCTGACATCGGAGAAGCGCGCCGCCGATCTTATCTCCAGATTGACCCTCGAGGAGAAAGCCGCCCTCATGTGCGATCAGTCCGATGCCATCCCCCGCCTGGGAATTAAAAAGTTCAACTGGTGGAGTGAAGCGTTGCACGGGCTGGCCAACAACGAAAACGTGACCGTATTCCCCGAACCCATCGGAATGGCGGCATCCTTTGACGATACACTGGTCTATCGAATATTCGACGCCGTATCGGATGAAACCCGGGCCAAGTATAACGAGTCACAAAAAATGGGGCTTGAAAACCGGCGGTTTTTGAGCCTGTCCGTCTGGACACCCAATATCAACATCTTCCGCGATCCGCGCTGGGGAAGAGGCCAGGAAACCTATGGCGAAGACCCATACCTGATGTCTCGTATGGGTATTTCGGTGGTCAAGGGGCTTCAAGGGCCCGAGGATGCAAGGTACCGCAAGCTGCTGGCCTGTGCCAAGCATTATGCCGTTCACTCCGGACCCGAATGGAGCCGGCATTCGATCAATCTCAATAACGTGGACCCGCGGGATTTGTACGAGACCTATCTCCCGGCATTCAAATCTCTCGTGCGGGATGCGGGTGTCCGGCAGGTCATGTGCGCCTATCAGCGTCTGGATGACGAGCCCTGCTGCGGCAGTTCAAGATTGCTGCAGCGGATACTCCGGGAGGAGTGGGGGTACCGGTATGTCGTGGTTTCAGACTGCGGCGCCGTAACCGATTTCTACAACAGCCATAAAGTCTCTTCGGATGCGGTTCATGCCGCGTCAAAGGCCGTTCTGGCGGGTACCGATGTGGAATGCGTCTGGGAGAATTATCCCTACAAAAAATTGCCGGAAGCAGTCGCGAGAGGTCTGATAAAAGAAGTGGATATGGATAGAAGCCTGATGCGCCTTTTAACGGGGCGTTTCGACCTGGGAGAAATGGACGACGATTCGATGGTTCCATGGGCGCAGATTCCGGTTTCCGTAGTGAACAACGCGGAACATCGGAAATTGGCCCTCGACATGGCCAGGGAGACCATGACGCTTCTTCAGAACAACAACAATATCCTTCCCCTTGAAAAGTCCGTGGTAAAGCTGGCCGTAATCGGTCCCAACGCCGATGACGAACCCATGCTTTGGGGGAACTACAACGGAACACCGGTACGCACGGTTACGATTCTTGAAGGTATCGCATCAAAGATACCGGTGGAAAGAATCGTATATGACAAAGGCTGCGACTTGGTCGAAGAAAAGGTGACTCAGAGTTATTTCAAGCAGTGTTCTTTCGACGGCAGGCAGGGGGTCAAGGCCACCTATTGGAACAATCCGGACCGTAGCGGCAAAACCGCAACGACGCAGTGGATTGATAACCCCATTAAACTGACGACTGCCGGGCAGCATGAATTTGCCTCCGGGGTCAGGCTGGAGGGCTTTTCGGCCCGGTATGAAACCGAGTTCACTGCACCTGTAAGTGAAGAGATCGTTTTCAAAAGCGGCGCTACGGGATATTTCGAGCTGCTCGTGAATGGAGAATCGCTTATACGGTACAGCAACTGGCGAACGCTCCCCTCAAGAATACCGTTTAAGATAGAAGCCGGGAAGAAGTACCATATCGAAATCCGCTTCGCACAGCAGAACAACTGGCAGGCGGACATTGAGTTCGATTTCGGGAAAGAGGTCGATGTGGACTATACGGGGCTGATTGAAAAACTTCGGGGCATCGATCTGGTTATCTTCGCGGGGGGACTTTCAGGCCGGCTCGAGGGGGAAGAGATGCCTGTCTCCTATCCCGGTTTCAAGGGCGGCGACCGTACCGATATCGAACTTCCCAAGGTGCAGCGTAACTGCCTGAAAGCCCTGAAAGCGGCGGGGAAACGAATCGTTTTCGTCAACTGTTCCGGTTCGGCCATCGCCCTGACACCCGAAACCCGGACCTGCGAGGCCATTCTTCAGGCCTGGTATGCCGGCGAATCCGGCGGCCAGGCAATCGCCGATGTTCTTTTCGGGGACCATAATCCGGGCGGGAAACTGCCCGTTACCTTCTACAGGAGTTCCGATCAGCTCAGGGACTTCGAGGATTACTCCATGAAGGGCCGCACCTACCGGTATATGGCGGATGCGCTTTTCCCGTTCGGTTTCGGACTGAGTTACACGAGCTTCGAATTCGGTCCCGCCGATTTAAACAGAACGACGATAAAGGCAGGTGAGGGCGTTCGTTTGACGGTACCTGTAAAAAATATCGGGAAACGGGACGGCGCCGAGGTCGTTCAGGTTTATGTCCGAAGGGTGAATGATGCCGATGGGCCGCTCAAAACCCTGCGCGGTTTCAAGCGCGTCGCCATCGAATCCGGAAAAACCCGGGAGGTGGCGATGGACCTTCCGTCCTCTTCATTTGAATTCTACAGCCCCGTTCAAAGGAAAATGGCTGTGACGCCCGGAGAATACGAAGTGTTCTACGGCAACAGTTCGGATGATCATGACCTGGCGTCGGTTAAACTGGCGATTCAATAAATACCATCCGCTTTTGTAAAATCGATCATCTTATGGCGTTTTAAATGCCCAACGCGCCTTGTAGCTGTTCGGGTCGAACCTGTCCAATGTGGGCGTGCTTCTTCCCACGGCGGTGAGTGCCAGTTGTTCTTCGGAACCGGGTATGATTTTCGGCATGATGCGATAGGTGCCGTCAATCAACTGGTCGATGCGCCAGAGTTGTTCGGGAGCACCCGTGAAAACGGGGACCGTTACGACTTCAGCGTCGGCGGTGGCGGCAAGTGCACGATTCGTTCCTTCGATGGTGATTTTATAATAGGGCGAGCCGAAAAAACCGCCGCTGTCCGGCACCGGCATCACCGTCCACTTCTGATGCGGCCTGAACATATAGTCGCCTATCCGGACCTCGATGTCGCCGATGGGCCAATCCGTTACTACATCGGAAAGCTTCTGGGGCGGAATCGGGGCCACGGGTTCTTCAAGGGCACGTCCGAAAGCGCGCATACCGGTCGACATCCTGACGAAGTCTACGGCCAGTTCGAGTGCGTAGCCGCTTCGCTCGGATTGTATTTCATAGGCGCCCTGCCTGACATTCTCACCGGCGACCGGCCAACCGTTTTCCCAGAGAAGGGGTCGAATGCCCAGGACACTCCGTCCGCCCTGAAGCAGATCCGCCTCGTAATGGCAGGAGAATTTCTGGACGCCGTCTCCGAAGTCAATCAGGCCGAAATGCCCCGGCCCCACTGAATGACCGTTTGCTGCAACCACGAGTTTCCCGCCGCCCCTCAGCATCGGGACACCCATGTGATCCAAATAGGGGCCGGTGACGTTTCTCGACCGTCCCACGCGAATATTGTATGTGGAGTCGGCGCCGTCACAGCAGGTACCGTGGGTGGCGAGAAGATAATACCAACCGTCCCGATACATCATCGCGGTCGCTTCACAGTCGATCGCGATATCCACAGGCTCATTGCCGGGGATGCGCTGTCCCGTACTGGGGTCAAGCTCGACAATCCTGATGAAGCCGAAGTATGTTCCATAGGTCAGCCAAAGACGGCCGTTGGTGGGATCGAGAAGGAATGCGGAGTCGATAGCATCGCAATCCTCGATGCCGTCAGATGACGCGACGATGACTTCATCTTTAAATCCGAAGTCAGGCGATTCGGGATCGAGGGTTTTGGTCCACATGACATATACGTTGCTGGCATGTCCGCCCGCCAGTCCGCCGCCGCCCTTGGCATAGGTCATATAGTAGCGGTCACCGATATGAATGACATCCGGAGCGACGCCGCCGCCGGGGCGGACGGCCCCCCTGTGCCATGTCCAGCCATCTTCGGAGATCAGTCCTCCGCCGCCGGTACCGAAGGTGTAGTACTTCCCGTCGCACTCCGTAATGGTCGACGGATCGTGGATGTAGGGTTCACCGACTTGGGCTGATAGTGAAGTGGGCGGCAGAGAACAGAAGAAGAATAGAAAAACGGTTAACAGAATGGCGGGTTTCATGTGGCCTCCGGACTCTCAACTTTTATTTCGCCGACAGGGGCGGTTATTTGTCTCCACAATATTAAAAACGCATTTCAATATCTTTTACGGGATCTCCGTTTTCATCGATGAACCGGACGCAGAAGTCGCTCATTCCCGGGCCATTGATCACAGCGCCGCGAATGATATTCCGGCCTTTCTTCAGCGTGAGGCGCTTGGAAACGGCATCATCCATGACCATGCGTCTGTCGCCGAAAAGGCTCACGGCTTCCTGCCCGTTCAGCCACCACATGGATGCGGAGTTGGAGCCCACGGCCAGTCGGACATTCCGCATTTCCTTCGGCGCATTTACAACTGTAACGGCCCAGAACAGGACACCGTAAGGCTGTTTGTTCAGGCCGTAGGCAAAACGAAACAGTTTTACGTTGAAACCGGTGGCGTCCAGTGCGTGCCACTTGAGTTCCCGATCTTCAACGCTTACCGTATCGCCGTTCCTGGGGACTACGGTGAACTGACCCGGGAAGTATTCGGTGTAAAGGGCATTTCTCACGTAGCTGTCGGTAAAGACGGTGTTGCTTCGATTCGGTTTGTTGATTGGTTCGAGGAGAAGCCAGCGCTGCAGAAAGCCGTCCATATCTGGAACTTTTGGGGAAGATGTTACCGGTTTGAAGTATGGCGCGATAGTGCGGGCACTACTTCCCGTTGTGCTGTTGTCGGCACCTGCAGGCATAATAGAGAGTACCATAACTGTCGACACAACCAGGAGACCGAATATCAACATCAAGGACTTGCGGAAAATATTCATGATGGGCCCTCATAGAAATGGTATTGAATTACGGATTATATCTTTTCCCTAGTATCAATTTGTCTCCTGAATCATCGATCTCGTAAAACCGCGGCTTCCTTGGGCCATCTCCTTCCGCATGGTGGATAACGAGCAGACGCTCCCCCTCGAATGTCGTAAACAGCATTCCATGCCCGGAGTTGTTGCCGACAAATGGTTCTTCTTCCTGTATCCACGGACCATCGATCGTTCCGGATTCGGAATAGGCGACACCCTGCAGATACCGGCCTTTTCCCCAGCTGGACCACAGCATTCCCAGTCTACCGGTTCCGGTTCTGAAAAGCTGGGGGCCGTCCGTCACCCAGCCGGGCAGTTTCATTCCGAACGTCATTTCTCCATTGCCGACCATTTCAAGCGCCCAGGCCGCTTCACTTGCACGAAACAGACATTTCGGTTCGGATACGGTCCTGCCAAGGTCCGGCGAAAGCATGACGTAATCCATGGTGCCGTCGACCAACTGGGTCCACTCGTGAACGAACACGAAATAGGGAATGTCGTTTTCATACCAGATGGTACCGTCGATAACGTCCCAATCATGGTAAAGATAATCGTAGTCGGGATCCGGATTGATATGTTTGTATGGGCCTTCCGGTTTATCGGATACCAGAATCTGGGTTTGGTTCCGGTGAACGTTGTACCTGCGGGGAACCACGTCGACAAGTTCTTTCCGGTCGGTCCAGGTGGCGGCATAATAGTATTTGCCATTGACTTCGTGAATTTCGGCGGCGGCCACAAACATGAGTCCTTCCATCCACGTGCCCCGGACATCGATGGCGCCGTACGGCCCCGTCCAGCTTTTCAGGTCTCGGCTTTTGTAAATACTGCCGCCGCTGCTGGTAAGATAATATGTGCGCGTCTTTTTATCGGGGAATATAAAGGGGTCGCTCATGCTCAAGTCGTCAAAGGAAACGGTTATGATCTCCCGCGGCTCTGTGACACTCGGACCTACCCAGCGTACCCTCGGCGCTTTGTCGTTGTCGCCGCCGGCCGGAGGCATGCCGAATCCCTTGGCGCCCTCGGGCGCCGGGATCGTTACGGTGGGGACAAGCTGCTTTTTTTTTCGCGGTTTCGGCGAAAGATGTCTGTATCGAACACAATAGAATCAACGGAATAATCAGATAAGCTGTTCTTTTCATGGCGCCGGCTCCTTTTTAGGCATCGGATTTTGACGGTGGAAGTGACGCTGCATTGGCTCCGGCGATTCGGCCGGTCACCAGGCATTCGGAGTTGTTACCACCGCCATTGTACATCCATCCCCAGAAGGAGCCCAGTTCGCCCGCGCTGAATAACCTCGGTATGGGGGTATCGAACGGATCGACAATCTGGCAGCGGGCGTTTCGCTTCGGGCCGCCCTGGGTATTGTACATGACCGGATATATCTTCAGGGCAATGTAGGGGGGTTGGTCCAGTTTTGTCAGACCCGCTTTGGGTCTGTTAAACTCGGAATCAATGCCTGTGTCACAGAATTGATGATAGGTCATGATCGTTTTTTCCAGGGCGTCTGGTTGAATGTCCAGTTTATCGGCCAATTCCTGGATTGTATCTCCTTTGATAATCCAACCCTTTTCTATTTCAGCACTGTTATCCCGGCTCCACTTGTACTTCGTATACCATCTGTACCACCCGAATTTCATTCCTGAAGGAGTGAGCGGGCGTTTGAGAACTCTTGAGTCCAGGATGGCATAGCAGGGTATCCGTGTGAAACTCTGTGTGTTCAGGGAGTCGAAGAAAATCAGATGCTCCTTCTCTCCCAATCCATGGCGACCGCGGATGGATTCGTTCATGAAACGGTTCCCCTGCTGGTCCGTCAGAATGTAAGGTGCGCCATACAGCGAGACCGATACCGGTACCCTGCCCAGGTCGTCGTCATCGACGAGTATGGCGCCGATCCCGGCCAGGGCATTGTTCATATGCCAGAGGGCCGCTCCCGCCTGTTGGGCCATCCGGATGCCGTCGCCCGTATTGAACGTGGATCCCCGGCCGTACATCGGCCATCCGGGCAAATACTGCTGCTGGATATCATGGGCGAACTCGAAACCGCCGCAGGCCAGAATAACGCCCCGCCTTGCCTTTACGGTGACGGTCTTGCCTTTCGATTCGGCTTTCAGGCCGATGATTTCTCCCGCGTTGTTCCGGATCAATTTTTTCGCGGCGGTCTCATAGAGTACCGGGATGCCCCGTTCATCCACCTTTGCCCGAAGCAGTCTATAGAGGCCTCCGCCGAAAGTTCCTTTGCCGTGGGACCAGGTCCTGACCGTCTCGCCGCCGGGAAGTTCCGGGTACTCGGGTTGGAACATGCCGAGGGATCTGGGCTCGGCCCCCATCCCTTTAAGCCACTCGTCGTTTTCGAACATCCCCTGAGCGAGGGCCTTAATGCTTTCCTGGTCCGTCAGACCGTAACACAGCGCTGTAATATATTGGACGCCGGCATCCACATCCGCCGGTGTCCACCACATATTGCCGGACACTTTGCTGTTGCCTCCCTCAAGTTCCTTCGGCGCCTTTTCCAGAATCAGGACCTTTGCGCCGGCATCGTGGGCGGTTATGGCCGAGGCAATTCCGGCGAATCCCGTCCCGACTACCAATACGTCCGTTTCTTTGTCCCATTTGAGAGCAGGGGATGTCTTCCGGGCGTTGGCGGGGTTTGCGCCGAGACCGACCATGGTGGCGGCACCGACACCGGCCGCACTTTTTTTTATGAAGTCTCTCCTTGAACAACTATTTTTTTTTCTCTCCGTTTGCTTCATTTCAGCCATCTCCTTAGATAATGAGATTAACAAGTCAGGGAAAATTTTCCGTTACTTGTTTTCCTTCCCTGAGTTTACTTTCTGCATGATAAAAATGATTAGAATAACCACCAACGCCAAAATGGCGTTGGTGGTACAAATAGCGTTTACACTCCAGTTCCCCGTGATCATAATACCACCCACAACAGGGGCTAATAATGAGCCGGACCTGCCGATTCCGGTTGCCCAGCCAAGCCCGGTCCCCCTGATATCAGCGGGATATGAAATGGCCGCAAGAGCCATAAGGCCCGAGTTGCTGCCGATGACAAAAAAGCCCATAACGGCCGATACAAAAGCGACAATCATGAATGTGTTGGAAGCAAAATACCCAAAGATAAGCACACTTGCAAATGCCAGGAAAAAACCGATTTTCAGTACGTTGAACGGGTTGAACTTGTCCATCAGAATGCCGATGGATACCGTTGCGATGACGGCCCCCATATTGACACAGGCGAAGGCCAGGCTGGATTCCTGTGTGGACGCGCCGCTATCGTTCAACAGTGTCGGTGTCCACGAGAGAATCAGCCACAGCAGGTAATAGCTTAGAATAAACGCCATCCATAATAATATTGTATTGGCAGCACGATTCTCTTTAAAAAGATGTTTGAAGGGCACTCCGGGCAGCCTCACTTCGGATGAAACAAATTCGATATTTTCGGCGGATGCAAAAGCCGGAGCGATTTTCGAGACGATTGTGTGGATACGGTCACGGTCTTTTTCTCTTCCCCTTTTGATTAAAAATTCCAGCGGCTCGGGAAGGGATATCAATGCAATGAATCCGATAAGGCATGCGATGATCCCGCCCACTAAAAACACGGATTGCCACCCATATCTCGGAAGCAGATATGAAGAGAAAAGCCCCGCGCATGTCGCACCGATGGCGACGCCGGCGTACATCGTGGTGGCAATGGTAGCGCGCTTATTGCTTGGCGCGAACTCTGATCCGAAAGCAAGTGCGTTCGGAACCGCGCCGCCCAGTCCGAGCCCAGCGATAAAGCGGAGAAATATCAATTGCTCCACTGACGTTATAAACGAAATGGCCAGGGTAAAAATGCCAAACGTGAAGGCGGAGACAAGCAACATCCGTTTACGTCCGAAACGATCCGCGAGCATACCCAAAACCAGCGCTCCGATAAGCGCGCCGACATTGCCGATACTCATCGCCATGCCGAGGGCCGCACGTGTTGTATTCAGGGACTCGGCAATTTTAGGTATTGACACACCCAAGAGAGACAAATCGAACCCATCAAAAAAGGCCAGCAGAAAACACAGTGTACAGATCCAAAGTTGATAAGGTGTGAATCGTCCGGAATCCAGGACATCTTTTACGCTGACTGAATTATTATTCATTTTTCCTCCCGCCTTTAATTATTCACTTTCAACACAGCCAATTTCAAAACGTTTCATATTGTCCGATCTTCGCGTTGGCCGATTCACTTTACGCCTGATTTCACGCGTGACAGAAAACGTTTTGAAAATGGCTCAACAGGTTACATTATTCCATGTTAAATTTTTTCACCTCTTCAGTGATAACGGCATCTACATTTTCATAAATACTGCCCGGGGCTCCGTAAGTCAGGCATGGAATAAAAGCGCCGCCCGGTGTGTATTCTTCGAGCGCCCTTCTCACCTCGGAACGAATGTCCTCTTCAGTGGCATCGGCGCGATCGACCAGAGCGGCGTCGATGCCCCCCATGATGACCATGCGTCCGTCGAGCTGCTTCTGGATTTTGGGAATATTGTTTTGGGGGAGGGCGCCCTGCCAGACATCGATACCCAGTTCCACCATGTCCTCTACGATGGGCTCCAGATACGAATCCGCGTGGTGCATGACGATGACGCCTTTTTCATTCATATACCGGTATGTTTTCACGTACTGGGGCTTGATGAACTCTCTCCAGGTGTCGGGACTCATGAACAGGCTGTTCTTGCTTCCCCAGTCGTCATGGGTCAGCATGATATCGGGCTTCAGATTGTCCACAATCAGCTTCATATAGTTGAACCGGTACTCACCGACATATTCACAAAGTTCCATCATGTCCTCCGGCTCCGTCAGCAGATTGACGAGTGTATCTTCAAAGCCCATGAGGAAATGCAGCTGTTCAAAAACGCCGGTCGGCATAAACGCCATCAATAAATTGTTGTCACGGTCGATTTTTGAAACCGCTTCAAGGGCGGGCGCCCAGACTGCCGGGTCAGAGCAGTTGCCGATAATATCCGGCGCAACAGCGGTTTTCTTCCATTCGCAGATATCGGGAACGACCTTGTCGTCGTCTGTTACGTGGGGCATCGCCGCGATCTGGTCCTCCGGCCACACCACGAGGGTCCCCCATTTGTCTCGAATAGGCGCCATGCCCTGGTATCGTTTCCCTCTGGCATAACCCGCCACGGGGTCTGCCGGGAAGAAGGCCATGTTTTCATATTGATCCACAAGCCGGTCGGGTTTTCCGTCTTTTTTTAATGTCTCGAGAAAGTTTTGTTTGGCGGTAAGCATGCGAAGATCTCCTTTTGCTGTAAACAGTGTCCGTATGTTGAATTGGCTTATAGGGATGTAAATACAATAATTATCGAAAATAATAAATATATTAAAGTGAATTTGAAGTACCTTCTTTGAAATCGATCCTGCCGGCACTTTCTTGAAATTTGAAACTAAAAATCTCGGGGGCCATAGTGGGGGATATCTCGCCCGGATTCATAGGCGCCCAGATCCGGCAAGCGGCCGGTGTAACCGTCATTCACATTCGGCAGTATCATTCCGGCATCAACCGCTTTGGAACCTTTCTTCAATCGGAAGTCGAGGTCCTTTGCATTATAAAGCCTGCCCGGATTTTCAGTCGTCAGGCCGGGCACGTTTTCGAAAACGTTATAGTCCAGAAGGACACTGTGGGAATCCTGCCCCGTGGCGCTGCTGTATTCCGACAGGCTATGGAAACGGCGATCCACAAGTTCTCCCGTAAAATCGGCGACCTTGTTGAAATCCGGTGATTTCCAGATGAAAGAGACATCCGCATCGGGATTCGGGCGGAAGCCGTTGTGGTCCGAGCTGGAATAGTTGGTTGCGGTTTCCATACTGAACAGTTCCGGTGCGGCGCCCTGTCCGAGAATCAGGTTGTTGCGGTAATGCAGATTGGAAGCCTGTCCCATGGAGAGTACTTCGGACGCGAAGGTGTTGTGGTAGACGAGGATGCCCGCACTGTTGGCGGTAAATTTGACCGAACCGCCCTCCGGGGCATGGTATACGATATTGCGGATAAAATATGCGGGACCCCCGAAAACGGGCTGTGTGCTCAATGACCGGTGTGCCTGGTTGAAGCAGCGGTTGCGGAGGACACGGATGTTGTGCAGGGCCCCGTCGGCCTCGATGCAATTATCATCCACGTTGGTGATGTCGTTGTTGTAAATATCGATCGATACCGGCATTCGCTCCCGAATCGGTAAGGGATCTCCGTCCGGCCTGCCATAGGTCGCGTGATCGATACCGTCGTGGAAGTTGGCGACATAGTTATAGGCGATCACATGGCCGGAACCGTATACTTTCACGGCCAGCTCCGAAACGACCGGTGTGGGATAACCCGGTGTGTTGCGCCACGCCTTTCCGATCCACCCCTCTAACCTTTCGGGGTGGCTCTTGCCGATGAAGACATTGTCGGCGATGTAAAAATTCTTTGACCCGGACCAGTCCGTATAGATACCGCGGCCGATATCTTCCAGGCGGCAGTTCTTGACCGTCAGTCCCACGGCTCCGGCCAGGCCCTTATGGCCCGCCTGGAAGGCCACTTCGGTGTTGCGGATGGTAAGGCCTTCGAAGTACAGGTAATCGGATGCCATCACATCGAAGAGGACGTGGTTGCCGTTGCCGTCAAAAATGACGTCACCGTCCCCCGCCGCTTTGATGGCAATGGGTTTCTCTGCTGTCCCGCTCTGACGAAAGCGGTAGGTACCGTCAAACAGCAGACCCAGCTGGTTTGCGTAGCGGTAGCGGTCATCTTTATAGGTACCGGCATGCACCAGAATCGTATCGCCGGGTTTCACCCGGGGAGGGTAGGCGTTGAACCAGTCCGCGCCGTTTGCACTGGTATAGAAAGCCCCCAGAAGACCCGTGAACGAAGGCGCCTGTTTGTCGCCCTCAAATCCCGGCGGATATACATGGAATACCCGTCCACCTTTGAACGGCCGGGGTTCGGTTCTGGTTCGAACGAAGAATTGCTTCTGATCGGCGTTTTCCACACCGTCCGGGTCCGTCAGCCTGAGATGAACCTCATATTCCGTGTCCGGCTGTAAATCCATGATGCTGCCTGCAAACATGTTCGGAACGGTGTAGTCAAAGGCGCCGTAGGTGTTGATCAACTCCTCACGCTGCAGCCGCAGAAGCGGAAGGGCGTCCCGCCAATCCTTCTCTCCCTTGATCCTGTAACGCACCGATACGGAAGCGTCACGATTGTCATCCCCTTCGATATACCACTCAAAGCCCAGGGATATCAGGGTGGGCGGTTCGATTACGAACTCCCCCGAAGTGACCCGGTTGCCCGGGGCGCCGAATAACATCGAGGGCATCAGAAATTGAAGCATTGCCAGGCAGATCCATGAAGCATATGTTATTTTCATATTCACCCTTAGTTTTGGTCTAAGTCCTCATTCGACGTTCATTCGTTTTTGTTTCAGCCCCTTCGAGGGGGCTTCTTGAAGCTTCCTCGCTATGCGGGAGGAGACTCACCACTGCTCATACGGCTACGGAATCAGGGTTTAGCAAATTGTTCCACGGTCCAGCGTTCATCGCGGCACAAACCGCATTCCTCGCCAAGGAACTGCTTGCCGGCATCAGTGTTTCCCTTTAACTGCCAGTCAAGCCATTTTACCGCCACCTCGGCCCAGTCACCGCCGTTGGGTTCAGAGAAGGTGCCGCCATGCCCTACAGGAAGCCAGCCGAAGAAAACCGGAACAGTGTTGATCCGTTTGACATCGTCACTGGCATTGGCATGGGCGATATCGGTGGGACCCCCGGTAAAATAGGCGATGGGGCCATGCAGGTTGCCCAGTTCATCCTTGACGACCTTGATCTTGCTCCGGCCGCCGGGCCGATTGTATACGCCGCTGTCGAAAATCATCGAGGTTCGGATACGGGGATCAGCAGAAGCCTTGATGGCCTGAAGCCCGCCGCAACTGTGTCCGGCTACGGCGATACGGTTGATATCCATGTGTCCGTAGAGTTCATCAACAGGATCTGCGTTTCGTTCGGCGGCCCAGGTCATCGCCTGATCCATCTGGGCAACATCGGTGGGGTCTTTTTCCCGGGCGGCGGGATCTCCGCCCATAGGCCGCTGCCACGCATATCCCAGAGAGATCACGATGTAACCGTGGGAAGCGATGTCGCGCAGGAACTTGTCATGTATGAGACCGTTGTCGCTGCACCCCCCGTTGCCCCAGATCAGCAGGGGAAGGGGTTCCGCGGGCAGCACCGCCGGACGATACAACGTATGGGTGCGCAAGTCCGCCCGGGACTGGGCCACTGCCGGGAAGTTGCCGCGTCCCCCCTGTTCGCCGATAAATCCGGGGGCGGGTATCGTGATATCCGCTGTCGCGGCTGTACCGGCAAGGAGGGCGATACCAACAAATAATCCCAGCAGGACTGCTGCTGAACGTGCGGTGCGGTTTTTTTTCATAATGTCTCCAATATGATCGGTAACGTGACATAGGATTTGTGTGCTGAATCCCGATATATCGCGACCTTCGGTGCGGGGTCGAGACTGGGCGTCGTCCGGTCTGCGAAGTCGATCACCAGCCGTATGCGGTGACCGGCTTTGAAAACCATGGATACGGGCAGTATGTCAAATACGAGCTCTGCCGGCTGACCGGGAATCAGCGGGACCACGTCCTCTTCGTAGGACCTGTGCCAGGGCAACCCGAGATTGTTGTAGGGCGGATCCGTGAGACTTCTCAACGAAGCTCTTAGCCGGCCCTGAACGTTGTAGGAGTGGACCGTCCCGTCCGGTCCGACATCCTGAATCGTTGCGAGAAAATCTCCATCGGCGGCCGTCGACGATACCCATAGATTGATGGCGGGATGGCCGGTGACCTGAAGATCTTTGTCCAGGGGGGCGGTCTCGTATATGAGGCCGCCCGTGGGCATCCGGCCGCGCGGCGGAAGATCGTATGAAACGGTTGTCTCGTCTTTTTGATCAACCCCGGCAGGTTCGGATGTGCTCAGCGAACCTTCCCCCAGATAGTATTTGATTCTTGTTTCACCCGCCAGGGGCCACTTCGGGGACGAACGCCATTCGGATCCGGCCGGAGCGTTATAGGTGTAGTAATAGACGGGGTCTTCATCCATGATGCCGTTGTCGATCCCCTTGAGCCAGTAATCGAAGAAGCGGCGTTCTTCAACGGTGATGTCGAATCCGGTATTTTTTTCGACTGCAAGCCAGCCGCAGTGCCCTTCGGGGCCCACGATCAGTTTGGCCGGGTTGGTGACATTATTGAACGTAAAGAACGCACCGTGCTTCGTGGGGCCTTCGTCCCAGTTTGCGGCCATATACATCGCGATGCCGGAGGCGTTGATTTTGTCCAGATAGGTATGGGGGCTGCTTTTAAGCCACCAGGGTTGGGAAGAGGGATCGGTGATCGCTTCGGCAAAACTGTCCCGGTAGGGGGTGTAGCCCGGGTTTTCAACCGTTCCTTCATGCTCCGCAAAGGCTTCCTTCAGCATGGACCTGTCCGTATCGGCATCCACCGGTACGGCTGCGGCATCCCGGGATTTCCTGGAAGACATGGCCTGGGTGGTGGTCCCTTTGGCCGGCGCCATGCCGCCCGGCACACGAAAGGGGTAAACATCGTATTCGCAGCTCATGGGAAATACCGCCTTCAGATGGGGAGGGGCCGTGGTGGTCGCCTGCATCTGACTGCCGCCCGTGGCCGAACACCCCCACATGCCGATATTGCCGTTACTCCACGACTGTTTCGCAAGCCACTCGGTGATGTCATAGGCGTCCCTGCGGGCGGCGGTCATCCATTCACCGCGGTTATATGCCTCGTTATGCCCGTAGGAGGCATACAGGCCGCGAAAGTCCACCGTGGCGACTACGTATCCGTATTTTATCAGTCGTGCAGCCGTTCCGGGATAGGTTTCAACCGTCAGTGCTCCCTGATCGTTTACCTGACGGCGATTATAGGGGGTATGCATCCATATGACTGGAAGCGGGCTGTCGATTACTTTCCCGGTGGTTTTGTCCTTTGGACGATACAGATCCACGGCGAGTTTTGTGCCGTCGCCTACCCGGACGTACCGGGAGGTGGTCTCGTATTCATCGGCGTAAATCGAATCGCTGTAACCGGTATACACGCCCGGTTTTGAGACCTGATTGGCAGGGGGTGAGGTTTTGTCTGTGCACGAAAATGTAAACGCACAGAGAATGATAACCAATAGTGAAGCGTATCGTTTCATTTTTAATCCTCGCTTTATTTCACCAGAATCCGGCGTATTGATTCATAGGGTTTTTCCACCACCCGGCTTTCGGTATCGAAGACCATCGTGCTTCGATTCTCTTCGGTATAGGCCGGCCATTGGGGAAGTCCTTCCGTGTTCGGATTGCCGGTGCGTGCGAAGGCAACCCATACCGAACTCATGAGATCGGCCATGCGCTGGGGTTCGGGTCCGGGACCGACCATGCTGCGTGTGGTTTCGACATTGTCGAATACCAGGGGAACATCCAGGGCATGGTGGGCACGGAGCCGTCCGTTGTCCGCCAGGGTCTCCCAAGCCATGAGATAGACATAAACCGGTGCGGCGTTTAGTGCCGCTTTCCGCTCCGCCTGGAACGCCGTCGCAATAAAATACCCCTTGAGGGAATCCGTGGCGACAATCAGATCGGTCGGAGAGTAATCCGGAAACGCCGCACGCAGAGCGGGGATAAACTCATCCGCCTTGGCGGGCAGGGCCCCGCGGACATGTTCGATAAACTCCTCGTCGGTGTACTTGCCGAATTTCGGATCGTTCCCAAGGAAGATGGCCATTTCATCCTTGTTTGAACCGATCATCAGCGGGACATCGGCCGAAACCGACGGCGCGTCCGGAATAAAGGGTTTTCGTTTGAGAGCGATGCCGTCCACACAGGGAACAAAGCCTCCGATGGGAACCGTGAGCTGACCGGAAGGAGATGGCGGAGAGGGAGGCATCGACGGCTGGGCGCCGAAAATCTTCCCGGCATCGGCGCTCATTAAAGCTTCCGTGTCTCCTTCAGCGATGCCGAGGTTTTTCAGGAGGTCCCGCCCCAGTGCGACCGCTTCGTCCTTTGAAGGTGCATCCAGGCCTGATCCGCTTTGAATAATCGCTTTATGGAAAAGCCCTTTGGCCGGCGCCATCGCCATGAGCATGGCAACCTTCCGTCCGCCGCCGCTTTCTCCGAATATCGTAACATTGCCGGGATCTCCCCCGAAACGGCGGATATTGTCTTTTACCCACTTGAGACTCATGACGATATCGAGCATACCGGCCTGTCCCGAGGAGGCATACGCCGGTCCCCATTCTTCACCGAGCTGAAGAAAACCGAACACATTCAGGCGGTGGTTTACCGTTACAACCACTACATCCCCTTTGCGGGAAAGGTTTTTTCCGTTACAGAAACTGTCGCCTCCGGAGCCGGCGGAAAATCCGCCGCCGTGGAGCCAGACCATGACCGGTCGTTTGCTGCCATCCAGTCCCGGGGTCCATACATTGAGAAAGAGGCAGTCTTCATCCGTTTTCTGTACACCAGGGGGAAGGTTCTCCCGGGCCCGTGCCCTGCATTGCACGGTTGCCGTATTCAAAGTGCGTCCGCGGGTTCAGACCAGGGTACGGGTGGAACGGGCGGCTTGAATCTGAGGTCGCCCACGGGAGGGGCGGCGTAGCGAACACCCTTGAAAACGTGGATTCCGTCCTCATCGAGGCCCCGGACGGGACCGTTGGATGTTTCCACGACGTTAGGCGGGGATTCCGGTCCGGGAGAAGGGGGATCGGATTTACAGCCCGACATCATGGTTGTGGTCGCAAGGATCATTACTGACAGAATGAATAACCGGCGGTTTTTTGTAAATCGGCTCATGATTTTCTCGCTCAATATTTAAGAAAAGGGTTTAACTGCAAGGAGTTGTAACGGTTATTTTAGTTTGTTTCAGCGATAATTTATTCGATAGGCAAACAGCCGCATATAAGGTATATAGGTATACATAAGCTTTAACTTTGTCAACGAAATTATCGGCTCATTTAAAATTCGGCATGGAATACTTCTCAACATAAAAAGAGTAAATGGAGAAATAAATATGTCCCTGAAAAGTGATAACCGGTTTTATGTCTTGATAAGCGTTCTTATTTTAATTATGACCATAACAGCGGCAGCCGCAAAACAGGATACAGTCGTCGATGAGGGCGCCTATGCCGTATTGGACCCGCGTGGCGTCCCACCGCGGATCGAACGTATTCCGTTAAGCACCAGACTGCCGTCACTGGAAAAAAAGCGAATTTATTTTATCAATTCCTGGGGGAGTGGCACGGGATTCGAAGATTTTTTTCTGAAAATCGAAAAGGAATTACAGGCGCGTCATCCCGGTATCGCGGTAACGATCAAAGGCCGCAATACCGGATACTCTCAGGACGACCCAGACCTCTGGCAGGAAATGCAATCCAATGCCGATGCCTTCATTTACGCAGGGGCCCCCTCCTCATCCACCACCTCCTATGCGTTCAAGTGGTCTGCCAAACTGGAGAAGCTGGGGCTGCCGGGGGTCGTGCTGATGTATGATACGCTGTTAAGTGTCGCGGAGACGACCCGACAGCGTGAGGGCGCGGAAGTACGCTATGTGGCCGTGCCGTTTCCGGCGGAGACGATGACCCCATCACAGGAGAACAAGGCCATAGATGACATAGTGTCATGTCTGACTCTTCCCCTGGAGGCCGGCGAACAGCGGAACGGGTTTATCGAACCACCGGAGAGACCGCGTATCATGACCAGCGGCAGCCTCGATGAGATTCAGGAATATTTCCATGCCAACGGCATGAGCGACGGTCTGCCGATCGTTCCGCCCACCGAGGCGCGTGTGGCGGCAATGCTGAAGGGTACGCGTCTCGATCCGGATACAGTGGTTACGGACGCCATGATGCCCGAAGGCCTGGGGGTGACCGTGGAGAAAGTTGCCGTCAATGCCGTCATGGCGGGTTGTGAACCCCGTCATTTGCCGGTGCTTCTGGCGACTATGGAAGCTTACACCAAACATAACCGCAATTCTCTCGTGCGGTCCACCAACGCCTTCTCTTTCATGCAGGTTGTCAACGGCCCCATCCGGCGGGAACTGGAGATGAATGCGGGGACTTCCGTGCTGGGTCCCGGCAACCGGGCCAACGCCACCATGGGCCGTGCGCTGCGTCTGTTTATCATAAACCTGGGCGGGGGCGTCACCGGCGTGAACATGATGGCGGTCGTGGGGAACATCAGCACCTGGCCGTTTCTGTTTGCAGAGTACGAGGAGCAAAGCCCCTGGCAGTCCCTTGAGCGTGTCCCTGGGATTCAAGCCTGAAGAGAACACACTTACCATGTTCACCGGCGGCTGGGCGCACGCCGGAAATTACGGACATGTGCGCTTTCACGCTGGACCATGTGGCCGCAGACATTGCCGAATTCGAGTTTCCGATGGGCGCCGTTATCATCATATCTCCCAAGCGTGCGGAGATTTTGAAGGACCAGGGGTATACGAAACAGGCCGCAGCAGACTACCTGGTGGCGCATGCGACAAAACCGCTGGGAGAATTACGCACCTCGCACTATTTCAGGGATGCGCCGGATACCGCCGGCGAGCCGGACAGTGCCGAACACCGCGTATTCAGACCCGGCACGGTCGATATCGTAGTGGCGGGCGGGAATGCCAGTCCCATGATGCAGGCGTGGCATATGTACGGACCGGTCACCGTTTCGATCGATAAGTGGCGATAACAATAATCAATCATGTGGAGAGATATCGTTATGAAGAGTGTTGTATTCAAGGCAGTATTTCGGATAGCAGTCGTTTTTTTCGTAGCCGCCGTCTCATTTTCGTGCGCTTCGGACAGCTCGGAAAATGCCGAAACATCCGCCAGGGCCGAAAAATCGGAGAACTTCATCGTCCGGATAACGGACAAACCACTGACCTTCTGCAATCCCCTCGATGTGGCTGTCGGGTCGGAAAGGGCACGAAGGGCCGGAGAACCGGTCGTCGTGCTTCACCGGGACGATTACTACCTGTTTATCACCGGCGGAAGGGGGTACTGGTATTCCGATAACCTCAGGGACTGGACCTATGTCGATGCGCCTGATCTGCCGTGGGGCTGTCCGTCGGTGGTCAGTGACGGGGAACGGCTGATTTTCTCCGGAGATAAAGGCCAGCATGATGTGTTTGCCAGCAACGATCCAAAGAACGGGAGCTGGAAAAAAGTCGGTGAATATCAACGGGATTACGGGGATGCCGACATGTTCATAGACGATGACGGCCGCTGTTACATGTACTGGGGATGGTCACAGATTCTGCCGTTTCAGGCCGTCGAACTGGATCCGGACAACGGATTCAAGGAAAAAGGAGCGCCTGTCACTCTGTTTTTCGGCGACTATGAATCCCATGGTTTTGAAAGAAGACGAAGTGAAGACGTGATTTTCCCCTTTTTTACCCATCGGCCGTATTTCCCCGAAGAGTCCCCATGGATTGAGGGCCCGTGGGTGACGAAACACAACGGGAAATACTATCTGCAGTATGCCGCCATCGGCCTCGAATTCTTAACCTACTCCCACGGCGTCTATGTGGGGACGGCCCCCTGGGGCCCTTTACATACTCCCCCCATAATCCCCTGACGTTCAAGACAACGGGATTTGCCCCCGGTGCGGGTCACGGCAGCACTTTTCATGACAAAAACGGACAGCTGTGGACCATCTGCATGATCCCATCGTTCTATGGCGGAAGAGGCGGCGGTGAGATTGTCCTATTCCCGACCGCTGTAGATGCCGACGGTGTCATGCACGCCAATACGGCCTTTGGAGATTATCCGCAATACTATCCCGGCATCAGGAAAAACGCTGTTGACAATAACTTCACCGGCTGGATGCTTTTGTCCCATCAAAAAAAGGTAGAGGTGTCATCCTCCCTTGAGGGATACGGGCCTGAAAAAGCCGTGGATGAAAATTTCATGACCCACTGGTCCGCGACAACAGGCGATCCCGGGGAATATCTGACGGTGGATCTGGGAAGAGAATGCGACATCCATGCTCTGCAGGTCAATTTCGACCAGCATGATGCAAAGGTGGAAGGCACGGGTGTTGGCTTTCGGTTGGTCGGTAAAAGTCTCAGCCGCTATCAATCATATACCGTCCAGGTTTCAATGGACAATAAAAACTGGTCCATGCTCATTGACAAAAGTAATAATCCGAAGGATCTCAGGCATGATTACACGGAGCTTACGGAACCGGTAAGAGCCCGGTATGCAAAATTAACCAATGTCTTTACCCATGATGAAGGAAAATTTGCAGTAAAGGATTTTCGTATATTCGGGAATCCGGATATTGCCATATTCTCAGAGGTAAAGGATGTAATGGTTGTCCGCGACCCGGAAGATCCGCGCGACGTGACCCTTACCTGGCAACCTGTTGAAGGCGCTGACGGATATGTTGTTCGATATGGTATTGAACCTGAGAAACTCTACAACAACTACATGGTTTACGACGGGTATACGCTGACCATTCACAGCCTCAACAGGGACGAAGCGTATTACTTCAAGGTCGAGGCATTTGACAGCGGAACGGATTACTACCGGGAGAGAACGGAACGGACCATGGGGAGGGGGGCGGAGATCGAGCTTCTCATGGGCGGAGAAATGGTTGAGAGAAAAATGATCGTTGAAGGGAAAAATGAATATGTTTTTGAGAATATTGTACCGGGCGAATACATATTCAGACATACGTTCGGTCCTGTAATGTGGAGAGGAGAACTGACTAAAGATCATGTGATAGGCTCAGATAATCAGGCCACAATAACAGATACGCTTTCCGACCTGGGAACAGGAACAGAAGTGCTCGGAAAACTGGGTATTAAGGTCATTCCGGGAAAAGACAGCGGCAAATTTATCGTGACATTAAGATATGAATAACCATGAGCATGGAGTAAATGAAAACGGGAACCTATTGTCAGGAATAATAACCTGACAGCGTTCCGGTTTAATTGCATCAACCCAAAACCTGCTGATTCAAACAGGAGGTAACATATGAAAAGAAAGTGGAGTTTTTTCATAGTACTTTCATTTGTTTTTCTTTTACATGTAATCCTATCCGGCTGTGACGATGGCACAGTACCCGCCGGGAAGCATCAGGAGAAGCATTATGAACATGTGGAACCTGCGGAAGAAGTAATGGAGATGCTCCATGATCTTTGCGACATCGCCGGCTATGGCATTCATTCCGGGATACAGACACAGCCGAAAGCAGATCAGGCTGCCAATTATATACTAAAAAGGCTTCGCGAATATGGTGTGCACGCCAAATTGGAAGCGATTACGGCGAATAGCCCCTATCCCGAAAAATTTGAGCTGATAGTCGAAATTGACGGTCATGATAGCAAGACGCTGACTTGCTTTCCATTGCAATGGACTGTCGGGACTCCGGAAGGAGGCATTAAAGGTAAGCTCGCATATGTCGGCGACGGATCTGCTTCTAATTTTGAAATTGTTGATGTTAACGGCAAAATCGTTCTGATAGACGAGAAAATGATGCGGGGCTACACTCCTACCGGCAGAGCAAATAATGCAGTTATTGCCGCAAAAGATAAAGGGGCTATCGGTGTGATTCGAGCCGGCCTGCAGGTGGACAGTCCGCAATTCCAAAAAGGTGATCCGACAATGCCGCCCGACATATTCCCAATCCCGGTTTTCTCTGTTGGCAAGAGTGTGGGGGATTATCTGAGGGACCTGGCAACGTCTGCTACACCTCCCAATGTCAAGATGATGCTCACGGTGCCACAAAAAAGATTTAACGCCCATAATGTTGTCTTTGAATTGCCAGGAAACGGCAGTATGGATGAGGTTATTTTAGTAGGTACACACTATGATACCGGAATGTTTACCGGTGCCGTGGATAATAATGGCAGCGTAGCCTTAATGATAGCGTGGGCAAAATATTTTGCTCATAAACCGAAGGCATCAAGAAATCGCGATATGATCTTCGCCTGGTGTTTTGGGCATGATTTTGACAACAATACAGGCCATTATCAATTTGCCGAGGCACATAAAGCCCAATTGGAAAAGGCAATAGTGTGGGACGTGGACCACGCCATTGGCGGCATAAGGTATGTATTCGATGAAACCGAAGGGAAAATTGTACCAACTGACAAGACCAACGAATTCTATATCATTTCGAACAACTATACTTTTTCCAGGCTCGCAGCATTCACTATGGATAAGTATGGATTTGTTTGCACTCAGAATCGTTTTAATTCTATCGGATCCGGACCCCAGTGGGGAATTGCACCGTCAACAAGGCCCTGGGTTAACGTGGCAACTATTCCTCTCTACTATCATTCCATTCTTGATACACCGGAAAAGGTTTCTCTTGATCAAGCGAGACGTGCCTATAGGGCACACATAGATATCCTGGAAAACATCGACCGTACACCGGAGGGATTCCTTGAGTACGATAACATCAGCAAAACACGTCCAAACAGACCGCCTGAAGTTAGAATCGAAATATTGTCGGATAATGTAAGGGTGGGAGATCTTGTCCTGGTTTGGAACGATTCGTACTTTTTTAACGATGACAAGACCTCTTATCATCATCCGGCATTGCCTGATTGGGCAGGCACTGCATGGGATTGGGGAGATGGCACGCCTATAACAATTGGCGGTCCTATGGTTAATCACGTCTATGAAAATCCCGGAGTCTATTCAATTTCAATGACCTTTACGGATACAGAGGGGGCTCAAAGCAAAACTACTATGGAAATCAAAGTATTGCCCAGGTGATCAATGATAGAGGCGTTCAAATAGGGAGGAAATGTATGAGAATCAAAGGGTATTTTATTTTAATGCTTTCCCTTGTTTTTCTATTACATGCCGGCCTGTCAGGCTGTGGCGACAGCTCAGTATCTACCGGGAACCGCCAGGAAAAGCATGGGGAAAATCAGAAAGATTGGAACGCGGCAAAACCGGTAAAATTCGTCATTGAACCTCCGACGCTCATATGCCTCGGGTTTGAATGGTATATCGAAGGGGATACCAACCATAACGCCACGGTTGAAGTGTGGTACCGAAAAAAGGGGGGGGATTCCTGGGAAGAGGCCCTGCCTCTTTTAAGAATCCAGAATGAAGAATGTATTGATTCTTTTTCAGTCAACTGGATCGATTATGTAACCCCAAACCTCTTTGCCGGAAGTATAATGGATCTGCAACCTGACACTGAGTATGAGTGCAAGTTCCTAATGTCTGATCCGGATGGTGTCCACGGTGAGGCCAAAGGTGAATCTTCACAGAACCAGAAAATTGTAGCCGTGCGCACTCGTCCTGAACCAAAACCATTCAAGGGCGGCAACGTTTACCACGTCTATCCCTGGGATTATACCGGCCCCAAAGAGGTACCTAACTTTGTCAACCTGATGCAGGCCTATTATGCGGGTGGTGGGTGTACGGCAGACTGGTGGAATGTTCACCCCCCTCGGGTCCAGCCCGGAGATACCATACTGATTCATGAGGGAGTTTACAAAGAGGACTGGACTTTTTATGGGGCGGACATCTGGGGACAAGGACAGGGCGCTAAATTCTCCGGGACCTATTTCCTGACCCAAAAAGGAACCCCCGAAAAGCCTATTGTGATAAAGGCGGCGGACGGCGAGAGGGTTGTTTTCGACGGAAACGGCAACTTCAACCTTTTCAATGTCATGGCCGCGGATTACCATTACTTTGAAGGGCTGACCATCCGGAATACGGATGTGGCATTCTGGGCCGGCCAAAAAAGGATAACCGGCTGCAAAGGGTTAACGGTAAAGAGATGCCGGATTGAGAATGTCGATAAAGGAATTCATTCCGAGTGGTCGGGATCGAAGAACTTCTACATCGCTGATAACAAATTTATCGGCAGGCATGATCAAAGTAAAATACATTCATGGTTTCTCAAGAGCGAAAGGACGCCTGTACTGCTTTTTCCCTATGAAAAATGTCTGTCCGAATATGCCGTCAAACTGGCCGGGGCAGGTCATGTTATATGTCACAATTACGTCGCGCATTTCCATAATGGAATATGTCATGCCACATATGGCGTCCCTGAAGGCTATCTCGCTTACGGCCACCCGGATGTCTACCCGGTTGAAGACGTGCTGAAAGAAGACAGGATGTTCAGGGCAAATGACTTTTATAACAATTTCATTCAAAACGTTCACGACAACGCCATAGAGGCAGACGGGACCATGTATAATATTCGTGTCCTGCGCAACTATTGCATAGACGGAGCAGCCCAGGCCTTAAGCTCACAAACTCTTTACGGCGGGCCGGCATATTTTATACGTAATATTATATACCATGGCTCGAACATGGGGTTTATAAAACATGCAAATAACCCGTCAGGTTCTCTATATTACCACAATACATCCATTACGAGCGCTAATATCGGAGCAGGTTCAAACTATCATTTCAGAAATAATCTCATCCTCGACTGGATATCTGAAGTACCTGTTTTCTCTGCTGATACATTTACAAATTACACATCATCCGATTACAACGGTTTCCGCCCTGATCCGGACGCGGAGTATTCCTTTGGGTGGAACTCTCCTTCATTCGATATACTGACAGACTATAAAAATCCCAGAGAAGAGCGCCAATATAAGACCCTCGCAGAATACAGCCGGGCCACAGGCCAGGATGAGCACAGCATACTCGTAGATTATGATATCTTTGAGCGTGTGCATCCGCCTGTTTATCCGGATGAGATTACAAAAATTTTCAACGCCGACGACATGGATTTTCGAATAAAACCGGATTCGGCAGCAGTTGATGCCGCATGCATTCTCCCCAATGTGAATGATGACTTTACAGGAGAAGCCCCGGATATAGGAGCCTTGGAGGTTGGTTTACCCTTACCTCATTATGGCCCGCGCTACTAGTTGATATAACAGTGCCAGGTCTTGAGAATTTCCAATTCAAACATGCAAAATTCAAGACTTGACACTCTTTTTTTATTTAAACCGCATTTTAAATCACAAAAGGGGAAAAACTATGAAACGGTATTTGACTGCTCTTGTATTGTTACTGACTTTTTCAGGTTCACTCTGTGTGGCGGAAGATAGCCAGACTACGGTTGCGAATGACTGGAAGCCCTCGACCCTGAATCAACCCGGTCAGGAGTACCCGCAGGTCAACTCCCAGGGCTACGCGCGATTCCGCATCGACGCGCCCCAGGCACAAAGCGTCAGCGTGAGTCTGGGACTGGGCGGAAGCGGAGGAACCACGCTCACGAAAGACAAGGATGGCGCCTGGACAGGGACCACGGCGGGCCCGCTGGATGAAGGTTTTCACTATTACCGCCTTACAGTCGACGGGGGAACATTCAACGATCCCGGTACCTTGAATTTCTACGGCTCCATCCGTTGGGAGAGCGGCATCGAAATACCCGCCCATGATCAAGATTTCTATGCCCTCAAAGATGTCCCGCACGGCCGGGTGCAGCAGATTCTCTTCCCGTCGAAGAGCACTGGTACTTCACGTCGCGCCTTCGTATATACACCCCCCGGATACAACAAGAACCCGACCAAACGATATCCGGTGTTGTACCTGCAGCATGGCTGGGGCGAGGATGAGACCGCCTGGAGCAACCAGGGACATGCCAATCTGATCATGGACAACCTGATCGCCGAAGGTAAGACCAAACCGTTCCTTATCGTCATGACCTACGGTATGACCAACGACGTGCGTATCGGCGGACTCGGAAATTTCAAAATTGAACCGTTTCAGACAGTCCTGGTCGACGAACTGATCCCTTACATAGATGCCAATTTCCGAACGCTTCCGGATCAACCCAATCGTGCCATGGCAGGTCTTTCCATGGGTGGAATTGAAACCAAGTCCATCACACTGGCCAAACTGGATATCTTTTCCCACATAGGCCTTTTCAGCGGCGGGAGTATATCGATGGAGGATGTCAACTCGACACCCGGTTTTAAAGAGAAAGTGAAACTGGTCTTCATCAGTTTCGGCAGCCGGGAACTCGTAGGAAACAGGGGCGGGGGCCGAAGCCCCTTCGGCGGCGATCCGAAAGTCAATGCGGAGGCGCTAAGACAGGCCGGCGTCAACAGCGTATTTTACGTCTCACCGAATACTGCCCACGAGTTCCTGTCCTGGCGCAGAAGTCTTCGCGAGTTGGCTCCTCTGTTGTTTCAGGAATAGCAGGTATTATTTGCAGAGCAAATCCCCTATCTGGGAACGGGATCGGATGTCGGCCAGAAGCGTGCGGTCGATAGGGGCAGGGCGCGGAAAAAGGCATTGATTGAATGAATTTCGTCGCTCCAGATTTTAAAGGCCTCAAAGGTCACCAGCGAGTTGCCTTCGCCATAAGTCGAACCGGCGTGGCCGAAATTCATCCACAGCAATACGATGCCCTTTTCTTCATCTACGGCAGCAACGCTTGCAATGATGCTTGGGTGCAGGGTGATGTACTGTTCGTATAAGCCGCAGGGCGCCCTTCCGCATCCAATACCGGCTGTTATCGCGCCATTTTCAACACGATAGGTTTCCGGGGCAAAAGGCGTTCCTGCGTCCGTAAAACTACCGATGCGCAGGCCTTCCGCATATGTCAGGGCGGTCTTGATCAGAGACTCGCGGGACTGTTTTTTATCCGCCGGTACAGGATCATTCATCCCCCTGATCGGCGCTGTCAGTTGAGTTGGCTGAAAACGCGACTCCGGAGTAATGTGCTGTACAAGCGTCTCAACTCCGGAGATCTTCATATCCTTTACATAAAGCAGCACAGAACAGAGCGCCTGGTTTTTACCTTCGCGAACCGCCACATGCGCGGCTGCAACCTGCTTTTCCGTATCCAGGTAGTCCTGTCGGAACGAGCCCTTTGCCGTCACGGTTTGCCAGAGCCCCTCGCCAAGTTTCAGGGCCTTTGAATCCTCTGTGAAACGAACATTGTCGGCCAGGGGCAGCCTGGGTGGGTCATGGGCTACAAGGGCATCAATATATTGTGTAATCATTCCTTTCAGGCAGTCTCTATCACACTCCTGAGCCGGTGTGGATCGAACTGAAAATCCGATAAGAATCAACAAAAAAGTGGCGGTGATCATCGTAACTTTGTGAGGACGACATTGTTTAAACATAAATTTCTCCTCGTTTGAAGATGTTGAATTGCAGGATTGTTCCCGTCTGCATATCCGAAACGGGTTTTAAAGAGCATCTATACGGATAGAGTCGTAGCTGTCCGCCAGCAGACAACGGCCGAAATAGAAAGGCTTATCCACTCCATCCTGCCAAGCTTTTCAAGATAGTGCTCGTCGAAACCGATGTCCCATTGGCTTCAAAACGTATACTACCACACTTAACAATGAGTGAAAACAGGAAAAGTCGTGCTGAACAGGAGATCGTTGGGGAACCATTCACAGGCCCGGGGCGACGTTTTCAGCACCTTGATATGGTCGGACAGGGTATTGAGATGCTCCTTCTCCGGATCGCCCATAACGACTTTGATTTTATCCAGCGCGCGGGCTTCCTCGGGGTTGAATATGAGGGGCGGCGGATGGTATCCGGGAGAGAGGAAATGCCAGTTATAGCTTGACAACCTATTGTAAATTAAGTATAAATTAGACTAAAGAAAACAATTTTCTATCGACGACAGCAATGACAGAGGAGAAAATCAGACATGGATCATGAGAATATTCAGGATATCAGGAATGGACTTGCTGATACCATGCTTCTTTGTATCACATTGCTAGGGGCCCCGCTTCTTCTTATTTCATTTCTTCGTTATTTAAATGTCGTGGGTGTCCTGATTCTGTCAATACACTCTTCTGTCTATGTTTTATGTATTACAGCCGCCATTTTTCGATCAAAAATGCCCTTTCAAATTAAGGCATGGGTTGTAACAGGCGCCTCACTGATTATCGCTGTGACCTCAATCCTTAAATGGGGAATTATTGCCTCCGGAATTTCATATTTTATCTTTTGCAGCATACTTGTTACGATATTTTTTGGTATCAAACCGGGCATCATTCTCACTAGTATAAATATTGTCATACTGTTTATAACCGGTATACTCTTTTATACACAAAGGCTTCAATTTAATTTTAACCTTGAGGTGTATACTACTGCCCTGTCATCCTGGATGTCTAAACTGTCAGTGTATGGAGCGTTTACTACAATCCTCATTATATGTCTGGCAAGGATGTATGCCTCTATGGCGGCATCCATTAACAACCTAAAAACCCGGACCTTTGAACTGAATGTGGCAAAAGAACAGATGGAAAATGAGATAGCAAACAGAAAAAAGACAGAGAAGGCGTTAATGGAAAGCGAGGAGCGATTCAGAACAGTGCTGGAAAACCTTCCGTGCTGTGTGGCTGTTCATGATCTTGACGGAAGACACCTTATCGTGAACGAAGAGACCTGCAGGGCAAAGGGGTATTCACGTGAAGAACTTATGAGTTTAACAGTAATGGAGACAGCTGGACCTTCACTGGACCCAAACGCTGATATTACAGGGTTATGGAAAAGCATTGAACCGGGAGCGTCATTTAACTTTGAGGCATCTACCCAGAGAAAAGACGGCTCATTGTATGACAGTGAGATAATGCTCAGCAAGATAATACTGGAAGGGCGCGAAGTTATTCTTTCACTGGTATTTGATATAACAGAACGTAAAAAGATTGAGGCAAGCATTAAGCGGCATTCAGAACTGGACCGCCTTGCCAGCGAGATATCATCAAGGATTGTGGGCATTGAATACCATGAGGTAGACGAGTATATAAATGAGGCGCTTGCGTCGGTTGGGGAGAAAACAGATGTTGATCATGCCTATCTTTTTCTCTTTAATCCAAAAAACGAGATAATCACAGGTGTCTACGAATGGCGCAAGAATGAAAATATCACACTCATAGGTCCGATAAAAAGAATAGAGAGTTCGGAGGATATGTCATGGTTTTCTCAAAAGATCAGAGCAGAGGAGATTGTCCACATACCGGACATAGAGGCCCTTCCGCCTGAGGCACGGAAAGAAAAAGAACATTTTTCACGCCTTGATATCAAATCATCGATATCCTTTGTAATAGATCCCGGTGAAAATATGATCGGATTTATCGGGTTTGACAAGATCTGCGGTAAAAAGACATGGTCCAAAGATGAAAGAGTAATTCTGCGTATTATAGGGGAGACACTTACAAGCGCCATAAGGCGCAAGAGCGCTGAAATGGAAAAGGAAAGGCTACAGGCCCAGCTTTCCACTGCTGTTGAACTTGCACATCTGGGACCATGGGAATTGGACATTAAGACCCAACAGTTTACCTTTAATGATCAGTTTTACAAATTATATCATACCAATGCTGAGGAAATGGGCGGATATAAAATGTCCCTTGAAGAGTATAAACGACGCTTTGTGCATCCCGATGATATTCAAATCCTTGATGAAATTAAGAAAGAGGCCATGAAAAACGACGCCTCCTCGCATGGAAAAATTGAGCACAGGATGTTGTATGCTGATGGAACAACAGGCTATGTAATAAACCAAGTCACCAGGGTAAAGAACAGCGAGGGAATCTCCATAAGGTCCTATGGTGTCAATCAGGATATAACCGAGTGGAAAATTGCCCTGAAAAAAATAAGGGAGAGTGAGGAAAAGCTTGCACGTTCAAAAAAGATGGAATCTCTGGGGCTCCTTGCAGGCGGTGTCGCACATGATCTTAATAATGTATTGTCCGGGATAGTCAGCTACCCTGAACTGCTTCTCCTCGATCTACCCGAAGACAGCGCTCTGAGAAAACCGATCGAAACCATACAGGAGTCCGGAAATAAAGCCGTAGCTATCGTGCAGGACTTGCTTACAATAGCCCGCGGGGCAGCCACTGTAAAGGAACCATTAAACCTGAACAAGATAATCAGGGAATATATGAGTTCACCTGAATTCAACAGTCTTAAGGCTTACAATCCCCTGGTTGAATTTCAAACAAATCTTGAAAGTGATCTTTTTAATATTTCAGGCTCACTTATTCATATTAAAAAGGTGATCATGAACCTTGTATCAAACGCCTCAGAGGCTATTGAAGATGGAGGTAGTGTCACTATATCTACAAGCAACAGATATATTGATGTTCCTATCAGTAAATATGAGGATGTTAAAACAGGAGAATATGTGGTCTTAATGGTAGTTGATGACGGTCCCGGAATAGCCTCTGAAAATCTCGACAGGATATTCGAACCGTTTTTTACAAAAAAGGTAATGGGTAAGAGCGGCACAGGGTTGGGCTTGACTGTTGTATGGAATACAATGCAGGATCACTCAGGATATATTGATGTGAAGAGCGATAAAAACGGCACCAGATTTGAATTGTATTTTCCCATAACCAGGAAGGAGCCGGTAAGGAAAACACCATTTTTTTCGCTGGATGAGTTAAAGGGGAATGGCGAGTTAATCCTTGTGGTGGATGACGTCAAAAGTCAGAGAGATATATCCTGCAAAATTCTTGAATCTCTGGGGTACAGGCATGTAGCCGTTTCGGGTGGAGAGGAAGCCATAGAATATCTGAAGGATAACAGGGTGGACCTGGTGTTGCTGGACATGATCATGGCTCCCGGCATGAGCGGTAGGGAAACCTATGAGCAGATAGCAAAGATTAATCCCGGGCAGAAAGCGGTTATTGGCAGCGGGTACTCTGAAACCGAGGATGTGGTGGCCACACAGAAACTGGGTGCAGGCCCTTATGTCAAAAAACCATTTAATCTTCAGGCCCTTGGTATGAGTATAAAAGGTGTATTAAACAGTTAGATGACCAATCTTACCACTTGTTAATTGTAACCCCGTACCCGAACCTCAGCCAGGCGGTCAAATGGATTAATGATTGAGGTTATCAATTGGAAAAAGCGGGATTTTTTATCGAAGGATGCCGATATCAAGGAAAAGCCTCAGTTAAAAAGTCTTAAGCCGGGGTTAAGCCCAATGTCTCCCTATTGTTCTTTGTCACGGTCCTGATTGATGATTTCTTCTACTATACATGCGGCATCTCTAACATACTTTTTACACTGCGTCAGCTTAATATTCTTCATCTGGAATTCTTTGAAACCTTCTTCGCTGAAAACATTAAGGCCAATAAGCTTATGACAATCAAGATCGCCATGTCTTGCTTTGAATCTATTAACAAAGGCGCTGACTTTTTTAAAAGTTGTTTCAAACGCCTCAAAATCGTTTGAATCCGTCATACCATATTCCATGCCAATAACCATTAAAGCGCCTGTTACTGCGCCGCATTCACCGCCGATTCCGGAACCGCCGGCCATCGGGTTGGCTAATTTTCGGGCAAGAATCGGGTCGAGCCCATAATCATCTGAAAATGCTTCAAGTATGGCCTGGGAGCAATGGAACCCTTCTGTAAAAAGTCTTGTAGCTGTTTCACACTTTGTCGGCATTGTGTTTCTCCTTTTTGACAAGAAATACCATTCAATAACATCCCTCACACAAAGCGAATTGACAGGACGACATTTTTAAAATAACAATATCCAATCGAATATTTTAATCAAACGGTATATTTAGATAGTAACAATCGAAAAAATCGAACAAAGCCGGGCAAATGGAACTACGTCAATTAAAAACATTTCAAACGGTGGCACGATTATCGAGTTTTAACCGTGCAGCTGAAACCCTTCACTATGCGCAGTCAACCGTCTCATCCCAAATCAGACTTCTTGAAGAAGAATTCGGACTGCCGTTGTTTGACAGGTTAGGCAAGCGAATACACCTTACTGAAGCAGGGCATATGTTATTGCAGTATTCTCAAAAAATGCTACATATCGAGGAAGAAACACGGGCCAAAATGTCCGGCCGAAAAGAGCCTCACGGGTCGATATCGATCCGTATGCCGCAAAGCATAGTAACCTACCTCTTTCCATCTGTGTTAAGTAAATTTCAGGCCGTCTTTCCGAAAGTAGGTTTTGACATCGGCGCCTGCGCTTATGACGTATTACTGAACGAGCTCAGGAGCGGAATAATTGATGTGGCATTCCTTTTAACAGACTCGATCCCTTTCGCCGAATTAAAAAATGAACTCATAAGGACCGAACCCCTGGTTGTTGTATCGTATCCGGATCACCCTTTGGCCGGACAATGCAATTTGAACATCCATAACCTGGCAACCCATCCGATCCTCTTACCAAAACACGATTGCAGCTATAAGTTGATATTTGAAAGAATTTTAACAGAGGAAAAAGTCTCCCCTGTGACATTTTTAGAGCTCAACAGTCTCGAGGCCATCAAACAATGTATTCTGAATGGGTTGGGGATAGCAATGATCCCTCTTTTAGCTGTAAAAAAAGAACTCGTACAAAAAGAGATGGTGATTTTACAATGGCCGGAAGAGACATTGGAAACAGGGGTATTAATGATCTGGCACAAGGATAAGTGGATTTCCCAGCCTTTGCAGGCTTTTATGGATACGGCAAGGGAAGTTATGAGGTAGAAGTAAAGATCATTTCAAATTTATCATGATAATATCGTGTGAGCTCGGCATACCTGTCGAACAGCTCTTTTACCTTTTCCGCATAGAAATCGGTGGATGCAAAACCGCGCTCCACATAGTAGTAGATCGTCCCCCGTTTATTGCTGTGGACCCATCCTTATATAAAATCTCTACGAAAATTCGAATAGAGCTCTATTTGCTCAATGGAACTTTTTGGCTGATTTCGAACAAACAAAGACGCCACCAGAATCATCAAGTCTCTGTGGAATCAAAAATATTCGCGATATTCATGGACAGCTTCTACTCTTATTTCGTGTATACACCATATTCGAAAGCCGCATCGCTCATTGCGTGGATGTTGTCAGGGGGGGCCTTTTCCAGCGATGCGCCTCCGGCAAGAATATACCCCCCTCCCTTTCCAACCACCTCGATGAGCTTACGGCAGTATTCCTTCACATCCTGAGGCGTCCCTGTGCATAGAAGCGCCGTCGGTACGTTTCCCATGAGGCAAGCCGTATCACCGAGGATCTCTTTTGCCCCTACCATATCCGTCCGGTCGAAGTACCATATGGCCCCGGCTCTAGGCAAATCTCTTATGATTTCAAGCCGGTCGTTGTACCTGCCCTCGGCGAACAGCAGCGGCACGACGCCTTCATTGATGAGCCCCATGATTACCTTCCGGAATGTCGGCCAGTAAAACTCCTTATACTGTTCCGTGGACATCATTGTATCATCGCCTTTGTGAAGGGGGAACACGGCGATGGGACATCCGGTCCTGTTTGCCGCCCCAACCGCAATTTCAATATTCAGGGGGACCAGTTTTTCCATGGCCTGTTTGAGTTTGTCGGGTTGCCGATACATGTCCATTATAATGCCGTGGGTGCCCCTCAGGGTATCGCCCATGAGATCAAAGGGCGCATGTGCATAGGCGCCCATCAGTGACGGATATCCTTCAGCCATCGCCATCTGTCTGAACTTCGTGAGCGGCATCTGAAATCTGGCAGTCTCTTTTCCATATTCGATCATTGCCAGTAACATTTTCCGGACTTCCGGATTGGCCATGGGGCCGAGAAATATGCCGGGGAATCCAAGTGAATGGGGTAGCGGCGGGAAATCGCCAAAGGGTTCAAGGGCGCCTAATGTTCTGGGCAGATAATACCGCAGGATGAAGTCCGACATATCATTGATAAACATATCGTACTCATCCGCCTTCATATATTCGCCCTCGACGAACTGAAAGCCGTGACCGTCATCACGAAGACCATGCCCGGGATATTTCGATATTTTGGTCTTTATTATTTCCTGGGCTTTTGCCGAACGAATCATCGGAGCGGCAAAATCATCGCCTTTGAAAATATGGAAGGCCTCCGTATACGCCTTACATACTTTTTCACTGTCATACATCGCTTCCTTGTATGTCAATCCGGCCATGTATAACGGTACCGTACCGGTCGGAAGCATAACGGGGACCCGGTCCGGCTCCTCAAGTTTGATCACTTTGATCATTCTTGTAACGATGTCTTTATATTTCTGTTCAGCCTCCGGGCCATTGAATGTTCTACCCTCGGCCGAAAGCCACCGTGCGAATCTTTTCTCTCGTTTTTCTTCAGCCGACAGATCGTTCCAGTTGGATTTCATAGTTATCCCCGTTTAATTCTAATACCGCTCGTAAATTGGTTTAAAAATACCGTATTTTGCAACCAGCTTATCCCAGTTTTTCGGCAGCCTGATTGTCTTGGTGACAAGGGCATTATTGAAAAATCTGGGTCCGACACTCTTCAGTAGACCTATGAATGAACCCGGCCCGCCGGCCACAAGAATCATGAGGTTGTCGGTATCTATTCTATCAGAACTCGCCATCTCTTCAAAGCCGGGCATTACAACAGGCTTACTGTGTTTCGCTATATAATCCTTGACGTCCTGCTTCGAGTATCCCTCTCCGGCCAGAACCTTTGCCCAGGAAGGAATGAGAATGACGCTTGACATGCTGGCGGTGCCCATGGCTGCAAGTGTACTCAGAATCCCTTTTGCATCCGTCCCGCCCGGAACGGACTGAATAAAGGTGTTGGGAAAAAACACGGTGACGGTGTTGTCTTCTTTTTTAAAACCCCGCTCAACACTGAGGGGTTCCCAGGGGCTTGCCTCTTCATCCTCACCGATCACAAGGCTGTATTTGCCGGGATTGCCGATGACCCCCATATCCTCGATGGCCTTTCTTGCGCCGCCGATGTTCTTAACGATCAGTCCGACGGCGCGGCCGATGGCCGAATTGGCGATGTCCCCGGGACTCAGCGAGCCGGAACTGCAGTTGAGGTGAATATCTCTTCTAATGGGGCCGTTGATGGTAAGAGAAGGCGCCCACGAACCCGTACTCACCTCAAATGTATCAAACCTGGCCTTAGGATCCGCAAAGGCTTCCACGGTTGCTATCAAAACAGGCATATGGGTGGGAAGCGCACCTGCCATCACCGCGTTGACTGCAATCTTTTCGATGGTGGCCTTTCCTTTTCTAGGAATTATCTTTGCCACAACATGGTCGGGGGGGAAATCCGTCCCCTTCAACATCTCCGCCACGGCTTCCTCCGTCGGCGGAATGATGGGCAGCCCGTCGCCCCACCCCTTGCGGTAGAAGAACCGGTTCACTTCCTGAAGGGATCCTTTAAACGCAATCCTCGGGGTCTTTCCCGTTTGCTGTCCCGGGGATTTTTCTTCTGGGCTCAGCGGACTGGTCAGCGCTTCAAAGACATCGTCCATGGCGGCCGCTATACCCGCTTCTATCTCGGGTATGACAGTGGATTCACAGGCTACTGATTCTCCCACGATCCTGATTCCGGGTACTCCCTTGCTCGATGCCGCCGAATGGGCGTCATTGACAAAACCTTCATTAGCCAGTAGCACGACCGGCTTGCCAAGATTCTCGATTGCTATTGCGTTGTAAACGAGGAACTTGGTACAGGAGCCTCAATCGCCGACGATGGCGATGACCGCATCGACGCTTTTGGCCCAGGCAATAAATTTTTCCTTGTTCTCCGTCTCGATTTCGTTGACGTTCGGCAGGTTGGAATGGAATATGATCGTGTCGATATCGGGGAAAATATCCTTCAGCTCCTTATCGATCGCATTGGCAATCGGCGTGGCCGCCCGTTTGGTATTGACGTACAATCCGATTTTCTTTCCATCGAAACTCGTAAGCCTTGGTGAAATTCCCCGGAGCGGGATCGGATCGACATCCGCCCACGGACTGAGAACTTCAAACTGAAGGTCCGGTTTCTTTGGGTCGTAACTCCCAGCCCCTTGGGCCATGGCCAGGCTTCCAACCACCATAATGGCGAGAAGCGCGACGGAAAGCATAAGTAAAAATCTGTTCATGGTAATCTCCTTTAATCTGTTTAGGGGGTCAATCCCTGTATATTATTTATCCCTGCATATTTCAAAGAACAGGATTTTCCTTCTACCGGTCGCGCCTCCCGAATCGGGATCGAATACCATGACCGGTCGGTTGACGCCGGTGTCTACGACAAGTGCAATCCATCCTTCAATAGATGCCCCGGCTTTAACATCCCCTTGAGTGGCGGTGCGGGAAAAGTTGCTGAAACCCGGGGATATTCGATTCCATCTACAGTACTCCCGCTCGATTATCCTTTCAAATTCGAAATCCTTCTGAACCCGAGCGTCCTATGGAATTACGATATCGTCCCTGTAGACCTTGCCCGTAACCTTGTCTTTCCAGGAGCCTCTCTGCTGCAGCGGCCAGTTGAAGTTAATGGCGCCGGGGCAGGGGCAATCGATGACGCAGCAGCCACAGTACCAGCATTCATCGGGATGAAGAATGATGGGCGGATCGCCTTTCACGGGATTGGGTACGTAAACGTCTACCTGACAGACGTCGACACATTTATTGCAACCGATACATACCTCGGGATTGAATATGACCTGGGTGTTCGGAGTAGTGATGTTCGGCAACGCGTTTATCTTTTTCCGTGGCATTATACTCTCCTTATTCGGTTTTATAGACCCCGGTATAATCCCTGTTGTAGGCTTCGTAATTGGCTTTCATATCGCCCCAGTATCTCAAGGGCAGTTCCCCCGTTTCAACCCGGTCGTTTTCGAGCTTTATGGTCACGAACTTGGACCACTCCGGCGGATCGATTTCGGGGTAATCGATTCTGAAAAAGTTGAGAAGCCTGCTGCTCGCTTTCCGGGCAAGGGACGCATGGCATACCATCTGCGCATGGGACAGCATGCTCAGATCTTCAATGCTGCGCATCAGTTTGTGCGGATCGAGGGCATAGAGCCGGGGCACAAACACCTCTTCTATCTCCTGCAGCGTTTCCAGGCCCATGTTGAACAAACGCTCGGTTTTGTATTCACTGCAGAAGTACTGCATTGTCCTGGCGATTCCGGCGTTCAGCTCCTTCCATTCGATCCCGCTGGTTCTTTTCACCGGCGCATAGACACGCTTTTTTTCCGAATCGACCTGCTCCCTGCATATTCGGGATTCACTTATGCCGGCGGCGAAGTCGGCCGCCTTTCGGCCGGCATACCTGCCGGTAGTGGCGGCGAAGCTGTGATCGCCGAAGGAGAACAACTGCTCTCCCGCGGCATACAGGCCGTCGAGGGTCGTCTTCAGGTTCCAGTCGACCACAGGGCCGCCGCCTCTGGCGGTGCGCCACTGGGAGTGGTTTTCTCCTTCGATGAAGGTGTAGTTCTGAAGGAGGTGCTTTTTCGGATCGAATCCGGCTCTTTCATAGGTGCTGGTAATGATTCTGGTGGTCGACTCCTGCCCCAGCATGAGATTCCAGGTCACATGTCGCTCGATATCGGGCATGCCGGGGAAATCGCCGTAAAAGGGGAGTGCCCATTTGCCTTGGAGAATCCCTTTTCGAATGGACTTATATAATTCAGGCGAAGGCTTAATCGCACCGCCGTCCGTCCATCCCTGGGTTGGCCACGGCAGCTTTTTCCCGTCGGCATCGTACAGCTGAAGGTTTTCATAGCTGGCATCTCCGGCGCCGCCATACCAGTTATGCTTGTAACCCGTACCCAGCATAAGCGGCACTGTTTTTTCCATCAAGACCAGCTCCGCGCCGGCCTTCCAGGCCATGGCCAGACCGTCGCCGGTCGCATTGCGGGAGCGAAATTGCCGGCACCCGGCATGCTCGGTATTCAACATCCACATGTAAAAGTCGCCGGCGGCGGCAAGTACGGCGGCTTTCGATTTGAAAATCATGAACTCACCGGTGCGGTTGTTAAATCCCGTGGCGCCGACCACCCGGGCGCCCTGCCGGCCGTCATCGGTCAGCAGGCTGGTCACCATGACGCGGTCGAAAATACGCACTCCCAGCCGCCGGCACTCTTTTTTAAGGGCCGGTTTGAAGCCGGTTCCCCAGATACGTATGACAATCTCATTGGCATGGTTCGGACTGGTGCGGGGAGAAATCATGAATTTGGTATCGTCGTACCTGCCTTCCGCCCCGACATATTCGTCATTAACGTCCCGGATCTGCCCCCCCATCTGCTCCATTTCAAGAAGTGTATCATAGCTCTCACGGCACTGGATCTGGCTCCCGATTCCATTTCCGTACGATATTTCCGGCGTCTCTTTGGGGATTTCCGCCATGGATCCCGGATGTTCGGCGCTCATTTTTGCCCATTCATCGGGATCGACTTTGGAATGGGGGTTGGCAGGACACTGGCCCCAGTGGTCGCAGCCGGGCCCCCCGGCGCCGCTTCTCACCGTATCTCCCTTCTCCACCAATGCGACCCTGACCCCCTTTCTCGCGGCGCTGATGGCCGCCCAGCATCCGGCAATCCCGCCGCCGATAATCAGGACATCCGTTTCAATTTCATTCTCCTTCTCATAGTCCACAGGGTAGGGCCAGGATGGTGTTGTTCCTTCCCTGTCTACAAAATCATGCCAGTTCGTCATTTGATCAGCCTCCCTTTGCGAATATTCATCAGGATTAAAATGAATAATTAAGGCTTAAACCGACTTGCCTGAATTGTGACGGCGTTAATATCTGAGAATTATTTCCGTCATTGCCCGGCCATAAAGACGCCGGCGCCGGTTCTTCAAAGAGGTTGCGCGCAAAAAGCGTGACACTCCAATTGTCCTGCGCTCTAATACCGATTCTTGCTCCGACCATCCAGTGGGCCGGATAAATTGAAGAAGAATCCGACATAAGTGAAAGACGGCGCTCGGTTTTGTATGTCGCATCGACTGAAAGAAAACCATCGAGATTGTCTGTGAGAGAGTGGCTGTATTCAGTAGAAATAACAAACTTATGTTTGGGCGCATTCATAAGCTGCTCACCACCTAGATCTTTCGGCTCTTGGTCATCCGAGGGGTATCCATCCGGGTATTCAGCGATATTAAAGATGTAGCCGGTGCTCATTCTCAAACCCGGCATCGGGTACCCGTAAAGGGATATTTCAAACCCTTTTGAAATCACATCGTCGTCAACATTTGCCACCGTGCAAGACAGCGCCTGAGTCTCTTGGTCCAGATAGCATTCACTCCCCTGAAAATCGTTAAGAATGGTGTAGAATACGTTGGATTCAAAAACCATTTTTCCATTAAAAAACCCGCCTTTTACCCCAATTTCATAGTTAGTGGAAATTTCCGCTTCGATCACTTTAGGAAGAGCAGTCGGGTCTGTAAAGGGAGGTTCCGATACTACGGGTGTCTTTACGGCATTAGAAGTATTTAAAAAAAACATCCAGTTTTCATTAATTTCGTACCGCCCGCCAAGACGGTATGAAAAATAGTCTTCTTCAAGAGAGGCGGTGGTTACAAATCCCAAGGGAAGATCTTCGGGAGCAACAGGGTCCTGCATATTGATTGCGCTTGTCCACAGATCATAGCGTGCGAAACGAGCACCGGCGAAAACTGTAAAGGCATCCGTAAGATGGATATCAGCATTCGCATATACAGCGTAGTTTTTATCCTCACCCTCAGTCAAATTACTATGACTCAATACAGGTGGAAAACCGGGTATTGGAACCGGGAGACGAAGCTCAGAATAGGCTAACGCATCCTGGCTTCTATCCGCTCCATTGTACCACAAGCCGGCTATGTATTCCACCTTTTGACCCTTTGGAGAGGCAATCCGAAGATCGCTGGTGAGACGTTTGATGGTACTGACTTGCCCGGAGCTTCTTATTTCCAACAACCCCGGATAACTGAGGCCATTGATTTGCCAGTTCCAGGGCCCTGTTTCGTGTTTTGTGTAGCCTGTTACCGACGTAATTTCATGCCCGAATGCATTGAAGTTGAATTGAGCGGAAAGGGTATAGTATTCTATCGTATTGTACTCGTCAAAATCATGACAGACATACTGATTCTCCGGTGATGCCGTAATCCCGCATTCCGCCAAGGCAGCTTGATGTATCGGTGTGACAGAGGTAACAGGAGTAAATAGACCCGGTCCTTCCGATTCGGTTTTGCTGTAATTCCCTATAAGATCTAAAGAGAAATCATCGGTGGGTTTATATAGATAGCGCAGACGGGCGCCATAATCCTTGCTTCTTTGGTCCGGTCCGAGTTTATTTTTTCTTAACCCATCCATGTCATTATAATTAAATACTCCCCGTACAGCCGAATTTTCACTGACGGGGATATTCAACATTCCTCGGTATTCACGGCGGCTGTATTTGGACCCAAGGACATCGTCACCAGTTATGTCAAGTCCTATTTTGGCTGCAAATCCAATAGGATCAGGTGCATTTGTGATAATGTTAATCAGGCCCGCGGAAGAGGTGTCCCCGTAGAGCGTTCCCTGAGGCCCTCTGAGTACTTCAACACGCTGAACGTCAAAAAGAGTGCTCAAAACCGCGCTGCCTAGAGAAACACCATCTATGTTCACGCCTACGGACGGCTCCCCAATGCCCACCACGGTTGTTGTCCCGATCCCGCGTATGGTAGGCGCCTCGGCCGGACCGGAATTGCCGAACTCAAGGGCCGGCGTAGTGCGCTCAAGATCGCGCGCACTATAAACTTGTTGCCTCTCAAGCTGATCCGAAGTCGTGACGGTGATAGCGATAGGAACTTCATGGAGACTCTGTTCGCGTTTTTGAGAGGTCACTATAATCTCTTCCAAAATGAATTCTTCTTTATCCTCCTGTGCAAATGCCGGCTTAAAATTGCTGGTTACAAAAGCAATGCCTGATACAATCGTTAAAAACATCAATAAATACTTTTTCATGATTTATTTCTCCCTTTCAAATTATAACTACCCAATATGCCGTCAAATTATTTGATGTATTTCGAACAACCTTACAGGGTTTAATCAGACCGATCTTATTAATCAGAACGAATATATTTTAATCGCGATAATTTACTGAGTCGCCACCACGCGAACATTTTAGTGGCAACACCGGGAAAAACATGATCGACAAGCATTCATCCCAGCCAATTTCAAAACGTCCCTTTTTGGCAGAGCCCCGGGAGGGTGATCCGCTTTGGGCTTGATCCCGCTTGTGCCGGAAAAACGTTTTGAAAATGGCTCATCCTTCTAGAGTATTATTTTAAGCCATTGGGACGTGCCTATTGTCTGTAAGAGCACTGAACTTATATTATATATGTGTAAAATATAAATGCTATACAGTCGTAAAGCATAATTGTCAATTAAAAAGTATAATATTTTTACTAAAAACCCTTACCCCCTATGGATGCTATGGCTTGATAGGAGTGTCGTTTTGGACTACGGTGAAGACGGGTATATTCGGGGTAGCCTGCAAACGAATTGTCTGGTACAATAAACGGCTAGGAGTGAAGCATGGCATTGCACATGAATAAGCGGGGAGAAGACTCCCTTGAAAATAATTTCTATTTCGAGTAATAATTTGGTAAAAACATATAACACCTTAATATAGTCACAAATTTACTCGAATTGAGCATCGATGACACAGGATAGAAAAACAATGAATAAGAACATAAAAAGAAGAAAACCGGGGAAACGATCCAGCGAAGAAAGTAAAAAAACAAAAGAAGCTGTTATTAAGGCCGCACTTAAAATATTCGCTAAGGAAGGCTTTTATCATACTACATTTAGAGAGATTACAGACCTTGCCGGGACTACCCATGGTATAATAACGCATTATTTCGGGTCAAAGTATGAACTATACAAAACGGTATTGGATTATGGTTTAAACATTCATACGAAAAGATTACGAAGAGTTGCCAAACTGCATAAATCGGATGATCCGGTAGCGCTATTCAAGGATTTAATAGCATCCTATGTAGCCACTGTAGCGAAGAACCCTGAAGTCTCTAAAATAATAATGGACAATGAGAGCGCTACCAGTCCTCTTTATGAATATCTTCAAAGTAAAAAACAATTGCGCCCGATTGCTGAACCTATTTTTAGTAAAGTGCAGAAGTGCGGATATTTTAAGGAGTTTAAACATGACAATTTCGTCGTATATCTACAAGCGCTGATCGAAATACCGATCCTCATGGCGGATAGGACCAATAGGCTTATGGGAGTGAACATACTCTCCAGAAGAGGAATTGCCTTGCATACGGAACAGGTGCTGAAATTCCTATTTCCATGATATTGGATACTAACGATTTTCCTATTTTGGAAGTTCCACACCCTGTGCGATAAGGCTTTTCCGAAGCGCCTTAGTGTCTACTTGCCGTGGTTGTATCTCACTCTTGGCAGCCAGAGCGGCAGCCGTTCCGGCGGCCTGCCCCATTTGAATGCAGTGCGATATGATGTTGAACATCGAATTGGCAGCCTGGTCGGATGAAAAACATCGTCCGGCGGCCAGAAGGCCATCTAATTTTGCCGGAACCAGACAACGGTAAGGCAATTCCACATTCCTGGGCGGTTTGTCATCAGGCCAGCTGAGAGGTACGCCTCGCGGGAACATCACTACGGTATCATCGAACTTTTGATGTGCCCTTGCCTCCTCACCGGTTAATACGTGTTCGCCGATAAGGCGGCGACTGCCCCGCGTGCCGATCTGTGGGGCGCTGTCGTACAAATAGCTGTTCTCAAAGCCGGGAACGACTTTTTTATAAAAAGAATAAAAGGGTATCATAACTTTACGAACATTAGCCTCGACCCAGTTAAGGTCTTTTAATTCGAGGCAACTCTTGCCGCATATAAAGTTGTTTACCCAGAAAATATCCGGACGCTGGGCGGGTATTGGCGCCATATGAAATCCGGCCAACTTAAAGCCTTCTTCTCTCAATTTTATCCATTCATCCCGTTGCGACTTACGAAATTCGGCGAATTTGTCGAAGTCAATTCCCCCAATGCGGAAAACCATGGCCATCTGAGACGTACGATAGCCCTTGTCCAGCGAAGCATCGAACTCCGCACCAGCGGACGCATAGATATCACCATCGCCCGTGGCATCGATGATAACCTTTCCCATGACGGCCAGACGACCTGATTTGCTCTCGAAGATAACCCCTTTTACTGTGTTGCCGTCTACAACCGCGGCTGTGCCCCAGGCATGCAGAAGCAGTCTGACGCCGGCTTCGAGAGCCATATCGTTCAGGATACACTTGAGCAATTCCGGGTCCACCATACTGGCATGTCCCCACTCCGGTTCGCTGGTTTTGGAAAGATCATGAATGCCGTTGACCTGGTTGAGTTTTTTCACCCACTCTTGGCCCTGGCCGGCGGATGGACTCATCATCAGTACCAGGCCGCCTGTAGCCATGCCCCCAAGGTGACCGTACCTGTCCATTAATATCGTATCAGCGCCTTCCCGTGCCGCCGCGATAGCCGCGGTAACGCCTGCCGGCCCCCCCCCAACCACCACGACGTCCGCTTCCGTATAAATTTCCGTTTCCCGCGCGCTTTCGTAAACCGTTTTTAATGTCATTATCTTATCTCTCTCTTTCACTTAGTGAAGACCAGTATATTATTCTTTACTCCCCGGCGTTCGGTTTGATTTTATACCTGTCAATCGGTATCGGCAGGGTCGAGAGCTTCATCTTCCCATTATCCTGCTTTGCAATTATCCATTTGAGCCAGTTGTTATCGTCACGTTCCGGATAGTCTTCCCTGAAATGGAAGCCACGGCTTTCAGACCTCATAAGCGCCGCCTTAAAGGTCAATTCGGCACATATCGCCATGCTTTTTGCCTCATGACATTTGCTGAGGTAGTGCAGATCCTTTGCATGCAAGGATGGAAGCTTTCTCTTTAGTTTCTCAATCATGCCAAGGGCTTCTTCCAGGCGGTTTTTGCTCCTTCGCAGATTATACTTCATCGGCGCCGTTATGTCTCCCAGAACGGAAATTGCGTCAAGAGGAGAATAAGTGTTTTTGTCCAGCATGGGCTCAAAAATCATATCTTTGATCTTTTTTGCCTCTCCGGCATCGATCTCACCCGTTGAAGCGTCAGCTGCATATTTGGCCGCTGATGCACCAGCCCAGGCAGCACTTACTACTGCAAACATGATCCCTGAACCGGGGCAGACGCCGGGGGGCGACGCCACAGCCCCGGCCAAGGCGGAACCGGCATAACTTGTATCTCCGATTGCCCAGAGACCTTCAACGCTGGTTCTCATCTCATGATCAACCTTTATACATGATGTCTCTCCATGCATGGGCACACCAATTTCATGCTTTTCACCAGGAGCCAAGCCATGTTCTTTTTCTTTGGCGCTCATTTTTTCATGCCATTTGCCGAGCTTAGGCAGACCTGTTTTAAGTCCGCCGCGTGGGGGGGCACCTTTTGGAGGTTCAAAGAAAATGGGGCCTCTGCCTTCGGCAACCTCTTTCTCAAGACCTATCGCAAGCTTGACCGGTAGAAAAACTCCCGCGGGCCCTTTGTCGGGGAGATATTTCTGCGACAAATTTTCTCCAAGGGAGTTCACCAGGAAGTCAGACCCTACCATGCCGCTGTCTGTTGCCTGAAAGACCGTATGCCCGTAAAGGTTACCATATTCAGCATTTCTCATTTCAGCACCGGCCCTGTATGCCGCCGCAATTCCATCTCCTGTACTTGCTGTCCAGTAGCGTCGCACTTTATATCCACAACTGCCGTTGGCAAGTATGGTCGCCTTTGCTTTGAAAATGTGCGGACGACCGTCAATGATATTAAAGCCCGCCGCTCCGACCACGCGGTTATCCTGTTTTAAAAGATCAACCACATGGATTTTATTGATAATTTTCGTACCCAATTTTTTTGCCCGGGACCGCATGGGGAGCATCAAATCGATGTCGATGAAGGTTGAAGACAGTTCAGGGGCAAACGGGGCAGGGAAAGAAACCATTTTGCCTTCAGGGGTTTTCGCCAGCTTGTCTCCCCACTCGACAAATTGTTGAATCGCCCCGTATGTACTGGTTATGTACTTATAAAGCAACTCCTGATCGTTCAGGTAGGCGCCGGAGCTATTTACCTGAAAATCGACAAACTTATCGGCATCGTTTTGAGGTCCGAGAAAAGCCAGGAACCCACCGATCTTTGTCGCCTTTCCCGCCCAACCGGTTGTCTGTTTCTCAACTATCAACACGTCGCTTTCCGGATTTTCTTCTTTGGCTTTTATGGCTGCCGCAATACCGCCAATCCCGCCGCCTATTATCAAAATATCCGCGGATATGACATCTCCAATGTTATCTAAATCAGCCATTATGTTTCTCCTTCGCTTTTCTTCAATCAGAATGATGACCGCAATGGTGCCGGAATATTGGGAATTATGTTTATACATTCTTCAGGGCATGCAACTTCACATGCCAGGCACCAGACACAATCCTCAGGGTATGCGACGACCGGTTTTTTATTCTCGTCATCCCACCTGATCACATCTACAAAACACGCGTTCATGCATGATTTGCATCCGATGCATGCGTCCATGTCTATGTTCATTTCTTGAATCCAATTATTCGCCAGCTCGTTCATTTAAGAGCCTCCATTACTTTTATATATAAACAATATGAGCGCCTTCCTTTTTTATCTTTAAAGAGGCCTTGCGATTGATTTCAGGATCTGTAACAGCCTGCCAGATACCCCATAAAGCGGGAAGAAAATTCTTAAATGTACTGACTTCGGCAACATTATGCGCAGGCCAGCCGCCTCCGGTCGGTTTCTTCCCGGTGGGATGTTCCTTCATCTCAAATTTAAACTCAGGGGGCTTGCTTCCGGGGGGCGGTTTCGGGATTCCATGCATACAGGATCTCATTTTACATCCCCCGGGTATGGCTTCATATTGGTGGGAAAGCATGACCATGGGTTTTGTGCCGGGCTGTTCTCCTGTGCTTCCTGCGGTAAGGAGGTGTTCGTAAGTCCAGAAATCTTTTTGCTCCTGAGTTCCGAGATTGGGGTCGACCCATTCAATCCTCAGGTCCATGACAGGGCCGTAATCAATACTTTCCGAAGCGATCTGAACCGCACCAATGTGGCCGTTCAAGGGCGGCTTGGTCGCCCATTTGAACCCCTTGTGCTCATCGGGACACCAGAGTTCGTACCCCTTCTCCATATTCACCCACCACCAGTCGATCATCTCGGTTGTCACACCCGGGATAACATGATCTACAACCATCCATCCTTCCGGATATTTCTTTTCATCCATTTTGGTAATCTCCCATGTAGAAAAAAAGGTTGCTTTTATATTTTACAAATGTATAATAAAAACCTTTACAGCCGCAAAAAAATTATGTCAATTAAAAAATTTAATTGGCTGAGCCATTTTCAAATGAATAAGAAATAATCACATCTACAATGAGGTATCAAATCGCATGAAAAAAACACCTTCTCCAAGCGCCACGCTCATGACCCGAAATGCGGGATATCCGTCAGCCGGATACTCCTGGTACGTTGTAGTGGTATTGCTTCTCGTATACATATTGTCTTTTGTGGATCGTTCTATTGTCCAGTATCTGGTTGATCCGATTCGGGCAGACCTGAATATCAATGATTTTCAATTCAGCCTTGTCCATAGCTTTTCATTTTCAGTATTGTACACCATTATGGGCATTCCCCTGGGAAGACTTGCGGATTCCCGTTCACGGCGGGGCCTACTGGGCGGAGGCATCGCCCTGTGGTGCATCATGACCATCCTTTGCGGAAAAGCCAACGGCTTCTGGGGACTGTTTTTCGCAAGAATGGGGGTCGGTCTTGGAGAGGCATGCCTTGTACCTTGCGCCTACTCTCTGATTGCCGACTATTTTGCCCGTGAAAAAACGGGCACTGCCATTAAATATCTTCTCGAGCGGCATCATGTTCGGGACACTGGCGGCAAATTTGGGCGGTGGACTTGTTTCTCAGTTCGCCTTTAACGCCGGGCCCATGGAAATTCCTCTCCTGGGGTTTGTAAAGCCCTGGCAGTTGTCCTTTGTGATCGTCGGACTTCCCGGATTGCTGTTCGCTCTCGCAATGAAGACCATAAAAGAGCCGGCACGTAGGGAAAAAAGCGGCGAGGCGGATTTCAAGTCAACCTTCCGACACCTTTTAAATAACTGGAAAACCTACGCATCGATCATAGGCGGCACCACCTTCGGCGCCATGACGAATGGCGCCATAGTAGGCTGGATCGTCCCCTGGTTTTCCAGGCGCTATGAGTGGAGCAATGTCATGATAGGGTCCTATCTGGGGACCTTCAGCTTCGTTTTCGGGGGACTGGGCATTCTCATTTCCGGACTGCTCGCAAACCGTTTTCTCGGCAAGGGGTACAAGGCGGTCTATATCAAGCTGATGATAGCCGCGGAAGCGCTTGTACTGATTCCCGTCCTCCTGGCTCACGCGGTAGACGAACCCCATTGGGTGTTGTGGTGCGTGGGGGGCACTATTTTCTTCGGCGGCGTTTCCGCGGCCCTAGGACCGGCCTCCCTGCAGAGCATTACACCGAATGAAATGCGCGGGCAGGTCACCGCGCTATGCTTTCTGATGTTGAGTCTGGTGGCAATGAACGTCGGCATGTCGTCGGTCGGGTTTCTTACCAGCTATGTGTTTCGCGATGACCTGATGGTCAGGTCTTCGGCGGTCATCGTCGGTTTCGCTGCTTCGCTTCTCGGCGTTATTACATTGGTGTTTGGGCTGCGATCGTATGAACGGACGGCAGATAGTGTCCTTTTCAGGAAGCAGGTTTCAAAATGAGAAACGGCGGTGTTGAATTGATCCGGGCGGTTATTGGTATAGCCTCGCCATCGATAGGTTGGCCCCTGCCGCCGATTTATATGGATTGAAGAAGGAAAAATTCGAGTCAATTCAAAAAGGCAAAAGGCAACATCGCGCAGGGACGCTGAGACGCAGAGAAATACCATAAATAAAAGATGGAAGTCAAATTAGTGGAACCGGAAGGTTTTATCATTCTGACTCCCGGCTCCTGATTTCCGACTCTCCGGTCATGGTATTCTTTGCATGGCGAAGCCCTGCAGGGATTTTAATGCCGGCGATTACCATCCGGAAGTGGCACCGAAGGGTAC
>CAXXKH010000041.1:0-122225 GCA_963677545.2 Desulfobacterales bacterium | reverse complement strand
CAGAATGCTCTTCATGACACCCCCCTTCCTTTTTCAATTGTTCCTGTAAGCTACGCCCCTTTTCCGTAAGTCGGTATTTCTGGAGACGACTGGTGGCTTTGCGGGGATGGTATATTCTATCACTCCACTATCTACCAACACCTGCAAAGTTCGTTTGAAAGCACCGGTTTTAGACTGAAGCCCCAAAGCCAAGGCAAGTTCGGCAGATGACAACGGATCGGCCTCGAGATTTGTCAGAATCGCTTCGGACTGGGCCCCTGACTGAGCACCCGTCTCAGGTTTTTCCCTCCGGATCGTCACCACGAAAAACCCACCATCAATCCTGATCTCAGGTTCAGAAAGCCCGGCTTTTTTACATCTCCGGAACATATCCCGGATACCGGTTCCCATGCGCTCGATGTACTTGGTCAGGTACATGGGCTCCGCAAGAAGGGGATTATGGGAACGGAGGCATGGGGGCCGCGCAGTTTTTCAATCGTCAGGGTCGGTGGCAGCGTGCCGGGATTCCAGACTTCAAGCCGATCCTTATTCTTCATCGAAAAGGCACCAGTCTCAAGGCGGCTTGTATCTTGTCCGCTGCTCCGGGCTTACGCGCGATTCATCCGCATAATCCCGCCATCGCGCGACAACCCCTCTCACCTCTTCAATAATCGCCTCCGCACGCCCGCGCTTCATCGAGGCACTGCTTGCACACACTTTGAAATCCGAAAGCGTAAATTCACTCCGTTTGCCGTTCACTGTCATTTGATGACTTGACGTCCATTTCCCGGCGGGTTGATAGCTGTAAGTCATGTCGAACGCGGGTGATAGAGACCAGTTTCCCGACCGATCCATCAGAAAAGCGATGTTCTTTACGTGATCATCCTGGTTGCGGGCCACAATATTGAAAACAGCCTTCGGAACTGCTCCTCGATGGCGGCCATCGGCAATCCCAGCCGGCGAATGACCTGCAGCGCCTGCTCATAGCCATATGCCCCCGCCTGGTTGAAATCAAAATGCGCCATGCCGCAGAGCGACTGCATGTGCAACTTGCCTCCGCCAGGAAGCCGGTCAAACCGCTTCGTCATGAAATGGCGGCGTCCGTTCTCCTCGAACAGCCGGCACGGACTTATGGTAATCCCGGCGTCTACCGCCATCCTGTAATAGGCATACTCGATCGCACCGTATCCCTTCGGGTCCTCCAGTTCTTTATCTTTGTTGCCGCTGACTCCGTCGAACTTCATCAGCCAGTATTCGAACCCGCTGCCCGCCTTCACCTGACCGGACCGGACTTCGTTCGTTTTCGGATTCCAGGCGATCACTGCCTTGGCCCGCGCCCCGCCCGCGGAAGTTCCGACCCGCAGAATATCCCTCAGTGTCGTATACTTCCCCCTTCTCATGAAGCCAGCCCCGAAGGTTGTCGCGATGGGTCAGAATTTCTGAAGCCAGCGCCACCAGCTTATCGACTTCGATGCGTGAGGCGCCGGGTCCGGCCAATCGGGTTGCCGGCGCGTACTCCAGCGCCCCCATGCCGCGGGAACCGTATAACAGAGACGTTCCACCGCATTGAACGACTCCGGCATTCGTCCGGACCGGGCAAGCCAGGCATCTATCAACGCATTGCCGAACCGGTCCGGCAGTGAATCCGCCAAAAGTCCCGGGAGACCGTGGAAGGTTTCCGGCCGTAGTGCCGGGAAGGAGTAGAGTCGGCGGGATAACGGCATCATCAATGGGGCCACTTCGATACCGCTCCTGATGAACGCCGGGTCATATTCAAACGTCGCGGTCGTGGCTCCGTCTTCTATCGAAACCGCACCGATCATGCGTCCCCAAAGGTTTACCCTTGCCGTAGTGGTCACGTTTCGTCACCCCACTGCCACGGCCCTTTATCCCGAGCTTCCGCTTGCCACTGGCCCGCTTCCGCGCCTTGCCCTTCAGCTTGATCAGGTCCATCGGACGCGGCCCGGCTTGAGGCACCAGTGTTTCCAGCCGATCCAGCAGTTCCAATGCCCGCAAAACCCGAATAAACGTCGACACCTGTGCCGTAGCCCCGGCCTCGATACGCTCCACCGTCCCGCTTCGAAACGCCTGCCTGCTCCGCCAGCATCTCCTGTGTCAACTCGAGTGCCAGTCGACGCTGCGCCAGGCGCCCGCCTAACTCCGCCAGAATCGCGCTGGCTGTCAATAATCCTTCAATCTTCATTAGCCCTCATTAATCAGATATTATATATCGTAAATTATGACGAATACAACGTATTTATTCGTTTTTACGTCAAACATGGCGACTTAATATAATAATATAACAAAGAGAGGCTCTGGGCTATAGATGATTGAGGATTTGAAGATCATTTTGGAGGAAATATCCATGAACATACTCACCAGGCCGAGAGTCCAGATACTGACCGGGAGACGTTTGAACACAGCGTTCTTGCTCATAACCTACCCTGACATTTCATGAATCCGTCCGGGGTGAATTCTCCGTCTACGCCAGTATAGAAACACGACGAAAACGCACCCGGCTGCCAGGATCAATGTGATCCAATGCAGGTTTTTCAGTACGAGCTGCTCGTTACGACCGAACCAGAATCCCAGTTCGGCCAGTAGCACCACCCATACCCCGGCCCCCAGTGACGTTGCTGTACAGAAAGTGAAAAGATCCATGCGGGCCAATCCCGCCGGAAGCGAAATATATTGGCGCATTCCGGGCAGGAGTCGACCTATAAACGTGCTGATATGCCCATGGCGTTCAAAAAAAGCGGTCGGCCTTTTCCAGAGAGTGGCGGCTGACCAGCAGGTATCGCCCATACTTTTCAAAAATCGGTCTTCCAAAGGTAATCGCGGCCCAATAGTTGAATACCGCCCCCAGAAGACTCCCCAGCGTACCACAGAGGATCACCATCCCGATATTCATTTTCCCGCCGGCCGCAAGATAGGCTGCCGGTGGAATTACTACCTCACTGGGGAATGGGAAAAACGAGGATTCCAGCGCCATGAGAACGACAATGCCGGGATACCCCCACGCGCCAACGGTATTCGAAAGCCAGGCCACTAATTCATGAAACATTTCAGGTTCTTTCTATTTTCCAAACCAGCCGTTTATATCGTGAAATCCCCAATCGCACCTGGATCATAAGATAATAGATTGCAGGTGTCGCCACGAGGGACAAGAGTACCGAAATACAGACGGCCGCCGATCAGGGTGATCCCCATGGGTTTCAGCATATCGGCACCGGTGCCGATCCCCCAGGCCAGGGGGAGCATGCAGAGCATGGTGGCCAGGGAGGTCATGAGTACCGGCCGCAGCCGTCTCCGCCCGGACTGCACCAGGGCTTCCTCCAAGTCCATCCCCTCTCCCAGGAAATGGTCCACCCGGTCGAGCATGAGAATCCCGTTTTTGGCTACGATCCCGATACCGATAATGACACCGAGAAAAGAGACCACATTGAGGGCCGTCCCGGTTATCCAGAGAGCGAGTATCGAGCCGACGGTGGCAAGGATCGCGCCGATAATGATCGAAATCGCCTGCATGAAAGATCTGAACTCGATCAGCAACACTACGAACACCAGCAGCACGGCCATCACCAGAACCGCCAGAAGGTTCCGGAACGACTCCTGCTGCTGCTCGTAAAGCCCTCCGAATTCGATGCTCCCGGCGGGAATCGACGGGTCCTTTCCCAAGGTTTCCCGAATTTCCTTCATGGCGCTTCCCATATCCCGGCCTTCCAGCCGGGCCGTAATCGCCACGTCCTGACGTAAATCCTCCCGTCTGAGTTCAAGCTGACCCGGTGTCTCAACCACATCCGCCACCTGGGACAGCTTGACGATCGAACCGCCGGGAGTCCGTAAAGGCAGCTCCTTCAACATGTCGATTCGGTTGACATTCCTTGGATCCACAACCACCCTTATATCCACCACCCGGTCCCCTTCAAGGACGCTGGAAGCCGTCTTTCCCAGCATGGCCGTATTGACCGCACCAGCAATATCTTCAGCCGTCAGGCCGAACCGGCGGGCATCCGTCTGCCGGACTTTCAGGTTCAGTGAGGGACCGGTGTATACCAGGCCGTCATTGATATCGACAACCCCGTCAATCTTCTCAAGAGCCGCGGCAATCTCCGGAGCCTTCGTTTCCAGAAATTTTTGATCCGTGGAATAAAGCTTCACCTCGATGGGTTCGGGAGACCAGGTGAGATCTCCAATGAGATCTCCCAGAATCCCGGGAAACTCCCATTCAAGAGCAGGTACCTCCGAATTGAACCGCTCGCGCAGATAGGAAATCACCGCCTGCGTGCTGCAGGCGCGATCGTTTTTGAGCTTCACGAGAAAATCTCCGGTATTGGGTTCTGCCACCGCCAGTGCCAGACGCGCGCCGGTCCTGCGGGAATAGCTCTCCACTTCGGGGGTTGCCCTGATGATCTCCTCGGCCTGAAGCAGCTGCCGGCTCGTTTCGGCCAGGCTCGTCCCCCACGGCGCGACATAATCGATGACGAATCCGCCTTCATCCATTTCCGGAAGAAATTCCGTCTCCAGCCTCGAATAGATGCCGGCGCCACCGATCAACACCACCAAGCAGAAAAGCACTACCCATCCATACCGTCGAAGGGCAAACCGGATGGCATGTTCGTAAATCGAAATGATGCGCCTGAGAACGGGGCCATCAGTCTCTTCTCCCCGGGCGCCTTGCTCCGGGGTAGGCCATATGCATGAAGGAATGGATCCGACCTCCTCTCCCCGGGCGCCCTGCTCCGGGCGCCTTGCGTTTCGCATCAGCCACGCAGCCAGCGTCGGCGTAAGGGTGATGGCCAGCACCAAGGACATGAGGAGCGAAACCACCATGGTGAGGGCCAGTGCCCGGAAGAAAACACCCGTGATGCCGTCCAGAAACGCCAGCGGAATGAACACCACCACCGGCGTCAGGGTGGAGGCCAGGAGCGGCCTGAATATCTCGCCCATGGCGGAAACGACGGCTTCTGACTTCCAGGCTCCGGCCAGCATTTTGGTATGAATAGCTTCCACCACTACGATGGCGTCATCGATCACCAGCCCGATCCCGGCGGCAATCCCCCCCAGGGTCATGAGATTGAACGTCAAATTGAATATCTTCATGGCCACGATAGTGGCAAGCACGGTCACCGGAATGACAAGAACAGCCACAAATGTGCTTCCCGCTTTTTTAAGAAACAGGTAAAGAATGATCACCGAAAAGATCAGCCCGAGTACGATACAGTCCCGGACCGAGCCCACCGACGAACGCACGAATTGCGACTGGTCATAGTAATAGGCGATCTTGACGTCCCGAGGGAGTTCCTTACGAACCGAGGCGATTTCAGTCTCGAGAGTATTTGCGATATCCAGGGTGCTTCCGTCCGGCTGGCTTCGAATGTTCAGGAGCACGGCGGGAACGCCTTCCGCGGTGACTACGTTGAACACGGGCTCCGGACCCCGCTCGACTCTGGCGATGTCCCGAATGTAAACAGGTCGTTCACTTACCGTCTCGATGCACAGGTTCTCGATATCCGCCGCTGTTTTCACCCGTCCGTCCGTGATGGTGAGGTACAGGGTATAGTTTTCCTCATGCATCCCGGCCGGTGAAATCAGGTTGTTTTTCGTAAGAGCGTCGGTCACCTGGGCCAGGCCGATGTCGGCGGCACTCAGTTTGAGGGGGTCCACAACCACATGGTATTCGGGCGTTCTGCCCCCCACCAGATCCACCCGTGCCACCCCCTGTATGCGCAGGAACCTGGGCTTCAGGTCGTAGCGAGCCATCTCCCAGAGCTCCGTGATATCCCGGTCGGGGCTGGTGAGACTCACACCGATAATCGGAAACGCCGAAAATGTGAGCCGCCACACGGTGGGGTCGGCCTCCGGGGGCAAGGTGCTCCGGATCTGGGATAGACGACCGAGCACATAAAGCTCCGACTGCACCATATCCACCTGCCAGTTGAAAAACACACTGATTTCGGCCGAGCCCCTGCCGGTCACGGATTTCACCTGCCGGGCACCGGGAATATCCTTCATGGCCTCTTCGATGGGCCGGGTAATAGTGGCCATCATCTCATCGCCGGGCATCACGCCACTGTCCACGAGAATCACCACACGGGGGAAATTGGTCTGGGGAAATACCGAGGACGATGTATTCATGGCGGCATACCCCCCGGCCAGACAGAGGATAATCGTGCTGAACACAATGGCCTTGGCATGGTAGACGGCGAAACGGCCAATGGCCGACCTTCGAAGAGATGTCATTTCCCGGCCTCCGTTTCCGCGGTTCCTGTTATCCGTATCCGGGTATTGTCAGGAAGCCCGTAGGCGCCGACCTTCACGACTGTCATCCCCTCCGAAAGGCTATCGGAAGCCACTTCCACCAGGCCATTCTCCCGAAATCCCGTATTTACAGGGACGCGAAGCGCGCGACTGTCTTTCACCAAGGAGATGATCCAGCCCGACTCGGAATCCTTCACAACACTTGCCTCGGGAACAGCCAGACAATCCCGGTGCTCGTCACTGGCGATCCGGGCACTGACAAATCGGCCGGGTTTCAGGAGCGTGCTGGCGGGAAGTATCGCATAAGCGGTCATAGCGCCGTCACCGGCATCCACCCGGGAAGAGATAAACCCCAGCTTTCCAGAAATCGGTGCATCGTTGTTTTCCGTCTTGATTTCTACGGACTGGCCGGGCTTCAGGACAGAAACCTCGGATGCCGGCACTTTCAAGGCCGCCACGAGATGGGTGAAATCGGCGATTTCAGTAACCACGGTATTGGCATCCACCGACTGCCCAAGCCTCACCCCAATCCGGGTAATAGTCCCTGAAATAGGCGCCGTTACCTCATGCAGGGAAAGCTGTAAGCGGGCGGCGGACAGATCGATTCGGGCTGTGGCATACGCGGCCTCGGCTTCCTGAAGTTTTTTTTCAGAGGTCGCATCGGAGGTTTGAAGTTCCTTTTCTCGCTGCCACGCCTTTTCGGCGAACGCCAGGGCTTGCTCGGCCCTGGAGACACCCACCTCGGCGATCCGGCTGTCCAACAGACAGAGCACCGCCCCCTTGTCCACCCGCTGCCCTTCGTAACAGACAACCTCCGAAACTACCCCCGAAACGGGCGCGGCAATCCGCGCTCCCGCCGGAGCAGCTCCCTGCCTCGCCGGTGCGGTCTCAACGTAGCCGTATGCCGTCAAATAGGAGTGCAGCGTCGTCTTCTGTATCCGTCCGACCGTCACCGCCACCTCGGTATCCACCATCTCATCCTGGCTCCATACCGTCTGCGAGAAAGCCAATAAGAGTGCCGCAACCATAAAAGTCAGTACATATCTGATGTTACGTTCCATCATTATTTTTCCTCCATCAAGACGGACACCGTCGGCATCTTGACCGTATCGAGCGGTGTCTGAAGCGCATATTCAAGTTTTCCCATGGATATCTGGGCCGTTACCTTCAGGCCGAGCCGGGCCAGAGCGGCGATAATTTCCTCCAACTGCGAAGACAACACCGCCTGCCTTGACACCGCCCCCGCCGTATACTGCTTTCGAATCACATCCGCCTGCCGCCGGGTTTGCTCCAGCATTTCATCAGCAGTCATCAGTTGTTGACGGTCATTTTGAAAAGCGGCCGCAGCAGTTTCGATCTCTCCCAGGACACTTGCCTGGAGCGACATAAACTCAGCCGCTGCGCTTTTCCTTTTTGCCTCGGCTTCTGCAATGCGGCCGCGATTCCGGTTAAAAATCGGCAGGGTCAGTTGAAACCCGATCTGCCATTTGTTGTCACCCTGGTCGAACTCATAACCGGGGCCGACACTTACATCTGGATACTGTTTCGCAATTTCCAGACGCAGTGCCGACTCCTTCGCTTCATAAGTCGCCAGGGAACCCAGAATATCGGCCCGGTTCAGCAGGGCTGTTCTTCTGGCATCGGCGGAAGGAATTATCGAAGGAATGATTTCAAAACCGGAGAAATCAATCCCGACATTATCCAGGGCATGGGGCGAGAGCCCCACCGCCACGGAGAGACGAAGCAGCGCACCGGCGGCGTCTCCGCGTGCCTTTCCGCAGTCAAGCCGGGCCTGCTGCAGAAGCAGACGTGCGGTCATCAACTCATTACGGCCAATATCTCCGGCTGAAAATTGCGCTTCGCTGATCCGGGCAAGCGCTTCGGCTGATACCAATTTCCGGTCGAACAGAACTGTCTGTTTTCGTATGGCCCATAAATCCACCATCGCCTGCCGAAGATTGGACCGGACCTCCCAGGCCGCCGTAGCGAGTTGCATCAAAGCTGCTTTGGACAGGTGCTGCGCTTCCGACTGCCTAAATTTCCGTTTTCCCATGGTTTCCATGGGGATATCGAAATTGATTCCGAGAATCCAAGAAGAAATACTTCCGGAAGGAGTTGACGCATTGTAAACAGGGGTAACGCCGATGGAAGGGTTCGGTCGCTCGCCGGCGGTAGTCTGGGCAGCCCGGGCTTCTGCATACGCCGCCTTTGCCACCTCAAGCTTCGGATTGAAATACAGAGCCGCCAGGCTGAGCCGATCTAAATCCCAGGATTCTAAAGGCCACCGGGTGATACCTCCGGGAATGTTTGCGTCCACAAACCCATGAAGACCGTCATCGGTCAGAGACCGGCCGGACAGCGCTTCGAGGTTGCCGGCCGCATCCATAGGCTTGGCGTTATAGTGGATACACCCCGTGAAAAACAAGCCCGCCAGCACCGCCAGCAGAATCATTCCAGAGCGTGCAATATATATTTGCTTTTTTTTCATCTTTCCCCCGAACCTGTAATAAATAAAATAAACGGCGGGAATACGCCTATTCGGTATTTAAAGGAAGAGAAACGTCTATCCGGGTCCATTCGCCAAAGCGGCTATGGGCGCCGACACTTCCCCCGTGTAATTCGACAATACTTTTTACGATCGTCAGCCCCAGGCCGGTGCCGCCGTACAGAGGCGATCGAGACGCCTCAACACGGTAGAACTGGTCAAAAACCCTCGGCAGATCTTCTTTCGGAATTCCCGGTCCGGTGTTAAAAACCGAGAGGATGATGTTCGGCGTTTCGACCTTCGCCTCAATCATCAGCTGTCCGTCTTCACGATTGTATTTGACTGCATTTTCGACAAGATTAACGATGACACGACGTATTTTATCAATATCGCCCCGAAGCTCCAATGACCTGGGAATCATTGTCCGAACCTTTACCTTAACGGCATTGAGAAGTTCAGAAAAATCGTCCAGGACAGAAGTTACGAGGTCCGAAAGCAGGATATCAACTATCTCCAGGCGCCGCTCTATTTCCAGTGCGGATAAATCCAGAAGGCTGTTTATCATGCGACTCATACGATGTAGTGTCTCCTGTTGTCGAATGAGCTGGTTTTCATATTCTTCAGGAAGATCCTTGTTTTGCAATCTCTCCTCGGTTTCCAGCTCCAGCAGGGCAAGCGGGCTTCTCAGTTCATGGGAGGCATCGCTTAAAAGTCGCTTCTGTTTATTAAAAGCGAGCTGAAGACGATCCAGCATTTCATTGAGCGTCCCGGACAAACGGTTGAACTCGTTTCCGAAAGAGCCCAGGGGAATACGTTGATCAAGGGTTTTATCGTTTATATTTTTCGTAACGAGGTTGATTTCGGAGATGGGCTTGAGAATTCTCCCGGCGATAAAATTACTGAGCATGACCAAGGCCAAAACGGCAACGACGAGACCGGTTATGATGATACCGGCTGACTCACGAAACTCGGTGGCAGGATCTTCACTCGGTTTTCCGATCTTCAAGATATAAGGTTTCCCACCGACTTCAATGGGGGTTGATTCAACGCGAAAAACAAGTTTATCGTCATCGTTCATATCCGGAAAATATTTTGAAGGGAGTAATTCCGTTTGAAAAGTGTAAGGAGTTGCTTTGTCATCGAACGGGATATCAATTTTCCCGGCGACCGATGTTTGCCATATGGGTTGTTCCCCGGCCGAATAAATGGTGATCCAGTACCGCTGGATTCCCGGGAACCTGTCCGCCGCCTCAGTGAAAGTATCGACATCCCGATATGTTAAGCTCAAATCACCGACATCGGTGGATATGGATGCAAGGTCCTCGTCTATAACTTCATAGTATTGTTCTATCAGCTCATAAAAAATTACGCCTGACAAAACAAGGCCTGTAAACACCCCCGCGCCGATAATCCAGAGACTTATTTTTGTTCTTATTTTCATACCGGCGCATCCTCGATAATGAACCCGATGCCCCGAACAGTTTTGATGATATCCGGCCCGCCTGCGGAACTTATTTTCTGCCGCAGGTTTTTTATGTGTACATCAATGAAATTGGACATTGCAAAAGGGTCATACGCATCCCCCCAGACATGTTCCGCCAGGTGTACGCGCGATACGATACGATTTTTATTGTGGAGCAGAAATTCAAAAATATGAAATTCCTTGGGCGTCAGGTTGAGCATTTCACAACCGGAGGTAACCGTCTGCTGAACAGTATCCAGCACGATTCTACCGGCTGAAATTCTGGTATCACTTTGACCGCCTGAACGCCTCAGCAAGCTCCGAATTCTTGCCATCAGTTCGGACATGGCAAAAGGTTTGGTCAGATAATCATCGGCTCCGGAATCGAGTCCCGCCACCTTGTCGCCCAACGCTCCCTTGGCAGTCAGCATCAGCACGGGTGTCTCGATATCCGCCGACCTCATCTCCTTAAGTATCGTCAAGCCATCTACCTTGGGGAGCATGATATCCAGAATAACCAGGTCAAAACTGCTATCAAACAGCCAGTCAAGGGCCTCTTCCCCATCAGCAGCGGTATCGATCACATATTGCTGACGATTTAAAGAGGATTCGAGTTGCACCCGCAGCTCCGCATCATCCTCCACAAGCAAAATCCTCATATTGATCTCCATATTTCGGATCGAGTTACTTTTCAGCTAAAACTCTGACTGCTTTTTTCCCATTGGTCTCTTCGCTCAATAAAATATAGCCGTCATACAAACCCAAAGGCAACAATCGATTTTTCAGGGTTGCGGGCAACACACACAATCGACTCTGTTTAACCACATAAAAATCCGGGATATCATCCTTTAAATAGGCTGCCACGCGTCCAGGATCGATTACTTCCAGAGCATTCCCGGACAGATAGAATTCGGCCGAATAGGGACGGGTTTGCAGATAGATCAGACGGTTTGTTTTTTCCGGACGCAATTCACGATATCGCGAGATCAGATATTTCTGGCTGCCTTTATAAGGAATAAAGGACCACATGAAAATCATCAAGCCGAAAAAAACCGGGACTATGAGCCCGGCCGCCGGTCCCGCCATATGCCGACGCCAGTCATGAGGGACCTTGTTTTTGGAAAAAGAGGGAAAAATCATATGCCGAACGTCGGCCACGATCAATGCAAAGGCCGGCATTCCCGGCAGCACATAGGTCCAGAGAATATTGCCCGCAAATGAAAAGAGGAGCATTGGAAAAACAGCCCAAAGAAGCAGGTAAGCCCTCCAGTCATCGATTTCTGAACGAAAATAAGAAATAGATTTTCGATATTTCTTCACATTCTTCAGCCATGCACCAATGGCTATAAGCGACCAGGGAAAGGCAGCCATGATCCACATCAGCCAGATGGTTCCCCTGTGTTGTGAATGCGCACTGCCGTACAGGTCACCCGCCCATCCCGGCGTGAAAAATCGATGCCAGTGCTCACCTATAAGAAAATACGCTAAAAACCCGGGCGTATGTGCCTCCGCCGCAAAATACCAGGGCAGGGAAAGCACGCCTGTTAAAAGAAGTCCGCTGATCCAAGGTAGCTTTGTAAAAAAGGCACGCCATTGCTTTTTCCAGATAACCCAAATCCCGATGGGCGGAAATGTCAACACCAATCCCACCGGCCCTTTGGCCAACAGTCCGATAGCCAGTCCTATAAAAAACAGATACCCCCATAGGCGCCGGAATCGTTCCCCTTCCCCCAGTGCCCTCCAGGAAAGCGACCATGGACAAGGTAGTTCCAAACAAAAGGGCGGCATCCGTCATGACGGCACTGCTTGCGATGAAAAAGGAGCATGATGTGATGAGCACCAGGGATGCCATCCGTGCCGATTCACTCCCTTTCTGTTTTCGGGCAATGGTGTATACCAGTAAGATGGTCAGAAGCGAAAAAAACCAAGTGTGGAAATCTTGCGGCAAATTCATTTTCTCCGAAAACTTTTAAACCGAGCGCCGTTGCCCAGATGGAAAGGGGCGGTTTCGCCCAGAATTTTTTGGCCATGGAGCTGGGGGGAGACCCAATTTCCTGTGGATACCATTTCCCGGGCCACCTCGGCATAGCGTGCCTCGGTGTTGTCCGTCAGCGGATATGAACCCAAGGTGATCAGTCGGACGACTGCTGCAACGGCAATTACGCCCCAAATCCAATTCCGTTTGTTCTTTGATAAAAAAATATGCATATGCATCTCTCCTGGTACGCAAAGCGAGCCTTGGCGCATATTTTCCAAAATGCTTTACCCGCGGAGTTAAGCGATATCAGTCTTGGCATTGATAACATCCCGATTATGAAGATATCGTGAAGACGGGATTTGCCTACTTCGGAGAGGCTACCACTTTTTGGTTATCGACAGCCCGAAGGTCTTACCATCGACATATGGCGTAACAACAAGGTTATGACGCGGTTTTGTGAAATAGAAGGAACTGATGACACCGATTGCCGCTCCGGCGGCGACATCCGTAACATCATGCTTGTCCGACTCACCTTCCACCCGGCTCCAGCCGACATATGCAGCAGCGGCATATGCCGGTATGGCAAATTTCCAGCCATATCTTCTATGGATAAAAGCAGCGCCTTGGAATGAAGCCGATGTATGTCCGGATGGGAATGAATAGTCACCGTGATTTTCAGGGCGTTGTTTGTTAATCGCAACCTTCAGACCATGGGTGACACCCAGGTTCACGAAAAAAGATTTATAAAATTGATTTCTGCCCTCTTTATCATCCAGGGCAAAAGTGGTCAGGTAAGCAGTTGCTGGTATCAACACCTGAACGATATCACCTGTTTTTTCCGTAACGCTTTCGGCTTGTACGTTCCGGCAACAGAATGCCGCCCGGAGCAGCAGGGATGACAGTGCGATGAAAATAAGAAAACCTCTATTTTTCGCTTTCAACACTCACCTCCAGAAGATCAACCAGATCCAGATCGATCTGTGCCGCAAATGCCAGCATTTCCCTGTTCCCGGATTCAGTGGCGGCGATAAGCCCGCCTATAGCCGCGTCCATCGAGTCCTTGAGCGCTTTGTTCCTTACTCTTCTCTTAATGGTATTCCACCGGCTGCTTCCCTCACGCACAACCGTCCGGATTGATTCCCAATCCACCTCTTTTTGCTTCAGCAGCGCATGAACATCAAACCCTACAAAATCCAGATATTGAACACCTGCCTGGATATCCGATTCAGCGGCTTCCAGTTCGTCAACAAGCGTTTTGTAAGAATCGACCGCGCATTGGGCAATAACGGCATAATCACCACTATTCTGTGCAACAGCCATTTTCTCAATGTTGTCTGAAAGGTGATCGATAATATGTTTCGGCAGAACAGCTTTCTGCCGGGGTTTTGAAATAATCAACGACCGAATGGCTGATTCAACGCCGGCAGCATTATCCGCCAGAGCAAATTCGGTAAGGTCCTCATATGGTGACATTGCCTCAAACAATATCTCCTTTCTGTTTTCATGCTGTGCCGCTGCCGAATGACTTATAAAGATCGTCAAAAACAGCACGGCTGCCAATATCGACAATGGATTATTTTTTTTCATTTTCGGTCCTTTCAAATCGTTATGCCATCACATATGATGCAGTTGTGTCACTGCTGTTCGCTCAGTATCGCCTGCCATTAAAAACCCGAACAAACGATCCACCATCCCCATATGGATTTTTTAGCACCTGTATTATGAAGACAGCATGAAGGACTAAGGGTATGATAAAATTTAATGATGAGGCCTGGGCCATCCGCTAACATACACACCAGAGCATTCATGTTTTTGGTAGCGGTTCTAATTATCTGCTTGCGCTTGCATGATGACGACTTATCTTTCACACATTGCGACAATCATGCAGATTCAAGGATTTGGAGACAACCTCGATGGATTACTATAGTATTCTCGGTGTTTCGGAAACAGCCACCCCGCAGGAAATCAAGGCCGCCTATCGGAAACTGGCCTTTGAATATCACCCCGACCGGACCCAGGGAGATCCCGAAAGCACCAGTAAAATGAAGGCCGTCAACGAGTCCTACGCCGTGCTTTCAGATGAGAAAAAACGGCAGGAGTACGATACCCTGCGGCGCCGGTTTGGGGATTCGGCAGCCGGAGAGTTTCGAAAAACCTATTCCCAGCAGGACATTTTCAGCGGCTCGGACATCAACAAGATCTTTGAGGAGGTAGCCCGAAGCTTCGGCCTCAGGGGATTCGATGATATCTTCAGGGAATTTTATGGCGGCGGGCATAAATCCTTTCGGGTGGAAAAACCGTGGGGCTCCTTCAGCGGCGTAATGTTTTCCGGTACGCTGGGCGGTTCCAGGCGCGGCGGCATTCTCGGGAAAATTCCAAGAATGCTGTTGGAACGGGCTACAGGCGTCCGGCTGCCGAAAAACGGCGTGGATACACTCGACACCATCGGTCTCACGCCCGACGAAGCACGAAAGGGAGGACCTTACGCCTATTTCAACCGGAAACAGTCCAAGAAATTGATTGTAAAAATCCCTTCCGGCGTAACCCACGGCCAGCGCATCCGACTCGCCGGCATGGGCGAACCGGGCGTGGCCGGTGGTACGCCGGGCGATCTCTACCTGAAAATACGCGTCAAACGGCCACTGCTCGATAAATTAAAAACGCTTGTGACCAGCACCCGGGGCTGACGGACTATAAAAATGGCTATTTTTTCAAAGAAAAACCATTCTCTTTTGGGATTTTTGGAATTGGCGCTTATGAAATGAAATTGCTTGATATTTACATAGGGCGTAGGTTTTTATACTGGTTTTTCCTAGTGACGTTCATTCTCGCCGTACTGTTTGGTTTCATTGAATTTCTTTCGGAATTGAATAATGTAGGGGCAGGTGCGTACAGTCTTGGCGGCGCCCTGACCTTTGTTGGTTTCACCCTGCCCAGACGCCTCATTGATTTAATGCCCATCAGCGCCTTGCTTGGTGGCACCATTGCACTGGGACTGCTTTCCGATCATGGAGAGCTTCTCGGCATGCAAGCCGCTGGAATATCATGGAAAAGAATCAGCGCAGCAGTGTTCGCAACCTTCGTACTGGTTGTGGTTGTGTCTGTTTTTCTGGCTGAAACGATCATCCCGGAAATGGAACAGGTGGCCCGTAAATCCCGTGCCAAGGCCATTCATGGTACGGGGGTCAGTTTGACCCAACACGGATTCTGGGAACGAAAGAAGAACGTCTTCATCCATGTAGATAAAATGATCGGGGAAGACATTGCGAGCGACATAAATATTTTCGAATTTGATCCGCGGGGGCATTTGAAAACCGTCACCCTCGCACTCAGCGCCAACATTCTGAATAACAGGCAGTGGATACTGAGAAATGTTACACAAAAAACACTTACAGACGAAGGCATTACAGTCACCCATGAGGCCGAACTGACATTGGGGCCGTTTTCAAACCTGGATGAGATTGCAACGTGGGGACTTCCCCCTTACAGCATGTCGACCCATGAATTGATTCACTTCATACAGGGCTTGCGGGAAAACGGGCAGAATGCCGATCAATATCTGCTAAAGCTTTGGCGAAAACTGAGTGTTCCCTTGCTTGCCGGAGCGATGATCTTGTATTCACTCAGCTTTGTATTTGGAGAAAACCGAAGCTCAAGCGCCGGACGCCGAACAACCCTGGCATCCATCATCGGGCTGGTGCTCTATTTTGCCGATCAACTGATTATGCACGCAGGTCTGCTCCTGAATCTGAACCCGCTTGTTACGGCAATGATTCCCGTCGCATTTGTATCCGGCTTGGCTGTCCATCGTCTGCGTGCCCTCGTCTGAACCAAGGCATACGTATCAAAATGTCCTGTTTGCCGAAACACGAAAACATCGTATTCGACGGTCTTCCAGTTGAAAACAGTGTTGCCTTTCCGGAATGTAGCGTTGCGTATCGGGACAATAGACATGCCGGGCGATATGAATGTTCCATACGTTTTCAGTATTCGTAATGGTATGAATATAATACCGGGCGCGCCGTTTGTGGACACTGCTCGATGATATGACCGATGAGGCCCCAAGCACCGGTATCGCTCCCGAACGGGTGTTCATCATGGTATCGACATCCTCATGTACATGACCGTGCAGAATGAGTTCCACGCCGCATTGATCAACGACTCGGCATAAAGAATGCGCATCCGTCAGTTGTCTGCGCCGGCTTACGATACCGTCCAGGGGCGGATGATGAATCAACAGAATCCGGAAAAAACCCTCGGCGCCGGTTTTTTCAAGAACCGCCGCCAGCTTTTTCAACTGGAGTTCACCCAGTGTTCCCGTAGCCAGATACGGTGCATTCGGACCCGCGGAGCATACACCAATCAGCGCAATTCGGTCCCTTACTCTCAAAGTTGGATATAACCCATTAAAACCGCATTTAAAATCCCTCTGCCGGAATGGCGGATCAGATACCATATAATCCATCCAGCCGGCAAAAGTCTGGTTCCAGTCCGAGCGGACATAAGCATCATGATTGCCGGGTACAATGGTCACCTGTTCAGGCAAGCCAAGGGTTTCCAGCCATGCCCTGGCCTTCTTGAATTCAGCAGGCAGACCAAGGTGAACCAGATCGCCGGTAACAATAATATGGTCCGGTTCATGCGCTTTCAGACTTTTCCGCAGAATGGGAAGCATCTCTTCCCGGAATCTGGTATTTCGAAACAATTTCCACCACAGACAGCCAATTAGCCGTTTGTTTAAAAGGTCTTTTTTTCTGACGGAGCCGACGCCCGTGATATGTGGATCGGAAAGATGGGCCAGAACAATTTTTCCCCCTCTGGCGGAACTGCCATGGCCTTTGTTGCTGTTGGTGAGGCGTTTCTGGTTATCGGTGGGAATGCTGACCATGCGAAATGTTATATAGAATAAAAGCTTTTTTTGTAAAGAACTTTTATAGTTGAAACACCATACAATATTCTGCTACATTGACAGTCATTGTCAACAGAAAAGTCTCCCTGTAATTGCCGGGACTTCTCACCGCTGTATGCATTGATTTAAAAACAGCTAAAGAAAACTTTTTTATGGCTCTGTACACGTATATTCATGATGAAAGTCCCACCCATATCTGGGGACTTACCTCCGGGCAACGTATTGAACGCGTGCTTAAATCATATGGGGAGATCTCCGTTGTCACCGACCTGAATGCGCTGGAGAATAATGATTCGGTGCTGCTTTTTCACGGTGGATATCTATTTGATGATCGTATCGTTCAATATCTCGCGGCCACTCCGGGCCTGATACTCCAGATTGACTTCAAAGGGGAGAAGACAGCCGTTGCAGCCCATATCAGCGCCGGCATTGCCCACCAGGTCCTGATGGTAATGGAAAAAACATCAAATACGGCATCCTTACCTGGTGTAAAAATAGAATCTTTGGACACCCTTCCCATCTCTTTTCAGGAAAATCTTCGTAAATCGGTACCGCCATTCATTCTTCCCGTTTCTGAGGAGAACGCCGAAAACCTTGAGCGACGACTGTATAACTGGGCGTATAAGGGCATTACCGATCTCGTGACAAAATGGGTCTGGCCGGTACCGGCAAGATGGGTCGTCCGTCAATGTGTCCGTTTCGGAATCCGTCCCAACCAGGTAACGTCCGTCGGTTTTATATTGGTGATCCTTGCGGGGATTCTTTTTTACAAGGGGCAATATGGTTGGGGGCTGCTTGCCGGCTGGGTCATGACGTTCCTGGATACGGTGGACGGAAAACTGGCGAGAGTCACTGTCACTTCCAGCCGATTCGGCCACTATTTTGACCATATCATCGATATTGTTCACCCCCCCTTCTGGTATTTGCTGTGGGGCCTCGGCCTGCCGGCAACATATTCAGGCAGCGCTGAATGGCTTTCATTGGCTACCCTTATTTGGGCCATCTTTATCGGCTATACGGTGGGACGTTTGACGGAACTTCTTTTCAGACGAGTGCTGGCAGGATTCGAAATTTTCTGCTGGCGGCCGATCGATTCCTATTTCCGGCTAATCACAGGCAGACGAAATCCCAACTTGCTTTTTCTGACAGCCGGATTTCTTCTTGGGAACGCACCCCTCGGCCTGGTTGCCGTCACCTTCTGGACGGTGTTGACAAGTCTTTTCCTAATGTTTCGGCTGGGTATGGCGACATATGCCCGAACAGGCAAAGAACCTTTTCAATCCTGGCTTACGGACATCGGCGGAAAGGTGGCGACAGACGCCCTTGCGGTTCGCATTTTTACAAAGCAAAAGCATCTGTCGTGACACACGGAATCATCCAACATCTTGCCGGTAAGCAGCCTCCTGAAGCCCCCCCCCATGGATGTCCGGGTCGTTCCGTGAAACGATCCCCTTTTTCAGCCGCCGAAGTCGGCATCATCAGCAATCCTCTCAGCGGCGGCAATAAAAAGGGACTCAAGCCCGTGGAAAAGATGCTTTCGGGCCACAACCGGATATCGCACCACATAGCCGTGCGTCCGGAAGAGGTGATGACGGCATGCCGCGATTTCGCCCGCCGCGGGGTGGATATAATCGTGGTGAACGGGGGAGACGGAACGATACATGCCTCCCTGACGGCCCTCTTTACCATTGAATGGCCGGACGCCATGCCGGCGCTTGCATTACTTCGCGCGGGAACAACCAGCATGATTGCCAGGGATGTGGGACTACCGGGATCACGGTTACAGGGGCTCTCACGATTTGTAGATTGGGTCCGCACCGGACGAGGGAAGGCCTCCTTTACAAAACGGCCCGTCCTGAAACTGACAAGAGAAAATTGTGAGCAGCCCATGTACGGCATGTTTTTCGGCGCCGGCGGCATCTATGAGGGCATCAAATTCTGTCATGCCCGAATATATTCAAAGGGCCTGGGCGGAGAAATCGCCGCTGGTTTGACCCTGGCGCGGTTTTTAATCGCCGCGGCAACCGGCAACAGGCAAACCGCCCCTTCCACACTCATTCGCATGGACGTGGGAGAGGCAACAGTGCAGAAGATGAACGCTCTTTTCCTTTTCGCCACAACCCTGGACCGCCTGTTTCTCGGCATGCGCCCCTACTGGGGGACCGGATCAGCCCCGCTGCACGTTACGACAATCCGTTCCGGCGCCTCCCGTCTTCTTCTGTCGGCGCCAACACTGATGAGAAGCCGAAAAAACCGGTGGACAACCCCCCGGCACGGATATATAAGCCGCAACCTTCATGCGCTTCAACTTTACCTCGAAAGCGGTTTTACACTGGACGGCCAGTTATATGATCCTGACCCACGGTTTAGCGCCCTGAAACTCGAATGCGGGGGGGAAGCGGAATTTCTGAAAATATGACTGCTCCGATACCAAACCGGCTTATCTCCCTGATTCAGGAGGAATCCTCTAAAGTTACATCGCCCGGGGTGACTTCCCTGACGAATATCATTCGGGCACGTTATGGAAAAACGGTTCAGGCGATTCTGTTTTATGGATCATGTATGCGCTCCGAACAAGATATGGAAGGCATTGTTGATCTGTATGTGCTGGTTGACAGCTACCGGTCGGCCAATACCAATGTCGTCCTTGCCCTGCTGAACTGGTTGCTGCCCCCCAATGTTTTTTACATTGAGGCGCCCCATGGCGAAAAGGTAATACGTGCCAAATATGCCGTAATTTCCCTATCCGATTTTAAGCGCGGCACATCGGCGGCATGGTTTCACTCCTATTTGTGGGCACGTTTCGCACAGCCCGTCCGCCTGCTCTATTCACAATCGGAACGAACCGCGGAAAAAATTCATGCGGCACTCGCCCGGGCCGTGATCACTTTCATAAATCGCGCACTTCCCCAGACGCCCCCACAGTTCAATGCCCGGGAGTTGTGGCGCCGGGGGCTGACATTGAGCTACCGTTCGGAACTGAGGTCTGAAAAAAAGGACCGCTCCCGTCATCTGATCGACACGGACGGGAATTATTATGAAAAGATCACGGAATCAGCCATAATAGCGGTTTCACATAAGATAGAGACAGATTGTGCCGTCGATCCCCTCGATTACCGCTCGAACATTTCGGATTACCGGCGATTTGTAAGTACACTTGCCTGGCTGGCACGCCGCATCCAGGGGAAAGTGCTGTCGTTGATGCGTCTTTTCAAGGCGCTTTTCACATTCAAAGGCGGCATCGATTACATTCTGTGGAAAATCGAGCGGCACTCGGGCGTCGGTATCCCTAAAGAATCCCGGCTTCGCAAGTATCCCATCGTCGGAATCTGGGTGATGTTCTGGCGATTATATCGCCGGGGCGGCTTCAGATAAACCGGGAACATTCCTCTCTTCTGGATGTTGGCCCGAGTTTAGAGCCTTAATATAGTCATGCCGGTATATAAAAAACCTTATGTTTAAACGAACTTTTCCCAGAAACAGATTGAAATGGATACTGTAATACCTCAACAGACCCCGTTCCTGAGTCAAAACCGATCCGCCACGGGTCCCATTGACATCGTGAAAGTGGACAGCCGTCGCAAACGCGATACCTTTATTCTCCTGCCTCGCTCACTCTACAAGAATGATCCGGTATGGGTACCGCCGTTGTTGTTAGAAAGAAGGATGCATCTTTCACCTAAAAATCCCTACTTTGAGCATGCGGACAGTTGTCTATGGGTGGCCTACCGCAACGGCAAGCCGGTTGGCCGGATCAGCGCTCAGGTAGACCGGCTTCACCTTGAACAGCACCGAGACGACACCGGTTTCTGGGGAATGATCGAGGCCGAAGATAATCTTGAAACCTTTCGAGCACTGCTGGAAACAGCTGAAAACTGGTTAAAGGACAAGGGGGTGAGACGAGCCCGGGGACCGTTTAACCTCTCCATCAATCAGGAGTGCGGCTTGCTCGTTGAGGGATACGATACACCACCGGCGGTCATGATGGGGCACGCGCTGCCCTATTACCACCGGCTCATCAAAGAATGCGGATATCAAAAAGAAAAGGATCTGCTCGCATATACCATCAGCGCTGGTTTCGAACCATCACCGGCCATGCAAACCATCATCAAACGGACTGAAAAACACATTCGGGTCAGAAAGCTCCGAAAGAAATTCTTTAAAGAGGAGCTGTCCACTATTCAGACCATTTTCAACGATGCCTGGTCGAAAAACTGGGGCTTTATTCCTTTTACGGAAAAGGAGTTTAAACATCTCGGAGACGACCTGAAACTTCTCGTCAACGAAGATTTTATCGGAATCGCGGAAGTGGATGGCGAGCCCGCGGCCTTCATGGTGGTACTCCCCAACCTGAACGAAGCCATTAAAGCGTGCAATGGGCGGCTGCTTCCTTTCGGCTGGCTCAAGTTGCTGTGGCGAATGAAAATCATTCACCCGACAACCGCGCGTATTCCACTGATGGGCATCCGCCGGGAGTATCAGAACAGCTTGCTGGGCGCGGGGCTGGCATATCGGCTCATCGGTGATCTTCAGAATCCGGTTGTGCGTTATGGCATCAAGAACGTCGAGCTTTCCTGGATACTGGAAGATAATACCGGAATGCGGAAAATTATTGAAAACATCAGCGGTAACCCATACAAAACATATCGAATCTACGACAAACAATTATGATGCGATGAATTCATGAATATGTCCCCTTCAACCTTTACAACCATCGTGTTGGCCGCGGACCGGGAATCGGCCAATCCCGTGGCACAAGCAGCGGGCGTTCGCTGTAAATCCCTGGCTCCGGTTGCCGGTGTCCCCATGGTGTTCAGGGTGCTGAACGCCTTAGGGGCTTCAAGCCAGGTGGGGGAACGGATCCTGTGCGGCCCCCCGAAATCAATTATGATGCTGGAACCTGAATTGACGACACATGTTGACGCAAATCACATCCGGTGGGTTGAAAATCAGGCGACCCCTAGCACCAGTGCATACCATGTCATGCAACTTCTTCCGGAGGACCTCCCCATACTGCTCACAGCCGGAGACCAGGCCCTGCTGCATCCCGAAATCGTAGATCATTTCTGCCTAAAGGCCCTGAATTCGTCATGCGACGTAGTTGCCGCCGTCGCCCGGCACGACACCGTCATCGAAGCATACCCGGACACCCGCAGAACCGCCTACCGTTTTAAGGACGGGGATTTCTGCTCATGCAATCTCTTTGCGTTTCTGACCCCTCGGGCACGCGCAGCGGCATTATTCTGGCGTCAGTTGGAAAGCCAACGAAAAAGCCCGCTGCGCATCATCACTACATTCGGCTGGATCGCGGTAATGCGGTATCTGCTGGGCCGTTTGACCCTCTCCGCTGCATTCGATCTTGTATCACGGCGCCTTGGTTTTAAAGCAGGCGTTGTTATCATGCCATTTCCCGAAGCCGCCATTGACGTGGACTCGGTCGGTGACTGGCAGATTGTCAACCGAATTACCAACAAAAGCGGACATTGAATATTGGTTGAGCATCAGTCCAGGCATGCCTCGCTCAATTCAAAAACCAAATTTCCGTACTTGCTATTTTTCCCGCTGACCCGAACCGGCAGACGCCTCGAGGGCGCAATATACACACGGATGTCTTTTTCAAGGCCAAGGAGCGAGAAGTTCTCGGGTTTCCCGTTTTCCGGCGTCAAAGACACCGTATCAATTAGAAATACAAATGGTTCAATGGTGGTGTCAACATGTTTGACGCCCGATGATGCATGGACTGAAAACGATACTGCCAATGGAAGCGTTTTTTCAGGGCGACACGTCAACCGGTGAAACTGTTTTTTACCAAAAACGACCATTTCGTGGGAACGTTTCATACCATCGGGTTCAAGCGTCGAAAGTGCATAAAGCAGCAGCATCGGGTCAGATATGCCTTCGGATGGAAGTTTTTTTTCGGAATAGGAATAAAAAGACGCGGCAGATCGGGTCCACTCTGTTGGCGCCTGTCTGCTTTCGCTTGGACCGGCGGGTTGAATCTTCCGCCTGCGGACACGGTTATCCGTCCAGTCGTAGATCTTAATTGAAGGGTCGCCTTTCTTTCGCCACAGAGTACGCCGGTATGCCCTGAGCTCATTTGAATTAAACCAGATCTTTTCCTCGTATCTCTCATTAAAAAAGAATAAGCCTCGGGATTTTATATTTATACTCATAAGCATCATGCCATCAGCCATTGGAGATAAAGAGCTCGTACCCATCTTTACAAACAGCTCCTCATGGATTTTCAACGGCGTTTCCAATTGAATGTGTACATTTAGCGTTGCTATCAGGTTCGAATACGCAAACGTCAGATTCGTCCATAGAAGGCGTTCCCGGGCGGAGATCCGGTCAAAATCCGAAGTGCCTGATGCGGTTGTCTGCCACGAACCGGCCAGAAAACACAGTGCAATACAAACTCCCTTGAATTTACGAAAAAAAGACATTATGGTGGAGCGATATCAAAAAATCACCCGTTCGTCCATGAAACACACGAATACTTGTTTGAGCGGAGATATCCTGACGGGAAGCGGATGGCCGGGTGCATGGATATCAAAACCTATACATCACGGTAAGCTTATTTTCCCCGACGGCCAGTGGACTATCCCCGATTTAACAATAGTGACCCTTGTCCACCGGCCGGCGGATCACTTATCTGAGGATCTCATTTAATGGACGCGACACCTACATTAAACACTCCCTCCCTGCATCGTGAGACTTATTTCGATACCCTTGCCGAAGCCCTTGATTATGCAAGCCAGGGCCGGACAGGCTTTAACTTTTATTCTGGAAAAGGAGAGATTTTCAGGTCTTACCCTTATGCGAAACTCAGAGAAGACGCACAATCCCTGGCAAAAAAGCTGATAAATATGGATGTTGAAAGGGGCTCGCATGTCGCCCTTGTGGCAGACACACATCCGGACTTCGTCCGCTTTTTTTTCGCCTGCCAGTACGCTGGGTTGATTCCTGTTCCACTCCCCGCGCAGCTTCAATTGGGCGGGCGAAAATCATTTGTTGCATTGCTGAAACGATTGGTTTCGGATTGCCGGGCGAAACTGGCCATGGCAACAGAGTCGTTTATGCCATTTCTAAGCAGTGTGATATCGGGATCAAACGTCGTTTTTTCAGGAACGCCGCAGGAATTCGACGCCCTGCCCGAGGCATTGACACCGCTACAGCCTTTAAACCCGACAGAACTTGCCTACCTGCAATACACCTCCGGCAGTACCCGCTTCCCCCATGGCGTGATGATCAGTCAGAAAGCGGTTCTTAACAATATTCGGGCCATTATCCAGGAAGGGGCTCATATTCGAGAAGGAGATCGTACGGTATCCTGGCTTCCCTTTTTTCATGATATGGGGTTGGTTGGTTTGATGCTGACCCCCATGGCAAGCCAGATTTCCGCTGACTTCCTGAGCCCCCGGGACTTCGCCATGCGTCCCCGCCTGTGGCTGAAAATTATGTCCGAAAACCAGGCAACCCTGAGCGTCAGTCCGCCATTTGGTTACGAACTGGCTGCCCAGCGTCTTCAAAAAAACGAGGCCCAGCGGTATGATCTGGGCGCATGGCGAGTTGCAGGTATCGGTGCGGAGATCATTTCTCCTGAATCCCTCAATCGTTTCGCCGAGGCACTCAAACCAAGCGGGTTTGATCCCCATGCGTTCCTGCCCTGCTATGGCATGGCGGAATGTTCTCTGGCGGTGTGTTTCGGGCCAATGGACCATGGAATGGAAACGGACCATGTAGACGCTGACTTGCTATCAGAAAAATCAATTGCTGAGCCCGTCTCTGATCCTTCGGGTAATAACGGTTCCCGAATCAATACATTTGTCAATTGCGGTAAGCCACTGACTGGATACGAACTTGAAATTCGGGCTCCGGGAGGAAAAGTACTCCCGGAGCGGCATTGCGGTACGCTTTATCTCCGAGGGCCCAGTGTCATGTCCGGCTATTTTGGGAAACCGGAGATGACCCGGGCGGTCCTTTCCGAGGATGGTTGGCTGAACACAGGAGACCTGGCCTATCAAATCGGCTCAGATATCTATATTACCGGACGCGAAAAAGACCTGATTATCATTCATGGCCGCAACATTTGGCCCCAGGACATTGAATATCTTGCTGAACTTCAGCCCGAAATAAGAGTAAGAGATACTTCAGCGTTTTCCGTACCAGGCCCGAAAGGCGAAGAGCAAGCCGTTTTAATGGTCCAGTGCCGTATGAACGACACGGAAAAAAGTGACGAACTCAAAGAACGCATTCATCGATTAATCCGTGAAGAGTTGGGCATTATCTGCAAGGTTGTTTTGGTGCCGAGAAACACGTTGCCCAAAACCACTTCCGGAAAACCATGCCGCAGCGGTGCACGAAAAAAGTATCTCTGGGGAACCGGACAGGAAACACCAACGCTTTCAAATGGTCAGCAGTATGCCGGCCCCGTCCCGTCTCCCGCCACAGATTCAATGATAACGAGAAAAGCAGATGTCACTTCATAATTTTTCGGCCTGTTTAAAAAGCATCCCTGTTCGGGAAAAAATAAAATACAGGGAGCTTTTATGAGTCGAACCATTGCCTTAACCGGAGCTACGGGATTTGTGGGCAGCGCTTTGGTGAAGCAACTGGCCGCCACGGGTTGGCGTATTCGTGCCCTTGTGCGTCCCGCCTCCATTGATCGGCGGCCTGATCGGATGGCTGTGGAGTGGGTAACCGGTGCTCTTGAGGACATGGAAAGCCTTCGTCGGCTGGTTAAAGGGGCGGATACCATTGTTCACTGTGCAGGCGCCGTACGCGGCGCCTGCTCAGCAGCGTTCGATCGTATCAATGTAACAGGCGTGACTCGCTTGGTGCGGGCCGTGCGGGAGCAACATGCCGGGTCGCGTTTTTTTTTAATTTCCTCTCTGGCGGCAAGGGAACCGCACCTTTCCGATTATGCCGCAAGCAAGCGAAAAGGGGAGGAAGCCCTAGCCTCGATCGCGGATCAAATGCCCTGGGTGGTGCTCAGGCCCTCTGCTGTTTACGGCCCTGGAGACCGTGAGATGCTTCCGCTGTTTCAATGGATGTGCAGGGGCATCGCACCCGTTATCGGATCCAATGAAAACCGTGTCTCACTCCTATACGTAACAGACCTGGCGGAAGCAATCGTTCATCTTTTAAAATGCGATACGGAATCAGGCGGCTGCTACGAAATACATGATGGGCATGAGGGAGGCTATTTGTGGGAAGACGTTATGGACACTGTTGCCCGTATCAACAAACGGAAAGTCCATGGAATCAGGATTCCCGTCCCGCTTGTCAGACTGACGTCCGCGTTCAATCTGACGGCCGCAAAAATTTTCGGCCATGCGCCGATGCTGACGCCGGGCAAAGTCAGAGAATTGACGCATCCGGACTGGGCGGGAGACAACTCGGCATTGACCAGAGATACGGGCTGGATTCCTCGAGTAACATTGCAGGAAGGCTTGCAACAAACACTGAAAAAATAGTACGTTACGGACTACAGCACTTAGGATGACAATTTAGGGAGGCCAAAAATATCATGAATGAAAATGATAAGATATTTGAACAAATTCTTGCTATACTGAAACCATTTTCAGTCGATGGAAACAAAATCACGGCAGAAACGGACCTGGTGGCCGATTTATCCATCGATTCAGTTAAGGCCATGGAAATTATAGTTAAAATAGAAGATCTGTTCGACATATCGGTTCCGATAAATATACTTTCGGATATCCAAACGGTTGATGATCTGGTAGTACAAACTCATAAATTGATAGCAGGCGACAACTGATGGGAATTTTTGATAAGTTTCAGAAACTGGCGGAAACCCGCCGGGCATTCAGAGAAAAAGACACCGAATTCTTTAACGTGGTGATGGAAGAGGTGGTTTCACCCACTGAAGTCATTATCAAAGGTCGTCGGGTTTTGTTGGCCGGCGGTAATAATTATCTGGGCCTGACTTTCAATGATGAATGCATCCGCGCGGCCTGTAATGCAATTCAAAAAGAGGGAACCGGCACTACGGGATCTCGAGCCGCCAATGGTACACTTGCCGGTCATGTAGCCCTGGAACAAGAGCTTTCCGCTTTTTTCGGCAAAAGAAAAACTATAGTTTTTTCTACCGGTTATATTGCAAACCTGGCGATGCTCTCTACGTTGATGGGCCCTGAAGAAGTGATTCTTCTGGATGCCGATTGTCATGCCAGCATCTATGATGGATGCAGGATGGGAAGAGCGGAAATCATTCGTTTTCGCCACAATGATGCCGGTGATCTTGAAAAGCGACTTCAGCGCCTCAAAAACCGGAACACAAATGTTCTTATTGTTGTGGAAGGCCTCTACAGCATGCTGGGAGATCGGGCAGCACTGGTCGACATTGTTGAATTGAAACATCGCTATGGAGCGTATTTACTCGTTGATGAAGCGCATTCGCTGGGTGTACTCGGAGAAACCGGCAGGGGCCTTGCGGAAGAGTTGGGAGTTGAAGACAGCGTTGATTTCATCGTGGGAACTTTCAGCAAAAGCCTTGGAGCGATCGGTGGCTTTTGCACCAGCATTCACCAGGAAATCGATCTTGTTCGCTATGGAAGCCGTGCTTACGTATTTACGGCATCTACATCGCCGTCGATCATTGCCTCCACTCGAATGGCCCTAAAAATACTGCAATCGAAGCCGGAGCTGAGACACCGCCTGTGGAATCATGCCAATTCACTCTACAATCGACTGAAAGGCCTGGGGTTCAACCTTGGACCAATGCCAAGCCCCATTATTTCAGTTCAATGTAAAGATCCGGAACAAACCGCTGATATATGGAAAGGGCTTCTGGAAAACGGCATCTATGTAAATATGGTTCTGCCTCCTGCAACACCGGGTGGAACATCACTGCTTCGATGCAGTCTAAGTGCCGCTCATACAAGTGAACAGATCGAACAAATCGGTGATGCGTTTGCTTCACTGACCCAGTTTATTTGACGGGCAAATGCGCTTAATCTTCACATTTATCCGGCGATATCCCCTTCACAGCGGCATTACGCTTCTGGCAATGCTCTTTGCCGGTATTGCCGAAGGGTTTGGCTTCTCCATGCTCCTTCCACTACTGACAATCGCCATCGATCTTCCTTCAGGTGTGGACCAGACATCATCACAATCCGAATCCACCCTCGAACAAACCATTACCGGTTTACTGGATGGTCTGGGGATAACACCCACTCTGAATCTTCTGTTGATTGTTTTTGCACTCAGCATTATGCTTAAAGCCGCTTTGGTACTCCTGGCTAATAAGCGTGTCGGATATATGGTGGCTCAACTGGCAACGGATCTGCGCCTTTCTCTCATACGCGCCTTATTTGCATCCCGGTGGGAATATTATGTGCGTCAGCCCATCGGCCGCTTCACCAATGCCGTGGCAACGGAGGCAACCCGTTCAGCCGAAGCGTATCTTCAGGGGATAAGAGTACTGGCCTATGCGATGCATGCAACCGTTTACTTTGTTTTCTCGTTGATGCTGGACTGGAAGGTAGCCATTATTACCCTGAATGCGGGCATTATCATCTTGTTTGCCCTTATACACCTCGTTAGAATGGCCAAAAATACAGGGCGAAGCCAAACTGAACTGCTCAAATCCCTGCTGTCGCTATTAACCGATACCCTGCAATCCATTAAGCCCCTCAAGGCAATGGCCCGGGAAAACGTCGCGGATACCATGGTGCAGAACCAGGCAAAAAGCTTGAACAGGGCGTTACGGAAACAAGTATTCAGTCAGGAAGCGTTGACAGCATTACAGGAACCCCTGATTACGGTATTTTTTGCCTTTGGGCTCTATGTGGCGCTCATATGGTGGCAACTGCCTATGGCTACCGTGTTGCTCATGGCCTATATACTTGCAAAAATATTGAAAACACTGCAAAAAGCGCAAAAAGAATATCAGACCCTGCTAATCGCGGAAAGCGCTTTCTGGTCACTGCAATCAAAAATAGAAGAGGCGGAGAAGGCCCAGGAATCCGCATCGGGAACAGCTACACCGGAGTTTTCCCATTCAATCCGACTTGACGGCATCTGGTTTTCCTACGAGAAACAGTTTATTTTAAAAAATGCATCCTTGCCGTTCCCAAAAGGGTCCTTTTCACTAATCATGGGGGCATCAGGCGCCGGAAAAACAACAATCGCAGATCTTACCACCGGTTTGCTGACACCCCAACAAGGTACGGTATGGATCGACAATCTGCCGTTAGCCCAGGTGAATCTGCGTGAATGGCGTAAAAAAATCGGATATGTGCCCCAGGAAACACTTCTTTTGCATGATACGGTGTTTATTAACGTAACTCTGGGCGATCCTGTTTTCTCCGAAAAGGATGTGGAGCGCGCATTACGAGATGCCGGCGCCTGGAATTTTGTCGCGGATATGCCCGAAGGGCTCCACAGCATCGTGGGCGAGCGGGGTGCACGACTTTCGGGAGGGCAACGTCAGCGAATCAACATTGCACGGGCTCTGGTGCATAACCCCCAACTTCTTATACTGGATGAGGCAACCAGTGCACTGGACCCTGTCAGCGCAGAAAACATCTGTAAAACATTAGATAAACTAAAAGGAAAACTTACAATACTTGTGATTACACATCAACGCGCCCTTTTCAACACAGCAGATCAGGTGTTCCGACTTGATGAAGGCGAAGTGCGACTTGCAGACACTTGCGGGTCATATCATTAACCAACCGGCAAAAACGCCGAACTGAATTGAAGGTCGAACCATCGAGCTGCAAATGCAATGAATCAAGGCTAATTATGAAAACAATCATTTTGAGTGCCGGTCAAGGGAAACGACTGCTACCGCTTACCGCCAAGGTTCCCAAATGTCTCCTGCGAATTCAAGGTAAAACGATGGTTGAAAAACAAATCGACACCCTTCACCGATGCGGGGTAGATGATATTACCGTAGTAACAGGGTATCGTGCTGAAAAAGTAGATAACACCCTTCGAAATACATATGGGCGGGGGCGGATAAAGACCCTTTATAATTCAGAATACGCTACCACGGACAACCTGGTCAGTTGCTGGACCGCACGCAATGAAATGAACCAGGATTTTATACTCTTAAACGGAGATACCCTGTTTGAAGCCGCTGTGCTCAAACGTCTTTTAAGTGCACCTGAAAATCCCGTGACGGTTGTTGTAAACCGTAAAGAAAACTATGACGCCGATGATATGAAAGTCGAAATGGAAGGATCGCGTTTAGTTAGGATAGGAAAACAACTTCCGCTTGAAAACGTGAAGGGCGAATCCATTGGTATGATCCTGTTCCGTGGAGAAGGCCCCGGACTATTCCGCAACTCCTTGAAAGAAGCCCTGCAGGAGAAAATGGCCAGAAAAAAATGGTACTTGTCGGTGATTGATCGAATGGCACGGGTTATTCCAATATGGACTTGTGCCATTACCGGCTTGCGCTGGTGCGAAGTGGATTACCACGATGACCTCAAACAAGCGGAACGCATCTTTTCTGATTTTCATACCAAAGAAGCGCTTCAACTCCGTGATGCGGCACTGTTGCCGGACGTAAGGATGGCAAAGTCATTCCGGTGATTTCCAAAGCGCCATATTGAAGCGCCCTGAAGCCCCGCACGTCTTCTGAAGGCATTAAATGTGATTATTGATCGCTACATCGTCCGCGAAATATCCAAGCCCGCATTCAGCATATGCACTGTACTCATTGGTATTTTCGGATGCTATACCGCCGCACGGTTTTTGGAGGAAGCCGTCCAGGGGCAGCTGCCGGGTTCAACGGTCATTCTTATGGTTTTGCTCAGAACCACCATTGCCCTGGAAGTGTTGCTTCCCACTACTCTGTATTTATCTGTAATGATCACCTTCGGCCGCCTTTACATGAATTCAGAAATAACGGGTCTGTTTGCCTGCGGCGTACGCATGGTACGGGTGCTGAAACCGGTTGTTTTTATGGCCCTCGCCGTGGCCTTGGTTGTTGCCTGTTTTTCTCTTTGCATTCGGCCCTGGGCATGGAATCAAATCTATGCTTTAGAAGCCAAGGCAGAATCCAATTTTAGCATCGCGCAAATGAAGGCCGGAAATTTCTTCGAAATCGAAGGCGGTAATAAGGTCATTTTTGCCGATCAGGTTGATCAACGCGCAAATAGAGCGCAGGATGTATTTATGCAGATCAAGTCTCACGGTGAAACACAGATCGTTCATGCAAAGGTGATCGACCAGACGCCATGGGATGCCGATCGGAAATCTTTTCTGGTATTCCAGAAAGGCCACTTGTACGAATTCCCCGACAATGAAAAAGCATGCAACATTTTTAAGTTCGACAAGCTGACCATGCCCTGGTCGTCAAAAACCCCGATACCGTTGGAGCAAAAAGTAAAGTCCTTTTCGACCCGACAGCTAATGCATTCGAATAGCCCGGAAGAAACCGCTGAACTCCAGTGGCGGTTCACAGCACCCTTTTCAACCATTCTGCTCGCTCTTCTTGGCGTATCCCTTAGCCGAACATCACCACGACAGGGAGAATATGCCAAAGTGCCCTTGGGAATTTTGGTTTTTGCCATATATTACAACATAAACGCCATCACCAAAAAATGGATCGGGCAGGGAATTGTGAGTGCCATTCCGGGAACCTGGTGGACACAATTGATATTGGCTCTCTTTCTGCTGGTGCATTTCTTAGGGCCATCGCTAATGCCTCGCCGTCACAAACGGTAATCGCCTCAGCCAATTTCAAAACGTTCCATTTTGACCGATCTCCGTGAGAGCGAACCGCCGTGGGATTGATCCCCTTGTGCCAGGAAAACGTTTTGAAAACGGCTCGCCTTTATGTCAAAATAAAAATATCAATCCGCTCTGCCCCCTTTGCCCCGAATCAACGACTCGGGGTGACGCTCGATAAGATCCGCCATGCTTTTCACCGCACGGGCCGCCGCGGTCAACTCCTCCAGTGCACGACGCAAATCGTACTGAAGCGGCGCGTCGGCATCCAATAAGGTCTCAATTTCGCCCACCGCTTTTTCCATTTTTTCAAACGTGCCGTTGATACTTGGCAATGTGGATACGTTGATCGTTTCGGTAGCCGCTTTCAGGTCCTGCATGGCGATATCGAGTGACTGAACGGCCTGGATCAATGCCGGTGAATTGACCAGTTTATCCATTCCCCGGAGGGTCTGATCGAGATGTTGGCCCATATCCTCCAACGGCAGTTTATCCAACCGCGCGATAAAGTGGCTTATATCTGTCATAATCCCTTCCAGATCTTCCGGTACAGTCGGAATGCCCGGATATTCACCGCTGAAATTCACCGATTGCGGCACGGCGTCCTGGTGGAAATCAAGTGCGACATACAACTGTCCCGTCAGCAGATTGCCTGTTTTTAGCTGCGCCCGGAGTCCTTTTTTCACAAGTGCCGCCAGCGACTGCAGGCGCTCTTCGTCGGTTCGGCCCGACATACCGCAGCGTTCGGCTTCAAAATCGATCGTTACTGAAATGGCTATTGCATCGAAGTCCGACCCCGTCTCAAGGCGAATATCAACAACTTCTCCGATTTCAATACCGCGAAACTCAACCGGCGCCCCTATGGCAAGACCTCGAATGGATTGATCAAAATAGAGTTGACATCTGCCGGTGCTTTCATAACGCATTTTCTGGGCAGCGGAGTAATTATCAAACAGCCGGAATTGGGTGTTCTCGCCCGCCGTCTCTTCCGGGCCAACGCCTTCAAGCGCGCCGAATGCGATCCCCCCGATCATCAACGAGACGACACTCTGGGTATCGACCCGTAATCCCTGTGCACTCAATTCAAGATCCAAACCACTGGACTGCCAGAAACGGGAGTTGCGACGCACATATTGATGATAGGGCGCCTGGATAAAAATCTGAATATCTACGGTCTCACCATCTTCATCCAGAGAGAAGCCATCGACTTCCCCCACTTTAATCTGCCGATAGTATACCGGTGAACCGTAGTTGATGGATCCCAGCCTTGTCGCTTTAAGACGGAAGTGGCGTCCGGGCAGGTCCATTGTTATCACAGGCGGTATTTCAAGCCCTTTGAAATGGTGTATGGGTTTTCCATTTTTACCTGGGTCGACAGCAATGTAAGCACCTGAAAAAAGAGTCCCCAATCCCGAGACTTCCCCCCCTGTCACCCTGGCCCGAACAACCCAGAATTGGGTACTCTCGGTAAGAAATTCTTCTGCCTGTTTGACCATATTCGCTTTAACGACGATGTGGGAAGCATCTTCACTGAGTCGAATCGTGTCCACCTGTCCGATTTCAACATCCTTGTATTTGATTTTGGTCTTACCCGCTTCCAGATCAGTCGCCGTTTTGAACGTAATCGTAATTGTCGGCCCTTTCTCGGAAATCGCTTTCACCGCCAGCCATCCGCCGATCAAAAGAGCCACCAGCGGCACCAGCCACACCAGCGAAAAAGACCTGCGGGGTTGAATCACCGGCTCCGCATACTCCGGCGCCGTTTCAGTATTATTTTTTTCTTCCATCATGACATCTCTCCGCTGCATCCCACATGAGCCGGGGATCAAAGCTGCTTGCCGCAAACATGGTCGAAACCACGACGGCTGCAAAGAATATGGCCGCGGGTCCCGCCTCGACGGAAGCGATCGTCCCCAGACGTACCAGCGCCACCAGAATCGTCACCACAAAAATATCGAGCATGGACCAGCGGCCTACGGTTTCGGTCAACCGGTATAACAGCGTCCGTTGCCGAAGATAGCGGGTGGACCGTTTTCGGACCGAAATCAGCAAACCGGTCAGAATAATCAATTTAAACAGCGGCACGAGGATACTCGCCACAAAAATAACCAGTGCGATGGGCCACATTCCCGTGTCCAAAAAGTAAAACACACCGCTGATGATGGTATCGGACTGTTTCTTCCCGAGAGAAACCACATTTGTAATCGGAAGTACATTGGCGGGAATGTAGAAAATGTAAGCGGCAAAAATCAATGCCCAGGTACGGTGCACACTGTAGCGACGACGGTAGTGAAGCATCGCCCCGCACCTGGGACAACGCATTTTCAGCCCGGACGTCTTCTGCGACCGGCGACAGACCAGCCGGCAGCTGTGACAACAGATATAAGGTTTTCGGTTATCGGGAGGAGATTTCTTCATAGATCTTTTTCACCATGGCTCCAGATAAGGTGCGGATCGGTAAAAGCCGATATGTGTGCCAGCACAAACATGAGCGCCATAAAGGCATAAAGCCCCATTCCGGGAATGATCGTAGCCAATTTGGAAAGTCTGACAAGGGCAACGAGAATACCGAGAAAAAACACTTCCGTCATACACCAGGGATGGGAATGTATTACCGCCCGGTATACGGGCAACCGCTTCGGCAATTTCAAACCGAGAAAAAACGGAAGAAGAACATACACCATCCCCGCAAGCTGAAGCGCCGGTACCAGAATCGTTGTCGCCAGCACAAGCGTCGCCAGCATCCACATGCCCTGGTCGTATAATTCCAAAACACCCGTAACAAGATTGCTGTGATGAATCTGACCGCTCATTCGAAATCCCAGGAACGGATACACGTTGGCAACAACAAACAGAATCACGCCGGTAACGGCCAGCGCCATTGCCCGTGCCACGCTGTTCTTCTTATAGCGATGAAGCACGGCGCCACAACGCGAACAGCATGCTGCGCCCCCCGAATGCAGGAAACCGATCTTGTGAAGAAGGTCGCATTCGGGGCAGGATATTAGAAACGGCTTCGGTTTTTGACGTTCGCTGTTCATTGGACCTGGCGTTCTTTTCAATATGCCGGTTTCAAACCGACCCTTTGAGGCGATCTCCGCGATGGATGCCTCGGTTCAAACAAATTCAGTATATCATAAACTGCGCCATTTTTTTTCTTACCATCCATCCTGCTCATTTTGTGCTATAATTTATCAAAACAGACCCGTAACCGCTAAAGGCAAATTTTCATATGACAGAACCCCTCGCCCTCGCCATTGACCAGGGGACACATGCCTCCCGGGCCATTCTTGTGGACACAAACGGCGTAATCCGCTTCTCCGCCTTTACCGACATCGGCCTTTCCCGAAAAGGCAAACTTCGGGTGGAACAGGATCCCGAAGAAATTCTCGATTCCGTTCATTCTACCATAAAGTCGGCTCTCACTAAAGCATCGGCGCTTGGGGATGTCGTCTGCGCGGGACTGGCTGTCCAGCGCTCCAGCATCGTGGCATGGGATCGGCGCTCCGGACGTTCCATCACCCCCGTCATCAGCTGGCAGGACCGCAGAGCCCTGCAGTGGCTTCAACGCTTCTCCGATCAGGCGGATACAGTGAAAGAACTCACCGGCCTTCCTTTTTCACCCCACTACGGCGCCGGCAAGCTCAGGTGGCTGCTCGCACATCACCCCGAAGTAAAAAAGGCTTATGGCGCGGGATACCTTGCATGGGGGCCTCTGGCCGCATTTTTACTGTATAACCTGCTGAAGACCTCACCGTATGTGGTGGATCATGCTAATGCTCAGCAGACCCAGTTATGGAATCTCTACTCCCGCTCCTGGGACCCGCAATTGCTTGACCGCTTCCAAATCCCTCAAGGTTCCCTGCCCGAAAGTTTCCCCACCTGCCATAACTATGGTCATCTGGTCATAGCGGACATTCCCGTAACGGCGGTAACCGGAGATCAGACGGCTGCTTTTTTCAGCCTTGGAAAACCAAGCGCAGGCACCGCAACCATTAACATCGGAACCGGTGCATTTATACTTGCACCCACCGGCAGCAAACCGATCCGGCATCCAAAGCTTTTGAGCGGCCTTTTAAACAGCATCAAAGGACGGGCGCTTTATGCCATGGAAGGAACTGTAAACGGCGCCGGCGCGGCATTTTCCTGGGCCGGAAAGACCTGGCAGATTCCGGACCTCGTGCTGCGAATGAAAGAATTTTTCAACCATTCGGAAAATCCGCCGACGTTTATCAACACAGTGGGGGGGCTCGGCTCACCCTGGTGGGAGCCGGACATTTCACCACGTTTCGTTGGGGAAGGAAATCTCCTCGAACGCGCCGTAGCTGTCGCTGAAAGCATTCTGTTCCTGATCCAGGCGAATCTCGACACGTTTGGATCCACGGCGATTTCTACAAACCGGTTGCAGGTCACCGGAGGCCTGTCGCACATGGACGAAATGTGTCAACGCATGGCGGACCTGTCCGGGATGAAGCTATACAGGCCATCGGATACCGAAGCCACCGCGAGAGGTATTGCCTGGCTGGCTTTCAAACGTCCCAGGCGCTGGCCAAAACCCGGTAAAGGGCGTATCTTCGAACCCCGGAAAAACACTCTCCTTCGAGCACGATATAAACGGTTTCACCAAATCATGGAAGAAGATATTGTTTTGAAAGGAAGGGCCAATTGATCTGCTTCGCCCATCGCGGCGCCAGCGGACACGCGCCTGAAAACACATTGCTGGCCGTTAAGACCGCCCTGTCCATGGGGGCGGCCTGGATCGAGTTGGATGTTTTTGCCGTAGAAAAGGAGATCGTTGTCATTCATGACAACCGGCTGGAACGAACCACCAACGGCAGTGGAGAGGTAACAAAAAGAACGCTGGCCTATCTGCGTTCCCTGGACGCCGGTCAAGGCGAAAAAATTCCTTTTCTGTGGGAAGTACTGGACACCGTAGCCGGGAAAGCCGGGATCAATATTGAACTCAAAGGACCGGATACCGCGGATCTGGTGGCGCCATTGATTGAATCGTATATCTCCAGGAATATTTTTCATACGGATCACTTTCTCGTCTCTTCTTTCAACCACCGGGAGCTTCAACGTTTTTCCCGACTTGCGCCCGCGATACGAACCGGCGCCAACATTTCCGCTCCCCCGCTATACAGTGCAAAATTTGCCGAAGGGCTGACTGTTTATTCCCTGCATGTTCGCGCAAGTTCCGTCACGCGGGCATTTGTAGAAGATGCCCATCGGCGCGGATTCAAGGTTTTTGTTTTTACCATCAACCATGAAAAAGAGCTGAAAACCATGCAGTCGATCGGTATCGATGGAATTTTTACAAATTATCCCGAGCTGTGCGACTCCGATCGGAATCCCGAATATTGAAATTTTAGCCGACGCGGAAGCTCGCCAAAATAGTGCGTTTTAGAAATGACTCCCCGTGGAAATAAGGAAACACAACGCTTTGCCCTTATGAATTATCCGGAACGCTTTTATTACAATTCATTGCTGAGAATTCGCTTTTGAACTTTTTTTTAAAGAATCGGCGATTTTATCTTGACAAAACCTCATTTAAAAGTATTCTTCTCCCAAACCGGCTAAAACAAAATGTTCAGGCAGCCTGCTTGTCACATACCCTCTTCGATCATTGCATGGGGGTGCACCTATAGAGAGAAGATGTGACCAGACCCATTAAATTAAGCTTGCCAACAATTAAACAAAAGGAGGTTTAAATGACAAAAGCGGAACTGGTTGAAAAGATGGCCAAAGATGCAAACATTTCAAAAGTAGCGGCTGCCACGGCACTCGATTCATTTATGGAAGGGATTACAAAAGCGCTGAAGAAAAAAGACGGCAAGGTAACATTGGTGGGATTCGGCACCTTCATGAAAACCCGTCGGAAAGCAAGAAAGGGCCGCAACCCTCAGACTGGCGAAGAAATCAAGATCAAAGCTGCAAATGTCGTAAAATTCAAAGCCGGAAAAAAACTCAAAGCAGCCGTGTAGTTCCGAACATTCTCGAAGAGGGGTGGGGAATCAACATGATTTCATCCCACCCCTTTTTAATTTTATCCGTACCATTATTATAACACCACTCTATAGTCTTTCTCCCTGCTTCTCATGGTTTTCAGGACTTCAATGCTGTGTTTCAATCCCTTGTTGAGACGCGCCATTTCAATCGCCATGCCGGTAATCTCAGCAACGGCCTGAACAAAATTGACATCGTCCAGAACAAACTCCCAGGGCTCTGAAGTGTAGACCCGTAAACAGCCGATGATCGAACCGTGAACCTGAATCGGAACCGACAAAACCGAAAAAATCCCCTCTTGTTTTGCTTCTTCAGGGTACTGAATTCTAGGATCATCGGTAACATCGTAAATAGCAACCGGACCCTCCTGAAGAGAAGCAGAAATGGACTGAATGGCACTGAGAGGACCTTTGTTAAGATAGGCGTCACTCAGTCCATATGCCCCCGCAAGCTCCAATTCATGAGATCTCTTGTCCATCAGGAAGAGTGCGCACCCTTTTACGCCAAGGGCGGTCTTGACACTCTGAACAGTCAGCAGCACGACCTCTTCCGGATCTCTGGTGGCGGAAATGGCGCCCGTGATTTTCAGCAATGTTTCGTAGTTGAGTATTTGTTTTTTCATAATCCCTCCTTCCTGAAATGTGGCAGGTATGATACGCCACGTTCAAAACGTTTCCCCGATACACGTCGGCAGGATCTCCGACAATTTGGCGACGCTCAAAGAGCAAGGAATCACAGCCAGAAGAGATTGTGCTCAGTATGCGAATGCAAATCAGAAGAGCAGAAAGTCAAGGTGGTTTATATAAAAGTATAGGCCGCAAAAAATAGCGGTGTCAAGGGAGATCATTCGGGTCGTACGTTTTGTTGTATCAAATCAAACGGTAAGGTTCTACAAAGCAGCTTTGAAAATCCCATTCAAAAGAATTCCGGCGGTTGTTTGCCCCGTTTACACGTTAAAAAGCATTTGCTGCTGCCTTCTGAAAGGGATATCATACGAGGCACATAGGCATCCCACGGAATTCTAATATGCGCACAAGGAGAGGGAATGATCCATAAAATCGTTTCAAACGGCCGGATCGGCGTCGCCAGAGGGGCTCTGGACGCCGCTTTGGCACTGGATATTCCCCACAGCGGTTGGGGAATTCCGGATAACGCACGCGAAGACGGGCCGTTACCCCCCAAATACAATCTCAAGGAGATGAAAACAAAGAGCAAGACCCGGTGTATTGAACGCAATGTCACTGAAACGGACGGCACGCTTATCCTTACCTTCACGGACGAAATGCCCCCGGACGCATTGGCCGCGCGAAAAAGCGCGGACAAACACCACTCGCCCTGGATACTGATAAACCTGGATAAAACAGGAACATTTCAAGCTGCCCAGGACATTCACGAGTGGTTGAAAGAAGAGGATATTCATGTCATCCATGTGGTGGGAGCCACCACGGGCAATACACAAAAAAAAGCGGACAAAACCACCAGCAACCTTTTGGAGGCAGTATACTATCTGGGGCTTATCGAAAGCAATATGGCGGCAACATCCCCGCCCGCAACTGGTGACGACTTACAACCACTTACCTCCATTGATGATATTGTCCGCCTGTTATCGACTGAAATGACGCTGAAAGACCGAGTCATTGTGGCCAACATGAAGGAGGCACAGCTCGAATTGCTTCAGCCGACACTGGGGCGTCATATCCAGATACGCCTCGAATATTGGCGTCAGGGCAACATCCCTGTCACCGCCTTTGAAAAAGTGGAACAGGAAGCCGGCGGCTCGACCAATATCTCCACTCTGATTATTAAAAAATTATGGAAAGAATTGAGAACGACGCACCGGCTTCGGATCGTGAAGTAGCCTATCTATGGGCTATTTCGCCTACCTGAAACGTCAGCTTGTCCCGCGACCTGTCTCTGAAAAATTTTTTAAGAATCTCCTCTATGACCTTGAACGCCAGATCATCCCAGGGAATCTCCGCTTCACTGAAAAGCTTGACAGAGAGGCTTTCCTCTCCCGGGCTGAAATGCGAATCCCGCATGCGGGCATAAAATATAAAATAGATGTGATCGACAAAGGTCAGGCTGTAGAGGGCATATGGCTGAGCAATTTCTACAACGGCGCCGGCCTCTTCAAATGTTTCCCGTGCCGCCCCTTTCTCGGCGGTCTCCCCGTTTTCAAGGTAACCGGCGGGAAGCGTCCATTTCCCCAGTCCCGGCTCGATGGCACGACGGCATAGCAATATTTTCTCCTCCCAGACCGGTATACACCCCACAACCACTTTCGGATTTTGATAATGGACCATATTGCACTTGTCACAAATGTACCTGGGGCGGTCATCACCCGGTGGCACACGATACACCAGAGATGCGCCGCATTGGCTGCAATATTTCATTCGCTTTTCCTTCGCTCCTGGTAAAATCGCTCTACGCTGCTTTCATTCCATGTGTTTATCCCAAACGCCGATCCTTATTCACAATTTTTTGCGGTTTTCAGCTTCTTGTTTTTAGTTTATATTCCCGTTAGCAAGTGTGTCAAACGAATAGGCATTCTTATCAAAATAGATTTTATTTCGCCCGCTGTTGACTGTCCGCTGCTGACTGTTGACTCCGGCCTGTCTGTTTAGGAGTAGATCATGGAAATCTTCTGGATCGGATTCGGTGATATTCACGAAAAAATATCCCTTGTCCATAAAATCGATGCCATCCCACAGGCCCAAAGCGTCTTAATTGCCGGGGATCTGACCAATGCGGGCGGAAGAGATGCCGCAAGTTCGGTCATCAACGAAATTGAAAGGATAAATCCTCGCATTTATGCCCAGATCGGCAATATGGACACTTACGAAGTCCATGAATACCTGACGGAAAAAGGAGTCAACACCCACGCTGAAACCATCGACCTGGGACATGGTGTGGGACTTATGGGGCTCGGCTATTCGAATCCGACGCCGTTCCATACGCCTTCGGAAGCCGACGAGGAGCAATTGGCGGAGTGGCTGGCACAAACCCGCCGGAAAGCAAGCGAATTCGACTACCTCATTCTGATGTCACATACACCGCCCCACGGCACAAGATCGGACCGTATTCAATCCGGACAATCCGTGGGCAGCCTTTCCGTTCGGCACTTTATCGAAGAGGTTCAACCGGATGTCTGCCTGACCGGCCATATCCATGAAGCCAAATCAGTGGACCAAATCGGAAAAACCCGGATTGTAAATCCGGGCCTGTTTGAAGAGGGGGGATATGCGCTGATACGGCTTGAGGATGGGCAGTTGACGATTCATCTGAGACAGGTTTAAGGGATGAAACATAAAATAATGAACGTCGAACATCGAACGTCCAACTTCGAACTTCGAATAAGGCATGCTGCCGATATCCTTTTATGACTCGGTTTTTTCTCACGAATGCTCCCGGGTCTTGTGAAACTCCACATCCTCCCACTGCTCCATGATCCGCCCCAGGCGCCACTCATTGGCAGCCAGGTACGCCAGGTTTCCCTCGGCATCCCGGGCAAGCGTGCCCTGATTTTCTCTTTCGAACTGCTTTAACCGCTTTGCATCCCGGCAGCCGATCCATCTGGCAGTGGAGAGGTCCACCGGCTCGTAAACGGCATCCACCCCGTACTCGGCCTTGAGCCGCTCCATGGTCACGTCAAACTGCAGCACCCCCACCGCGCCCAAGATATGCTCGCTTCCCATGAGGGGTCGAAATACCTGAATGGCGCCCTCTTCGGCCAGTTGGATCAGGCCCTTCTGGAGCTGCTTGCTCTTGAGAGGATTTTTCAGCAGCACCCGCCGAAAATGCTCCGGCGCGAAATTCGGAATACCGGAAAATTTCAGCGGCTCCTTTTCAGTAAAGGTATCCCCGATTTTGATGGTGCCGTGATTGTGAATACCGATAATGTCGCCGGCATAAGCCTCCTCCACATGGGCACGGTCCTGGGCCATGAAAATGGTGGCATTGGCAAAGGTGACATCTTTTCCGATCCGGTGGTGTCGCACCTTCATTCCCGGAGTGAAGCGGCCCGAACAGATGCGGATGAAGGCCATCCGGTCCCGGTGGGCCGGATCCATGTTGGCCTGGATCTTAAATGCAAACCCGGAAAACGCCTCCTCCCCCGGCGCGACTTCCCGGCTGACGGCCATCCGGGGTCCCGGCGCCGGAGCCATTTCCACCAGTGCTTCCAGAAGCTCCCGAACCCCGAAATTGTTAATGGCACTGCCGAAAAAAACGGGGGTCTGGCTGCCCTTTAAAAAATCGGATAATTCAAACGGATTCGCCGCACCGTCCAAAAGCGCAACATCGTCACGCAACTCATCGGCCTGACTGCCCAGATGCTCGTCCAGTTGGGAATCGTCCAACCTGTCGATGACGATATCATCCTGGAGAGCTGTTTCTTTACCGGGTGTAAACAACTGGAGCCGTTTTCGATAGAGATTGTACACCCCCTTGAAGCGTTTCCCGGCGCCAATGGGCCAGGACAGGGGAGCGCATTCGATCTGAAGCTTCTCTTCGATATCCCCGAGAATATCCAGGGGCTCCATGCCGTCCCGGTCCAGTTTGTTGATAAACGTAATGATGGGGGTGTTTCGCATGCGGCAGACGGCCATAAGTTTTTCAGTCTGGGGTTCAACCCCCTTTCCACTGTCAATCACCATCAGGGCGCTGTCCACCGCCGTAAGAACCCGGTAGGTATCTTCGGAAAAATCCTCATGGCCCGGTGTATCCAACAGATTGATATCGAACTCCCGGTAGCCGAACTTCATCACCGACGTGGTCACGGAAATGCCGCGCTCTTTCTCGATGCTCATCCAGTCGCTTCGGGCATGCCGGGCGGCTTTCCGGGCCTTGACCGCACCGGCCATCTGAATGGCGCCGCCAAACAGAAGCAACTTTTCGGTAAGCGTTGTCTTCCCGGCATCCGGATGACTGATGATGCCGAAGGTTCGGCGGCGGCGTATTTGATCCAAATTATGTTTGTCCACGGTACTACCTCTCATATTTCGTTGCGGCCCTGGGGCACAAAAAAATCGGGCCCTGAAATCGGCCCGATTTTTTTTGATATAATAATATATTCTGAGAACTTGTCAACAGGAGTCCTGTTTTACCGGCGACCGCTCTCAATACCATACTTTTTCATTTTGTACCGCAACACCCGTTCACTGACCCCCAGCGCCTCCCCGGCCCGGGTTTGTACCCAATCGAAACGCTCCAGCGCGGTAAGGATCATTTCACGCTCCACCGCTTCGAGGCGATCGCTCAGACTGCCCCCCTGGGTTACCTGATGAAACCGGATCTCCGCCGGGAGGTCCCGGGGCTGTATCACCGAACTCCTGGCAAGGGTTACCGTGCGCTGGACAGCGTGCTCCAGCTCCCGGACATTTCCCGGAAAGGGATATTTGACAATCATGGCGACGGCATCCGGATCGAACCGAAGGGAATGCCGGCTGTAACGTTCGACAAAAAAGTCGATCAGCGCCGGAATGTCTTCCCGTCTCGTCCGAAGGGGCGGAATATCGATTTCAAAAACATTCAACCGGTAAAACAGGTCCTCCCGAAACCCGCCGCTCTCCACAAGGTCCCTTAAATCCCGATTGGTTGCCGCAATCACCCTGGCATCCGAATCAATTTCCCGCTCCCCCCCTACCCGGCAGAACCGATTTTCCTGGAGAGCCCGGAGCAGCTTGGGTTGAAGTTCCAGCGGAAGCTCACCGATCTCATCCAGAAAAAGACTCCCTCCGCCGGCCAGTTCAAACCGTCCCCGGCGGGTTGCCACCGCCCCCGAGAAGGCCCCTTTCTCATGTCCGAAGAGCTCCGATTCGAAAAGATTTGCGGGAACGGCGCCGCAGTTGACCGCTTCGAAAGGCCCGTGGGAAACGGGACTCAACATGTGAACGAGCCGTGCGACAAGTTCCTTTCCCGTACCGGTCTCCCCCTTTATGAGCACCGTCCACGGTGTCGGGGCCACCCGCCGAACCAGGGAGAGCACCTCTTTCATGCCCGGGCTGTTTCCGATAATCCGGATGGGAAGCTCCGAATCGTTCATGACGTCATTGACCTCGGCGGCATCCGCTTCAATCGCAACCCGGCTTTCGATCATGCGGATTTTCTCGAGCAGCTCGACAAGATCCACCGGCTTTTCCAGAAAATCGTCCGCCCCCAGTTTCATAACGGCAACGGCCGTATCCACCGACCCATGGGCGGTAATCATGATGGCATGAACGAACGGGTTCAGGGCCTTCATCCCGGCAAGCACCTCATCCCCCGTCATATCCGGCATCTTGTGGTCCAGAAGAACGAGCGGGTAGGGTGCTTCGGCAAATCGCTTCATTGCCTCCGCGCCGTCGGCGGCCATGGCCACATCATACCCCTTTTTCTCCAGGAATCCCCCGAGCAATTCCCTCTGCATGGCCTCGTCATCGATTATCAGTATCCGCATGTGCCTCCTTGGATGCTTCTTGAATAAGCGGTAACCGGATCGTCACCCGCAGTACCCCCTGATTCGGAACCGAAACCGCCATCCGGCCGCCATGGGCCAGAATGGTTTTCCGGACGATGGCAAGCCCCAGCCCCGTGCCCCGGGTTTTCGTCGTGTAATAAGGCGCCAGGATCTGATCCGCCTCATGTTCAGGCAGGCTGAATCCGCCGTTCTCCACCCGAAGTCTGCCCTCCTGCCCCCCGGAATCGATCCGAAGAGACAGGAATCCGCCATCGGGTTGTGCCTCGATGCTGTTCTTGATCAGATTTTCAATGGCCTGTGAAATGAGGTTCAGGTCTCCCGATACGGCCTGATCGTCATGAATATCCATATCCACCTCGATGGCCTGTTCGCTGCATCGCCGCCGGTAAAGCACCATAACATCCTGAACAACCCTCCCCAAATGGAGCCGCTTTCGATTGGGCGCCAGGGGACGAGCGTATAGTCGAATGTTTTCGACAATTCCATCGGCACGTTTGAGGGCCTGAAGCATGGTGGCAATCAGCGTCCGCTCTTCATCGGTCAACGCCTCCGCCTCCATCCGAAGCCGTTGAAGCCCCATGCCGATCGCATTGAGCGGATTTCGAATTTCATGCGCAATAGCGGTTGCAGACCGTCCCAGTGCCGCATCCTCCCGCTCCCTGGACAGTTCCTGTTCCACCGTCCGGATATGCCGGTAATAGAACTGCTGATAACGATATAAAAGCCAGGAGAAAAAACTGCCAAGAATCGCCAGCACGGCGCCAAACAGGAAAAACTCACCCCAGATCTGGCGTATACGGAAATAGTACTGTTCAGCATCGAGCCCCACCAGAAGGACCTTGTCCTCCAGGGGACGCCTCACCTCCGCCACCTTTCCGCCGGGGTCGTCCAGAAACACCACCGCTTCCGGATCGATCCGCCGGGAGTCATCCTCCGGTGAGACAGGGGCCGGCAGCAACCTTACATACCGGATACCGGCAATCCCGGTCATGGTTTTGAGTAGTCGGTCCAGGCCGATCTTCTCCCGCATCGCCTCGATTGCCAATGCTTTCACCCCCACACCGACACAACCGTCGCCTTCCGTCCGGGGCCAGACGGCCACATAAAGATGCCGGTCCGGCATATGTTTCAAGATACCCGCGGGCTGCCGGCAGAACGGCTCGGTATCCCGGAACCATCCTGAAGGTCCCATGGTCGACGTCCCGTCTTCCCTGTGTATGAAAACACCGTCCAGGCCGTTTTCCTGGGCAAATGCCGTCAGCTCCTCGGGGACAAACGGCTCTATGCTGTCAAGGTAATCCACAAAACGGGCCGTGTTGCCCATGAAAAGTCCCAATATTTCCTCAACGGATGTCTGGGACAGAAGCGCGCCCCTCGCATTCAGTTCGATGACGCCGGCAAGCATTCTGGAGTGCTCCCGGGCGTCTGAAAAAAAGGTCTTCTGGGTTCCCCGGACCTGCCAGTAAAAATAGGAGAGTACAATAAAGATCAAAAATCCGAAAAGTAGAAGATTTCCCCGCCACCCGGGAAGGAGCCGAAAAATGGCAGGCGGCGGATTGGATATGTTCTCAGGATCACTCATCATCTTCCGGAAGACCTGCCGCCGCCCATTCGGCCGCCCCGGCCGCCCTGACGCCCCCGGCCCAGCCGGGATCTGACGCCGGTGGGATCGTTTCGGCGGCCGTTTGCCTGTCCCCCGCGAATTGAGTCCGCCCGGAACGACAGGCTGCTTCCGTCGCCCAGATACTCACCCCATATCCGTATGGTGTTACCCGGAACAACACAGTCCGGCATCTGGTCCGGATTTACGGCCACGGAAAGTGTTTCGGACGCCGGCTGCCCGCTGCCGTTTCCGCTGGAATCGATCACCTTGAGCGTTACAAGCCCCTGCTCCCTGTCCACGGCATTTACGACACCGAGGATAACTTCCGAAGCCTCGGCGACCGCAACCGATATTCCGAGACAGACGATTAAAATGAATAGACAAGACCGCATTCGGCCACCACTTTTTTATAATTCTCGCCTTCCACGGGCGAATCGTTCACAGTCCTGTCAAATCGGGCGTAAAGTGTAATCATTCCCACCTGCCGATTTGCACCGACACCAAAGCCGTAGAAATCGTCCTCTCTCTCGATACCTTGCGGTGCATCCTCATAATCGAGCGTTGACCAGAATCCCGAAAGAAAAATTTCAGCCACCTTTGGATGAAACCATCCAATCCTCCCGGAGCCGCCATACTCCTGAAACGATTCAAAATCATCGGAGGAAGCGACATCCCGATACTGAACGGAGACGTCCGCTTGAATATCAGCGGTAAAATAGTAAGTCGCCGCCGCTTCGGTAGACCAGATATCATCATCCCTGGCGTAAGTGATCAGGTCATCCACCGGTAAAGGCTGACGGCCGCCGGGTCCTTTGCCTTTTCCTCCGGCCACAAAATGAGCCCGCTGTCCCGGAAGGCTCACCCGGTTCCGGTAATCGGACCAGGCAAACGTCTGGCGAAGGATCAGGGTAAGCCTTGCATCCACAAGCCATTGCAAAACCCCGCCGAGGATCAATTCATCCCGTTCGTCATCCGCCACAAGGTCATCGCGATAAGCCGCCGCCTCCGCAAAGAAACCGGGAAAAAACCGGTCGGATCCGGAAGGGACATCAAGCGATGCACCGGCCCGCAACTGGTAATTGTTCTCAAGGTCGTAATACTGCTCGTAGGCTGCATCGATAAAAAATTCCACATCCGGCGCCTCTGTCTCCTTGAAAAACGATTGCGTCAGCTGGGCGCGATACCTGGCAAATCCCGAACCATCCATGTCATCCACTTCGGCCGGGTTGTCGTCGTATCCGACGGAGACTTCGAGATCCGTATCAAGGGCATGGGCGGGGATGGACGGAAACAGACATCCGATTGTCAGCAACAGAAAAAGAGAACCGATTCGTTTCAAAGTCGCATCACCTTTCGAGAAGCGTTTCTACTCGACTTCAGGCCGATGAATCTGATTTCACTGTAATTCCTTCCATATCATGATGGAAATGGAGGGCGTGTGTCAATAGAAATGAGTCACGGAAACAGGGAGCGCCCATCCGTTGACTATCTCGAATAGGCGCCCATGAGTATCATCACTCTGTATTCCTCAAATGGTTATTACCATCTGCGTCCCATTCCGCGCCACAGCGGAAGTCCGGTCGTCTCGTCCCGAAGCTCGATTACGGCTGACGCCACAGTTTCGCCATTCTCATTCACACTGATTGGAAATTCAATCGTAAAAGCGATAAATTTTTTGGTTTCTACACTGCCGTTGAAGGTGACCCATTTCCCCCCGACCGTAATTGTCTCCCCCACACCAGGTCTTGCCTCTCCCGTCTCGCTCTGCCAGTAGCGAATCGGACCGATACCGTAAATATTCAGCGTCATAGCGACGCCGTCACTATCCGTGGTAGCAATCTCGACCCCCTGTCCATAGGTAAATACCTCGGAGACGACACCTGTATAGCTTTCAATCTCCGCGGTAAGGATATCCGAGTTGACGCAGGTCCCGGTACCAATACCGGCGCCGGCGCCGCCTCCGATCCGTGCACCGCTCCCGCCACCTCTGCCGTACCCGTTTCCACCCGCGGCCGTGACGGTTCCTATGACTCCCAGAGAGAGAACCGTAATAAACGATAGAATCAGAACTCTTCTTGCTGCTTTCATAATAAATGCCTCCTTTGTCTCATTTTATGTTTTAGAATAAACGGCGTTTCCGGCTGTTACCGAAATATTGCGGGGTACTTCTCGACCCGCAAGGTAACATTCCTAACCCGCCCGGCAGATGACACTCCCATCCGCTTTCGTCTTGATATAAATCAAGACCCGTGCCAGAACAGCCAGTATTTTTTTAACGTATAATCATATAGTTATAATGATACGTCCGGTTCATCCGCCGACAAACGCCGTCTTCCGTCGACAATTTTGTCGAAGTCAACCCATCGTGGAGGGCCCGCCCCCCCCGGCCAGGCAACCGGTCGTGGCGATGGTATTCGCCCTGCCGCTGTCGAAATCGCCTCAGACGAGCCTTTACATCTTTTCCGTATTGCTCTATAGATTCGAAAACAATCTTCGATGAGGGCAAAAAAAAATGAACGTCGGGAAAAAAATCAGAATCAAAAGGATCATCAACCCCAAATCGGGTAAGACGGTCATCATTCCCATGGACCATGGGGTTACCATGGGGCCGATTCAGGGTCTTGAAAATATAGACAAAACCGTCAACATGATCATCCACGGGGGTGCCAATGCCACGGTCGTCCACAAAGGCATCGTCATGTCCACGAACAGGACCGAAGACACCGATATCGGTCTGATTATTCACCTGTCCGCCTCGACTTCCCTGAATCCGCAACCCAACGATAAGATGCCGGTTTGTGATGTTGAGGAAGCACTTGCCCTGGGCGCCGACGCGGTTTCCGTCCACATTAATGTCGGCGCCGACACGGAATCCCTTATGCTTGAGATGCTGGGGAATACCGCCCGGGAATGTTATCGGTGGGGTCTTCCCCTGCTGGCCATGATGTATCCGCGTGGAGACGGGATTGAAGTCAATGTCGATACCGTCAAACTCGCCGCCCGGGTCGGTGCTGAGCTGGGAGCGGATATCATCAAATGCCCCTACACCGGCAGTCCCGAATCATTCGAAAAGGTCGTACGCGGCTGTCCGGTACCGGTGGTTATTGCCGGCGGATCAAAAATGAGCGATTCGGAAACACTTACAATGATCGAGGATGCCATGAAGGCCGGCGCCGCGGGTGTTTCCATGGGCCGGAACGTGTTTCAGCATGAAAATCCAGAGGCCTTTGTGAAGGTCGCCTGTGCAATGGTTCACAAAGGCGTTTCCGCCGATGAAGCGATGAAGATGTTGAAAGGGTAGGCTCAGGATATAATATTCAGGACATCCCCCTTAAGCTCATTCTCCATCTCCAGAACCTTGAGGTTTGCCTGATAGCTTCGCTGAAAAACGATCATATTGGTCATCTCTTCCGCCAGATCCACATTGGATTCCTCAAGAGATCGGGGAACAATTCGTCCAAGACCGTTCGACCCCGCCGTTCCCGTCAACGCCGCCCCCGATTCCCTGGTGGCGGCATACAGGTTGTTCCCCGCCTTGTTGAGCCCTTCAGCATTTGGAAACCGCGCGACAGCAATTTGAAACAGATCCCTGACATTACCGTTCGAGTAGTTGCCGGTCACGACACCGTCTGGGTTTACCGACACGGAAAGAAGGTCCCCCGGACCGTAACCGTCCGAACCGGACCGAACGGTTGTTGAAGCAGCGCTGTACTGGGTGCTGCCGCCGCTTTCAGGTGCCCAGGTGCTGCCGTCATATCTCGCGCCGAGGTCAAGTCTGATATCCTGTGCATTTCCCCCCTGGAAATCGGCTTGAAAGGTAAAATAACCGTCCGTCACATCTGTTGCGGGATCAAGCGCCGTCCAGTTTCCGGCGCCGTCATTGGCGGCCATACGCATATCGGTAAGTGTCCCCGCCGAATTAAAAGAGAGGGTCCCCCGGGCGAGAAGGCCCAGATCGTTCCCGCCCGCTCCCGAACGGGAATCTTCGGCGGGATTCACTGTAACGATATATTCCCAGTCGTTCCCCGATCCCGACCGGTCGAAATAGAGGGCCACATTATGCTCAGTCCCCAAGGCATCGTGAACCCCGATGGACGTGCTGTATTCATACGCGCCGGCCGGCAGATAATCACCCGAGGCGTTGTCACCGTCCCACAACCCGGAAAGGGCATCCGTACCCGGAGCGTTATCGATCGCGTCTGCGTTGAGGTTGACCGAAGCGGATATCATTGTCGTTGCCTGGGGTGCGGATATGAGATTACCGAGGGATATGTCTCCGATGGAGCCCTCGGCCCCGCCGCTCTCCGGGTCCACGGTCCACCCCTGCAGAACATTTCCCGAACCGTCCACCAAGCGCCCTTCATTATCGAAATCAAAGTGCCCGTCCCGAGTATAGTAGCTGCCGCCCCCCGGGTCTCTGACAATGAAAAATCCTTCGCCGCCGATGGCAAGATCCGTAACGGATTCTGTTGGGATCAATGCACCCTGGGACAAACTCTCTGATATCTCTCCAAGCGCCGTGCCTCGGCCGATCTGATTTGCACCCTCACCGGCAGGGGTGAGGTCCTGGCTTACCGCCCGACTTTTTTTGAACCCCGGGGTATTTGCATTTGCGATATTGTTGGCGGTTATTCCGATTTTTTTCCCGAGCACCTGAAGTGCCGTAAGTGCCGATGAAATGCCTTGAACCATATCCTGCCTCCCGAGTATGCCATTTTAATAAATATATCCTTTTATGCGTATCGGTTATTCCCCGGCAAAAGTTGAATACAGATCCCAGCCCGGGGGGTGCGGCAGACCTTCGAACTGATAATATTCGCATCGAGGGTGAGATTCCCTTTTTTCCCCAGGGAATTTTTAAGCACAATGCTGAACTCCGGATAGTCCCGACCATCGTTTTCAAAATGATAATGATATCTCAACCATGATGTCAGCCGGAATTTTCCACCCAATGGACTGTCCGACTTCCATTTGATTCCTATGCGTGGTTTGAAAATGCTGTCAGACAGGGAATCCATCTCATGGTTACAATTTCGGCCTTCAATATATTCAACCCGGTACGCTCTTTAAGATCCTCAATCAGCTTTTCATAGTTACCCGGTTTTATTAGTTCGATTTTTTCATAGGTAATGACCCGGGTACTCTCCCTGGCAATCAGAATGTTTCTTTCAAGTATATAAACCGCCGCGACAATAACGACGTTTGCCAGAATCAGTTCCGAGTAACTGATGTTTTCATCTGAAAGCGCGTTAAGTACCCCGACGATTATTACGGTGAACATGTAGGTCATTTTTTTGATGGGAAGATGACAAGATTGTCTATTTTTCTCCGCGGTGAGTTAAGGATATGGGGTTATCTGTCTATCCTGGCTGGTTGTCGATTTAATATTCGAATTCGGTCAGAAATTCAGCGGCCTGTTTCTGAAAGCCGTACCGGACTGGTTTTCCGGGATTCCGTTTCTGGAGGCGTTCGAGTATTATTTCAGACAAGGTGTTTTTGATCCATGTGACATCATGGCCATTTTCGCGGGCACCGGTTCGGCGTATATTATTCTGGTTTTGACAATGAAGCGGAAAGCATAAGGAAGAAGAGGTTTTGAAACCGCTTCTACGAACTCTCCGTTTTAATAACCCCCCACTCCACCAGACGTTTGTAAGCATACTGTGCATTATCTCCTTCGCTCACCTGCTGGAGATACTTGTAATAATTATCGGCGGATTTTTTTTTGTCCCCCATACCTTCGAAGGCATAGCCCCGATAAAAGGCGGTGTTGGGATTCCCGGGCAGTCTGGTTTCATAGGCATCGAAATCCGCCACGGCCTGGTCAAATTTTTTAAGCCTTATTTTCGCAAGGCCGCTCAGGTGATTTGCCTGGGCCTCTTGTGGAAATATCTGTTTTGCTTTTTCGGAAAATCTCAGTGACCGATCATATTTTTCTTTTACCATCTGGCATTTTGCCATCATGACGAGGCCGGCATAATCGACAGGGGCAAGTTTCAATCCCTGTTCGTAAGAGGCTTCAGCCGAATCATACGCCTCCCTGGCCATGGACGCCTCGGCCTGCTGAAAAAGCGTTATGGCGGGTTTCAGTTTTCGTAGTCCCGCCGTATGATCCATATATCGCTCCCGATTCAACGGTTGGGAAACGAAACCTGAAAATTCGTTATTCCTCAAGTTTACGGCGGTGTCATAGCGTTCCTGGCTCATGGGATGGGTGGCAAAAAGAAGCGAAACCGCGTCTGTTTTGCCTTTATGAAGACTGTTTAACATCGCCATAAGTTGTATAAGACCGTCGGCGCCGTACCCGCTCCGGGTCATATATGTCATGCCCAGATAATCGGCCTCCCGTTCGTTGTCACGGCTGTAGGATGCCAGCAGTGCACCTGCTCCCAGCATACCGAGCTGGGCGGCCAGCTGGCCATAACTCTCCCCCTTGCTCCCGGCATATGCGGCAATTCCCCCCACAACGGCCTGGGTCAGCATGCCTTTTGACATCTGCTGGGCCGTATGCCGGGCATTGACATGCCCCAGTTCATGGCCAAGCAGGGCCGAGAGCTGCGCTTCGGTTTCAAGGGAAAGCAGTATGCCCCGGGTAGCGGCGATACTTCCACCCGGAAAGGCGTAAGCATTGATATAGGTGGCATTGACTCCCCGGAAGGAATAGGGCATCCGTGGACGATGGGTATTGGGGATCATCGCCTTCCCGACGTCCTGCAGGTACCGGTTCAGCGCATCGTCCTGAAGCGTTCCGTAATCGGCGGAAAACTGATGCGGTGAATTCTGCTGATCCATCTGAATTTCCCATGCCTCGGACACAAGCATCAATTGATTCTGCCCGGTTACCGGGTTGATGGCACACCCGGCTGCAAATCCGGCGGAAGCCAGGGCCGATGCTTTTAAGAACTCTCGTCGGCTGAAGGACTGTCGAAACAAACCAGATTGAGTTGGAGGGCTTGCCATTATATTTTGATCCTTTCTTGGATAGGTATTTGTGTTAATTTTGCCCCGGCCACGTGTATGTGTCAAGAAAAGAAGCTTTGAAAAGAAGCTGAGAAAAATAGATCTTTAAAATCCAATGCGGTTCGCGTATATTACCATTCACTTTCACCCTCCAATACACGAGGCGGCTATGCAAACGTGTGCCTGCAAAACTGATTTTTTCCCGGAAATTATCGAAATTCCGCCGGCGTCCGTCTATATACAGAACCGGGACCTTACAATCGGATATTACAATCAGGAGTTTTGCAACATATTCGGAGCCCCCAGGGGACGGAAGTGCCATGAAATTTTTGAAAACAGCCCCTGCCCATGTAATCCCTGCGATATTAAAAAAGTGCTTCACAATACGGAATCCCTCTCCCGGATGTGGAAGGATTCTCAAGGGCGGCTTTATATCCGTCGCTGTTACCCATTCCCCGATGCCGATGCCGATGGCGCGAACAAGGTCCTTGGGGTTTGCATCGATATCAGTCGGCAGATAACGGAACGAAAAACCCTGAAAGAAAGTGAAGAAGGGTATAAACACCTTTTTGAGCGCACACCCGCAATGCTTCATTCCATCGACTCGAAAGGCAGAATTGTAAGCGTCAGTGATAGGTGGCTCAACCAGCTGGGTTACGCCCGGGATGAAGTGGTCGGCAAAAATTTCATCGATTTTCTCTCGGAGAAATCCAGACGAGCGCGCGAAGGCACGTCATTTCCGGAATTGTTGCGAACCGGTGCATGTTCGGATGTCCACTATCAGTATGTTTCAAAAGACGGACACACCACCGATGTGTTGATATCCGCTGTTTCGGAGAAATCGGAGGAATCCGATTCACCGTCTGAGCGATTGATTCTCGCAGTATCCGTTGATGTTAGCAAACGAATAAAGACTGAACAAGCCCTTCAACGGATACATGAGGATCTTGAAAACCAGGTCCAGAAAAGAACCGAAGCCTATTTGCGATCGGTGGAAAAGCTCAGCCAGGAGATTGAAGAACGGAAGCTTACCGAGGATGCCCTGCGACGGTCCGAAAATAAATACAGCACCCTGGTTGAAAATTCCCTGACCGGAATATACATCAAACAGGATGGGAAAATCGTATTTGCCAATGAGCGCTTCTGCGACATTCATGGATATTCGCATCGCGATATAATCGGTCTTGAATCCTGGCGGCTTGTGCATCCCTCCGACAGAGAAAGGATCGAAGAATACAGCAAAAAAAGGCTCCAGGGACTGGAAACACCGTCTCAATATGAAGCAAGGGGCATTACCAAGGATCATCGGGTGATCTGGGTTGTTCGAAACAACACGCGCATTTTCTATAAAGGGCAGCCGGCGGTTCTTGGAAACATAATGGATATCACTCGTCGAAAACGGGTTGAAGGGCATCTCCAGAAATCGGAAAAAGAACTTCGAATGCTCTCTAAACAGCTGCTGACAGCCCAGGAAAACGAGCGCAAAAGAATTGCTCTGGAACTTCACGACACCGTCGCCCAGAGCCTGGTTACCATAAAGTTCACCCTGGCCCAGAAACTGAAACAGATGGGGAATCCGAAACTGCCGGATGGCATTTCCATCGAGTCGGTCATTGATCTCGTGCAGGCAAATATCACGGAAGTCCGGCGACTCATGACGGCCCTGCGCCCTTCACTGCTGGACGATCTCGGAATTCTGGCCACCATCAACTGGCACTGCCGGGAGTTTCAGTCGATCTACCAGGACATAGAGATTGATAAGTATCTCGCCATCGACGAAAATGATGTGCCCAAGGATCTTAAAATCGTCATCTTCCGTATATTGCAGGAAGCCATGAACAATATTGCCAAACATGGTCAGGCCAGTAACATTCTGCTCTCTCTGAGCAGGGAGAACGGAACCATCGAGCTTTCCGTAAAAGACAACGGCAAAGGATTCGATTATCAGGAAGCCCTTTCGAATGTAACAAATACCAAAGGGTTGGGACTTGTCGGGATGAGGGAACGCGCCGAGTTGTCATTCGGCTCTTTTTCCATAAAATCCCGGAAAAACGAGGGGACTCACATTCAGGCTATCTGGCAGGTGTCCTAGAAGCTCCCTGCTCCATTCCGATAGTTCTTATAATTGATACCATATTTTTTCATTTTATAGCCGAACTTTCGAACCGTGGTTTTCAGAATGCCGGCGGCAGTGGTAATGTTGCCCCGGGCGTTTTTAAGCGCGTCCTGGATCATCTCCTTCTCCAGATTTTCCAGTGACGTCTCCAGAGAATTTTCCGGCAGCGTTTTGGATTCTTTCCCGGTTTGAAGGGTGGGTGGCAGATGGTTACCGTGGATGGCGCCTTCGTCGCAAAGCAGTACCGCCCGCTCAACGCAATTTTCGAGTTCACGGACATTACCCGGCCAGTGATAATCCATGAGCATATCGATAACGGGTGTGGAAAATCGTTTGATATCCTTCCGGTTTTCTTTCGCATATTTTTCGAGAAAATGATCCGCCAGAAGCAGAATATCGGTTTTTCTTTCTCTTAAAGGCGGCATATAGATGGGAAAGACGTTTAAACGGTAGTACAGATCCCCCCGAAAAGAGCCGTTCTCAACGGCATCTTCCAGATTTTTATTGGTGGCGGCAATAAACCGGACATCCGCCTTCAGGGTCCGGCTGCCGCCAACCCGTTCAAACTCTCTTTCCTGCAGCGCCCGGAGCAGTTTCGCCTGAACATCCAACCCGATGGAGCCGATTTCATCCAGAAAAAGGGTACCCAGGTGGGCGAGTTCGAATTTACCGGGTTTCTGGCGGACCGCCCCGGTAAACGCCCCCCGTTCATGGCCGAAAAGTTCGCTTTCGATGAGATTCTCCGGAATCGCCGCACAATTCACTTTGATGAAAGGCCTTTTGGTCCTGCGGCTGTTGTAATGAATGGCATTGGCCACCAGTTCTTTTCCCGTCCCGCTTTCGCCCCGGACCAGGACCGTCGCATTGCTGCCGGATACCTGGGAAATCATCTGGAACACTTCCCGCATTTTGTTGCTGTTCCCGATCATTTCCGTAATCTTGTATCTGTTTTTGAGTTCGCCCTGCAGCCGTCTGTTCTCTTCCCGAAGCCGCTCTTTTTCGAGCCGCATTGCATCCAGATGAATGACATGCCGGGCAATCATCGTAGAGACAACAGACATGAATCTAATGCCTTTGGCTAACTCATAACCGGGGTCGTATGGCAGCTGCACACCAAAGGCGCCGATCACTCGATTGCCCCTTTGAATGGGCACACATATAAAGGAGAGTTCCTTCCCGGCAAAAGCCGTCTGAAGGCGGCTTCGGTTTAAAAAACGGGGCTCCTCGCTAACTTTCGGAATGGCGTATGGCTGTCCGGTTTCAATGACCCGGCCCGTTATCCCCTCTCCTAGTTTATACGACACCCCTTTCGAAGGACTCTTGAGGGGACCATGAATCACTTCGATATTAATTTCATTCCGAAGCGGATTCAATATGCTTACGGCACCCCATACGACATCAAATGAGTCCGCCATAAGTTCCAGGACCCGCTTGAGGCTTTTTTTAAGATCGAGGTTCTCATTGAGAGCGCAGCTTATATCATAAAGCGCTGATATTTCATCCTTTTTTTTCATAGCAACCGTATTTATTGCTGGAAGATAATTATTTAAGCGCCATTTTCAAATGTGAAATTGGCTGCAAAAAGTTACATTTTTGAGTCGAAATTAGACGTTATTGCCCAAATTGTCAATAATGTGGGAAATAAAAAAAACAGTCCGGGCCGTTTGCCGGCAAAAAAAAGAGGGCGCTCTTTCAAGCGCCCTCTTTCTCTACTTGGCAAAACCGTTTGCCGGCTGACGGTATTTATTTCCCGCCGGTTGCCGCCGCGTGGGTTTTGATCTCAACTTTTTCAGTCAGGTTGCTGTAATATTCACGAAGGATATCGAGAACTTCTTCACGGCCGAAATGGTCCGGTAGTTCCGTGCCTTCGGAAAGTCCCTTCCGAAGCATGGTTCCGGACAAAAGCACGCGGTCCTCTTTATTGTGGGGACAGGTGCGCAGGGACGCCATGCCGTCACACTTGTAGCAGTAGAAAGTCCAGTCGATCTTCAGCGGTGTACACAGCAGCGCCTTTCCGGGCTCTGAAGGCGTAGGAATTTTATTGAAAATGGTCTGGGCTTCGAACATGCCGTAAAAATCGCCGACACCGGCATGGTCCCGGCCGATAATCATTCGGGAGCAGCCATAGTTCTGGCGGAAAGTGGCATGCAGAAGGCCTTCCCGGGGACCGGCGTAACGCATGTCCAGAGGGTACCCGCCCTGAACGACTTTGTCTTCGACAAAATAGTTCTTCACCAGGGCATCAATGCATTTGACCCGAACCGCGGCGGGAATATCGCCGGGTTTGAGGTTTCCGACCAGAGAGTGAATGAACACGCCGTCACAAACTTCCACGGCGATCTTGGCCAGGTATTCATGGGAGCGATGCATCGGGTTCCGAAGCTGAAGTGCCGCCACTTCTTGCCATCCACGCTCTTCAAAAATCTTTCTGGATTCGGCCGGACGCTGATAGATACCTTTGTATTTGACCGGATATTCCCCTTCGCTGAGCACTTTTACGGTGCCGGCAAGGTTATACTCTTTCTGGCCCATGACCATCTGAACGCCGGGATGATCATCCTTGGCGATCTTCCAGAACTCTTCGGCGGTCGGCGTACCTTCGCCCATGAAGACCTTTTCGCATTCGAAGCGTTTGTCGTCTTCGGTCATCTCATATTTTTCCGACACGGTCATGGTGGCCATGATTTCATCGCCCTCGGGGTCGTACAGGGCAATTTCCTCACCGACACTGAAACCATCGGCATCTTCCTTGGATGCGTCCAGGGTTACCGGAATCGGCCAGAAAGTGCCATCTGCCAGGAGGTAATCTTCACAAACGGATTTCCAGTCGGCTTTGGTCATGAAACCGGTCAGGGGGCTGAAACCGCCGATACCCATCATGATCAAGTCGCCTTTTGCGCGGGGTGAAATGGATAATTTCTTGAGGCCTTTGGCTTTTTCCTTTTCCGCCTCGAGTTCGGCGCCTTCAAGCAGACAGCAGGTAAGACCTTTACCGCCATGCGGTGGGATTAAATTTGACATCGTTTTAGTAATCTCCTTTCCATAAAGAATTTACGTAACAGGCCCTAATCCGACCTATCTATATCCACGAAAATATGACGTTCCATAAAAAATGAAAACGATACGTCCCCAAAAAAGTTACATTAGATAATGAAACAAATATTTGTCAAGAACTATTGTGGGATTCGGCCGGTTATGAATCATCGCCCGGGTCAAACAAAGCCGAAATAGTCGAAGGTCGGAATCCCCGGGAGCGAAGAAACCGGACCAGTTTTCCTCTTCTTTTCCAGGGATCTTTTTCACGAATCGAGGCCGCTTTCTTTTCCATGGCGCGTTTCGCTATATCCGGTTCCCTGTCCCGCAGGTTGTGTTCATCGATCACCTGCTGGATGAGATCCGGGGCAAAACCACGATTTTTCATCTCCTGCCGTATTCGTTGCAGCCCCACTTGTTTCCGGATGAGTTCCTCCACAAAAAAAGAAGCGGTCGTATCGTCATTGATGTAATCGAGCCGCTCGCACGCCGCGAGAACCCGCTCTATGATTGCCGCGTCGAATCCCCTGTCAGAAAGTTTTCCGCGAACTTCACTCCTTGAATGGCGACGCCGCGCCAATATCGATAGGGCTGTTTTTTGTGCTTTCCGGTATGGGTCCGGCGAACTGGCTTTCATCATTTTTTCCCGTTTTCGGTATGCCTAGCCAATTTCAAAACGCCCATTTCAGCCGATCTCTTTAGGCAACGAACTGAAACGTTTTGAAAATGGCGCTGTTGCCAGCAAGATACACAAGTCCAGGTTTTAAATCAAACCGGCAGAATACCACAACTTTAGGCACTATAGGCACTTTTCTGTATCAATACTACTCAATGCCGAACAATCAATTCTCCTCTTACTTGAGATTACTCTGTTCGAACAACCAGGGCAAAAAAGATCTGGCGCTATCGAACGCTAAGCGCTATTTTGAATACAGGTCTTCTCAAAAAATCTTTTTTCTGAGATGGCTTGCAGTACCCCATTGGAGGCGACCATGAAAGTGTTTACGGAAGAAACGATACGAATTAACGTGGATCGAATCCCCGATGAAGGGATTACCATAAAAACCGAGGCGCCGTTTGACAGATTCCCGGGACTGAAGGCGTTATGCCGCGAAGATACGGTGCAATTTCTTTCCCCCATCCGGATGGAGGTCCACGTGCGATGGATCTCGCATTTTGTGGAGGCCGCCGGCGTCCTCCGGACATCTGTCGGCCTCTCCTGCAGCCGATGCCTCGGTGATTATTCCCAATTGTTGGACGTTGCTTTCAGAGCGACTTACACCAGAGCAACAGAGAATCCGGATACTCCCGAGCAAGAGACCGACATCGAATTGACCCCCGAATCTATCGATTTTTTCCAGTTCCATGGAAGGGAAATCGATCTGACGGAGGCGATTCAGGAGCAGATTCTCCTGTCACTGCCGCTCAAACCGCTCTGCCGGGAGGCGTGCAAGGGACTGTGTCCCCGGTGCGGAGAGGACCTGAATAAAGGGGAATGCGGGTGCGGCGGGCAAGCCGTTGATCCGCGGCTCGCCGTTCTGGCGCAACTGAAACTGAAGAAATAACGGTCGCTGTTTTCTTCCGGCTATGGTATCTTGGCATTTCGGTTTTTTATCACGCGGTATTTCACCTGGAGCGTGTTTTCACCGATCCGGCGATGTTCCAGGAGTTCGAGATCCATGAACACTGAACTTGAAAAAAGAGAGAGGCCTGCTCCGAACAGTTTCGGTGAGTAGGTCAATAGGATTTCATCTATCAAATTTTCTTTTGCAAACAGATAATTAATCTCGGAACCGCCGGCCAGTATGGCTGTGTTATACCCTTCGGTGTCCAGGTCGTTTAAGATGTCGGCGGGCTTTTTGCCGGTGAAAACCAGGTTTTCATCGGAAGAGTGGCGGTTTTTGTTTCGGGTCATAATGACGTGCTTGCGGCCCGGAAGCGGTTTTCCAAGGGTGTCGAATGTCTTGGATCCCATGATAATAACGCCCGCATCCCTGGAAATGGACACGAAAAGCTTCTTGTCCGCCGGTTCCGTCCAATCGGGAAAATGGGTGGATGTCCTGCCGATTTTCCCGTCCGCCGTGAGTGCCATCATGAGAATCAGTTTCATTTTTATGGCCTTTAAAAAAAGAATTTTCCGGGTATGAAAATATTTTTTGCACTGTTCGTTCTGATTATACTGGCCTTCATCGGCTATCATCTCACGTTTCGAAAGATTCGACTACCCCTTATTGCCCGGAAATTCTATCTCACGGGAACGGAGTTTTTATTTGTGGGGCTTATGCTCGGCCCCCAGTTTTTAAACCTGCTGGACGATACGACCTGTGAAGGGCTGGCCCCCCTGACCGCCCTTCTGCTCGGGTGGGTGGGCATGCTGTTCGGATTCCAGTTCGAACTTTCAAAGCTGCGGCGCTTTCCTTTGGAGTATATGGGAGCGGCACTCCTGGAAGGTTGGGTTACCCTGGTCATTATCGTGGGTGCGGCAGCGCTTCTTTTGTCTCTTTTCTCTCCTTCCGTTGGACATGTCCCCATTGCGGCGATACTTTGCCTGGGAGCAGCCGCCGCCTGCACGGCCCAGACCGGCCTGGCCCTTCTGGCACCGGAGTTTGTGGCCCGACGGTCCAAACCCATCCAGTTGCTCAGTTACATGTCCACCATGGACGGTCTTCTGGCGGTGCTGATATTCGGCCTGGCCTATTTTTACAAAGGAACACTGACGACCGGCATAGAGAGTTCCGGATCGTTTGAGGGGCCGTTGATCGCCCTTCTCGTCTGCATCGGTCTTATCGTCCTCTATTCTCTTATGACGATCCGCCGCTGTGATGAGGGGGAACTGAAACTGATCGTTATCGGAATGACGGTTCTCACCAGCGGGGCAGCGAACATTCTCGACTTTTCACCACTGATCGCCAATGTCGTTCTCGGTTTCGGGCTGGTCAATTTCTCCAGGGACAAGGAGCGGATATTTCAGGTGCTGATGTCCATTGAAAAACCGGTTTATCTGATTCTTCTGGTATTTCTCGGCGTCGGATGGCGACTCGACTCGGCCTGGGTCCTGTTTATGGGGGCGGTCCTGTGCGGCTTTCGATTGACTGGAAAATGGCTCGGCGGCTTTCTGTCCGTGCGCTTGATCCCTCAATTCAGGCATTATCCGGCCGCCTTCGGGTTCGGGCTAATGGATTATGGCGGGATTCCCCTGGCAATCCTGTTTGATTTCCAACAGCGGTTCACGTTCCAAACAGCCGAATACGTTGTCAGCATGGGTCTCCTGGCGGTTATTTTCACGGATATTTTAAGTCCGCATCTGTTCGGATGGTTATTTAAAGAGATGGCATATGATTCAGCAGACACAGAATAGAAACGTCCTGGTCAGCTATTTAATCACACTTGCATTGCTGATCGCTCTGGCCGGATGGCTGAAGAATTTCGAACTTTCAACCGGCTGGAAACAGGCCGGATGGGTGAATTTTTCATTCGGCATCGTTCTGCTCGCGGCATATATGCTGGCGAAGATACTGAAAACGGTCCGCCTGCCGCTCATCAGCGGGTATATCTTCGCCGGCATTCTGGCAGGCCCCTATGTTACCGGGTTTTTAACCGGTGACATGCTTTCCCGACTGGGTTTGGTAAACGATCTCGCACTCAGTTTCATTGCGCTTACCGCCGGCGCCACTCTGGACCTTCGGACATTTCGGGGACGCCTGCATCTCATCACTTCAAATCTTTTTTTCAATATCGTGATCGTGTTCGGCACCGTCACCATTTTCGTGATTGCAGCAGGCAGATGGTTCGGTTTTACGCACCAATTGACGGACATGCAGCTATCGGCCTTTGCCATATTGCTCGGCACCATTGCCGTTGCCAGATCGCCTTCCTCGGCCATCGCCATCATCAGTGAATGCAAGGCATCGGGCCCATTTACGGATATGGTGCTCGGTGTGACCATTATCATCGATGTGCTGATCATCATCCTTTTCAGCATGGCCCTGTCCGTATCACAACTGATATTATCCGAAACGGCCGGCGCCAACCTCGGTGCGCTCGGGATTCTAAGCCTTGAAATGCTTTTTTCCCTTGCGCTTGGGGCCATATTCGGCCTGGCAATTTCCTTTTATATCAAACGCGCCGGCCATGACCTTTCACTCCTCCTTCTGATATTCGGGGTGGCGGTAACCAAAATCTCCCTGTGGCTCGACAGTTTCATGGAGATGCAGTTCGACATGTCCCTGCACCTGGAGCCGCTTCTTATCTGCATCAGCGCCGGTTTTACGGTCCGGCAGCTGGGTAAGGCCGGCAGTACCTTTATCGAAAGCCTGGAACGGAGCGCCCTGCCCATTTATGTCCTTTTTTTCTCCCTGGCCGGCGCCACACTGGATTTTAACGCGCTGAGCGCCTGCTGGATGTTCGCGCTGTTTCTTGCACTCGTTCGGGCAGGCGGTCTTTTCGGGGCCGCCTGGGCGGGGGTGATACTGCCCGGGAATAGATCCGCCCATAACACCTACTCCTGGATGGCCTATCTGACCCAGGCCGGTGTTTCCATCGGCCTGGCACAAATCGTCCAGCGTCAGGCGCCGGAAATCGGTATCTATCTGACCACGGTTGTACTGGCCGTAATCGCCATCAACCAGGTGGTGGGCCCCATTGTGTTCAAGGCGGCCCTCAGCCGGGTCGGGGAAGCGAGATCCGATCGAATATGAAAGAAACCGTTGACATAAAACCGGGAGCTATTCTATTGTAATCTTTGATGGTTATATCTACAATCTTACAATCATCCTAATTTTCTTTTCAACATGCGGCGTATCCAACCGCATATCGGCAAACATGCACCCTATCGCGGGTGACCGGCGTTAACTATACTGATGGAGGAGGGTTATGAAAAGGGCACTGGGAATCCGGTTCATAGGGGACAGACTTGCAGTATTGGCAGCCGTTTTTTCGTTAGCCGCTGTTTTCATCTTTACCTCACCAGCCTTAGGCTTTCAGTTTGACAAAGGAGAGCTTCAGGGAAGCCTGGATACCACACTTTCCGCGGGAGTTACTTACCGGGTTGCAGATCCGGACAGCAACCTTGTCGGATTTCAACCGAAATGGGACAGGAATCTCCTCGGATATCTGAATACAAACGGAAGGGCATACTCTGAAAACGTCGATAACGGCACACTGAATTACGATACCGGTTTCGTCAGCAAAACAGTGAAAGTTACTTCCGAACTTGAATTGAATTATCGGAGCTTCGGAGCGTTTATCCGGGGCACCGGGTTTTATGACTTTGAAAACCAGGACGGCGACCGGGAGTATATCGCCCTTACCGATTCAGCGAAAGATCTCGTGGGATCGGATATCAAGCTTCTGGATGCCTTTCTCATTTTTGACTTCAATGCAGGAGATACGCCGGTTACTTTCCGTGTCGGGGATCAGGTCGTCAGTTGGGGAGAAAGCACGTTTATCCAGAACAGCATCAACACCATCAACCGCGCGGATGTGGCCGCTCTCCGGCTGCCGGGCTCCGAGGTAAAAGAAGCCCTGATTCCCGAAGGGATGGCATATCTCAATGTCGGCGTTACGGACAACACCACAGTCGAAGCCCTTTACCTCTATGACTGGGAACAGACCGATATCGACCCGGCGGGTTCCTACTTCAGTACCAATGATTTTGCCGGTGACGGCGGTTCAAAAGTGATGCTGGGATTCGGGGAGTGGTCCGATAAAGGAACCGATCTGGGTCTCCTCGGATTCGACCCCGACTTCATGGGCGTTCCCAGGGAAACCACCCGAAAAGCTTCCAACAGCGGTCAGTTCGGTCTCGCTATGAGATGGTTCGCCCCCTTTTTGAACGACACGGAATTCGGCTTCTACTATATCAATTACCACAGCCGGTTGCCGGTCATAAGCGGCAGGAGCGGCACCCAGGCCGGTTTCGGCAATGCCGTGGCCGCGGCAACGTCTATACAGACCTATCAGAGCGCCTATGCGACAATGGTAGGGATGGGTATGGCTCCCGCGGATGCTGACGCCGCGGCTGCCGACATGGCTCGCACCGGAGGTGAGGCCGCGGGAGCCCAGATGGGCGCAGACGACGCGGCAAATTCCGCATCCGGAGTTCTCGCAGTGGCCAAAGGCAGCGGGTTGGACCCCCAATACATCTCGGCATATATTACCGATCTCTATTCCCAGACCGCCCGGTATTTCACGGAGTACCCCGAAGACATCAAGCTTCTCGGCATCAGTTTCAACACCGATATCGGCGCCACGGGCATCGCCCTTCAGGGGGAAGTCTCTCACCGCTTCGACATGCCGCTCCAGGTAGATGATGTAGAACTTCTCTTTGCCGCCCTGACGCCACTTGCACCCATTAATCAGGCAGTTCTTTACAATCAGCTTCGGCCGGAAGGCGCCGGCTTTGAAGAGATCATTCACGGCTATATCCCGCGGGATGTCACCCAGGTTCAAACGACATTTACCAAGATCCTGGGCCCCACCCTGGGGAGCGATGCCGTCACCCTCGCCGGTGAGATCGGCTGGACCCACGTGCATGATATGCCCGATAAAAACGAACTCCGATTAAACGGTCCCGGCACCTTTACCAGCGGCACCCCCTTTCATTACACCACCGGGCTCCATGTGGGTAAGGCCGCCGAACCGGCAAGCGCGTTTGCTGACGCCGATTCGTGGGGATATCAGTTGGTTGCCAAGCTGACATTCAATAGTGTCATGGGGCTGGTGAACCTTTCACCCCGCGTTTCCTGGCAGCACGATGTGAGTGGTGTGTCTCCCGGTCCCGGTGGTAACTTTCTGGAAGGTCGGAAGGCGATAACCTTCGGACTCAACGCTGACTATCAAAACAAATGGGCATTTGATATCAGCTATACTAACTATTCCGGCGCCGGGCGATACAACCTGATCAATGACAGGGATTTTATCGGCGCGAACATCAAATACTCATTTTAGAAAGGGCCGGGGTATCATGGCAAAAATAACAATTTTCAGCGTCACCAATTCATTTTAGAAAAGGGGGAGAGAGATCATGGCGAAAAAGGCGATTTTGTGTATCACCGCAATGTTGATAACGGCCTTGGCCCTCACCCCGGTGTCAGCCAAGCTGTCCCAGGAAGACATTGCCCGTCTCGGCGAGGACCTGACCCCCCTGGGGGCTGAAAAAGCAGGTAATCAGGACGGAACCATTCCCGAATGGACCGGAGGAATTATGTCTCCGCCGGAAGGCTACCAAAAAGGGACATTTCATAAGGATCCCTACGAGAGCGACCGCATCATGTTCACCATCACCGGTGAAAACATGGACTCTCACAAAGAGAAGCTGAGTCCCGGCCTCCAGGCCCTGCTCAAAACATATCCGAGTTATAAAATAAATGTCTATCCGTCCCACAGGAGCGCGGCCCTTCCCCAGCGCATTTACAAAGGCACAAAAAAGACCGCGGCCATGGCGGAACTGGTGGAAGGCGGCGACGGCGTCGCCAATGCCCTCAGCGGAATCCCGTTTCCAATTCCGGGAAACGGCCTGGAAGTTATCTGGAATCATCTGCTCAGATATCGGGGGGAGACCGTCTCACGTGTCTGGGCTCAGGCAATACCCACCCGGGGAGGCAACTACACCCTCATCAAGTTTGAAGACAAACTCAACCTGCTCTACTACCAGCCGGATATGACCCTGGAAAAACTCTCCAACCGGATTTTCCTTTATTTGCAGGAAGTGACCGCTCCGGCCAGGCTCGCCGGCAGTGTTCTTCTGGTGCATGAGACGGCCAACCAGGTTGCGGAACCACGCTCCGCATGGGTATACAATCCGGGACAGCGCCGGGTCCGGCGGGCCCCGAATGTGGCCTACGACAACCCGGGCACCGCCTCGGACGGCGCCAGAACCGCCGACCAGCTCGACATGTTCAACGGCGCGGTGGACCGGTACAACTGGACCCTGGTGGGAAAAAAGGAGATGTATATTCCCTACAATGCCTACAGGCTCAACAATCCCGGACTCAAATATTCGGATATCGTCACACCGCTTCATCCCAATCCGGACTATCTTCGCTACGAACTCCATCGCGTATGGGTTGTGGACTCGACACTTAAAAACGGCGCCCGCCATCAATACAAGCGAAGAACGTTCTATGTGGATGAAGATACCTGGAGTGTCGTCCTGACCGACATCTATGATAACAGGGACCAGCTCTGGCGGGTTTCGGAAGGCCATATGCTCAATTACTACGAGGTGCCCTGCACGTACCTGGCGGCTGAGATCCATCTGGACCTTCAATCCGGTCGTTACATCATCATGGGGTTGACCAATGAGGAGGGCGAACCCTATCAGTTGAACAACACGATCCCTGAAAGTGACTTCACACCGTCCGCCATTCGACGCAAGGGTATCCGATAATTGAAAAGGAAATTGATGATCATTCGAACAATCGGCAGATACGCAGCGGTTTTTTCCGTGCTTCTTCTTTTTGTCTTTACTTCCGGAAACGCCGTTTTCGGGGCTGATAATGCGATCATCTCGAAACTGGCTCCCCATCGGCTTTTACTGGATGCCACCACCGCTGAGGGGCTCATCGTTGTTGTCGGCGAACGGGGCCACATCCTCTCTTCCCGGGATGACGGTCGAACCTGGCACCAGGCATCCGTGCCCACCCGGGTCACCTTGACCGGGGTGTTTATGCATAATGAGCACCTTGGCTGGGCCGTCGGCCATGACGGGGTTATTCTGAGGACCGAGAATGGTGCCGATAGCTGGACACTTCTCTACGCTCAGGGGGAAGAAGACCGGCCGCTTCTCGACATCCTGTTTCTGGACAAGGACAGGGGGATCGCCATCGGGGCCTATGGCCTTTTCCTTTCAACCGCAGACGGCGGCGACACCTGGATGGAAGGAATCGTCAGCGAAGAAGATTGGCATTTGAACCATATCTCTCGATCAACAACCGGGCGTCTTTATATTGCCGCCGAGGGCGGCCATATCTTCCGCTACGACGATAATGGCGAGACCTGGACACAACTTTCATCACCCTATACCGGCTCTTTTTTCGGAACCCTGCCCATGGAAAATGACAGCTTACTGCTGTTCGGTCTCAGGGGACACTTGTTTCGGTCCGAAAATGCCGGCAACTCATGGCACAAAATCCCGTCGGGCACCTTGGCACTTCTGTCCGGCGGTCTGATTATGCAAGATGGTACTGTTGTTGTCGTTGGACTGAACGGCACGATCCTTTCCAGTAAAGACAACGGACGTCATTTCGATCTTGAGCAGCTGCCGAACCGGAATGCGATTTCGACGGTTGTCCGTACTTCCGATAACGCCTTACTCCTTGTGGGCGAGGCAGGTATTCAAAGATACCAGATACCCTGAAAAGGAGCACCTCTATACTGATGAAACCCGGAATTGTCACACACTGGTTTGAAAGCATCCTCTTCACATACCGTAAATCGGTCATCGGTTTTTTTGTCGTTGTAACCGCTGTCATGGTCTATTTCGCAGCCGGGCTTCAAGTGGAATCGGGGTTTACCAAAAAGTTGCCCATGACACACGAATACATGAAGACCTACATCAAGTACCTGGATGAGTTCGGGGGTGCCAACCGGGTCATCATCGCAGTCATGGCCAGGGATGGCAACATGTTTACGCCGGCATATTTTGAAACCCTGAAGGCGGTTACCGATGAGCTTTTTTTCATCCCGGGTGTCAACCGACCCATCGTGCAGTCGCTGTTTACACCCAATGTCCGGTATAGCGAAGTGGTGGAAGATGGTATCTCTTCCGACAACGTAATTCCCGCTGATTTCAAACCGACGCCGGAAGGACTTGAAACCGTTCGGAAAAACATCCTGAAAGCCGGTATCGTCGGCAGGCTGGTGGCAAACAATTTTTCAGGGTCCATCGTCAGCGCAGAACTCATGGATGTTAATCCCGAAACGGGAGAGAAGGTAGACCTGATCAAAATCGGCCGGACGCTTGAAACGCGGATACGAAAGAAGCACGCCTCGACGAAACCCGGCGCGGAAATCGATATTCACATCATTGGCTATTCAAAAGTCTTCGGTGATGTTGCTGACGGCACGACCAAAGTCATCGGTTTTTTCGGCATCGCGTTTGTCATCACCGCACTTCTGGTGTTTTACTACAGTCAATCACTGAAACTGACCGCGGTCTCCCTCTCTTGCTCTCTCATTGCCGTCATCTGGCAGCTGGGGTTGCTTTCGCTTCTGGGATTTGGAATCGATCCCATGTCCATCCTGGTTCCTTTTCTTGTATTTGCCATCGGTGTCAGCCACAGTGTTCAAATGATCAGTTCGGCCCGGGCGGAACTTCTGGAATGTGCCATCGGGGCAGAAGCCGCCCGCAAAAGCTTCAGAAGACTTCTGGTGCCGGGCATTATCGCACTCCTCAGCGACACCATCGGGTTCATCACCATCCTGTTCATCAAGATCAGAATGATCCAGGAACTGGCCATCACCGCCGGTCTGGGGGTGGCTGTTATTATTCTCACAAACCTTTTTCTCCTGCCGGTACTTTTATCCTACATGACCTTCAGTGAAAAATACCAAAAACGACTTGATCGTCGATTGAAACACCTGGAACCGTGTTGGGATTTTTTGGCGAGTGTCATCAAACCGAAACCAGCCGGTATTATCGTCCTCATCTCGGCCGGCCTGCTCATTGTCGGTCTTTATACCGCACCGGACATCAAAATAGGAGATATACATCGGGGTGTGCCCGAACTCCGGGCCGATTCCCAATACAATATAGATACACGTGTCATCGGCAATGAATTCTCTATCGGTGTCGACAGTATCTCGGTTATCGCGGAAACCATTCCCGACGGATGTATCGATTACGACATAATAACTGCCATCGATGAGTTTGCCTGGCACATGGAGAATGTGGATGGCGTTCTTTCCGTGATATCGCTTCCCGGTGTAGCGAAAACCGTCAACGCGGGGTGGAATGAAGGATCTCTCAAGTGGCGCGTGATTCCCCGAAACAGCTCCAACCTGGTCCAGGCCACCTCCTATATTCCCACTAGCAAACGGCTGTTCAACAGCGATTGCAGCGTTATCCCAATCATGATCTTCACTGCCGACCACAAGGCCGAAACCATCGAGCGGGTCGTATCCGAAGCAAAGCAGTATCGGGCGGAACATCCGGAAGACAGGATTACCTTTCGCCTGGCCACCGGGAATCTAGGCATTATGGCCGCCACTAATGAAGTGGTGTCCGCCGCACAGTTTCCCATCCTCATGTATGTTTTCGCGGCCGTCATTCTTCTATGCCTTGTGGCGTTTCGTTCCATTCGGGGCATGCTGTGCATAGTCGTCCCGCTGGGGCTGGTATCCCTTTTGGCCTACGGCCTGATGTCGCTCCTCGAAATCGGGCTCAAGGTCAACACACTGCCGGTGGTGGCCCTGGGGGTCGGGATCGGGGTCGACTACGGCATCTACATATATAGCCGCATGAGATCTTATACTAAAGAAGGTGAGTCGCTTCAGAGCGCCTTTCGTCATACCGTCCGGGTTACCGGAAGCGGCGTCATATTTACCGGGATCACCCTGGGTGTCGGTGTGGCCACCTGGATTTTTTCGCCCCTCAAATTCCAAGCGGACATGGGGATTCTTCTCACCTTCATGTTTATGGTCAACATGCTGGGCGCTATTTTTCTTCTTCCGGCGCTGGCCCGGTTTCTCTTCCCGAAAAGTTAGAAGCTTTTTCAAACCTCATCGAAAATCAATTCTCGCGCAGAGACGCCAAGACGCAGAGAACTGCATTTTTTTTAAGAAGATTGTGGGATATTTCGCCAGCATACGGAAATCCGTTGGCTAAGGGTAACTAACTCCCTTATCAGAAACATCGAATATTACTTTCCATCTTTCATATTAACAATCAAGGCAGTAGCTGATGACTTTCCAAACACCTCCGGGTCATACATCTCCTCCGCATGTGTCGGCATCGCGGTAAATTCACCCGGGGCAATAGCCTGCGCGGTGTAAGACAGATGGTAATTGCCGGCCGGCAGATATTCGGAATAGAACCTTGCGGCGTGGTGGCGAAGTTCCCGGTGATAAAAACTCCATTTCGAGATCCCATAATTGGACCAGTCACCATAATGGAACCACCATGATCCTTTTGCGTGTTGGTACTCACCTTTGCCTGCGTCCACTATGGACGAAGTGGCAAGATCGCTGTTTACAGGCTCCAGTCCGCCCGGTATCGGGTCATTAACCACCACAAAATTTCTGGCCGACGGCAAAGAAACAAATAGATCCACCCTTACGAGTTCCCCTCTTCTGATCTCCACAGGGTTTCGTAAAATCGTCCATTCGCCATTACGTTCCACACTGTATTCACGTTTAATATCTATACCGGCATTAACCGCTCCGGTATCCGGCTTGAGCGGTGCGTAGACAATCCCTGCGCTGTAGAATAACCTTCCCGCCCCGTCTCTTTCTATTGTGACCTCTGTTTTTCGACCTGGATCTCCGCTCCGGATTGGTGTTGTAAGCTCAACAGGATTTTCACGTACGTCCTTAAATTCAGCCTCACCCATTCTCTCCGTGCCAAGCTTTGCCCTTATGGCCATATCAGGCTCCTCATTTTCATAGGTCTCGCTGTATTCAATAAGCGCTTTCATACAGAATATATTTTCCTGGGTATTTTCCCAGCGGCCACTCTGTTTCCGGGTTTGGGTAATGTAGCGGACTATCTTGAAGGGTATATCGCCCACCATTTTCTTTCCTTCTTTCGTCTTTCCATAGGCAATGAGGCTGCTTAAAACGGCCGCATTTGTTCTGAGAGGGGACGCCAATATCCTTGAATAACTAGTATCAACCATCTCATTGCACACAAACTTCCCGCCTGTCCGATCGGCATGGGCAAGAATCATATCAAAAATTTCTTTCCGTACGACTTCCGTGCCCTTTACCCCGATAGCGGCCATTAAGAAATGAGCCTTTCCGAACAGGTCCATCTCCTTTATCTTGGAATAATACCGCTTTAAATCCTCAATACCCATTTTGCCCTGATTGGCAAGGGCAGCCAGTGCAACCGCTCGTACGGTCGATATCATACCTTCGGAATAGAAATCGGGGATTTCATCCGTTTCAAGCATACTTAACAGATATCCGTTCAACTTCTCCCGCACATCGGAAGGGATATAATAACCCCGATCCTCAAGCCAGGTAAATACAAGGGCGGTATAGGCGCTCAGGTACGAATCGGCATATTCATTCCGGGGCGTGTAATATGCCATTCCGCCGTCAGGCGCCTGATAGCTTGCAGCCCTGTCCAGCATAGTTTGCGTCAAGTCTGCCGATCCTTCCCACGTGAATTCTTCCGGTACATAATTCTTGAGGCTCTGGTAATAGGATGCCATAACAGCTTTTGTCAGAGATTGTTCCCAGCACCCATAGGGATAATCCCGTAAATAGGTGAACGCACCTTCAACCTGGCCGATAACAGAAGGTGAAAGGGTAACTTTCACCTTTCCGACATTCGTCCTTATATCATGAGGGAATTGCAGGGATTCTTTTATCATTTCAGCGGACGAAGTCCCATAAGTGGCAACCGTTTCAAGATTCACCATCTTACGGACTTCAAGTTCATGAACAAGCCCGTCCTGATCGCTTGCGTCACCTCCCCTTACTTTGAAATTGATCTTTCCGGATCCTTTTGTCTTTAAAGGAAGCCAGACTATGGTTCGTTTATATGGTTCGGCTGAAACAGTTTTTATGATCCGTACGCTATCCTGGTTCCCCTCAGTCTCGATTGCACCTTCGGCGGAAATGCTCATAGACAGTTCACGGGTCTTATCCGTCCTGTTCATGATGCTGAAACCTGCCCTGAAGCTGTCACCCTCTGTAACCTGGTTGGGCATCACCGGTCGTATCTCCGTAGATCTCGAAACCGCAAAGCGACCTTCACCCAATCCCATCTGATCGGTTGGAGTCACAGCCATTGCAAATACCCGCCAGCCTGTCAGATTATCAGGCGCTTCAAATTCAATGCTTGCCTTTCCCTCACTATCCGTAAGAATCGACGGGTTCCAGTAGCCGATATTTTTAAAATTTGAACGCAAATCTATACTATTTTGATGTTGTTCACTCTCATTCAATTTAAAAGCACTCATAAAAAGGCTATCGGATATAGCAAATTTTCTCCAATCTTTGCTATGATCACCAAATGGAAGACGGCCTGTCAATGCTTTCAATAGATTGTAATTATCAACGCCAAGGCCGAAAGCGGAGTAAAAGTGATCAAATGGATCAAAATGTTTTTTGCCTTCTGACAATAGTGAGAAAACTTCGTTATTTATTGCTACCACAGCGAGCTCGAAAGCTTTTTCACTCTTTTCATATTTAGATGCGACTTTCAAGTTCACCTTTATCCTGTCGCCAGGTTTATAGGACTCTTTTTCCGGTTTAACCCGGACAATAATTTCCTTATATCTATCATCCAGCGCAGTCTTTACATAACCCATCCGAAATGCAGGCTTACCAAGATCATTATCATCTATAAGGGGCTTCTCAGTCCGTGGAGAAACGACCAAAGCCGAGAAATAAAACCCTGGGAAAAAATCCTTTTCAATCTGCACTTCGACAACAGGATTTTCCGTATCGAGTTTCTGAACCCAGTGCTTTATTATCCCATTTCGTTCTATGGTAATCAGCGCATTCTCACCAGGGAACGGATTCTTGATTGTATATCGGGCAGTTTCACCTACTTTATACGTTGTCTTGTCAGCTGTTATCTCGAGATAATTATTTTCTCTCTCATATACGGGTTCTGTCCTTTTTTCGTATATATGTTCAGAGATACTTGATTCGTGCTCCCTTCCTTTTGAATCCCTTATGGAGGCGGTTATACGGTATTCACCTGTCTCTTTTGGAATAAATGAAAATGCAACGGCCTGTTCTCGAGATTCCATTGTATGGGACTCAATATCATTCCATTTTTCCGTATACCTGCCCCAGCTTGGATTTTTCCCCGCCTCGACCCGCGGCGGCACTATTTCCTTCCGTTTCACGGCAATTGTAATCGGAATATCGGAGACCGGTTTTCCGGTTATATCTACTGCCAACATATCCACTGAACATGGTTTTTCTTTATAGCAGTACCCAACACTATATTTGATACCTACAAAACGGTCCCGTGAAGAAAATTTGGCCCTGGTCTTCTCCGAAACATATTTACCTCGATCATCTCTAACCGCACTTTCGATATCAAGTTCACCCAAAAGGGTTTTACCTGAAATATTGATATCCGTTATCAGGTTGCCATTGTTGTCAAGCAGGCTTTCTTTCTGCCCTATCACCTTCTCAGAATAGCCTCCAGGGGAGAAGTCAAAGTCTTGTAAAAGGGTGGTATCTGAAAAAAAAGAACTTGGCCGTTTAACCCTTTTTAAGGAAACAGTGACCCTTGCTTCAGCATTTCCGAAAGAACCGCCGCCATGAAGCCTCGCATCGGTGTATACTTTCATTGTGTCATCGGGTTGATAGTATTGACTGTCTGTTCTTGTCGTCACCACGAATGGTGCGGGTGTAAAGTCCGTCACCAGTAGTGTTACCGGGTACAGATTTCTTTTGAAATAGGGAGATGCAAGCTCCAGGCTGTAGACACCTGAAGCGCAATTCACAGGCAGCTTGAATTCACCCTGCAACGCACCATATTCGGATAGTTCAAGGTCTTTTGCTTCAAAAAATAGTTTTTCCCCCGGGCCAAACACCTTAAGATGATAGCCCTTTTGGGGTGCGGGTATCAATGCCTTGTCATCATGATCGCGCACATAAATTTTATATTGAACTTTGTCTCCGGGTCTGTAAATGCCCTGGGCGGTTGTACCCCATATCAGGCAATTCTTATAACGATCACTATAATCACGAACACTGAAAAGAGAAACACCGGGCATGAACGCAATATCATTTCCCTTGGCAACTCGCACGAACAACTCTTTATGATCAAAACCAATTGGAATCGTTTTAGGATCATTCTTTTCCTTGCTGCGTAAAAGAGCTATTCCATCAGAGTCCGTAATGCCTTCAGCCAGGATTGACGGTTGGAATGAAAAATCGACACTCATGCCGTCATCTTGATAAAAACTCTCTTTGTACAATTCTACCTTTGCTTCCGATACAGGTTCGCCCGTCGCCATATCCGTTACCCATATCAGAGTGCCGGAATCACTATTTTTAATGTGTACATGAAACGGGGTCACCTGGGCTATAAATACCGCAGGATTGTTATAGCCGGTATCCACATAGGGCGATGTAGTCACTTTTCCATATACAACACCGGATTGCCCCCCCAGCATTTTACGGACTTGCGCTGGAATCAGTAATGATGAATCTGGAATATTTGGCAGAGGGATATCCATTTCAAGCGACCTCTCCTTACCCTCATTCGTAATTCTGTCGTAAGTAAACGCCAAAGTATCAAGGTTGGTTACAGTCACCGGCATGTCCGTATCGGCATATTTTTCAAGGACAACCGGCATGCGAAAACCATAATTCGGAGAAAGGAGATCCGTAATAAGTTCTATATCAATAGGATGGCTTAGTGTGCGTCCAAAGGCATCCATAATTATATTCGAGTCACTCCGGATTTTATAATTTTTGTTTGGCTCGAAGGTGAAAGGAATGTATAGCTTGAATTTTTCAACCGATTCTTTTCTGAATTCATATGAGTTATAGAACCTCACGTCACTGAAACTATAGCGATGGTTTTCTTTTAAGTGTTCAACAGGTTCAACTTTGATCTTATCGATCACCTCTTTTCTAAAAACAGGGGTCGAAAAAACGAGTGCTTTTCTTCCGTAAGGATTACAGTGGCACTGCTCATCGCCACTCTTAATCAGGACATATTTTCTTTCTCTATCAGTGCATTCAATCCCAAGGAATGAAAATTCCGGAAAAGCTGGCACCGTATGGAGAAGACGATTTTCCAGACCTTTTTCCGGACCATGAGGAGATTCCAGCCCCGGTTCAATACAGAATTCTATTCCATGTCCTTGAGGCAGCTCATCCTTTGGAGAAACCAGCCATACCGTTCTGTATTCCATGCCGTTTTTGATCGAACTGATTTCCTGCTCCCAATGATTTGGATTCCTTTCCTCAGGAGAGTCATTGGAGTTAGTGTCTCCCTTCCCGATTCGTCGGCGACTGAGCCGCTTTTCGTAAATAGCATCAGGTTTTGCCACCGTGACAATTCGGCTTTGCTCCTGCCCCATAACCCTTATGAACAGATGCTTTTCAAGAGAATCCCTTGACACGGGTTGATTAAAGATGATCCGCATTACGGGCATTACAGGCGATTCCCAAATTTTAAACTCGGTTTTTACAACCTTTGGGCGCTCCGTGATAAAGGCGTGTTTAATATTCCCTGTAAGCATTGTGTTATCTTCGGTCTTAATCCCCGGTTTTACTGTAATCTCATAGTGTGTAGCGGGGGCAAGAGCATTTTTACCATCCAGCATCAATGCCAGTTTAGTAACATTCAACCAGCGCCATTGGCCTTTTACTTCCGGAGTGATAACAATTGGGATCTCAGCTGCATCACGATCCATACGTCCTATTGGAACAACAGGTCGATTGAACTGGAATGTGATCTGCCGGCTTACGGGAACATCCTCCCCGCTTGGTGTAATACTTAATATTTCCAGCGGCTGAGCACTATGAGCCGATTTTGTTTTATCAATTGCATATATCGGATCGAAGTTAAAAAAAGCTACGAATAAAATGAGAAGGGATATCCTGGTAACTCTTGCCATGAGTCCTCCGATAAACAATCCAATATTGTGAAAAATGTCTCTGAACAGGGTCAATATGAAGATAAGTTATAGATTATACAAGAGTTATTGTTCGAAATCCTTTTTATTTTCCGAACAAATCTTTTCTCCACTGTGCATAACTGTGTACAACAGCGCTGTGCATTGAATTGTTATCCAGAGACGGCAATAATAAGATTCAGCTTTCCAACCACAGGTCCTTTTTCATACGTGCGTGTAAGACGCGAACAATTTCAATACCCTTAGTCAATTCCCTATAGTAAACGATGTAGTTTGAAAATTTTTTGACGGGAAAAAATTTGAGGTCCTTTAATTTGGGGTGCGTCGTCCAATAAGAAACCCCGATGCTTGGCATCTCAGCAAGCAATTGGAAGGTTTCTTCAGCAGCCTGGAAAGTTCTATCAGCAGCTTTCGGGTTATCTCGTGCAATATAGATCCATATATTGATCAAATCATTCTCGGCAGCCGGCGTTATCAATATATCAGGCACTATTAACCCTGTTCTTTTTTAAGCAAGGAATTCGCCTTCTTTTTGATGCTTTTCATGTCAAGCGGTAAAGAATCACCGCTATTTACACCTTCTAATAAAAGCCGATCAATTTTTTCATGGTCATGCCTTATAAGGTCACGTAAGTAATCACTGGCACTTTGGTATTCACCCGTGCGAACACGGGATTCGATGAAAGCTCTAAGCTCATCGGGCATTGATACATTCAGTGTTGCCATTTTAGCCTCCATTCACAATTTTTCTAAGAATAACACCAATGGCAATTTTTGCCAACACTAAAACCACCTTCATAAAGAAAGGAGACAGATCCGCGCCTCTTTTTCACTCGCGTCATTACGCTTATGCCCTTATGGGATATCAGTTATCCGGCGGCATCCTCCAGCCAGAGCAGCGTATCGATATAAGAAACAAACCGCTTTAAATAGCTGGGAGACAATTCGCGCATGATGACAAGTGAGCGCGTTATCAGAAATTGAGAGTTCAGGGGGCCGGGGTTTTCCGGCAATTTTCGCACAGCATCCGAAACCAGCCTGTCCGAATAATGCCTGGCCCATGTTTCCCTGAAGAGTTGATAGCTTTTCAGATTCGATACGTCGTTGCCAGGGGGGAAATCGGTATTTCTTTCCGGGGGGTTGTCCAATTCATGCAGCAGTTCATCTTCACGTCGAAGCAGCAGCTCTTCAAAAGAGGCGGCTTTTTGAAAGGCACGCCGGTTTTCTCCTGAAATCCGTTCAACCAACAAACACAAAGGGCTCCGGGGAGTTGCGCGCCGGAGCTTTCGCGACATCCGATCAATGCCTCTGAAATCCTTCGCCGAATAAAAACGTTTCAACGGTTCAATGGCTTCCGGATACGCAGACGCCATTGACTCTATGAGATCCTTTGCCTCTTTTTGTGCCCGGTCAAAAGAGATTTCATAGTCGGCAAGGGCGTCAGCGGCTCTCTGTTCCAATTGCCGGCGGACGGCTTTCGGCATCCGGGCGGCCCTGCGCGTCAGCGACTCGATATAAGAAAAACGAACCGGATCAAAACGGTCGGCCTCTTTTTTCACCATCGCATCGAGACGATTTTGAAGTGTGTTATTGCCTGATTTCAAGAAGTGACACCTGATTGATAGCCTTTGGAGACCGGGGCAATTTCAACGCGTCTGTTTTTCTCGCGTCCCGTTTCATCTTCGTTGGAATAGACGGGTTGATGTTCTCCGAACGCAGCCGCGAAGACAAGTGTGTCCGGCATTCCCTCCTCGATGAGCGCACGGGTAACCGTCAGGGCGCGTTGGGCTGACAGGTCCCAGTTGTCGGTAAAGCTTCGGTTATTTTCGTGAACCGGCAGATTATCCGTAAAACCGCTTATCATCAGAAACTCATCGGATTGATCAAGATAGACCCGTAACGGATTTACCAGCGTTCTCAGAAGCTCGCGCCCCTCCGGCCGCAGCTCCGCGGAGTTCAATGAAAAAAGGATACTGCCACTGATCCCGATACGATGGTCCCGCAGGGATATGCGACCCTGGGCCAGCGGATCGGCCAGGGCATTTTCCAACTGGATACGGCGCTGTTCTTCCATTTCGCGCTTGGCGATTTCATCCTGCAGGGACAGAGAGAGTTCAACCTGGAATCCCAGTGTCCATACGAGCAGAAGTACGAACACACCCACAAGACCGGACATCAAATCGCCAAAGATTGCCCAGATGGGCGGCGTATGGGATTGAGGTTCGTCCAGCTCGTTCATTTCGCATCCTCGCGGCTCATATCGCTTTCCGGACGAAGCTGATGCATCTGTTCGAAAAACTCCTTTTGGGACAACATGCATTGATCGATGATTTCCCGTGCCTGGGCCACGTAATATGCCAGTTGGTCATCGCTTCTACTGCTTACTTTATCAAGCGCCTCTTCAATACGCGCCAGATTTTCAATCAACGTGTCGTTCGACTGGATAAATGTGCCGACCGCCGTCCCGAAGCTGTCTCCCAGGCCGGCCATTTCAACGGCACTGACGGCAAACCGATCCGCCACGTCTACAAAACGGGCGGTTTCCTTGTTGACGTTTTCGGAAAAACGATTGCTGATTTCAGAAAACATACGTTCGGCGGAGTGAACCACCTGCTCAATCCCTTCATTCTGTTTTTTAACCGTTACGGTCAGCGTTCTGGAGAGCGAATCCAGCTCTTTTACCATCCGCTGCTGGTCTTCCAGCATTCGGTTTTCGCGTTCGGCGGCGTTCCGGATACGACGCGCTTCGTCTTCTCTCAGCGATGCGAGTTCAGATTTCAGTTCGGACGTAAGTGCCTGCATGCTGGCCCTCTGGTGGTCCGTCCATGCGGCTTCAGTTTTCATCCGGTTATGAATCAGATCTTCGGAGGATTTGAGGATGTCGCCCGCCGCACGGTGAATCTGGTCGCTAAAGGTCTGAATGTTGTTTTTCAGTTCAAAAACGGCCGCCTTCAGTACATCGGTGATGTTGCCGTGCTCACTGAATATGTCGGCAAGGTGAGACGACGTCTCCTTTTGGGACTGCTCGAGGGAATCCGTCCAGAGACGAAGCCGTTTTTCATCCAGATCTCTTTGCTGATCGATTGATTCGACCATCTCCCTTGAAACCGAAGAGAGCAGCGACGTGGCCATCTGGTCGAAATGTTCCTTGAAGCTTTCAAAGGAGCGGTCCATTTTGCTGGCCAGCTCACCAGCCGTTTCTCTATGCGCTTCCACTCCCGACAGCCAGGTTCCGGCCACCTCTTGGGATGTCGAAACAAATGAACCGGACAGGGCTTTCATCTCTTCCGTTGTCGCGCGCATTGTCTGCTGATGAAGGGTGTTGGTCTCTACGGTGATCTCTTTGATTGCCTCCTGAAGCATCGGCTTCATCGTTTCGGCGGCCAGTTGGATGCTGCCCATAAGGTTTTCCCGATAGGATTTGTCCATGGCGGCTGAAAAATCGCTGTATATGGTCGTGACCGTGCTGTGAAAATGTTCCTGATTTTCCGTCAGACGACTCCCCAGGCTATCCAACTTGTCCACCACGCTGCTTAGTTTGCCGGCCAGTTCAGGCAGTGCTTTGGTCTGATATTGCAGCGCAAGAAAAGTGTCCTGCTGTTGGTGGGGCAGGGAAAAATTTTTGAATTGGATTGCAATCCGTGTATCGAGGCGTCTCGCCTCCATGATCCGATCCCGCCGGGAAAGGGTGGACATCAGCCCCAACATCGCAGATGCGGCAACACCGGCCACGGACGTACCGAAGGCAAGACTGAGCCCTTTGATCGGCGTTGCAAGGCCGCTTCGAATGGATTGAATATCCGTCGTCCCTTCGAGTGCGGCGACGGCGCCCTTCAACGTGTCGACCATGCCGATGAATGTCCCGAGCAGGCCAAGCATAACGAGCAGCCCGACCAGATAGGGGGTCAGGACGGGGGTCGGCAAACCTGTATGTTCACCTTCGATCCGCATACGAACCGGATTTCGCAGCGAGACATCCAGATTTTCGAGCCATTCGCCTATATCGCCTACGTCGTCCTGTACTTTTGAAAGCGCGCGATGGAGCGTTGATGTCGCGTATCGATAGTGAATCAGTTCCAACACGCCGATGCCATAGGCGATGCCGATGGCCACGATGACGATGAATGCCTGAATATCGGTGGCAATGAAAACAGAGCCCATCCAGGCAATGGCAATCGCGCCCGGCACGAGGGCGACTATAAAAAGTATTCTGCTCACGGTTTGATTCTTCTCCGGCTTAAGAAGCCATTTTCAAAACGGTTTCCAGACATACAACGACGCGATAGCATGGTGCAAAAAGCAGCCGAAACGGGGTGTTTTGGAATTGGCTGAAATGAACGAAAACATGTCATGGCATCATTATCCCTGGTAATCGTAAGGGAGAGATTCAATCAATCCCTGGAGGGGAAATAACCTTGTTTCAAGCTCCGCAAGAAGCATTTCGCGCATTTTTTTTCCAAAATCGAAAATCCAGCCGTTCGAGCCCATCCATTTTTTCAACTCGTCGAGGGTTATGTTTTCAGACGGTGTTTGCTGCTGTTCATCAAACAGCTCTCTGAATTGGGCTTCAAGCAACTCCGGAACAGCGGAAAAACAGTTTCTCGCATATTTCGAAAACATGTTGCTGAACGATTTGTCAAGCTGTGCAAGGCAGGAAAGCTCACTTGAAAGGTTGGAAAGCATATTGCCGCAATGAGATCGTAACCGCCGGATGCCGCCTTCAATGTCGCTCTGGCGAGCTGTATAAAAATTCCGAAAAGGGGCAAAAATCTTTGAGTGCAAAGGGCCGGACGCATGATCCGGGCCCAGCTGTGAATATACCCGTTCAGGCGTGGGAAATGGATTTGTCATTTGCCGGGATTTGGAAATGAAACTCGTGGCAATGGCACGCACCAGAAGCACCCGGTCCTCGAAAAAATCCTCTCTTATTTTTTTTACCGTTTCGATCGGAATGTTCCCGGCGCCAAACTCGGAGGCTCTAAATGTTTCATGCACGGTTCTTAATGAAATCGTGTCGCGTATGCTTGCGATATCACTAATTCGATCGATAACTGACCGCTGGTGCATTTTGGGGATCGAAGGGGCGGTTTCAGCTAATATGTGTACAAACCTGGTATTTTTAAGTAACATGCCGCACGTGTTTGTAATGGGTCAAGCATAACTTTCCTTAAAACAAAAAGGCAGGGCCAATGCCCCTGCCTTAAAACGATACGAACCTGCTTTTTAAGAAAAGGTAGATGCCAGAACTGCAATCGATTGTCAAGGTGGGATCGGCCTAACGACAGCAATCAGCGTAACCCGTCGTATATATGATGATATATACCACAATCATCTCAACTAATGTTCAGTTCAGCCGAAGCCGAAGGGTTGAGGGGCTCCCGGAAGGCCGAATCTCCCTTTATTTTAAGGTTTTTCGTGACTTTAAAAGGGAGCGCAACGAGGCCTTAAAGATCCTGTATATCAATAAGAATATTAAAGTGTTGTGATTTATTTAGGATATGATACATATCAGTGGAGCCATTTTCAAAACGTTTTCCCGTCAGGCGCAGAATCAAGCGTAAAGCGGATCGATCAATGCAGGATTGGTCGAAACGATGCGTTTTGAAATTGGCTGAGTGAAATATCTCTTTTCCTCTAACATATTCCCGGGTGGAACGATAAAATGTCAGAAAAGCAAGACCTGAAAAAACTGGAAGAAAAAATCCTGTCTCTCGAAAAATCCATTGAAAGCTTACACGAAAACGAATCGAGGCTGATCAAGGAGAATAGTGAGCTTAAGGAGATTAAAAAGTACTTTGATGTTTTAATGCAAAATACAGAGGACTATATTCTTGTCTGTGATAGAGATGGAATCCCCCGGGCTTTTAATGCGGCGTATAAAGAAGTGGTGGAAAACCTGTTGGGTATTGAAATGAAACCGGGGGTCCAGCCTTTTGAAATATCGGACAAAGCAATTGCCAAAAGTTACTGGAAATCACTTCAGAAAAAGGCGTTAAGTGGAGAAAAATTTAAATCCGAATACTCTGATCCTGACCGCGCGGGATATTTTGAAACGATATTTTGCCCGGTCATGGAAGGAGAGGAAGTAACGGGTTTTACGGAAATCACGAGGAACATCACAGATCGGAAAATGGCGGAGAAAGCACTGGAAGAGTCCGATTCTTTCAGGTCCAGTCTTCTTGAAAACGCCCCTATTGTCATAATTGTTTATGACCCTGACACTTCAATAATGTATGTAAATTCGTTATTTGAAAAGCTTACGGGGTTTTCCAAAAAAGAGGCCGAGGGGGTGAAAGCCCCATACCCCTGGTGGATTGATGACCCGGAATACGGCACGGTTGAAGAGAGAAAAAAAACCATACTGGACGGCGTCAGCGGTGCTGAAAGACGGTTCAAAAAGAAAAACGGGGAAGATTCCTGGGTCGAGGTAAACACATCGCCAATATATTACAATGGCGAATTAAAATACATTTTAGCAATGTGGATCGATGTCTCCGAACGTAAAAAAGCAGAGCGGGAAACAAAGATACTTCAGGAAAAACTGCAGCGATCACAGACAATGGAGTCTTTAGGGCTTTTAGCGGGCGGCGTGGCGCATGATTTAAACAACGTCCTGGCGGGCATAGTCAGCTACCCTGATTTACTATTAATTAACCTGCCGCCGGACAGCAACCTCAGGAAACCGTTACTGACGATTAAAGATGCTGGAGACAGGGCAACGGCTATAGTGCGGGATCTGCTTACGATCGCAAGAGGGGTTGCAACAAATAAAAACAGCCTCAGCTTGAATAGCGTGATAAATGACTATCTCGAATCTCCTGAATTTGAGAAGCTACGTCAATATCACCCGGCGGTAATCATTGAAACTAACCTTGACAGCGATTTATTCAACGTAAAAGGATCTTACATACATTTAAGAAAAGCGCTCATGAACCTGATATCAAATGCATCTGAAGCCATTGATGGTAAAGGATATATTACGATATCAACCAGGAACTGTTTTCTGGATACCCCTTTAAAAGCATATGAACATGTAAAAATTGGCGAGTATGCGGTTCTGTCCGTAGCAGACAATGGGTCGGGAATAGCATCCAATGATCTAAAAAGGATATTTGAACCTTTCTACACAAAAAAGGTGATGGGCAGGAGTGGTACGGGTCTGGGCCTTGCTGTGGTATGGAATGTTGTACGGGAACATAACGGATATATTAATGTTATAAGTGATAAAAAAGGGAGCATATTTGAATTATACTTTCCAATCACGCGAGAAAACCTGTCCGGCCGCGACGTGGAAACACCACTTGAAGACATAAAAGGAAACGGACAAAAAATACTCATTGTAGATGATGTTGAAGATCAGAGAAACATTTGTGGAAAAATACTCGAGACACTGGGCTATAAAACAGCTTTTGCCGCGAGCGGTGAAGAGGCGGTTCGATATCTGGAACAAAACGGCGTTGATCTGGTATTGCTGGATATGATTATGGACCCGGGAATAAATGGCCGCGAAACCTATGAAATGATTTTAAAAATTCATCCGCGCCAAAAGGTCGTAATTATCAGTGGCTATGTTGAAACAGAGGAGGTTAAAAAAACTCGGAAACTGGGGGCCGGCCCATTAGTGAAAAAACCGTTCACGTTGCAGCAACTGGGAATCGCAATTAAGGAAGAACTGAAAAAATAAGCAGTCTTCTTTGCGATCTTTGCGCCTTTGCGAGAGACATGGTTTTTTAGCAGTTTGTCACTGCCTGATGACCGATGACGAATGCCCAATGACATTTTTTTCCAGCATCCGCTCATGAAGCCGCTCAGCCCTCAAACAAAACGCTTCCAGCTTGGCATGAATCAAATGCGGAAACGGGGAGCCGTCGCTCTCGATGGCGAGAAACGGCAGATCGTCGATATCCGAAAGCAGGGAGCTGAGATGCCCATTGCCCCGGACAACCGACATTTTATCCCTGGCGGTCATTGTCTCGGATAGAATCGACTCCGCGATACGGCTCGGCATGCAGCCGAACGGCCCGATACAGACGACGCCACAGCAGTGGTCGGCCACCTCCGTCAGGGAACTCCCCACAGTGAGGATTGCCTCCCCGGTCAGTTGGGGTGAAATATAGGGCGTGGCTGTATCGACAACCCCCGGAATGTGGGCCATGTGATTCCGGACAAGCCCGCTGCCGGCCAGCAGATCTCGTATCCGCTTTTCAAATCGCTTCTTGAAATGGCTTCGAATAAGCAGTTTGGATTTTTCCAAAAAGGTGGGGGCCTTGCCCGAAAGTTTGCGCTGAACCAGGTAGTCGCAATAATGGACCCATTCGGAAATGGGTGCACAGATGGACGCGAAACCCTTTTCAGCAAGTTTCTCCGGCAGCCATTGACGCGAAAGACCATCCCGCCGGACAAATATCTCCCCCATCAGCGCCACAACCGGCACTTCGGCGATGGGACGTTTCAGGCCAATCCGCCGCAGTTTCCCGGCCGCGGCTTCGAGACCTTTTTGAACCGTTTCCCATGAACCATTTTCAAGCAGACCGAGAAGGCCCTGCCATACCTCATCGAATACCGTCATCGCAAATTCGATATCTTCGGCATCGGCCATCAGCATCACACGGATATCTTCCATAACATCAGCGATCACCAGTCCCCACCAGATTCTCTGCTCGGTACCGTTCTTCAGGCCCGAATAACCCGTGTCTGAATTGAGGGAGAACATTGCGACATCGGGGATTTCATAGCGCCGGATCAGATCTTCCATAAAAACAGCGTATTGTCCGAAACGGCATGGCCCCGAAGTCGTTGCCATGAAATATGCGACGAATTCATCCCGCTTTCGTTGCCGGATATAGCTCAGGAGTGTTCCGGTGGTCAGTATCAACGGCAGGCACTCTTTTCCGGTTGTGTGGGAACGCCCCAGTTTCAATACCGCCTCGTCAGCCGGCTGGTGCGCCACAGCGTTGATTCCGCTGCTTCGAAATGATGCCGATACGGCTTCCGTGGAAAGTTTTCCCATGGAGGGAATCAGCAATGTCACCCGGGGATCCTGAAAAGAGAACGGTTCTCCCGAAGTGCTGATCATCCCGGGATTGCTGTTTTTCATTGTCGGCCTGTTTTTTGAGACATCGCCCCTGTTTTCGGGCAGCTTTTTTTCCCCGGTCTCCTGCAAATAAGCCGAGACAATATCCAGAAATGCCTCCACCCTGGTTTCGAGGCCCGCATCGGCGGTATGGCTGTCCAACTCCAGGGTCAGGGATGGTTTGCGCCCCATAATCTGCCTGAAATAGCCGATAAGAAAGGAGTCCGGCCCACACGAAAAGCTGGTGGTATAGACACCGAAAAGCCGCTGATGTCTCCGAACCATCCGGGCCGCCTGCAGGATCTGCCGCCCGGTCCCCCAGTACATGTTGCGTTTGGCAGGCTCATCTTCGAAACAGAGAGCGTCAAAGGGAATTACTTTTATCCCTCTGGAAGCAAATTTTCCGGGAATTCCCATATGGGCTTCGGGTGCGAAAGCGTTGTAAGAGCGGCCGAAAACAACTACGGCAAAGGCGCCAGGCGCCGATTCCAGATCTGAAAGTGCCTGCCGTCCATAGGCCTTGAGATCGGAATCAAATCGATTCTGGGCCGCCACGGCTTTCCCGAAAGCTTTCTCCGCGCCCCTGCTTTGGGCGCCCACCGATGCCGCGACCTTCATCATTGCGGGCTTTGCTGCCTCGAGTCCCGGGCTCAATTCAAGCAGAGGAGAAACCACACGGGTTCCCTGTTGTTTGAGAATCCCGATCTCTTTTCTGAAAGTCGTTTTCAGATAAAAGGGTTCGGATTGGACCAGGGGACAGAGCACGCTGTTTCGGTTCCCCCCGCCACTCGGAATGGATTTAAAATGGGGAAGAAATACAAAATCCGGTCTGGGATCGCTTGTCAGGAGCGTGTAGAAGAATCCGTGGGCCAGTTCGCCGGGATAGCAAAAGGCCGCACCCTGCCGTGAGATTCCCTTTTTTGAAGGGGTGTCCGGAAGGGTGATGGAAAGGCCCAGTTCCTTAAAGAAGGTGGCGAAAAACGGATAGTAGGTATTCATCATATAGCTGCGGTTGAAGGCGATTCTGCCACGATTGGGGGTGTCAGCCGGCATCACCCTGTCACCAGGGGTATCACCGGTCACCGCCTTTTCCGCCTCCGCCTCTTTGAACACCAGATCCTGCCGAATACGAACCAGATCGATACCGGTGCCGGCGTCACCGATCTTATGACGCAAATTGTAATACCGGTTGCAGGCGCCGCCAAAGGGATACTTTCTGCCCGCCAGAATAACCGTGGCGATTTCGCACCGGCGGTCGCACTTCTCCGCACCCCCTTTACAGATAAATGATTTCCCGTAGGAAACGGACCGCTCTGAAAGCGTCTTCAAATCGAATGTGCCCGGATCGATCTGTCCGGCCCGTATCCGTTTTTTTACCTCCAGCGCCACACCGAACGCCCCCATGAGACCGGGCTCGGGCGGCACGACAATCGGCTTTCCCACCAGCGCCGCCATGGCCAGTGGAACCGCCTTGTTATAGCAGACCCCCCCCTGCATGAATATTTTCTTGCCCACGGGACGGCTTCCTTTGACCCGGTTGGCATAATTCATACAGATGGAATAAACCAGGCCGGCCACAATATCCGCCTGACCGACACCTTCATGGATCGCGTTTTTGATGTCCGAAGAGATAAATGCCGCACATTGATCGCTGAAATTGCACGGTCTGTTCCCGGTCAGGGCAATTTTCTCGATCTCTTCCATGCCGACACCGAGGGTTTCAAGCGCCGATTCCTCCAGAAACGAACCGGTTCCCGCCGAGCAGGCCTCGTTCATGGCATAATCCGATGGCACGCCGTTTGTGATCAGTGTGTACTTGGCATCCTGGCCGCCGATTTCAAAAAGGGTGTCGACCTGGGGATCGAAATAGGCGGCAGCCGCGGCATGAGCAATAATCTCGTTGATAATGCCGTCGGTCAATGCATGAAGTCCCGCAATCTGACGGCCCGACCCGCATACGCCAAGCCCGACAATGGAAATCAGCGATGGGTCCAGACATTCCGAAACCTGGGACAGAAGCACCGTATAGCATTGCCGGGAGGCGCCCACCGGATCACCGTTGGTACGAAGGTAAACCGTGGCCAGGATGGCATCATCCCTCTCTCGCATCAGCACCGCTTTGGTAGTGGTTGAGCCGACATCGAGCCCCAGAATACAAACATCCCCGGACGCAATGTCTCCTTTTGTCATCTCCTTGAAGACGACCTCTTCGTTAAAGTTTGCCAGGGGGTCAAGGGGAGGAAAGGAGGTCCTGTTGGCAACAAAAAGCTTCTCTTTTTCAGGGAGAGGTTTCGTATCGTGGGACAGTGCCCACAGCGCCGCCCCCACCGCCTCGAAGCAATCCGCCGCTTCCGGAACGATCAGGCCCTCTATCTCCTGCCCGAGGTATCTCTTCATCATCTGGTTGTGAACCGTACCACCGGTAATCATAATGCTTTTCCGGGGAACTCTGTTCAAGAGTGCCAGAATCCTGTCGGCCATCATTCGGGAAAGACCGGCGGCAATCCTGGATTTCGGAATCCCCTTGTTGGAGGCGTGGGTACAATCGGATTTGCAGAAAACGGAACAGCGTCCGGACACCTGGTAGGGTGCGGTTGTGTCAGACCACAGCGCCGTCTGCTCCAGGGAGATATCCAGCCTGCGCAGCTGCTGGACAAAAAACTCCCCGGTGCCCGAAGCACACCGGTTGCCGGTCAGCACATTATCGATCTGGCCGCAACGGTTCAACACATATACCATGAAGGTTTCCCCGCCCGCGGAAATAATGGCGGGACAATCCAGATCAGCCGGTTTTAAAAATTGGTATGCCTGCTCCACCGCTTCCGGTTCGGGGATGGTGGAAAGATTTACATATTCCCGAAATTTCCGGCCGGTGCAGGCAATCCGGTCGATTGACTCCGGCGCTATTCGGTCGAGCATGCTCAGGAATGCCTGACTGGGGTTTCCCCCATGGGCTATTCGCCAGGTATCCGTAATTTGCGGGGAGTCCGCGCCCCCCTCTCTGCGATTTGTTTTCTCGGGTGAAGCCTTTAACAGCGCCATCGATACGGTGGCAGCGCCGATACAGATTCCAAGTGTGCTGATCTCTTTAGCCATGTTGGTTTCCTGTCCATTGTCCCCAGCGAGTAAAGCGCAAATTCAAAAAGAACTGTTTTTATCAGGCAAGGCATATAAATCCTTCAGTTTTTTATATCCCATGTCAATATTTTTATCGACTTTTTTCCTCTTGCAGCATTTAAAAACCGCTTACTTGAATAAACCAATCACGTCCTTTCGGTAAACATTTCAAACGGATGCCGCCACTCATCTTAATGTTGCATCAACATGCTGACTTATTAAATAATTTAATACAAATTGACATATTGTCACAATACCTGAAAATATAGCTATACTAAATAATTTGATTTAAATTAATGTTTAATATTGACTTTTTTATATAGTTCAAATAAATACCACACCGTCGATAATGACGATATAATCGTTGACATCGACAGGCCTTTCTCAAATTCCGTGCACAACGGCGTGCCGGATCCGAGGCTGTATCAGACAATGACGTCTGCTTCCCCGAGCAAGGGGTGTGGACGTTTTTTTTTGCCCCGCGAATGCTCATTCTGAACCTATTGAGAAAAAAAACTTTTTAAACCAAACCGATTTAAGGAGGAGTGACATGAGTGATCTGAGATTTTCAAAAAACAATGATGTGATTGGCTCAACCAACCGGGGCAATCCGGCGGAATCCAGTCTTTGTACCCTGTGCCGAGCAGATTGCCAGGGCAAATGCGAAACCTGGCTCTCGTCCATGAAGGGCAGGAAGCTGCTCTATCCGAGAAGTTACGGGATCGTGACCGCGGGGGCCAACAACACCACCCATATCGGCGTCTCCTACAACTCTCTCAGAATCCAGGGATATGCCTATGGCGCCAACGGCCTGAACCAGGGGCTTACCAACGATCCGGACGACTGCATTTTTCCGAACGTCAGCCTGGAAACGGAATTTGGCCAGACGGTCAAAACGAAAGTCCGCATGCCCCTCATGACCGGCGCCCTGGGCTCCACCTTCGTGGCCGCGAAATACTGGGACGGATTCTCCGTGGGAAGCGCCCTGTGCGGTATCCCCATCGTTATCGGTGAAAATGTTGTGGGCGTCGATCAGAAGAGCCAGATAGGCACGGGAAAAACACGAAAAGGAAAAATCGTCGCCGCCCCCGAACTGGAGCGCAGGATCAATGGATACCTCCGGTACTATGACGGCTATGGCGCCGTTATCGTCCAGCTGAACGTGGAGGACACACGGAACGGCGTTGCGGAATTCGTGGTAGACAAATACGGCGACAAGTGCATCATCGAACTCAAATGGGGCCAGGGCGCCAAGGACATTGGCGGCGAGATCCAGGTAACGAGCCTCGAGTATGCCCAGTTCCTCAAAGAACGCGGCTATGTGGTCGATCCGGACCCGACAAAAGCCGAGGTTCAAGAAGCCTTCAAAAACGGCGCCATCACTTCATTTGCCCGTCACAGCCGGCTGGGCGGCACGAACCTGGATACCATAGATCAGGTCCAGGAAGACTTCATGGCATCGGTAGAGTATCTGCGCAGCATCGGATTCAGCAGAATCACCCTGAAGACCGGCTCCTACGGCATGGAAGAGCTGGCCATGGCGATCAAGTTCGCCACGGATGCGAAACTGGATCTTCTGACCATCGACGGTTCCGGCGGCGGCACCGGCATGAGCCCCTGGAACATGATGCAGAGCTGGGGGGTTCCCTCCATCAACCTGCATTCAAAGGCCTACGAGTATGCTTCTATCCTGGCCGCCAAGGGCGAAAGGGTAGTAGACATGTCCTTTGCCGGCGGCTTCGCCCTGGAAGATCATATCTTCAAGGCCCTGGCTCTGGGCGCTCCTTTTACCAGGATGGTCTGCATGGGCCGCGCCCTGATGATCCCGGGATTCGTGGGAGCAAATGTCGAAGGTGCACTCCATCCGGAAAAACGGGGACAGCTCAACGGACACTGGGCGGAACTGCCCAAGACGGTCCAGCGGCTTGGCCGTAACGCCAAGGAAATCTTCGCCGGTTATTTCGACGTGGAAAAGAAAGTCGGGGCCGATGAGATGAAAAACATCCCCTACGGCGCCATTGCCGCCTACACCCTGGCCGACAAACTCGCCTGCGGCCTCCAGCAGCTTCTGGCGGGCGCCCGGAAATTCTCCGTTACTCAGATCAGCCGCGATGATCTCTTCGCCGGAAACAGGGAAACGGCCCAGGAAACCGGTATCCCCCATGTGTCCGACGTAAAGGATGACGTGGCGAAGAAAATACTGAATTCATAGTCGAAGCAAAAATCACAGCACTGAAAACTGAAAAAGCCTTCCGGGCCGAAAGGTCCGGAAGGCTTTTTCAGCTTCTCGCATTCAATAATAAAAGCGGATACCATCCGCTAATTCAAGGGTTGATTTTTTACGCGATATTCGAGCCCAACATGATCAGCAGAAAACAGGGCAATGCGAAAGTTCAAGCCGGCAAGGCCTCCCCGCCCTGATTTTGCTGTATTACTTTGTTGGCGGCTAAGCTTTTAAATATTGAGTGCAAAACGAATTGCCTGCCCGACCTCTACCATTTTCTTGCGTGAAAGAGATGTAATCAAGGGGCCGATTTTCGATTTGGAAACAGTTTGCAAATGGTCACAATTTACAGCGCAATCTTTGGGCATACCATCGACTGTGGAAAGAAACACTTCTGATGGAATATCGCGTATAGTGGTTGTAATAGGTGCGATAGCAACCTCACCGAGATATTCCAGCACGGAATCACGCGTGAGAATAAGAACCGGCCGCTTTTTATCTGGTGGCAGGAATTTGTACCAGCGTATTTCGCCGTGTTTCATCCATCCCCCCAGTCCTGCTCGGTTTCCCAGACTGAAAATTCGTCGTTGGCCACAGGGTTTTGTTCATACCCAAGACGATGCTTGCGTTCTAGTTGTTCAAGTTTATAACGATCCAAAGCGTCTTGAAGAGCCTTCCTTGTAAAAGCAGAACGGCTTGTATGCATTTCTTTCGAAACAAGATCGACCGCTTTGACAAGCTTATCATCAAGGGTCATCTGGATTGTCCTCATATCGCACCTCCAAAATGTGGCTTTTTATAGCTATACTAATCCACATTATGACCAATGTCAATACGAACCGTTCTGCCGACACTGAATTAAGTTGCGTGCAGGGTGAATCAAAAGCCCAACACCTTTGGGCTGTGGAGACCTCCAAATGAGTTGACGGAATTGCAACCTATATTATTAAACCACTCCTTTGCTCTTTTGATAAGAAAGGATGCATTCTTTTTTCACGCTTGTTCATGGTTTTTTATTTAAGCCTTTCGGTTATTCCTCTTCATCTTGGGTTCGCTGCTGATCAGCCGCGCGGCTTTTAGCTGGGCACGAGAATTATCCTTGTTAGTGGTGTTGTAGTATTTTTCAACCTAGAGCCACATCTAAAATCATCATTACTGAAAAACCTAGCATAGTAGCCATGGTTACTATGTCAATGTTTTCATATTTTCTCTGAGATTCAGGAATTAATTCTTCGACGACGACAAAAATCATTGCCCCCGCAGCAAAGCATAGAGCGTATGGTAAAATAAATTGTATTTTTAAGACAAAAAATGCCCCGACAACTCCAGCTATGGGTTCTACCAAACCTGAAGCTTGACCCATCATAAAACTTTTCCCTTGACTCATTCCTTCACGTCGCAAAGGCATTGATACCGCTGTGCCTTCTGGAAAGTTTTGAATTCCTATCCCGATTGCCAAAGCAATTGCGCCTCCAATTGTAGCTGAGGGAAGATTTGCCGATACTGCGCCGAATGCCACACCGACAGCAAGACCTTCCGGAATATTGTGTAGAGTAATGGCAAGAACCAAAAGGGTACTCCGTTGCCATGAAGTTTTGACGCCTTCGCTTTTATCAACGTTGAGGCCTGGGTGAAGATGGGGAAGAAATTTGTCAATTAACCTCATGAATATTCCACCACCCATAAATCCTATTGTCGCTGTTAACCATGGGATTTGCTCTAACTGTTCTGCCATTTCAATGCCAGGGGCAAGTAAAGACCAAAAGCTCGCAGCAATCATAACGCCTGCTGCAAAGCCGAGCATAGAATCCAAAAGTTTCTGGTTAACCTCTCTTTTTATAAAGACAAGAGCTGCACCGGCTGCAGTTACCCCCCAGGTGAATAATGTGGCAAATAATGCCTGAGTAACAGAATCATATTGTAGCAAAAAATTAACCATTACACTGCCCTCTTCTTTCCCTTGAAAAAACAAATTCAATCATGACCGATTATTTCCTCCCGCTAACAGGAAGTTAAGTTGCGGGCAGGGTGAATGGCAAAACAGACACCACAGACTGGTGAGAACCTGCGATATTGTAAATTACTGATGAGACCCGACCTTGCCCATCAATCTTCAACGTTTTGTTCGGAAAAGCGTTCTCTAGATTCTCTGACTGCTGCAACAATATCTTTTGTCGTTGCTTTAGTTTTTATCCCTGGAACATCAAATGGCGACTTTTTGCTTTTACGAAAAACAATGGAGAAGGTTTCACCGCTTCTCCTCTTTATGACGACCTCTTCACTTCTTGCAATATTAAGAACAGGAGCAGCCAGGGCTTCCACTGACCGTCTAAGTATTTGATGGTTATCAGTTTGAAACCTTTTTTCAGACTCGTCCGGCCCTGGCTTTTCTGGAACGCCTGGTTCTGTTAATTCTTTATATAATCAAGCAGATAGTTGGATGGGATCTATCTCCGAAAGATCTACATTCTGTTTTGCGTGCCAAAGGTTGTAACTATCCTGCATATGGAGCCAACTTTCAGGGCTTCGGCCTAAACACTTGGATAGACGAAGAGCCATTGCCGGGCTTATAGAACTTTGCCCCTTCAATATTCTTATAAACGTTGAAGGGGAGACTTTAAGCCGCAAAGCAACACTCCGGGGCGAAATGCCCAGCGGTTCCAAATAAACTTCTTGAATAAATTCCCCTGGATGGGGAGGGTTATACATAGCCATTAGTGATAATCCTCATAGTCTACAATATAGGCGTTACCATCTTTAATTTCAAAAACGATTCGCCAATTACGGTTAACATCGATCGCCCATAATCCTTGACGATCACCTTTTAAACTATGGAGCCGCCATCCTGGGGTATTCATATCATCGATGCATGTTGCCGTATCGAGTGCAATAAGGCGTATTCTCAGCTTCTGTTTATGACCTGGCTGAATCCCGGACACGCTACCCGTCTCGAAAAATTTTCGCAGCCCTTTATGTTTAAATGATTTAATCATCAATAATATTATATAGCATATTGCGCAATACGCAACACTTTTTTAAGAACAGAACAACGAGTTCACTTGCCGGGAACACGATGAGGGCGTGGCTATAAGAAACGTTAATAGCGGAAGGGGGATTTGGAAAAGGCCGCCCAGTGTTCGCGGTCAATGTGCAACGCTATGTTCTGCATTCTCCTGATGCCAGTTAAAAGAAAGCTTTCGATTGGATTGAACGCAGTCACGTAAATACAAGTTAATTAAATTTTGATACGGAACACCGGTTTCTTCTGCTAATTTTTTAAAATAATCAATAACATCAACGCCTATCCGAATAGTTACCTGCTGCTTCAAATGTTTTGCATAAGGATTTCGGCGCCCTTTCATTTTTTCAAAATCGTATTCTTTTCTCATCATGACCTCCTAAAATAAATGCCTTGCTCCTTTTTAGTCGCTTTCCTCGCTGAAATAATACGTATTTTGGATTCAACGGTTCGATAGCAATGACAAACAACTAAAGAACCGAAAATTCCAATCGCTGGCCAAGAGAATATTGCTTTTTGGCCTGATTGCATGGAAATATCAGGATTTAGTACAACTACATAATGAACGGCAATTACTAATACAATAAGAATACAATAGCAGAATAAGTTTTTCTTGCTTTGAACTTCCATTCGAATCTCCTCGGTATTCTGGAGCTTTAACGACGAACTCACAAGAAAACAGGGCATTACGAATTTTCAAATTGCCAAGGCCGCCCCGCCCTGTTTCTCCCTGAAATGACAGGTTATAAGCAGTTTCTACCCCAAAAAGCAGCCTTGGGAATCTTTATCAATCGCCCCAACGAGAATCCCTAAGTCTTTAGATGATTCTTTTGGTTCGTATATAACCCATTTACCACTTGCCCTTTTCCAATACAGCTTCCAGATATTCTCGGTTCTCACATAGGTCAATTTAGCCAATGGCATTCGTGTAAATTCCGATGGATTATTCCATGCAGGACGCACTTCATAAATAATTACACTTTGCTTTTCAATTTCATATTCGAACCGCAATTGATCCTTGATATGCTCTGGAGTTTTCTCTGAACAAAGAGTTCCGACTATCTTTTTGACTTTTTGAATTTCGATATCTGTTAATGCCATTGTTTTCGTCCTTGCTCATAACGCACGCATCACAGGGCACAAAAGGAATGCGTACTATGGACGAAGTGCGTTTAAGGGTGAAGATGCTATTGTCAATGCCGCCCGCCTTTTGTGCTCCTGTGCATGCGATTGTTCGCCCGGTGATGTTTGATTATGGGCGAAATTTTTTGATTTGGACGTCTTTTAATATTCTGTAATGTTTATCATTACCGGTTAAAATAGGAAGCCCGTGCGAAATTGCCGTAGCACCTATCAAAGCATCTGCCAGTTGCATGGAATGGCTCAAATAATGCTGCTCGACAAAAAACATCGCCTTAACGGATATCTCTTCAGAAATATAGAGAACCTTTGTATTCCAGGCATGGAGGGCACTACGAAGATTATTTAGCTCATTCTTATTTCTCATACCTTGAACCAATTCCATATATGTGACAACAGAAATAAAAAAATGCTCTGAATTCTCAATAATTTTATAAGCTTTTTCATTTCCTTTCATGTACCATATAAGGACATCCGTATCGATAACCACTTAGAACCTTCCTTTCCGTAGCCCCCTTACATATTTAGCTACGTCTTGGACGATATCGTTATCTTTCCAGATTCCAAACAATTGGTTTTTTACAGTTTTCTTGTTTTTTTCGTTGTAGGGGATAAGTTTTGCACAGGGTTTGCCACGAAAGGTTATTACGACTTCCTCGCCCCGATTCACCGTATCAAGCAGCCCTTTTGAATTAAACCTGAGATCCTTAGCCGTTGCTTTCATCGTTTGACCTCCAAACTTTTAAGTTTACACTACGTAATGTAAACTATAACGTTTCCTATGTCAACGTACGATCTGTGAATCAAATTACAGAAAGCAACCTGGAAGTTGAGGGACGTTGTTGACTAATTGGACTTATTCTGTTTTCTCTTTATTATTTTTGCTATTGCCGATGTACATACTCCCAATTGACGAGCACTCTCCGAATAAGTCAACCCACATTCTTTTACTAATTCTAAAGCAAGCTCGCAACGCACTTTTGATACATCGCCGGTTCGACTACCGCCCTTCAAAGCTTCCTTTGAAATGGACTGCGCTTCACATTTTTCTTTTAACAGCTTTTTTGCCTTTTCCACCCTGTCAGCACCTATTAACCGACATTTTCTTTCCAAGTCTATTTGCTGTGTAATCTGTTCGACAAAATCCCCAGTCCCCAATATTCTTTCATCGGAAACCTGTCGATCACCCATTCGTCTAAGTGCCTTCACCTCCGACCATCCACCAGCAGAACGAATCAATCCACCCCCTGTCAAGTTGGGTTGTTTACCAAGCGCTACGCCTTTTTTAACAAAATTGCGATAATTCGACACCGCCTCTTTCTTCTTGACGCCAAACCACTTCAGAACATAATCTCTTTCCTGCCAAGACCTCTTTCGCCGTCCGACAATAACAGAATGGCCGCACCAGCGATACCAATCAAGTTTTTGCATTGATTCAACCAAATCGGCCCTGAGTGGATTGAGATGAATGTACCGAACAAGCTCTTTAAAATAAGTGTCCTCCTCACAGACAATGGACTTATATCTATTCTGAAAAAGATGTCCATGACGATGGTGACGTCGGTTATAGTTGATTGCGTATCCGGTTAAAAGCTTTCGCATGAAAGATGGCAATCCTTCAGGTCCGCTTCGAATCAACAAATGAGCGTGGTTTGTCATCAGCGCCCAGGCATAGACGGGTGTTTTGAGATCAACAGAAAGCTGTTCAAGCCGATCAACAAAGATCTCGCGGTCTTGGTCATCATTAACTATCCGCCGTTTCTCAATTCCTCGGATAATGACATGATGCAAGGTTCCGGGTGCATCCAGACGTGCTGATCGTGGCATATGGGCTCCTCTTTTAATAAATGCAAGTTGACAATATCAAAGTTTGTCCAATTAGTCAACAACGTCCCCTAACCCATGTCCCTATTCAAGAAAGGGTGCTACTGCCGGTAAAAATTGAACCCACTTGAGATGTTTTTTGGGCCCATCTCGAAGTTGTTTGTTTCTTGTTTTCATGGACCCAGCCAGCATGCATGCAGACCCCGCCCATAAGAAAAAAAAAGATCCCGCCGTCTTTGATTATAGACTGAAACAATCTATTACTACTGAGTTTGTACATTGGGTCAAACCGGGCTTTTGCTGTTATAAAGTATGGGTGATATGACGTAATGGTAATAAAAGAAGATTCTGCGGAATGCGTAACGAGCTGAATATATTATTAATCATGTGTCGTGCCGTCTTGTTGGTTGCCGCGCGGCAACGCCCTTTTTCTTCATGGAATTTTCATTCGGCACCATTATTATATTTATCATTATCGGCAATGTGTAATTTGTCAATGTCTTTTTTCAGTTGCCATGATCTCATTCTAAGATATGTGATTTAATTTCCGGAATCAACATTCACCATTATAGCAGCCAAGTGGGTCCAATTTCCGCCGGAAGGTGGGTCCATTTTTGGCCGGAGGTGACAAGAAAGGGCGGGGTACGCAGGATAATTTTTATTTTTTTGCGGGGTATGGCGGGGTAGCGGGGTACCGCAGGGTATAAAACTCGCTACATAATTCGATCTCGCAACATAATCTCTGCTGTATTAATTTGTTCGCCATTTCTATAGATTTAGCGGTGCAAATTCAACCCGCCGCCATATTCCAAATTGCAGTGAATTTTCAGTCATATTCTGAATTCTATACTCTCACTTATTTTTTCTCTTTCTGGTTTAATTCTATTTCTTCCAACTCCACCAACCGTTCTGTTGCCCATTTTTCTCCGTTCTTTTCCGCTTTTTTGAGCCAAAATTTTGCGAGCTCCATGTTTTTGAATAAGGCCACTTCCATATATGTAGAACCTAAATTATACTGAGCCTTAGCATGTCCTTGGTTAGCTGCAATTTGTAACCACCCAAATGCACATATAGAGTCAAATTTTCCAAGGCTATAGTGCAGATATATTTGGAATGCTGATTCCGCGTCACCATCCAAAGCCTTCTTTTTCATTAGTGGCAAATCTGAATCTGATATAATATAATTCGCGTTAAATGATATAGAATCCGTTTCCTGACCTACAGTTGCTGCAAAAGATGCTGCAACCAAAAGTATTACAATTCCTATTATGATATATGCCAAACGTTTCATGGTTTCATTCCGTGATATTAAAACAGAGTGAAAGAACGTCTTCCCTAAACTTCACTTACCATTAAAGCTCATTATATTCTGTAGGCGAACGTGGCGCTCATGGGGAACCAGGGCTTCCACTGAACTTTTAAACAAATGGGGCCATCCAAACTAAAACGATTTCCCAAACGTGCCCGGCCCTTGTTTTCCCGTGCAGCGTTTTGTTGGCTATTTTTTTCTACACATTATTTTGGTGTAAATTGATATTAATGCAACCGGTAAAGCAAACGACAAAACTAAGTATGTTGAATTTGATGTAAAACTATAAATTATACCACCAAAAAGTAAAACTGTTCCCAATAGACCATATACAATTGAAATGGCGATTGTATTGGGCTCGGAATTTTCTAAAGGACTCTTTGCCAAAAAGTGTTTCAAAAATAATAATGGTCGATATAAGGAAATGATAATAATAGCTGCCCCAATGGCTCCTATTATTAATCCTATAACTGACGCTGGGTTTAATTTGGCGTGATCAATGATCATTGGTAAAATGCCAAACATAATGAAAAACAAAAAAATGATGATAAATACAGATATCATCCAGTAAAGGACTTTTGATAATAAAGTTTTTTTGTTTTCTTGACCCATAATTTTATAGCCAACGGATTGTTCACCCGCCGGGAGCCCAATGCGGACTTGCTTTTAAGAAACGTTGGAAGCTGAAGGCCCTATGAAAAAAGGCCGCCCCGGGTTCCCGGTCGAGTGTGAAACAAATGGTTCGGTGACAATATTTTCCTTATAGTCTATTGCATAGATGAATATTTCTTGGATAAAAACCAAATGATTTATAAAAATCTATGACGTCCTCATTACCATATGCAACAATTATTGAGCTATCAGCTACGCATTTGTCATTTAGCCAAGCCAATGCCATATTGGTGAGTTTTTTTCCAATGCCCTGCCTTCGATATTGTTTTACAATAAAAAGAGAATCGATTTCACCTCTGTTTTCATAATCTATGGTGGTGATGCAGTAACCAACATCTTTTTCCTCTTTTAAATTGCTTGCAATACCAACTTGTAAATATTTTGCTTTTGAAATGAGTTCAGTTTTTCTTGATACAAATGATTTGGAATTCATCTCTTTTGAGAAATGACGAGATTTTTCCACATGGTATTTTTTTATTTCTTCCCAAAGTGGAGAAACCTGGTCTAAGAGTTCAGGGCCACCAGAAAATATTTTTATGTTTTCATTCATATTTTACAAACCGAACACCGAACTCACCAGAAAACAGGGCAATACAACATTTCAATCTGACAAGGCCGCCCCGCCCTGATGTTCCCTTATGTTGCGAGTTTGCCTAACCTTCCAAAATAATTAAAAATACTGACGGAACTTTCGGATTTGGCGTTTTGCGTAAAATTTCAATAAGATAGCGCGTAAACATACGGTTTTTTAAAAAAACTGTCAACATAACAATTTGGCGCCGGGCAGACTTCTCCTTCTTGGGCGAGACGGTCTTGTTTACAGCCGGTCGAGCCAGTTTAAAATTTTGTCCCTGTCACCCCAGTCAAGCAGCTCGTCGAGCTTCCTGTCCTGGTTCATGAGGGATTTCGTATGTGCGATATACTCCTTCTGGATCTCTTTTTTAATCGATGTTTCGAGTTTGAGATAAATCATGGTCGATTCCAGTCGCTCATGGCCCAGACGATTTTTTATGTCCGTCAGCGCATACCCGGCATTCAGCATGTGTATTGCACAGCTGTGACGAAAGCTGTGGACCGGGTTGAGATACTTGAGGCGTTTATTCGAAAGCGTCTTTTCAAGATACCGGCGGCATAAGCGGTGGATGCCGAAGCGTGTTAACGGAGCGCGGCGCTGGTTGGTGAACAGTGCCGTTCCATGGGGCGGCATCGGCTCTTTTCGATGCTTTGCAATATACTTTTCCAAAAGCTGCGCGGTTTTCGGCCAAAGTTCCAAAATCCGGGTGCGGCTTCCCTTGCCCAGAAGGGTAAGTCGCCTGGTGTCGGGATCAAAATCGTCCAGAGACAGGCCGGCGATCTCGAAGGCCCGCGCGCCGGAGTCGTAGAGCAGGTGTAAAAGGACGTAATCCCGGAAGCCCTCGTTTTTCTTTAAATCGACGCTGTCAAGCACCTTCTGTATCTCCTGGTGAGTCAAATATCCCACCAGGGGCTTATGGGTGCGTTTCCGGTGAAGACTTTCGATCCCGTCGCACAAGCGGCGATGCTCGGGATACAGCAGTCGGATCATCACCGCCAGTGATTTGACGGCCGCCAGGCGGTGGTTCCGGGTTCGAGCGCTGTTGCCCCTGTCTTTCTCAAGGTGGTTCAAAAACGAGAGCACCGTTTCGATGCTCAGATGTTCTATCCGCAGCGAGTCCGGCTTGATGCCGTACTTTTTGGCGGTGTAGGGCAGTAGAAGCCGGAAGGTGTCCCGATATGCTTTCACGGTGCTGTGGCTGCATCCTTTCATCTCGGTCATATACTCCGAGAAAAATCTATGAATGCAGACGGAGAGCCTCATAACAGCGCCTTCCGGGCAAGAGCGAACAGTGCATTTCGGTTATCGGCATCCAGCACTTTCAGATAGACCGCCGTATAGGTGTAATGGCTGTGCCCCATATATACCGAGAGGATCGGCAGCGCATGTCGCGGCGATCCGCCCCGATCCCGGATTGCCTTCAGGGTGTTGACCGCAAAGGAGTGGCGCAGGCTGTGGGGAGTGGGCTTGCCGAACCGGATAGACCCAAGTCGTCTCTCGGGGGGGTGAGGTCCCAGCGACCGGTTGAAAAAACTCCGGACAATCTGAGCGGATACGTTTTTACATCTCTCGCCGGGAAAAAGAATAGGGCCGTTCGGGCCGAGCTGCTTTCGAACGGAGAGGTAACCGTCCATCGCAGTTACCAGCGAACGCGGCAGGGGGATGATCCGGCTCTTTTTGAACTTGGTCTTGCGGATATGGATCGTTCCCTCTTCGCGGCAGTAATCGTCAACGCTTAGGCGAAGGGGTTCGGATATCCGCAATCCGCACCGGGCGAGCAGGAGCAGGATCATGTACCGTTTGAGATCCGTAAAGAAGTGGTCGCCGGTGCGGCGGATGCGGCCTTTTGCGGTCGCAAGCAGCGCTTCCGTCTCTTTTTCCGAGAAGATGTAAGGGATGAACGTCTCCGGCCTGTTTCGGGGGATATCGGTCAGGGGGTTTTCCGGCACGATCTCCAGACGCTGCAAATAGTCGAAAAAAGCCCGGGCCGTGCTCACAATGCCGTTTACAGTTTTAGGAGCGTAGAGAAGAGCTGTTTTAAACTTCAGAAAATAGAGCGGCGTCATCTCCTCACCAGGATGTGCCATGACGTACCGGTCCAGGTGCCTCAGATAGGTCCGCAAATGGGTTCTGGAATAGCCCAGGGAGACCCTGTAGGCGATGAAGGCCTCCATTAAATCTGATAGATTGCTTTCAAACGGTCTCATCGAACAGTACCCGCCGCATGAGGGTTGTATGGATCCGCAGGTATCGCTGGGTGCTTTTCAGCGCCTGATGGCCCATCATCTCCTTGATGTCAAAAACCGAGCGCCCCTGCTCGAGCAATTGATGGGCAAAGGTATGCCGAAGGCAGTAGGCGCTCTTCGAAAGGCCCGCCCGGCGCATGCAGGCGCCGATCTCTTTAGAAACCCGGTTGGCGGAAAGGGGCCGATCGTCTTTCAGGTGAAGGAACACGGCCCGTTCGGCTCCCTTGGGCCGGGCATACAGCACGTAGGCCGTGAGCGCCTTCAAGGCCTCTTCGGACAGGGAGACTACCGCCGGTTGGTTGTTCTTCCGATACGGCAGTGAGAGTTCCCCTGCGCAAAACCCGATATCATCAATCGTCATAAGGCTGACCTCCTTTGGTCTCAGGCCGAGGGTAAAGCCCAGGTAGATCATGGCATTGGCCCGAAGGTCCCGTTCGGTGTCGAAGCGCATACGGTCGAACAGCAGACGGATCTCTTCTCGCGTAAGATGTCTCGGAGGAAGATTTCTTTCGAAAACCCGCTTATTTCTCAAAAAAAAGGCAAGATTTTTTCGGATCAGGCCGGTCATGAAGAGATGTTTCAAAAACCCCCTCAAACAGGAACGGTATTTGTTCCGGGTTTCCACGGTCAGATGATCATAGGCGCCGGCCATGAAGCGGTCCAGCCGGTCGATAGTGATCTCTTCCAGTGTCAGGCCCCTTTTCGAGAGATACTCCCAAAATGCCGTGAGAACGATCCGGTGGGGCCAGGGGTTGTTGGGATAAAGATCGACCACATAGGAAAGGTAGCTCGAAAAGGGTTCCGGCAGCTTCCGGTGGTAATGCCCCATGGCCGTGTCGATCAATCCCTTCCGGTACAGGTGTCGTGAAAATGGCCGGACTGCCTTCTTGACATTGGTGCGGCCGTAGGCGGCTTGAAATTGTTCGAGGAACGTTTCGGTGAAAACGTCCCGTTCATCCCGTTCTTCCACAAAAAAGACGAAGCGCTTTAATACTCTTCTTTTGTCTTTCAGGGTGGATGGAGACATCCCTTCTTCTTCCAGGTATTCCAGGTATGAGACCGATTGCTCGGACAGCATCTTCATGAAGGCATTATTCATTGTTCAACCTTTTGAGGTACCGCACGCTGTCCACAAAGCTCAGGTTCCCGCGGATCATGGCAAGATCGATGGTGTTGAAATTCCTCCGGCAATTGAAACATCTTGCCAGGTTGGTCTCTTCTTTGACGGCGGTGTGAAAACCGAAGCACAAAGGGCACTCGAAACGCAGATAGCCGTCCGTGATCCTATGTTCAATTTTCAGCTTTTCGATCAGCTTGTTTATGGGAATGGAATTCCTCAGCTCGTAAAGCTCACCGGCCGAAAAGGTCATAATGCCTCCGTTTTATCACGTTCGGTATAATCGTCAGGGCCGTCTTCTTGGAAACGCGTTGACAATTTTGCCGTATACGCCGCAAAAACCGCACCTGGGCCTCTGATTCTTTATGTACGGGAACTTCAATAGCCGAAAAAAAAACGGTCTTGTAGTGGCATCAGCCATGGTTTTTTTAACCCGGCCCAATCTCCGCTTCTTTTCATTCTCCCGGTGGGCTGTTTTGCCTTTTTCGGTCCGTCGGTATTTCTTCTGGGATCTCCGGTGGGATATTTTTTGAGCTTTGATCCGGCAGGCGGTGCCGCAATATACATGACCTCGGTAGCATTCTCGGCACATTACGAAACAAGTCTTGCAGTGCCGGCACTTGATTTCTATCAGCAGGACATCAGTTTGGCACATACCCCATCGCTTTCTTCTTGTAAGAGAACGAAAGCGATGGTATCCTTGAACATCTTTGTTGGCTTCCGTAGTCACTTACGGAACGTCGCTTAAAGGCCTGAAGCTGCTACTTCAGGCCTTTTCTTTTTTCCTCAAAGAAAAATTCAACGCACAACAACGTATCATGGCAAATTGTTCTATCGCAATATCTGTCCCTATTCAAGAAAGGGCGGGGTACGCAGGATAATTTTTATTTTTTTGCGGGGTATGGCGGGGTAGCGGGGTACTGCAGGGTATAAAACTCGCTACATAATTCGATCTCGCAACATAAGTTCCCCTGGAACGCCAGGTTATATTTCTTTTAGGTACAATCTTTTTCTAAAAAATTTATCCAATTTTGAATTATAGATCTAAGATCATATTTTCTATCCCACCAATGTGCTCCAAGCCGATACCAAGCCTTCACCAAACCACCTTGTTTTTTCCCCGGATATTCTTCTAAAAGTTTTAAAAAGCTTTCACGCAATTCTTTCTTTTGTTCATCTGAAAGAGACTTAAAAAGTATATGCGCAAATTCATCTGGACTTTCTTCCATTAAATCAAAGTCTTGATGAAAAAAGGATGCAAAGTCTTCAATTGTGCTATGCGACCCGTCAAATGAAAAATGTGATTTGATAATTGTATACATGGCTTCGATTCAAAAATATAACAATTATTATTGATGAAAAGTTCTCAATATCATTTTTCAAAAGGATTGACCAACTAACAATATTTACCATAATAACATACAGTAATACCTATTTCGCGCTCATATTGAACCTGAAAATTGATTAAAAACGCTCAATATCACCCGAAATGCCATAATATTGACAAAAACCTCTTAATAAACTTGTATTACTTGCAAATATGAGATTTTTTTTATAAAGAGAGCAATTATCTGATCCAGCCGTACAAAGATTCGAAGCTATTTTTCTCACCATGAAACAAGCAACATCACCATCGATTCACTATTTTGTCCAGGAAGCTTCAAGAAAACAAAGCCGTAAATTTGTACACAATTTTATCCTATAGAGCAAGGAATAATTATGAACAAACAACCAGTTAAGCTGTTGGACCAGGTTCGGCAAAAAATCCGCCTCAAACATTATTCGATCAGGACGGAAGATGCCTATGTCGGTTGGATAAGACGTTTTATCCTTTTCCATAATAAAAAGCACCCTAAGGATATGGGGCAAAAAGAGGTCGAAGCGTTTTTGACCTATCTTGCGGTGGAAGCACAGGTGGCTACCGCTACACAAAATCAGGCTTTCAATGCGCTGCTGTTCTTGTATGAAAAAGTCCTTGAGCTCGATGTATTCCAAAAAATCGATGCCATTCGCGCCAAACGACCCGAGCGTCTTCCGACCGTACTGACGTTTGAGGAAACAATGGCGCTTATCGATGCCATGAGCGGTGTTTTCCAGGTGATTGCCAAGGTTTTGTATGGAAGCGGATTGCGAGGAATCGAGTGCCTTCGGTTGCGTGTTAAAGACGCTGATTTTATGATGAACCAGATAATCGTCAGGAATGGCAAGGGGCAGAAAGACCGCGCTACCATGCTGCCTGAGGATGTGAGAGAACCATTGCAAAATCATTTGGTGTATGTACAAAAGATACATGAAAAGGATCTTCGGGAAGGCTACGGCAGTGTCTATCTACCGTTTGCCTTGGCGCGGAAATATAAAAATGCCGAAAAGGAATGGGGGTGGCAGTATGTTTTTCCATCTAAAACACTATCCACCGATCCACGCTCCGGAAAGAAAAGGCGTCATCATGTTCATTTGTCGAGCTTGAATCAGAATATCAGAAAAGCCGCCCGAACAACCAATATCACAAAAATTATCAGTAGCCATACATTTCGTCACAGCTTCGCAACGCATCTTCTGGAAGATGGTTACGACATCCGAACCATACAGGAATTGCTGGGACATAAGGATGTAAGCACGACCATGATATATACACATGTATTGAACAGAGGGGGGCGCGCGGTCCGAAGCCCCCTTGACAGGAGAAAAAAATGAGGAAGTCTACAAACACCGGATTCAAAATCATGAAACTCTACTGGGTGACCACGGAAGATCACGACGAGGACTGGTTTGTCGTTGCTTCGTCGGCCGAAGAAGCGGCCGGATATCATGAAAAAGCGGAAGGGTACGACCCTGGCGATGCAGAGGCGGAGCAAGTACTGGATATTCCGGACAACATTACCACCGAGACCGGCTGGCCTTCGAATGACTTCCTGAGATCGATCGGCGCCGTGTTTTTAAGCGATGAGCCGGCGAGGGTTGTTGAGATCGCTGGGAGAAAGTTTTGCGAGGGGTTGCTGGCATCCGTTATAGATGAAGTCGTGGATGATGAATTCGAAAAACGCGACGGCAGGCGGCCGAATAATACGAAAAAACCATTTTTCCACTCCTGAAAGGTCGTTTCAATCCGTTGCTCGAAAATATTGAGACAAAATATATTTTTAGGATGACTTGTAATACAATGCCAATATCTTAATGTATTATCAAAAGAAGCCAGCGATATTACCGCCCGCTTCGCTCAAGCACGCCAAGGACCGCAAAGGCCGCCACAGGCGGCTAAAAACCAGAAATAGTGCCATTGCATTTCGCTGTCGCAAAATACAATCAGTGCATTCCCTCCGGGAAGGAGCCTTGCCGCAGGCATCGTGGTTTTTATTTGCCGTGTTGTCTACGGCAAATAAAAATTCTTTTCTTTGCGATCTTTGCGACCTTGAGCGCAACCCCGACGTCGGGGCAAGCGGGCGGTAAATAATCAGCCTTTACCAGTTTAAGTTAATGACATTGACTTGTAATAACTTGAGTCGCTCAACGCTCGCCTTCGATGGTGTTCTCCTGCGTTTTCAGTTGACGGTCACGAAGCCGGGTGGCGAGTGCAAAGAGGATAGCAACGCCACCGAGAAAAAAGAGAGCGAAGTCCAGGGATCTATCCGCCAGGAGTCCCACCACCGGATAGAGCAGGAAGGTCACGGATCGTTCGAGAAGCGATATACACGATATCATCGTGGCCCTGTTCTCGCTCTCGACATGCCGGTTGATGTATTCATTGAGAACGGGGACGCGGATAACTTTGCACCCCACGAGTAAGAACAGGGCCGGGATCGTGAAGACCGGCATTCGCCAGATACCGAGCGCCAGGAACAAAATCCCCGGCAGGAGTGCGGACAACGACAGCAACCGCCGGACCCCGAGAACTTTTTCCAGGCGCATAACCTGAGTGAGAAGAAGTGTCGAAAAGAGGTTGAAACCGGCGCCGATCCACCCCAGATAGACAATCGGCAATCCCGCTCGCTGAAGAACGGGCTGATAAAACCAGAACACAAAAAAGGTCACGGCTGAAATCGTAACGGCGTTAAGCATATAGGCTCTCAGGCCCCGGTGCGCGAAAAGCGTCCTGAGCCCACTCATCCCCATTCGGATAAACCCCTCTTTCGGTTTTGCTCTCCGGGGTTCACTCATCCAGGTATATGCGAGGGCCGATGTTACGGCCGCCACGGCAGAGAAAAGAAAGGTCGTCGGGAGCTGGTTGGGATAATCGCCCATGCCGGCAATGGTGGAACCGATCGGGAACGAAATCAGGAGACCCAACGTCCCGGCCGCCTCGTAACGGGAGAAAAAGTACCGGGCATTATCCTGCTCCCCGATCTCGATCAGCGAATCGTAAAGAAGCGCCTGGTCCGCCCCGGAGATGAAGGTCATCCCCACGGCGCCCAGGAATTCGCCCAGGAATAACAGATAGTAATTATGGGAAAGCCCGAAAAAAAGCATATCGGCGCCAAACAGGAGACATCCCAGGGCAACGGAGACCTTCCGGCCGAATTTATCCGCGACCACTCCCGTGGGGATTTCCAGGGCGAAAACCCAGAATAGAAACCATGCCTGGAGGATGAACATACGGGTATAGTCCACCCTGAGCCAGTCGATAAAAAAAGGGACTGAGATCGGCCCGAAAAACTGCAGGTTTTTCAGGAAAGCAGCGAAATAGGCTTTTCGGATGTTGGCTCGGTTCATCTGCATATCCATTCCAATAAGCCAATTTCAAAACATTTTATAGCCATTGTCATAATAACATCCCAATTGTTCATACAGAATAGCATGTTAAATATCAGTATCGAAAAGCAATTACTCGCGCAGAGACGCCGAGACGCAGAGAAAAACCGATAGAAGATGGAAGGCCGCTCCGCTCGGACGAGGGAAGTTAACCCTTTTTCACCTTCTTCCATCATCCATCATCCCTCTTCCTTCGCTGTTTAGTTTTTATGTCTTTCTCTGCGTCACTGCGGCTCTGCGCGAGAAATATATGTTTTTACGTCGGAATATATTTTTGACAGTCATCACAGTTTAGCTAAGCTCAGGGCGGAGTAGAGATCGGCCGTAAAGCCCCGATGAAATCGGGGGGAATGGGACGTTTTGAAAATGACTTCGATACTATAAATCTTTCTTCAGCGTTTCCAGATCATCTCCCATGCTCGCCAGCCGCTCTTCTATCTCCTTCCGGTTTAGCGCCACATACGCACAACCAGGGGAGGCGCCGCATTTCCGGCAAACCGCATCGTAGGCTGAATTGATAGTGCCGCATTCCGGGCACGCGTAATGTTCGAGCATTTCCGCATACCACTTCTCGTATCCGACTTCCTTGATCCGCGCCTGGGACTTCCACAATTCGATTCTATGGGGCAGTATGGCCTGAAATGCCTTCAGTTCCTCGCAGGGATACTCCTCACAGGCGCCGCAGAAATCAATCCCTTTCTCGGCGGCACACCTGAACATTTTGCAATTCGCGCAATAACCGATCCGCGTGTCCGACCGGCACCCCTTACACTTCATCTCCTCGACCGGTACACCGAAATTTTCGGCAAGATTTTTCAACCGCTCAGGGTCTTCTTTCGTACCGATGTATATGGAACAAGCCTGGCAGAAAAGACCGCAAACAGCCGCTACCGTCTTATCGGGTTTTTTATGATTTTTCATGGGCCCCCTTTCATAAAATTTTCTCATGATTCTTTCAGTATTTCTGAAATCAAATCCTCCCTCTCCCGGTCCGAAATATAGGGTCTGGACCTTGCATCCGCTATTTTTTCTTCACGGTGCTACTGCCGGTAAAAATTGAACCCACTTGAGATGTTTTTTGGGCCCATCTCGAAGTTGTTTGTTTCTTGTTTTCATGGACCCAGCCAGCATGCATGCAGACCCCGCCCATAAGAAAAAAAAAGATCCCGCCGTCTTTGATTATAGACTGAAACAATCTATTACTACTGAGTTTGTACATTGGGTCAAACCGGGCTTTTGCTGTTATAAAGTATGGGTGATATGACGTAATGGTAATAAAAGAAGATTCTGCGGAATGCGTAACGAGCTGAATATATTATTAATCATGTGTCGTGCCGTCTTGTTGGTTGCCGCGCGGCAACGCCCTTTTTCTTCATGGAATTTTCATTCGGCACCATTATTATATTTATCATTATCGGCAATGTGTAATTTGTCAATGTCTTTTTTCAGTTGCCATGATCTCATTCTAAGATATGTGATTTAATTTCCGGAATCAACATTCACCATTATAGCAGCCAAGTGGGTCCAATTTCCGCCGGAAGGTGGGTCCATTTTTGGCCGGAGGTGACATCACGGTACCTTTTTCTCGAAACGGCGTTGTCTGCCTTTTCAAGAAGCGCTTCCAAATCATATGGCTTGATCAGATAATCAAACGCACCCCGTTTCATCGCATCGACCGCGGATTGAACCGTAGCGTGACCCGTAAGCATTATCACTTCGACGAGAGGATATTCGGTCTTGATTCTTTTCAATGTGCTGATGCCGTCCTGACCCGGCATCTGGATGTCCAGCACGACGATATCTATGGTATTTCCTGTCTCCAGCCGGTCCAGCGCCTCAGCGCCGGACGTGGCAACATCAACGATGAATCCTTTTAGCCGAAGACGCTTGGCAATGGTTACAACAAATAGTTCTTCGTCGTCAACGAGCAGGAAATGAATCGGCGGCATGTAACCCCTCCACCATAATGGTTAATAACTCAATGTCATCAGCTTAGCGCTCTATCGAAAGAAGCCAATATCTCACCGCCCGCTTGCCCCGACGTCGGGGCAAGCGAGCGGTAAAAAAGTCCCGTCAGCTTATTTTCATGACATTGGCCAATTACTATATGCCCCTCGCCTTGTGTTTGCATGGTGAGCCCAGGGCTCATATCGTCCATACCCGCAAAAGCGGTTTATAAATTTTACTTGACGTCCGAACAATACATTTGCAATATACCTGATGTAATTTTTAAACGGCATATGAATTTTATAAAATTATAAAGCCGAATTCAACGGCCTGCTCAAAATGCAGAGCCGTCGGTGTTAATTAAAAGGAATCCCACATATGATAAAGAAGCGGTTTGTCCCAATGCTGTTGATTTGTATCTTTTTTTCTCAACCTGCATTTCCGCAGGAAGTGACAATCACTCTCCCCGAAACTGAAATTGAAGGGACCTTCGAAGCGCAGGATTTCGTCGGTCCCCTGTTCACGGAAACCAACACCAAAATAAAGGTCACCGAAAGAGGCATTTCCGCCCAGGGGCCCTCGGCCACAATGTCACCCCATAAAGCCATCGGCCTCATGCCGTCGGTAAACCAGCAGAGCGTCGATCCATCGGGCCTTGCCGATATCAGCAATTACCACGAATCTTTCCGGTTCCGGGGTGTCGAGCCCACCGGCGGCGGGAACCCGGGCACACCGGTGAACGTGGAAAACGTCCCGGTGAGTGGCAGGCCCGGCGGCGGAGTGGCCATCTATGACATGGAAAACTTCGAGTCCGTCTCCATCTTCAAGGGCGGTATCCCGGCGAATCAAGCCTTCGGACTGACTAATATCGGCGGCAAGATAGACATGGAAATCAAACGCCCGGGGGAAACCTTCGGCATTGACCTGAAACAGTCCTTCGGCAGCGAAAGCTACAGCCGGACGTTCCTGCGCCTGGACACCGGCACGCTTTCCACCGGCACCAGCGGATTTTTCTCCTTTTCCAGGAGCGGCGCCGACAAATGGAAGGGAGAAGGCGATTCCAGCCGTACCAACACGATGCTCGGTCTCTCCCAGGAGATAGGCGACAGCTTCACAGTCGAAGCCTACACCATCTACAATGACGCCGATGTCAATACCTACCGTACCCTGAGTTATGCCCAGGTCTCTTCCCTCTCGGATAATTATAAAGCCGACTACACCACCGACAAAACCGACTATTATTACTATGGATACAACAAAAGCGACTTTGAAGATATCAGTTTTGTCGCCAATATGGAATACCGCTTCAGCGATGCCGCCAAACTGTCCGTAAAACCCTATTACTGGCGGGACGAAGGGGATTACTACGAAACCATCACCACCAAAAGCGGCGCCAATCGGATCCGTAACTGGGAAATTGATCATGACATGAGCGGTGTTCTGGCGCAATACACCCTGGACACGGGGAATGCGGAATTCAACGCCGGCTATTTCTACCTGGAACAGGAAAGGCCCGGTCCGCCCACCGCCATGAAACTCTACACGGTGGGGGAATCCGGTTTGCGGTTCGACAAATGGCAGATCCTTTCCAAGCCCACCAGCCATGTTCAGAACCAGCCTTTCGTCTCCGGGAAATATACCATGGGAAATCTGACCGTCGAAGGCGGCGTGAAATACATCGATTATACCATGCCGGAGATCATCTCCTATACCAGCACCGGCATTGGGGATGTGAGCTACGATCAGGCCCTGGCCCGGGTCACCGGCATAGAGGAAAACGCCAGCGCCCGAGAGATCGGTTTCACGGAGTTCCTGCCGAACTTCGGCGTGAGTTACATCATCAACGAATCGTTGAGCGGTTATTTCTCGTACGGTCGGAACTACGGCCTCAGCGTGAAACTATACCCATTTTTCATGTCCCAGAAGAGTAATTTCTACCAGGCCGGCATTACCCTCCAGGATTTGTGGAAGGATCAGGACCTCGAAATCGCGGACAATTTCGATGTGGGACTCCGGTACATTACCGAAAAACTTTATGTGGTGCCGACGCTCTATTTCGCGACCCATGAGAACAAGCTAGCCGTTTATTACGACGAAGCCCTTGGACTCTCCTTTCCCGCCACCAACGCCGAAGCGGAAGCCTATGGTTTCGAACTGGAAGCGGGGATCATGCCCATGGAAAATCTCTCGTTGTATGCTTCCTTTTCCTACAACCGGTTTCATTTTACCCAAAATCTCAGAAACTCGACGGGCGGCACCATCGCCGTGGATGGAGAGCAGGTTCCCGATGCGCCGGAAGTGCTTTTTAACGGGATTGTCAGTTACCGCATCGGCGCCTTCACCTTTTCGCCCATTGTGAAGTATACCGGCAGCCGGTACGGGGATGTGCGGCACAAGGAAGAGATAGACGCGTCCACCATCGTCGATTTCGATGTCACCTGGAGCAGGGACCTGTCGGCAATTGGAATGAAGAAGATGAATGTGTCCCTCACCGTGAACAACGTTTTCGATGAGGAATATATCAGCATCATCAACACCTCGGACTATCAGACCCTGGGCTCCACATACCAGGCTGGCGCACCATTGACGGTCTATGCATCTGTTTCCTTCTCCTTATAATACCGGCCCCCAGGCCTGCGAAAGTCTGGGGGAATCCCGGCACAAGCAGGTAACGACCTTCGTGTTCGTCTCCGTATTCCTGCACCTGCTGATCGTGTGCGGTTTCATGAACTTGCGTCATGACGGCCCGAATCAGCGCCAATCCGGGCGTGCCGTCATCAATGTCAATCTTGTCAGCGTTCCGGCCGCGAAACCCGCCGCCCCGGCGCCGACGCAGCCGGTCGCAACGCCGAAAATAACACCGGCTGAAAAACCCGCAAAACGCATCGAGCCCGTGACACCAGCGGAAAAACCGGCTGAACACAGCGAGTCCGCAACACCGGCCGAAAAAATCCCCGGGCCGGTTAAAGCAACCGCCAAGCTCTCTTCTCCGTCTCCCGCCGACATCGACGAGACCACTCGACCAGCGGTCAATCCCGTTGCCACCCACCCTGGGCCGGAACCGAAAAACAGGTTGCAAGGGACCGCGGCAGGCAGCACCGCCGCTACAAGTACCACCGGCCCCGCCGCCCCGGCACAGGCGACGGCATCCCCGGGAAGCATTTCCCCCGGGCAGCAGTATCTGGACGAAAACTTCTACTATATCAAGGACCTCATCACCCGGAACCTGATTTATCCGGTAGTGGCTCGAAGAATGAAATGGCAGGGAACCGTGGTGGTTTTCTTTGTGGTGCGTGAAAATGGAGCGGTCGAAGACATCAGCGTGGTCACCAGTTCCGGACATAAAGTGCTCGATAAAAATGTCCTTGCCACCATCAGGCAGGTCCAGCCCTTCCCCGCCCCCCCGGTATCGGCTGAAGTTACCATGCCCATCAAATACACGCTGAAACGCTGACCCGTCGAGACGGGACAGGGCTGTTCGCCTGTCGGACACCCCGGGGCAATTTCATGCGGGTTAAAAGAGAGAGGTTCCGACTGAGTTAGTGGGGGATGATTTCCGCCATGGCCCTGGGAATATGGGCGATTATCTCCATCACCCGTGAGGCCGGGGTCAGGTTCGCGTAATGCCCGGCAAGCCTGTTGATTCGAGCAGCCATTACTGCCGCATCCGGTGTCTCCATGCCCGATGCAATGAGAGCGGAAACAATACCCGTCAGGGTATCGCCGGTACCGCCCATGGCTTCCATGGCGTCATTCATCGGGCTGTCGACAACGGATAGTACGCCGTCTTTTGAGGCGACATGATCCCGGCATCCCTTCACCAGAAGATATTGTGCGGCATTTTTATGTTTGTACGCCCGGGTGATCAGATCGGGCATTTGATTTTCTTCATGAAGGATAAAACCTCTGGTATAGAAGGGATGGGGGGCATCTTCATCGGCCAGAAAAGCAAGCTCTCCCGCATCCGGAGTAAACAGCCCATAAGCTTCCGACTGTCCGCTCATTTTGGCCATATACATGAATCCGGCATCGGCGATCAGAAACGGGCGCCGCTTCATCTCCTCCACGGCGAAGAGCACTTTATTGTGCCAATCCACATCCGGTTGCAGATAGTGGAACGTCAGGGTTGAAAAATCCGAGGCGGGAAATTCCCTCGTCAGGTTTTCATACAGCCGCCTGCTGCCATCCCCGAGACCGATATCGCCCACAAGATAGCTGTAGGGAAGCGGCTGCCCCAGTACTTCTCCAGCCTTGACGGCTGCCGCCAACAGGGCGGGCGTCCCGCGGTTCACCGCTATCCAACGTTCGTTTATTTTAATGCGATCGTTTTCAAAACGAACCGGCCCCTGCTCCAGGGGGAAATTCTTGTCCGGTATGGTCCCTACAATCCCAAGCATTTTATGCGTTGTCTCCTCCTAAGCATTTTATGCGTTGTCTCCTCCCAAGCATTTTATGCGTCAACGCCTCTCCAGGCATCGCTGTTTCATCTCCTCGTAGGCGAGCTTCAGGGCATACCCGCAGAGGGTGTGGCCGATCTCCCCCGGATCGGGAGCATCGCTCAATACGCGCCCGACCATCTCCTGCGCGAGGTAGGGGACATCAGGGCACCCCCCCCCTGAAACATTGACGATGGTTTGACTCTCCTTGTCGATCGTGAGTTTCATGTTAGCGGCCCGGACCATGAGATAACGGCCAAAATCCTTGGTTTGAAAAAGATCTACGGGCTGAAGCAGGGGGCTGTTTACAGGAACAGCCTGAAGGGGGGCAACATCAACCTCTTTGAGGGCTCTCAGGATATTGAGTTCCTCTATCAGAGGGAATTCAATTACAAGGTCGCAGCCGCTTCTGATTTCCGGTGGCGGCCCCATAACCCGGATGTTCAACCCCTTTGCTTTTAAAGTGGTTTCCGCGCGGATCACTTCGCTGGTATTATCAAAAACCAGAATCCCCCGGTCCGGGATTTCACCTTTTGTCGAACCGGGGACTTTTTTCTTCTTGAATAAGGAGAACAAACTCACGTTTACTCCCTTTTAATTCTTAAGCGATACCCGTCTCCTTCTTCCTGAACCTCTTGAACCTCCCACTTCCGGCTCTCGGCGGCCCTGCTTACGTTCTCCCTGGAGGTCTCGGTATCTACCAGGATTTCGATCTCTCCCTGTTTCAGCTTTTTAATTTCATCCAGGGTCATCAAAACGGGTTGCGGGCAACTCAATCCTCTTGCATCCAGGATCGCACTCATAACAGCACCTCCTTATACACTCTTTTTTCTCATGGTAGAACCGATAAACAGACAGACCAGAAGACCGATGATGACAGCGGCGACGCCGTGGGGACCAACGCCCTTGGGTGAACTGGCAAGCCCGAAATTGTGAGAGAATGCGGCGCCCACGATCATCCCCAAAACGAAAACGGCGGCATCGCCATCCCCTTCACCGGCCAGAAAAAGCTGCCGCCCCGGGCATCCGCCTGCCAGTGCAAAAGCCAGCCCCGCCACAACCATGCCGGCGAAGTTCCATACATGCATCGTATGGGCAACGGGCTGTCCGGAAAATCCCGGATTAAACTGCTTGAACAGCAGGTTCGCCGCAAACGCAAGCAGAACCAGGCCGATAAGCCCCATAAACAGATGGGTTTGGCGGAACAGGATCAGGTCCCGAAAAGCGCCCATGGTGCAGAAGCGGCTGCGCTGGGCCAGGAAACCAATCACCAGTCCTATAATGAGGGAGATGACCAGAGATGCGTGCCCGGCGCCCGGACCTTTCAGGCTGTAAAACAGCACCCCGCTTTTGGCCTCTTCTTCTATTTGCGGGAAGAAGAGCATCAGGGCCAGAAACCCCAGCATGATGAGGGGAAGAAGCCATCCAACGGAAGTATAGGTTTTTTCCGAGCGACCCAGGTTGTAACCACCTTTCAGGAACAATGTCCCGATCCATATTCCGAACACAAGGCCGGCCAGACCCAGGACGGCATTCCAATCGCCCCCCGCGAGCCGCAGAAGCGCCCGCCAGGGGCACCCCAGAAAGACCAATGCCCCGATCATGGCAAAGGCGCCGAGAACGAATCTTACGATAGGAGCAGAACCGGCCCTGGGCCGGAACTCCTTGAAAGCCAGGGCGGCAATGAGTGATCCGATCACAAATCCGATGATCTCGGGTCTCATGTACTGTACCACGGCCGCGCGGTGGAGGCCGACGGCGCCCGCAATGTCGCGCTCGAAACATGCCACGCAAATCCCCATATTACCGGGATTTCCCAACTTCTGGAGAAGAGCGGCAAAAATTCCGATGACACCGCCAACCGTAATTATCCCCCACTTTGCAGCAAAAATATTTTTGAGCGTTGCCATCTCATTCCTCCTTTCAGCATATTTGTAATCCGTTCACCCTTTCCGATCCACACCTTTTCCACACCGCAGTAAAACCCGCGATAAGCCGGAAAGCCGCTGAGCGGATCGAGACAGGCATCATCCGTCAATTCGTTCCCGTTTGCCCTGGTCCACCCGTGGGGCATGGCGACGATTCCACAAAAAAAGAGGCTTCACGAACCTTGCATTATCGGCATCGTGAAGCCCCTATCTAACTGCTTCTTATTGGAGATTAAAAGAACGTCATTTTAAAGCTGACACCGTAAGCATCTTTAGGCATGGAATATCCATATACCTCCTGATAATCTTCCCTGAGCAGATTGGTCACATACGCACGCATGGAAAAATTCTTGGAAAATTCATGATCGATGCTCATGTCCATGGTCCAGAACGCATCCAGGTTGTAGACATTGCCTTCGCTCTCCCGTTCTCCCACGTACCGAATATCGGATGACAGCACGGTGCTCGGAAGGAACCGATACCGGAACCCCAGGTTGGCCTTATGTTCGGGCGCCAGGGTCAGCAGAACGGCTTCCTCCAGCATCTCCCTCTCTTCATAGGACGTTTTGCGATAGGAGTAGTTTCCGAAAACGTTCAATTTATCGAACCATTTGGTATCGAATTCAAACTCCGTACCGTAATATTCGATCTGGTCCATGTTGAATCCGTAATTGCCGGAAGCATGATAGACATCCGCGGCATTTGCCACGATATAGTTCTCGATGTCGATATAGTAAAGGTTGAGCCGCGTGACGAAATCTTTCGCGAACCGGTGAAAAATCCCCAGGTCGTAATGCATGCTCGTTTCCGTCTCGATTTCTTTCCCTTTTTCCGTTGAGCCGAAACTGGCCCAGGCCGAGCGATCTCAGCACCCGGGGACATGGTAGTCTTTATTAGCGGAAATGAAGACCTCCGTGTTCCGTGATATTTGATAGGTGAGAGTGGATTTCGGCAGCCAGAGTTCGGTATGCAATTTATGCCTGTAGGCAGTGGTAGTTCCAGGATCCTTATAGGCATAGGTAAACTCCCGGACATACCCGTACCGAAGACCGAGGAAGAGGGAGAGCCTGTCGGTAAGTTTCCAGGTGTCTTCCACATATCCGGCATGCATGCGCCATACATCATCCATGGACCCGGTTTCCATGCGTCTCTGATCGTAGCCGATCACGGGCGCATGTTTCAGCAAGCCCTCGACTTTATACTGAAGCCTTCCCCCGTAATGCAGCTCCTCCCGGGCGTCGCCACCGCTGAAATACTGGCTCAGGGTATATTCCATCTCCGGGGGATCGACATCGGGGTCATAATCGCTGTTTTTGCTCGCCCTGTAGTAATAGGCATCTTCATCCCCATTGGTCCGGAAGAACTGGAATCGCAACGTTCCGGTACTGAATGTCTGGTCATAGATCAGGTCCAGGTGAAGCGATTCTTTAACCTTGTAATTGTCGCCCCCCGGGAACGAAGTGTACCGGTACCGTCGAACGGTGTCCGAATCTTCGGGAACGATCGGATAGCTCGAGTCGTAATCCGCGATGAGACTGTCGGGGTCGTTGACCTCGGCAAACCCCATGTCGATGTCGGACCCCTTTGCCGACAGGGTCAGGCGCCCGTCGAAGGGAAAATCATAGCTGAACCGCGCGGAGTAATCATTCCCCTCATAGTAATTGTTTCTCAGGTATCCGTCGGACTCCTTGTGCCCGAAATTCAGGAAATAGTTGAAATTTCCGACACCGCCGTCCACGCTCATCCGGCCGTTGAAACTTTCGTAGGATCCGTAGCTCGCATTGAAGGTCAATTTGGGCACCAGGGTGTCCCGCTTCTTCCCTTTTTTGGTAATGATATTGATGATACCGCCCTGGGAATTTTCGTACTGGGCCGACGCCGCCCCGCGAATCACCTCGATTCGCTCGATATCCCCGGTGGTGAGACTCGACCAGTCCACATAGGTATCGGCCCCGGCCGTGGGCGCCGTGATGGTCCTGCCGTCGATGGCAATCGTGAAACGGCTGTCGTCAAACCCCCGCATCATGACCATCTGCTGCGGATCGGCGCCGGACGTCCCCCTGAGGACATCGATGCCGGTCAGGTGCATCAGGATGTCTTCCACGCGGTCCGTGGACCCGCTTTTGTTAAACTTCTCGATGTCGATAACGGTCTTGGTGGGCGTCAGGGTCACCGCCCCGCCCCGAAAGGCCGTCACCACGATCTCGTCCAATAAAAACTCCTCCTCCTCGGCGGTTCCCTTACATTTTCCTTCCGGACAATCGTCATCTCCGAACTGTGCAAAAGCCTGAGGGGAGAGGAGCATCAGGAACAACCAGATGCCCACTACCAGTGTTTTCAAAAACCGCATGTACTTTTTACTCCTTTCCGCCCAAAGGGTCCTGTTCTTCGGGCAACCAGCTGTAATCGAGATATTCTTCAACCGCCACTCTATGCGGCAATTTCCCTATTTTGACCATAATCTCCTGCTGAGCGTATAACCGCTCAAGCGGCTCCCGCCCGTCCTCGAAGGCCCGAAGGGCCGCGCGCATGGCCACGGTCTTTTCCACCCCCGTGTATTTGGGTATCCACTGGCGCGCCTCTTCTTCATGATCCCGGATGAAGTGAAAGGCCTTGACCAGCCCGCGCAGATACGCTCTCACTTTCTCCGGATTTTTCTTCAGATATTTCTTTGTGAAGAAAAGCCCGCTGAAAATATAGCCCGGTATGACATCGTTAAAAGATGTCAACAGGCGGCTCGCACCATGCATCTCCAGCATGGTCGCTGTGGGATCTCAGGCGACGATTACGTCTACCCCCTTGGACCTCAGCGCCGCCTCGTGTTTCATGGAATCGTCCAGCTTGATGCCTTTGATGGCGCGAATATCCTCATGATTCATGCCGGCGGCCTTCAGTGCCTGGGACAGAATCATGGCCGTCGTGATGGAACCGGCTTCGGCGACCCGGGCTCCTTTCAGGTCCTGAAGGGAATTAATCCCGCTTTTGGCATCCACATGAAGACCACAGCGGGTACCCTTATGGGCATGGCCCAGCCATGCCACGACCGTAATCGGTATTTTTTGAAGTGCGGCATGGAAAAACCCGCCCGGATCCAGGGCGCCGGCATGAATATCACCGTGAAGAGCCGCGGCGACAATGTTGTGCTCACCCGTCAGGCGAACCAGCTCCACTGTAAGTCCCTCTTCTTCCCAGAACCCCTCCTCCAGCCCCACATACAGGGGCAGATCGTCAATGCTTCGGCCGTAAACCACCCGTATGGTAGCATCCTCGTCTTTGGCCCATCCCGGAAAAGCGGCAAAAACCAGAATCGCCGCAACCGTTGCCATGAGCCATGGAACTTGACGTATTTTCATTAAACTCCTCCGAATTAGCTGCAAACCATCTCAAATAAATTCCTTTGAGAGATTAATATTTCTTCACCCGACACCCGCCATTGAAGACTCCTCGTGCCAGGACAAGACTTTGCGTTGAACCACCCGGGCAACCCTGTCGAGTCCGACCCCCATCAAAGAGATAACGATAATGCCCGCAAACATGCGGTCCGTAGCGAAGGTTCGCTGGGCATCGATCACCAGAAAGCCGATACCCGAATCCGCCGCCAGCATCTCGACCCCCACAATCGCCAGCATGGACATGGCAGTGGAGATCCGCATGCCGGTAATGATCATCGGCAGTGCCGACGGAATCAGCACCATGGTCCACAACTGCAGCCCGCCGGCGCCCAGGGATCTCGCCGCCTGGACGAGCCGCCCGTCCACCCCCTTGATGCCCGCAATGGTATTGAGTACAATGGGGAAAAAACATGCCTTGACAATGATGGCGGTCTTGGAACCGTTGCCGATACCGAACCACACGAACATGATCGGCACCAGGGCAAAGGTTGAAATGGGCCGGATCAGCTCGATCAACGGATCGAAGATCATCTCGCACATCCGGGACCAGGCCACGAGCACTCCTATAAAAAGGCCCGCCACGGCCGCGATGATATATCCGGTCACGGCGCGAAGCACACTGATCCCGATATGAGGAAAAATCTCTCCGGAAGCCATCATGCTCCACAGGGATTTCAGCATGGCACTGGGCGCCGGGAAAAAAAACGGATCGACCAGCCCACTCCTGCCGATAATCTCGCATGCGATGACAATCACAAGCGGAGAAATAATCTTTTTATACTTCGTTCTCTTCATTACCATTCCCGTTCGCATCCGCCGAACTGATTTGCGGCCAGACCAGTTCCCGCAAGCGCTGTTCATAAGAGAAAAAATCTGAGCCCGCCATCATATCCCTGTTTCTGGGCCTCGGCAGATCAATCGCCATATCCGCCAGTATTCTACCGGGTCTGTTGCTCATGACCACCACACGGTCCGAAAGATAGACGGCCTCGCTGATGCTGTGCGTGACAAACACCACCGTACACTTTGCCTCCTGCCAGATGCGAAGCAACTCCAGCTGAAGCATCTCCCGGGTGAGAGCGTCCAGTGCCCCGAAGGGCTCATCCATGAGCAGAACTGTCGGCTCATTGGCCAGCGCCCGTGCAATGGCGACCCGCTGTTTCATGCCGCCGCTCAATTCGTGGGGATAACGATTTTCAAACCCCTCCAGACCCACCAGCCGAATGTAGCGTTCGCTGATACGTTTTCTTTCTTCCCCCGGAACTTTACGAACCTGTGGTCCGAATTCGATGTTCTTTCGAACCGTTCGCCAGGGGAATAGAAGATATTCCTGAAACACGATGGCCCGCTTCGGGTCCGGCCCTTCCACCGGCTTTCCGTCAATATGAATGCGGCCGCCTGAAGATTGTTCAAGTCCCGCCAGAAGAAGAAGAAACGTCGATTTCCCGCATCCGCTGGGCCCGATTATCGATACGAACTCATTCCGCGCGATGTTAATACTCAACGACTCGAGTGCCGTAATTTTTTTCCGGGCGGCAAAAACCTTTCGAACATTTTCGGCCTCAATGAACGGCATTCGGTTTTCCCGCCAATATCTGTTCGATGAATCCCTCTATGCGCACCCGCAACTGTCCGATGTCCGACTGGGAAAAATCAGTCACCACATGAAGAAACGGTATCTTATGTTTCTGCTTTACCAGTTCGCCCACACGGTAGGACTCGATGTTGAACGCATGACACCCCTGCCACGTAAGATCGATCACACCGTCAATTTTGTATTCCGTAATCAATTGATCGATATCCTCGAACCGGGTGGTGTTGGGCGTCATGCAGGCACAGGTGACGCGAAGATACCGCTCGGCAATGGCGGTAAGGGGATCCTTTTGGGTATCGATGGGATCATTCAACCGGGTCACCCCCCCGCACCCCTCCTGGCAAACCACGACCGCACCGCTCTCTTCCACCAGGCTGAGGACTTTGTCGCATCCCAGGGAATTCCCCAGACCGGTCCACAATATGCGGGGACGGTGGGCGTCACAGGCGTGAAAACCGTCCGCGATCCGTCTTTCCAGTTCCGCATGCACCTTCTCCATCTGCCGGATATAATCATTGCGGTCCACGGCATACCCCATCTTAGTGGAGAGGGCCACCAGATCGCGTCCCATGATTGGCGGCGGATGAATCTTCCGGCAGGCATGAATCGATTTGAGCATTGCCCGTTCCCGGTTTCCCTTTTTGATTGCCTCCCGAAGCGCGTCATCTTCTATAGTCGTTTCAAGCTGCTCCTCCAGAAAACGCTTCAGCTTGCCCACTTCGTCTATCCAGTGAGTAAGGGCTTCGGCTTCTTCCGATTTCTGGGGCAGATCCATGACGTGCATGGGCTTTTCCCGCCCGAGAAGCTCGTACATCTTCTTTCGGCCGTCACAGGTGGTTTCCCCCACAAGGCAATCCGACAGGGGAAAAATCGGGCATGAGTTGTTGATGGCCCGGCCGTAAGTGGCTTTCACCATGGGGCATTGATCCGTCGGCAGTACCTTTTCGGCCTCGACGATGGGACCTTCGGTGGTTCCGCAAAGCCCTACGGTAATGGCACCGGCCGCCCAGGCAATTTCTCTGGGGAAGTAGGAGCAGAGAGACCCCACCACTTTTTTACCTTCATCCTTGGCCATCTCCAGCTGCTCGGCAAAACTGGTTTTTATCTCATCGATTTTTTCTTTGACCTCTAACTCTGTTTCACTCATCTCGATTAATTCCCGGTAATGGTTTAATTTTTTAAATTTCTTCCAAGCGGATTATGTTTTTCAGAAGCAATCAGGGCCGCCCCGAGGGCGCCGTTTATCTGAGGATCTCCGGAGATGGGAATAAATGTTTGACCCATGAATTTTTCGAGCGCCCGCCTCAGACCGATATTCTTCGCGCCGCCCCCCACAAAAGCGATGTTCCGTGAAAGCCCGACTCGTTTGGCCATTGTACCGACTCGTTTCGCAATACTGTCGATCAGGCCGGCGGTGATATCCGCTTTCGTTTCTCCCGCCGCCAGCAGGGAAATCACTTCCGATTCAGCAAACACGACACAGGTACTGTTGATGGTGCACGGCGCCGCGGCATGGCAGCCGATTTCACCCACCGTGTCCATATCGATTTTCAGCACCTTCGCCATATTTTCCAGAAACCGACCCGTTCCCGCCGCACACCGGTCATTCATGACAAAATCGAGTATGGTACCGTCCGGATTGAGCCGGATGGCCTTACTATCCTGACCGCCGATATCGATCAATCCTTCGGTTTCAGGATTCAGCCAGCATGCGCCCCGGGCATGACAGCTCAGTTCAGTGACCGTTGCATCGAACATCTCGCTGGAAACCCGGCCGTATCCCGTGCCGACAATTCTGCTTATCCGTGATGTATCAATGCTTGCTGTATCGAGTGCCTTTTCGAGCGCGAGCTTGCCCGCCCGCCCCGGATCGGCATCGGTGGGAATAACAATGGATGCGACCATTTCACGGTTCTTCATTAGAACGCACTTCGAAGACACAGAGCCCACATCCACACCGGCAACGACTTCACTACCCATCTTAGATTGTTCCATCTTCATTTTTCGCACATCATTCTGCAGTACCGGAAATGGCGCATCCAAATCTATTCAGCCAATTTCAAAACGTCTCTTTTGGGCGGATTCCCGGTAGGGCGATCCGCTTTGGGCTTGATCCCGCTTGTACCGGT
>CAXXKH010000040.1:0-31525 GCA_963677545.2 Desulfobacterales bacterium | reverse complement strand
ATACGCGCATCGCAATCCGTATCGGCGGCACCGTCCGTACTTTGCCCGGCGCCGGGCGGGACAGTCTGCCGCGCCTGTTCGTGTTCAAACTTCGGCGCCTCCTCCAGGACGACGAGGTACAGGGGGGCATCCGCCGTCCCCGCGGGGGGCGGGACCGGATGAACAGTCAGCTTGACCCTGGTGACATCGCCGTTGGTTTTGACGCGCAGGTCCGGACGGCACACACGCTCCCGGGTCCTTGCGGCACCGTGCAGCGCCGTGGTGAGGTCGTGCCGCAACCCTTCCCGGGCCATCTTCAGGATGTTGTTGATGCCCGCCTCGCCCGGCGCCGGTTCCAGGTACATTCCGGTGCGGCCGTGGAGGTAGAGGATGTCGCCCCGGTCGCTGACAAGCGCTCCGGCCAGACCGGTCCGTTGTAATAGTGTTTGCTCCGTCAGCTCGCGAAGCAGCGGTTTCTCAAGATCGGCCTTTTTTTCGACGGCCCGGGAAAAAACCGTATCCCGCGGCATCATGGGGGGAAACAACCGGCCCGGCACCGAATGATGAGTGCCGTGAAGATCTTCCTTTCTGCGGTAAATCTTCAGTTTGCGGTCCTCCACGGCAAAGAGATCGCCGAACTCCCCCACGGTCTCGGAGGAGCCCAGGAAGAGGAAACCGCCCGGTTTCAACGCATAATGGAAGAGGGGGATGAGCTTCTTCTGCAAGTCCCCTCCCATATAAATGAGGAGGTTTCGGCAACTGATGAGGTCGAGTCTGGAGAAAGGCGGATCCTTGATGACGTCATGTTCGGAAAAAACCAGCATGTCGCGGATATTTTTGTGGATGCGGTATGCGCTGCCGTCGGCCTCGGCCGTAAAAAATCGTGCCGGCCTTTCCGGCGACATGTCGGAAGCAATTCCCGCCGGATAGAGGCCGGCACGGGCCGTGGCGATGGCCTGGCTGTCGATATCGGTGCCGAATACCTGTACCGTGAAACGCCGCTTCAGCGCTTCCATACGCTCGGCAAGGAGGATGGCGATGGAGTAGGCTTCCTCACCGGTGGCGCATCCCGGCGACCAGACCCGGATCATATCGTCCGGGGGCTTGTCGGCAAATAGCTTGGGAATGACCCGGTCCTCCAGCACCCCGAATGCCGCCGGATCACGGAAAAAACTGGTCACACCGATCAGGAGGTCTCGAAAAAGTGCTTCCACTTCCGCCGGCGTCTGCTGCAGATACCTGGCGTATCCCGCCATGGTTTCGATCTGGTTCACGGCCAGACGCCTCTCGATGCGGCGATGAATGGTGCTCGGTTTGTACTGGGAAAAATCGTGGCCGGTTTGCGCGCGCAGAAGGATGTAGATCTTCTTGAGTGCGTTTTCGGCTTTCGGGGCGGGTACGGAGGCGGCCCGGGGGGGCTTGCCGAATGCATGGGTCACATAGGCGATGAGTTGGATGGGCATCTCGGCCGGCGGCAGGACATAGTCCGAAAGGCCGGTTCCGATGGCGCTTCGGGGCATGCCGTCGTACTCGGTGGACTCCGGATTCTGGACCATGACCATGCCCCCTCGGCCTTGATCGTCCGAACGCCCTGGGTACCGTCGCTGCCGGTGCCGGACAGGACGATGCAGATGGCCCGTTCCCGCTGGTCCTGGGCCAGGGAATTGAAGAAGAAGTCGATCGGCAGGCGTCGGCCGCGGGGGGCGGAGGGTTCCATCAATTGAAGCGAGCCGTTCAGAAAAGCCATGTCGCGGTTGGGGGGAATGATATAGGCACAGTTGGGGCGCACCGCCATGCCGTCCTCCACTTCAAAAACCTTCATGCGGGTGTAGCGCCGGATGAGGTCGGTGAGGATGCTCTTGTGGTCCGGGGCCAGGTGCTGCACCAGGACAAAAGCCATACCGGGATCGCTGTCGGCGGGCATGCCTGCAAAAAACGCCTCGAAAGCCGCCAGCCCGCCGGCGGATGCGCCGATGCCGACGATGGGAAATTCGGCCCGCGGTTGGACGGGAGCGTCTGTTTCCGCCGGGGTCTCATCCACCATGTCCGGTGGAGGCTCGATGCTACTATCCCTCGTCATTGCTTTCGAGGCCCTCGACCTGCCTCTTTTACTAACCGCCATGATGATCACCTCTTCCGAAGAGTAACGATTATATCGCATATAGTTGCCGGGTCGGGCGCAAATGCAATAAACTGAAGAATGAACATCAGCATTTATAAAATAAATATTTCAACCCTGGGCAGAACATCTTCAACATCCATGCGATGGCAAAGCTCCGTGCCGGGCGTTTTCGCGGTTGCCGTTCCCGCGGCACAGGCGAGTCGAACGCAGTCCTCAAGGTCTTTGCCCTGGAAATGTGCCAGCACAAAGGCTCCCACCACGGAATCCCCGGCGCCTACGGTGCTGTCGACATCCACCGGAGGTGCGATTGCCTTTATTTTTTGTTTGACCGAAGATAGAATCAGTCCATTTCTGCCTCTTGAAACAAGGATATATGGAATTCCTTTTGTGTGAATTTTCTCACAAAAGCCGATGATTTCAGATTCGGTTTCCAGCTCTTTTCCCGCCAGTCGGGACAGTTCAAATGCATTTGGTTTAATACAGGTCGGCTGATATTCTATTGATTCTTTCAGTGATTTTCCGTCCGTATCCAGAACGATGAAAGCGCCCTTTTTTTTTCCGGCCAGTATCAGTTGACCATACAGGTTCGGTGAAACGCCGCGTGGCAGGCTTCCGCTCAGGGTCAGGTAATCCATATTCTGGATCTTGTTAAAATTTTGATAAAGAAGACCGATTTCGGTTGTAGTCACTTCCGGTCCGGCAGCACTGATAACGTATTGCCGGCCTATTGTCTTTTCATGAAGAACAATATTGGTACGCGTTTCGCCTGAAATCTGGGTAAAATCGGTCATGACACCCGCATTGATGAGCAAACCTTCCAATTGCAGACCATCATAACCGCCGACAAGGCCGAGTGCCACACTCTGTCCGCCAAGCTCCCGGATCACGCGGGACACATCGATTCCTTTGCCGGCAGCATACGGCGTTTCGGAAAGTATGCGGGTGGTGTCTTCCGTGAGCAACTGTTCAACGACCAGATAACGGTCCAGTGCAGGATTTAATGTGACGGAATATATCATCGTTGAATCCTTCCATCGTTTTCGGCCCTTGTTTTCATTTGGTGGGACCAGTCGTCATTCCGTTTCCTTTCGGCTCTCATGGGATGGGATGACGGAACCGGTTTGCGGTTTGATTCTTTCCTGGGATACAATCCCCCGTAACAGTCGCCCCAGAATATCCGCACCCGTAATAATTCGTTTTTCCCTGCCCCAGAGCAGGATGATATCCTTATCGATAATGTCATCTTTGGGATCGAGGGCGGATCTCTTCAGATGACGCAGGAAGTCGCCGATCGGAAGATCGGGTTGAGACGTCACGATCGGTTTATGGCAAAAATCAAGCGGATTACAGGGGGCGGTGCCGATGAGCGCCGCCCGTAACAACCCGTCCGCATCCAGAATGCAGGCAGGCTCTCCTTGAGAATCGATAAGCACCACCCATTTGTGACCGGATGCATTCACCTGCCGGAGAAAAGGGTCGTTGGGCCGTCTTTCGAAGGCAGGAAAAACCGGGCGGCCGTCAACCACCGAGATCGGCAATACACTGGCCGGATCGAGCGGCTTTCCCTTCCGGGAAAGGGGCACATCGTCCAGGGCAAAAAAATTGATCGCCCCCAGGCCTTCCAAAATGCCTATGTCGGACTCGTCAGATGTCATGTGGCGTCTGATAACCTCCGTCAAATCCTGTTCCCGGAAATAATGAATGCTTTCCCGCCCCAGCCAGGCATCGAGGATCAGGGCACAGGGTTTGGCCACCGGATACAGCAATATACGGTAAACCCTCAACAAAGGGATGAACCGAGTGGCCATTTTCAGCGCATTCCGATAAAAATAGGCCTGGGGAATGATTTCGCCCACTAACGTGATCACAACTGTCGAGAACAGGAAGGCGGCAGTGCCGGCCATGACGGAGTTGGAAAGCAGGGCAAGCAACACGTTGACGCCGACATTGCCCCACAGAATAGTAGTCAACAGCCCATTGGCGTCAGTCCTTAAGGTAACTACCTGTTTGGCCACCCTGTTTCCAGCCGCCGCCTCAACCTCCAGCCGCAGTCTGCTCACACTGAAAAGCGCAAGGTTGAGTCCGGAAAACATGGCTGATTGACTGACACAAACCATGATGCCCAAACAGATGAGAACGGTCGGCATTAGTATCTCCTACTCTGCTGAAATAATCAAGGATTGCCTCATGCATTCCTTCGGTGCCGGAGCGGCCTGCTTCAGCGTTAAGATTTCAGCACTCCTTCCAATCTTTTCGCATAGAATTTTTCAACGTATCCCTTGACCATTCGACGGGCCGAAAATCCCGCCGCCGCGCTTTTCATGGATGCCTTCATCAACTTGACCCAGCCGCGGGGAACACCGTTTTCAGACATATCGTAGTAAAGCGGAATGACGTTATCTTCCAGGATTCCGTAGATTTTTTCGGCGTCGTTGCGGTCCGGGTCATCGACGTTTCCATCGTGCGCCACGGCCCATCCGTTTTCCCCGTCGAATCCTTCTCCCCACCACCCGTCCAGGATGCTCAGTTGGGGGACGCCGTTCAAAGCGGCCTTCATGCCGCTGGTTCCGCAGGCTTCGAAAGGCGGCAGCGGATTGTTCAGCCATACATCCACCCCGTGCACCAGGTACTGGGCCAATTGCTCCCCGTAGTCCTCCACAAAGGCGATTCTGCCGACCAGCTGGGGATCGCGTGCCAGGTTGATCAGATTCTGCAACAGCCGCTTGCCGGGATCGTCCGCGGGGTGGGCTTTTCCCGCAAATATGATCTGGATGGGGCGCCAACGATCCTTGAGATGTTTCTTGAGGCGCTCGATATCCCGGAAAATCAGCAGGGCTCTTTTGTAGGTGGCGAATCTTCGGGCGAAACCCAGCGTCAGCACTGAAGGTTCCAGAAAAGCGCCACCGGTCAGCAAGATGGAAGGGCTGGCATTTCCATCGGCCCATCGCTGCCGCGTGCGCTCACGAACGGCATCGATCAGCTTCACTTTGAGCCAGTGGTGGGTTTGCCACAACTCGGTGTCGGGAATGTCGTCGAGACGCCGCCAGACAGCCGGATCATCATGTTTATCCAACCAATCCGATTCAAGGTATTTGTCCAGCAGCAGCTTTATTTTCGGCTCGATCCAGGTGGGTACGTGGACGCCGTTGGTAACGTAATCGATGGGGACTCGATCCTCCGGACCCCCCGGCCAAAGACTTTGCCACATCTTTCGGGAGACCTCGGCGTGTCGTTTACTCACGGCGTTCCGACAACCGCTGAGCCGGAGCGCAAACGCCGTCATGTTGAATCCCGCCTCCGGTTTTTCCGGATGGACTCCCAGTTGGAAAAATCCGTCGCGATCGAGCCCCAGACCGGGCCAGTAGGAATGAAAGTACTTCTCGATCAACTGAAAGGGAAAGACATCGTGACCGGCCGGAACAGGGGTGTGTGTCGTAAATATGGTGGTATGAATAATATTTTTACAGGCTGCTTTAAAATCCATGCCCGCCGATATCGCGTCCCGGATACGTTCCAGAAGTGCGAACGCCGCATGGCCCTCGTTCAAATGCAGGAGATAATGCTCGATGCTCAGAGTCCTGAGCACCTCGGCGCCCCCGAGTCCCAGGACGATTTCCTGCCGCAGGCGTTGCTCGAGATCGCCGATATAGAGACGGGCGGTGATGCCCCTGTTCCACGGATCGTTAATTTCGACATCCGTGTCCATGAGATAGAGGTGAACCCGTCCAACGGCGACTTTCCATGCTGCGACATGGATGGGGGGATCGGTCAACGGCACCCGGACGATAAGTTGCCGTCCGTCCTTGCCCATTACCTTGGAAATGGGAGCCGCCTCCCGGTTGATGGGCTCGACGAGATTTTCCTGCCAGCCGTCTTCCCTAATCTGTTGATGAAGATAGCCCTCAGGGTACATAAACCCGACGGCCACTAGCGGGAGGCATGCATCGCTGCATTCTTTTATGAAATCTCCCGCCAGAAAACCCAGCCCGCCGGCATAAAAGGGCAGGGAGCGATGGAGACCGTATTCGGCGGAAAAATAGGCAACGGCATGTTTGTGATCCCGGGTGACAGGCTTCAGCAGACTGCATTCGGTCTGCTGCATGTATTTATGGAAAATGGCCAGCACATCATCGTAACGGCGCAGGTAGTCGGCATCTGCACCGGCTTTTTCCAGAAGCTCATGTGGCAGTTCTCTGAGCATTTTGTCCGGATTGTGACCGCTCTCTTTCCAAGCCTGCCGGTCGAGTGTCTTGAAAAGCATTCGCGCGCCCGGATTCCAGCTCCACCATAGATTTTCCGCCAGTTCTTCCAGGCCTGCAATACGTTTTGGCAGAAGAGGAAAGAGGGAGGGTTGGCTGTCCATGTTTTTCATGGTCTATATCCTCTAAAGCGCCTTTTTTTTAACGGGTTGTGTCTTTTTATTTCGGATGTAACCATGCAGTAACCAGCCCAGGATGAGACCTATGGAGAAAATCAGGAACAGTAACAATGCACTGGAAATCGACATCGTCCAGATTAAAAACTTCAGTTCTACAACCGCGACATTCTGGACGATGAATATTACTGCCATACCAGCCAGTATTATGCCGAGTATTAGTTTAACGTTCATCCGCTTTACCTCCTATCCTCTGCCGGTGCATTACACATCGGTCTTCATGTGTTTCAGGGAAAATCCGTTTATAGCGTGGACCACCGGGGCCAACATATCGTAAAGGTCTCGGCCTTCCGCCGGACCGCCAAGATAATAGACCCACCCTCCTGATTTGGCGGCAATCCGCTCGATGCCGTTTCTGCCGAGTTCGTCCCATTCGTAGGCAACTATATAATTTTCGATATCAAGGCCTTCGAGAATGGTCGCCGCCCCGGGGGTGAGGTATGAACCCAATGTCGAGACCACCACTTGCTTGTCCTGGACGCAGAGCAGGTTGTAGAAGGCAAAATAATCAAAGATGCCCTCCACCAGGATGATCGTCCGATACTGCCGGATATAGCGCCATGCCTTGTCCATACCGTAGAGCCAACTCCCGGCGGAAAGCGGGACCTCCCTGGTCTGGTGCTTGAGCCAGCGGACCCCTCTATCGCCCGGGCGCCTGCCGACCAATCCGATCGGGCGGGCATCGGCATCATAGATGGGAAACACCATCCGCCCGGCGAAATAATCAGCGTAATTTCTTGAAAACGGGTTTTTGCGTTTGAAATCAATCTGCCGGCAATAATATCCATATCCCTTGACGGTCGCATCGTTCAAAAATCTGAATAGTCCGCCATTTAAGAATGCATCGAAGGCAGCAGAGTCCTTTTCAAAGTATGACAGGAAACCGTCAATCAGTGCCCTGCCGCTGTATTTTTCATCGCTGTATGGCGGCGCGTAGCCGATATTGAACTTGCCGATGGTCTCTTTTCCGACGCCCCGGCGGGCAAGATACTCCCAAATGGGCTTATACCGGTCTTCATTCGCGATAAACAGGTCATGGTAAACGTTGGCGGCATCTGCCATGGCGGCAACCACCTTTTCATCGCCTTTCTTCAATTCGACAAACCCAACCGGTTCACCGGGCTCCGGTGTTTCGTCAGGTTCAGGGATACCAGTACTGCGGCCATCATCGAACTTGAAATCCGTGATACCCAATTGCGCAGCCCACACCTGCTGTGCCTTTTTGAACCGAGAGTTCCTGCGCAGCATGATCAGGTCGTATATGTCCCAATCGCCCTTACAGGCCCCGAAACAATGGAACCGGACCTCATCAGTTTTGTTCACATACATCATGAAGCTCTCTTTTGTATCGGCGTGGAACGGGCACAGGGCATTGTACCGATTTTTCCTGACGCTCGTGAAACGAATATTCAGAAGCGATTCAGCATAGTGCATCATGATTTCGATGTTCGCTTTTGAAATAAACTGGGCCAAAATTCAGTTGTCCAAAAAAGTAATGGTTAACGCATCCTTTAACTTCGCGCCTGCCTTTCCGGCTTTGTTACCGGTCAATAAGAGAGAGTCTGAGAAAACTAATTTCACTCGGAACGCTGGAACAAACGCAGCACGTTCCTATCGAGCATTTTATTTGACCGATATTACCCTCGGTTTTGCTTCAGGCGCCTTGAGCAGCGTCAGGGATAGGACGCCCTCTCTAAGAACAGCCTCGATATTACGGGTATCTACCGCATTGGAGACGGTAAAATTTCGTGCATAATTGCCTATGTTGTATTCAGCATATACAGGGTTGAGTTTTTCATAGGGTGCATAGTCAATCCGGCCTTCTACCTCAAGCAGGTTGTTCTCCAATTTAATACTCACATCCTCTTTCTTCACTCCAGGCAAATCCATCGTGATGACCAGACTTTCTTTATTTTCTACAATATCGGTCTGTGGAATAAAAAACCGTCCGGCAACAGTTCGTTCTTCCTGATGCTCCTGCTTTTGCAGATCTTGAGCTTCGGTTTTGGTGACTACTTTATTTTTTGCCATGGTATCCTCCTTATTCATCCAATTTAGTTGATTACAATTTGTTTGGGTTTGTCTGACTCTGCTCTTGGAAGGATCACCATCAACAATCCATTCTTAAATTCCGCCTGGATCTTGCCCCCCTCTACACGAAAGGGCAATTTTATGGAACGATCGAAGTTTAACCCTTTACGTTCCAGACGATGGCAACTACAACCTTCGCCGTACTCAATTTTACGCGCACCGGCCAAGCGCAGAACATCCTCTCTTGCCTCCAAAGTCAATTCCTCTTTTTTTACTCCAGGCAATTCAGCGGCCAGCACCAAGTCCCCCTCCTTCTCAAACAAATTGATGAAAGGATAAACCCCACGGCCGGTTGTACCGGGCTCAAAAAAGTTCGTATCCCTGGCTCGTTCAACTGCCTGCTGGATCGCTATATCCAACCCATTTGATAGTTTTACAAACATAATGTCTCCTTATAAAAATAAAATCAGAAGTTTAATAAATCCCGCCACGAATAATGACGGTCCATCAAGTCACACATTTCATCCTAATTAACCACCTTCCTTTCCGGCTATGTTTCGGGGTGGTTGACCATGCGAAGCGGTCGACATTTCGCTGGTGGCCGCCGACAACATCTTTCTAAGCTCCTCTCCCTGCACGCTTTCCTTTTCAGAAAGGAGCCGGGCCAGGTCATCGAGTACTGTTCGCCTCTCCGAGAGGATTTTACGCACGCGTTGATGCGATTCTTCAATAATCCGTGCGATCTCTTCGTCAATTTGAGCAGATTTTGCTTCACTGTATTTTTTATCGGAAGAAAAACTTTCCGGGAGAAACATCACCTGTCGCGGGCGCTCATAACTCACCAATCCAAGGGAATCGCTCATGCCATATTCCGTGACCATGGACCGGGCAATGTCTGAGGCCCGCTGTAAATCGTTCTGTGCTCCGGTTGAAATTTCCCTAAAAACCAGCTCCTCTGCAACACGGCCGCCAAACAGGACCGCCAGTCGATCCAGCAGTTCCGAGCGGGTCATCAAATAGCGGTCTTCTGTGGGTTGCTGTTGGGTATATCCGAGAGCTGAAATTCCTCGGGGAATTATGGAGATTTTATGCACGGGGTCGGCATGCTCAACAGACTCGGCCACAATGGCATGTCCGGATTCATGGAAGGCGACAATCTCTTTCTCCTTTGCATTCATCACCCGGCTCTTTTTCTGAAGACCGGCAACCACCCGATCGATGGCCTCGTCGAAATCCGCCGGCTCGACTGTTTCCTTATCATTTCGGGCAGCCAGCAATGCGGCCTCATTGATGATATTGGCCAGATCCGCACCCACAAAACCCGGCGTGCGGCCAGCAATCCCGCGCAAATCGACTTCGGGACCTAAAACCACATTCCTGGCGTGAATATTCAAGATGGCTTCCCGTCCATTGATATCCGGACGGTCCACCAGGACCTGTCGGTCCAGGCGCCCCGGACGCAACAATGCGGGGTCTAATATTTCAGGCCGGTTGGTGGCGGCCATGATGATGACTCCTTTATTCGTTTCGAAGCCGTCCATCTCCACCAGGAGCTGGTTGAGCGTCTGCTCCCGTTCATCGTGCCCGCCCATCACATTCATTCCCCTGGCTTTACCCAAGGCGTCCAGTTCATCGATGAAGATAATACAAGGCGCTTGCGCCGCAGCCTGCGAGAACAGATCACGAACGCGGGCCGCGCCAACACCGACGAACATCTCCACGAATTCGGACCCGCTGATGCTGAAGAAAGGCACTTGGGCCTCTCCGGCGACGGCCCTGGCCAGAAGGGTTTTCCCGGTTCCCGGCGGCCCGACCAGAAGCACCCCTTTGGGTATTCTACCCCCCAATTTCTGAAATTTCTCCGGAGTGCTCAGGAATTCAACCACTTCCTGAAGTTCTTCTTTCGCCTCATCGATTCCCGCCACATCCGCAAAAGAGACCTTGGTATCGCTCTCCGCAAAAATCTTGGCTTTGCTCTTGCTGAAGGACATAACCCCCATCCCCGGCCCCATCTTTTTCATGGCAAACCGCCAGATCAGGAAAAAAAAGGCAAGTGGTAGAATCCAGGAGAGAAGACCGCTCAGGAATCTATTCTCATTCCGGCCGGAATAGTTGACGTTGCCTTCATCCAGTGCCTTGACAAGGTCGGGATCATTCACCCGAACGGTCGTAAACTCCCGGCTTGGCGAACCTGTCAACGTACCGCTGATTTTTTCGGGACCGATGATCATCTTTCCAACAACGCCCTCGTTGATGTATTGCTTAAACCGGCTGTAGGGGATTATTTCCACTGTTGCGGAAGAGAAGACCCGCGGCAGATAAAAGATAAAAAGCATCGCTATCACAAGATACCAGACGCCGAACGGTTTTTTGCCCGGCAACGCGGACTGTTTCTTCGAATGGTTGCCGATGCCGAAAAATGAACGCAGCTTGTCCACCGAATTGATGAATGGATCTTTTTTGTCGTTGAACGTCATTTTACTTATCCCATGTTATTTACTGGAACCAGCACGGTTTGTGCTTATTTCGAATTCGCGTTTTTGATGTATCGATAAAAATCGCTGTCCGTGGTCAGGATCAACACGGAGTTCGGGTTCGTCCTGTCCTTATAACTTTCAAGGGTTTGCAGAAAGGCATAAAATTCCGGGTCTTTGTTATAAGCGTTACCGTATATGCGCGTGGCATCGGCATCGGCGTGGCCCTGGACCTCCTGCACCCGGCGGTAGGCGGTGGAGCGGATCTGGCGCAGCTCTTTTTCCATTGTCCCGAGGATCTCGGCGCTGCGTCCCTCGCCTTCGGAACGGAACTGTGCGGCGATGCGTTTGCGTTCGGAGATCATGCGCTCATAGACCTTTTCGCGGACGCTCTCCACGTAGTCGAGACGCTTGATGCGAACGTCCACCAGCTCGATGCCGTACTGCGGAATAATTTTCCGCGCTTCAGTCAGTATCGTCCGGGTGATCTCCTCCCTGCCGCGAGCGATCTCCCGTTTCAGCTCCTCTTCACGCTCCTTTGGAACCTCTTTCAGGGCCTCGCCCTCGGGCACTTCCCACGAGGCGCTGCGTACGAGTTCCACGAGCTCGCTGCTCGATACCTGGTCGCGCACCACCGAATCGAGAATATCGTTCAGGCGCGACTGGGCGCCCTCTTCACTGGCCACGTTCTCCAGGAATTTTTTCGCGTCCGCAATCCGCCAGCGGGCGGTTGTATCCACCCATATGAACTCGCGCCCCTTGGTGGGCACCTGGTTCGGGTCGCCGTCCCAGACCAGCAGACGCCTTTCAAACCGCCGGACCTCCTGCACAAAGGGCAGTTTCATGTGCAGACCCGCCTCGGTTATCGGTTCTCCGACCGGGCGTCCGAACTGGACGACGATGGCCTGCATGCCCTCTTCCAACGTGTACAAGCCACTATAGAGCACGACAGCGATCACCACTACAATCGCGACAGCTACTGCCTTGACGGTAAGCTTCATGGTTGTCTCCCTTGCGCTGATGGTTGCGTGCCGGACTCCAGGGGAAGCCAGGGCACCATGGCCTTTTGGTCCTTATCCACAATATAGAGCCCTTTCATGTCCGACAGGAAACCGGTCATGGCTTCGAGGTACAGCCGCCGGCGCGTGACCTGGGGCGCCTGCTGGTACCGGTCCAGAATGGCCACAAAACGGGCGGCCTCTCCTTCGGCCCGGTTTACACGCTCCAGGGCGTATCCCTCGGCCTCACTGATGCTTTGCACGGCCACACCCCGGGCTTTGGGGATTTCCCGGTTGGCCTGTTCCTGTGCTTTATTGATGGTGCGCTCCTTGTCCTGGCGCGACTCGTTGACTTCATTGAAGGCCGGCTTGACCGTGTCCGGCGGGGTTACGTCCTGGAGTTCCACGGTCACCAGACGCACGCCGGTTTCATAATCAGTCAGGATTTTCTGGATTTCGGTTCTGGCTTCACTGGCCACCGCCACCCGTCCGGTGGTCAGCACATCGCTGCCCAGACGGTTGCCCACCGCGCGGCGCATGACGGCCTCGGTGGTGTCGCGGATCGTTTTAGATGCGTCTCGGACTTGAAACAGGTAGCGGATCGGATCTTCGATGCGGTATTGGATGATCCACTGGACATCGATGACGTTCAGGTCCCCGGTGAGCATCAGCGACTCGTCCTTGTATGCGTCGCGAGTATCGTAGCGGGTCTTTTCACCGGGAACGGCGGACACCGTTCGAAAGCCGAACTCTTCCTTGAGCACGCGGGCCGTGGGCAGCAACCGGACCCTTTCGAATCCGAAGGGCAGCTTGAAATGCAACCCCGGACCGGCCGTGCGCATGACCTTGCCGAAGCGCTGTACGATCCCCGTCTCCTCGGGTTGAACGGTAAACCATACGGTCCACGCCAACACTACCACTATAGCCGCGAGGATCAGGGTCGATCCCCCTTTGAACTTTTTAAATTGCTGTTGAATTTTCATAAACACTTCTTCCGGCGTCGGGGAGGATCCCCCCGGGGGTTGATTCCACTCAGCCATGACTTGCCTCCTTGTTTACGAATCGGTCCTCTTAATCGATGCTTGCTTGTTCATGGTGATTGTCACTGTTTTTGTTGCTCTTGCCTAAACCGGCAAGCCGGAGTCGACGGTCTGCAGTCGGCAGTCAACAGCCGGTGGATTGAAATCTATTTCATTTTACTATTATCCTTATCGAAAGATGCACGCTTTTGCGTGTATGTTTCTGCGCCTAAAGAATATGCAGCTCGCATATTTTCCGGTAGTGGTAACCGTATATGGCCAGGGTGACCGCCAACGGGAGCATTTTGGGTTTCCGAAGCGTGGTCCACGCGAGCAGACGCCAGTACTGGAATCTCTCTTTCCCCAGAATACCCAGACGCAGGCCCGCGCGGAAAAACGCAAAGACCCGCTGCAAATCCGTGGGAGTCCGCACCACCGGCATTTTGAGTTCTTTTAGAAAGCTCCTGACCCGCTGATAATATTCCCCTGGAGAATAGATCTGCTTCATGATCGCGTGATAGCCGGCGACCAGTTGATCCAGCCCCATTGTCGGGATGATGTTGGTCCGGCCGTCCACATTGTCGCCGGAAAAATCACTGCAGACGCGCTTCTCCCGGGCAAGGCGGTCAAACAACCGCGTACCCGGAGGGGCCTGCAGCATGCCCACCATGGCCGATACGATGCCGCTTTTCTGTATAAAATCGATCTGCCGCTGAAAAATCGAGGGCGTGTCGTTGTCGAATCCGACGATGAAGCCGCCCATGACCTGCAGGCCGGAGCGTTGAATTTTATGGATATCCTTCAGCAGATCCCGGTTCTTGTTGTGCGTCTTGCGACATTCCGTAAGGCTGTCCTCGTCCGGCGACTCGATCCCGATGAAAACGGCATCGAACCCCGCTTCGGACATCAGGGTCATGAGTTGCGGGTCATCGGCCAGGTTGATGGATGCTTCGGTAAAAAATACGCATCCTTTTTTCCCTTTTCGCCACTCGATCAGGGCCGGCAGCAGCTCTTTTTTGAGGACACTCTTGTTGCCGATAAAATTATCGTCCACAAAAAAAATATTCCCGCGCCAGCCGGTCTGATATATGGCGTCCAGCTCCGCCAGCACCTGTTGCGGTGCTTTTGTGCGCGGCTTGCTGCCGAAAAGCGTTGTGATGTTGCAAAAATCGCAGTTGAAGGGGCACCCTCTGGAATACTGTATATTCATGGAGGCATATCGACGTGTACGGACCAGGCCCCATAAGGGGATGGGAGTCGTGTGAATGTCGGGATAGCCCTCTGCCCTGTAGACTTTTTTTGGGTTTCCGTTTTCCAGATCCGCGATAAACGCCGGCAATGTCAGTTCGGCTTCGTCCAGCACCAAGTGATCCACCTGATCGAACGCATCCGGTTCCGACGTGAAGAGGGGACCGCCGGAAACGATTTTTACCCCCGCGGCCTTGCAGCGGTCGATGATATCGTGGCACGATTTTCGCTGAATTGCCATGGCGCTGATAAAAACCATGTCGGCCCATGAAAGATCGGCATCGGTTAACGGGTCCACATTCAGATCCACAAGACGTTTTTCAAATTTTTCCGGAAGCAGCGCGGCAACAGTAATGAGGCCAAGAGGAGGGAATGCCGCCTTTTTCCCGATGAAACGCAGTGCGTGCGAAAAAGACCAGAACGTATCTGGAAATCTTGGGTAAAGAAGAAGAATATTCATTTGATAAGGCTCCTTTGCTTGTTGAGGAACTGATCCGTCAGTTTTTCAATGGCCCCTGACCGAATGAACGGCGCTTATTCCCTCCGAACCGGAAACCGTGAAAATTTGAATTTCCAACGGTTCACATAAAAGCGCTTTGGTTCCCAGCAAAACGCTGAACTGATGAGACGCGATATGCTGATCCAGCGCTTCACGGGTTTCCCACTCCCCCAGCAGGTTGAAACGATTTTTGTCTTCGATATCGCAAAAAATCCCGAAACTTAAGCAGCCCGACTTCTTCGCCGTTGGTTCGATCATGGGCAGAAGGGTTTGCATTATTTCCAGGTGCTTCTCCGGGATGACGTTCATATCGATTCTAACAACGATCATATTTTGCATGGCGGAACTCCTGGGAGATAAGTTTCTCGGACAACGGTCCAAGATCAAGACTTGCCGGCCTATGCTGAAGCCGGTTCGGCATCCAATGGCACATTTTGTTCAAAGTGAATACGCGCCAGTTCCAATAACGAATCCATGATCTTTTTCTTTGGAACCACGGCATTCACAATGATTTGGACCTGAGATCTGGAATATCCGGCCTCTTCGGTATCCGGATAGGCGGCAATGATGTCCGCATAAAGTGTGAAGGCTTTGTGAATATCCTTTGTCGTGTACTGCGCATCATAAGCCTTTGAATACTTCCGGCCGACTTCTGTAGATATTATCTCTTCTCTCATGGCGAACTCTCCTATTTCCGTGAACAAGCGGTCACACCGCTTCTGGTGAATGCACTCCCCAAGAAGAAAAATGGGGTGTTTAGATGCTATTGTTAAATTCAAACTTCATGCCAAATCCTTACTATTGGATTTTCATATCGCATTGTGCTGATTTATAAAGGGAACAAGCATGGTGACTATCCGAACGACCGTATTGCTTTTTTGCGGATATCGGGGTCATATTCGACCATTGGTCATATATGACGCCTTCGAGAGTATTTCGATAGTGGATAGGAAGGCGATAAGGTGGCAACCAAAGCTGAATAAAGGACGGGGAAACCCGAGGCATCCTTTTTCAGCGTTGCCGATGATCGGTTTGAAATTGTGCTGGGAATTTACGGTTTGCGGATATTGAGTTTGCGCATGCGGGCGCGCAAGGTGCTGCGGTCCAGGCCCAGGATCTCAGATGCACCGTTTTTACCGCTCACTTTCCAGTCGGTCTGTTCGAGCACGTGCTTGATGTAGTTCCGTTCAACATGTTCCATGGTGTCCTCGGACCTGGATGCATCCCTGCGCGGTTTTTGCAGATCATCCACCAGCCGCAGTTTTGGTCCCGAAGAGTTGATCACGGCACGCTCAAGCACGTTTTCCAGCTCGCGAACATTGCCGGGCCAGTGGTATTTTTGCAGCGCCTCCATCACTCCCGCCGGGACTATCTCGATAACTTTACCCAATCTTCTTGAAATCCGGTCAATATAAAAATTGACCAGCAGCGGAATATCTTCCATGCGATCGCGAAGGGGCGGCATGGTGATCGGGAAAATATTCAGCCGGTACCACAAGTCTTCCCGGAAAGTACCCTTTTGGACCTCCGCCTGCAGGTTGCGGTTGGTAGCGGAAATGATACGTACATTCACTTTTTTGGTTTCCGAACTGCCCAAACGCTCGAACTCTCCGTGCTCGATTACCCGGAGCAGCTTAGGCTGCAGTTCCAGCGGCAGTTCGCCTATCTCGTCCAAAAACAGGGTCGCGCCGTCCGCAACTTCAAACCGGCCCAGTCGCCTGAATTGCGCGCCGGTGAAAGCGCCTTTTTCATGGCCGAAGAGTTCGCTTTCAATCAGATTCGCAGGTAGGGCGGCACAATTCATTTTGACCAGGGCGCGATCCTTGCGGAGGCTCAAACCATGAATAGCCCTGGCAATCAATTCCTTACCGGTGCCGGTTTCTCCAAGAATCAAGACGTTTGTATCGGTGCCGGCGATCTGTTCCACCTTGAAAAACACGTAATTGATGGCATCGCTTTTACCAACGATGTCCTCATGGTTGTAAACCAGCTTGATTTCTTCCTGAAGATAGGCTCTCTCGGCTTCGAGCTGCTCTTTGAGATTCCTTATTTCCGCCGTTCGTTCTTCAACCAGTTCCTCTAGGTGCTTTTTGTAATATTCACTTTCGGTCACATCCTCGATAGCCAATAGAATAAACTGAGTCTTGTCGCCTTGGTCGTAAATTCGCCGGGCATTCAGATGCATGACTTTGCGCCCGATGGTTTCAAAGTCATGTTCCACTTCAAAATCATGAAATTCGGTATTTTCAGGAAGAATATCTTCCAGTAATTTCCTTAGCTTGGGGATGTCCCATTGCCGGTTTCCCAGATCGTATATCAGCAGACCCTCGGTCTCGAAGGGCTTGACATTAAATATGCGGTAAAAAGCAGGATTGGCCGTGACGACTTTCAAAGCCGAATCCAGGAGGATCAAGGGCTCGCGAATCGATCCCAGAATGCTGTTGTGAATTTCCAGAAAACTTTTAACCATTTGTGATTCCATGTTTGCCGGTCGACTCCGGCTTGCCGGTTTAGGAGTGCTGTCATAATAACAGAAGTTTGGGATCGCATCAATTTTTTTCAACGGTTTCAGTGCAATTGCCCACACTGATCTGTTCCGCTGCGAATCCTGGTGTAGATTCCGCAAAAGAAAGGCACGGGCCATGCCGATTTTTAATGCGCCCTACTCCTGGCGTATGTTCACGCCTTGATGCGTCAGGCTCTTTTGTAAGCTTTTATAGTTATTGCTATTATCCCAACCGTGACTCGGGGTTAGAAACCAGGACTTTTTCCTTTTTCGGGGATTCCGGCTTTTCTGAGCAGTGCTTTATGAAGCTTGATTATTCCTTCATCGGAAAATAACCATGAGCGATATCTTTCAAGCGAAAAAAAGGGGGAAAGTCTTAGCATTTCCTTTGCATGATGTTGTGCCTTGTCCATTTGATTGTCGTAAGCATAAATTAAAGTCAGGTAGAGATGTGCAAGAAAGCTGTTCTGGTTTGGGAATAAAGACCGCTTTAGAAAATTTATGGCTTTTTCCAGATTGGAGAAACCATCCGCCGTTGGTTTTGAGTAGGCAATTCCCAGGAAAATAAATTGTTGTGTTTCAGGTTGCGGATTATAATGGAGTCCCGTTTCAAAATGAATAATTGCGTCATCATATCTCTCTTGAAAAAGAAAGACGAAGCCTAAGCTAAAATTTGCATTGGCGGAATTTGGTGAGAATTCCAGCCACTTCTGGTAATAATCAAGGGAAGCTCCCAGATCATTTTGCGCAAATGAAATCATTCCCAAGAGGGCGAATCCCGCCCCCATATCCAATTTTTGAGCCTCAACGGCATCATCTTTTACAAGCTGAAGATATTGCTCTTCCCGGCTGTCCCCTCCGCCCATGGCAATTAGGATCGCCCCTCTCATATAATATACCCATGGGTCGGGTTGCATTGTTATCAGTTGATCCGCTAACTGCTTTGCAACCTGTAATCTTTCAGGACTTCTTTCCTTATAATCCCGATACATGAGGTGGAAAATCTCGAGGTATTCTATATTATCCCTTTTAACCGGAAGGAAGTCGGGTTCCCTTTCCCCATCTATCAGTTCTATACGGACTTCCCTGAATATGTGCCACATTATTTCAGATTGGAGGGGCAATATCTCTTTAAATTCACGGTTATAGGTCTCCGTCCAGATATTGTATCCTTTAGAAGCATCGATCAGTTGCGCAGTGATTCTGACCTGACTGCCATCACGCCTCACACTGCCTGTCAGGACATAATGCACGCTTAGATCCTCATGAATCTCCTGGATTTTTACAGGTTTGTTTTTATAGGCGGATGAAAAACTGCGGGAGGCAACCAATAAATCAGGGTGTTTGGATAATCCTGTGACGATTTCCTCCGTGAGACCATCGCTGAAGTAATCCTGATCATGATCTCCGCTCAGGTTCTCAAAGGGCAAAACAGCGATTGATACCTTCTCCGGCCGCGGGAAGGCCATTCTGTCCAAAGACGCCGCTTCCATTTTTTGAGACATGTGGGAATATATAATCCATCCAGCGGAGCCTGCGGCGACAAAGAAAAGAAAAATGGTTGAAAGCATGGTTGTCTTGCGGACAATACCGCCTTTAAGCCTATTTTCACTAATTACTTTTCCCGCGGTATCCGAATCCATTAAAACACGGTAGATCCGCACTGGTTCTGTAATATTTTTTAGAACATGTTCTCCGAGATACTCATACCCGAGCTTAAGTTTTGATTTTACCTGGTCATGGACCATCCTCGAAATGCAGATGCCTCCGGGTTCGGCGAGGCCCTCCAGCCGCGCCGCGATGTTGACCCCATCACCGTAGATACGTCCATCTTCATCGACGACATCTCCCAGATTCACGCCAATGCGGAAAGCCATTCGGTCTTTTTCCGATAACAGGGTATTTTTTTTTGTTACTTTCTTCTGAATAGCAACTGCGCAATCCACTGAATTTACAACGCTGTTGAATTCTGCGAGTATGTTGTCTCCCGTCGCGTCCACGATGCGACCTTTATATTCTTCTACCAGTTCAGCTATAAGCCTTTTGTTCTCCGCAAGGGTTTGTATGGTGTTTGTCTCATTTTCTTCCATAAGTCGGCTGTAACCGAAAACATCGGCACTGAGAATAGCGCTCAGCTTGCGTTTGGTGCGTTCCTGATTTATGGAATCATTGCCATTCATGTCAATCAGACCATTCCATTGGTATAAAAGTAATATTGAAAACTATCTCAACTACAGTTACATGGCAGAAGCTACAGTTACATGGCGGAAACTACATCGATTCAGATGTTATCCAATAATGAATTGTATGTCAAAATATGTTTATATTTAATAGACTTGCTTCATCTTAAAACATATCCGGGCAGAACGGCATGTGTTTCGCTGCGTATTATGCAAATATCTCGATAAAAATCAACTCCTCGAAAGGCTATGGTTCAAATTTAAAAAGCCCTCCCCGGTCCTTTACAAAACCGGCGAGGGCGATGTTGAACATGAAGCGGCTTACCGCTGCCGACCCGGACGCCCGCTTTCCACCGGCGCCCCGAGTCGAAAAACCGTTTAGGTCAGCGGTATATCTCCCAGATTGATATCGGCAGCCGCCGTATTCAGCCCCTTGAAGGTTTGCACCTTCCTGCCTTTCTTGATCTCCAGGCTGAATTTGCCGTCGGGCAGGTCTTCGAACCAGAAATCCCCGTAGCTGTCGGTCTTGACAGTCTGGGCTTTGGCTTTACCGCGAGCCGGCGTGAGTGTACAGGTCGCCCCGATAATGACCTCTTCCTCATCCGGATCGTAGACCGTGCCCGCAATGAACTTCTTCGGCAGCCCCAGGTAATAGACCCGGGGTTTGGCCTTGGTCTTGAATTTCGGCGTCCACACCTCGGCCTTGGCAATAAGCTTCTTGGCCTCTATCTCGTCCATGAATTTTATCGCCAGCGTGGGACACGCATCTGCGCAACGGGGCTCGGTCCATCCGTCATCCAACAGATGGGCACAGCCCGTGCATTTCTGGGCAATGTTGAGATCTTCGTTGAACCAAATGGCGCCTTCGTAAGGACAGGCATCCACACACAAACGGCAGCCCGTGCATTTCTCCGGATCAACGATTACCAGCCCGTCATCCCGTTTGTAAAGGGCGCCTTCATATTTACATGCCTCCATACAGGGGGCGTTGTCGCAGTGCATACAGAGATTGGGTCGATACGCCACCTTGACCTTGGGAACCGTGCCCCGGACCCGCTCGGTGAGTTCGATCCAGAACTGACCGATATCCGGCTGGGGTTTGGCAATGGGGGTCCAGTCGTTGCCGACGTGCTCGTCTTTGCACACAATCTGGCAGTTGTGGCAACCGTTACACCTGTTTAAATCGATTACAAATACTTTCTTGCTCATGGCTATTTCCCCTCCGTTATCCAGCTGTTGAATCGAAGACCTGAAGCAGGATCGTAATCCCTGGCGAATGACTCGGGATATTTGTCCCGCCATTCCTCCATCTGGGCCATGCTCACCCGCTCCACCTCGGCCAGATAGCCGCTGGTGGCCTGACCGGCGGCATGCCTGGAACAGAGACCTTCCGGGGCGATGGCGTTGATCGCTCCGCCGCGGTCGATCTCGCCTGGTACGATGAAGTCGGCCCGGGCGCCGTGATCGATGGAGAGAACCCCGGGCATGATGCGCTCCCAGACCAGTGCTCCGCAAAGGACACTACCACGTTCGTTAAAGACCCGCACGATGTCGCCGTTCTTGATGCCTCTTTCCGCCGCGGTGCTGGTATGCATCCAGCAGGGTTCGTACCAGTAGCCGTCCCAGCCCCTGATCTTGCCGGTGACGGCCTCCTTGGTCCAGGGAATATCGTCACATTGCGCGTGCACACGCCACCGCCCATGGTTGGACATGACCAGCAGCGGATAGGCGTTGGCCCTTGTACTCGAGATGCGCTCGTCGTGGGTGACGCCCTTCTCCACCCACACCGGAATGGGCGGACGTTCCGGGTCGTCGGGGAAGTACTTTTCCAGGCTCTCCGACCAGAACTCCAGCTTGCCGGTGGGCGTGGGGATGGGGTTCTTCTTGGGGTTTTTGTAGAAGTCGTACCAGCCGGCCGTGTGTTTCTGCCACTCCTTCTCGTAGGGTACGACGAGGTACTGCTTCTCCTGGAACTCCTCCCAGCCCTTGATCTTCTCGAATCCCATGCCGTCGAAGACGCCCTTGATGAGCTCGGCTTCGCTGAACCCGTCGGTAACGGCGTCCAGCATGCCCATCTTCTCCGCAACCGCGCAGACCGCCTCGTAGTCGCTCTTGGACTCGCCCACCGGCTCGACAGCCTTGTTCATCATGATCACGGTCTGGAAGCTGTCGCCATCGCGCAGGTTGAGCATGATGTCATTGACCTCCATGGTAGTGTTCGTCGGCAGGATGATGTCCGCGGTGAGGACATCGTTCTCCAGCCAGGGATGCTGGGCCACGATACACTCGATCTTGGGGTCGCGCGCCGTCTCCAGGATGTCGTTCCCCCATCCCCAGCAGGTGATCCGGCAGGGCGTGTCGGTCCACATCATGTGGATCTCGGTACCGCCTTTCTCCTTCTCGATAGGGTAGGTGTATTTCTTGTATTGGTCTTCCGTAGGCTCCTCATGTCCGCCGGTGCCCCAGAAGTCCACCTTGCCTTTCTTGATGGCCTCCTCGATGAGCGTCTTGGGGAGCAGCTGTTTTCCCCAGGCCTGCGGTGTGCCCCTGTGCGGTTTCAGCAGCCTGTCGCCGACGGGCGACGTCACCAGGTTGTTGAACATGTCCATGTACTGCCTACCGGCGCCAAGGATGTTCCGCGGCATCCCCAGATAGGCGATCTGCGCCTGATGAACGCCCGGCTTGCCCAGGCCCTGCATGCCCAGAAGAACGACTTCGAGGCGGGCCGGTTCGTGGGAGTACGGGCCCCGGGCCATGCCGCCGCCGAAGTAGTGGCCGATGGTGACGGTCTTCTTGGCCCAGTCGCGTGCCAATGCCTTGATGGTCCATACAGGTACGCCGCACTTGGAGGAAGCCCACTTCGGCGTTTTGGGAGTACCATCGTCCTCCCCCAGGACATAGGCCTTCATCTTGTCGAAGCCAACAGTGTGGGTTCGGACATACTCCTTGTCGTACGTGCCTTCCGTAATCCACATGTGAATGATCGCAAGCTGCAGAGCGGCGTCGGTATTGGGCAGGATGGGAATCCATTTGTCGGCGTGGATGGCGGCTGCATAGTTGAGGTCGGGATTGATATAGACCTGCTTCAGACCGATCTCGTTCCAGAAGAACAGCAGACGGCTGGCGAGCTGACCCCGGAAGCCCCAGGGCGTGGTCTCCGGGTCGCCGCCCCATACCACCACCATGTCGCTGTTCTGGGAGATATCGTTCACGATGTTGTCCGCCGGGTTCATCATGCCCACCAGACCTTTGCCCCAGATATGCCGCGATCCCCAATACCATCCTTCCCAGCTGTCGGGATTACGGACCTGCTGGGTGAAGCCGCCCAGTTTGTCCAGGAGCAGGGTGGAGCAGCCGTGAGGCGCGTGGATGAACTTGCACTCCCCATGACCGTCGCCTTGCACCAGGATCGCCAGAGGGCCATACGTGTCGCAGATGCGCTTGACCTCATCGGCCACCAGTTGGGCCGCTTCGTCCCAGGAGATGCGCACATACTTGCTCTTCCCCCGGTTCTGGGTGTTCCGTTCACCCTTCGGGTCCCAGTCGACCCGCCTGAGCGGATATTTAATGCGGTTCGGCGAGTAGGTTCGCTTCTTGTAGGCAAGGCTCCAGGGCGCCGGCGCCGCCTTGTGAAGAGGCTCGAAGGTCTTGCCGTTCTTCTCGATCTTCCAGGCGTTGAATTCTTGCGAATCGTACTTCCAGTCCCAATGGAGAGGTCTGACCCTGATGATCTTGCCGTCTTTGACATCGACGCAGCACGGAACGGCGCCGTAAATGCCGCCACTTAGGCCAAGCGACTTCAGCACTGTCTTTTCTCCGCCGGTCGGTGGCGCCTTCTTTGCCACCACCGCATCCCGTTGCGCCTGGGTTCGGTTCTTCTGGTCTGACATGATGCACACTCCTTTCTGTTAGTAAAGTCATCGCCACTTTTCTCACCAAAAAAGGAAACCTCTTAAGAGAGCACGTCCATAGCTTTTGTCAGGATCTACCCCGCCCCCTGTTTTTTTTGTGTGACACCCGTTTCTCCGGCAAGGAAAAATGCATAATGGGCTGGCCCGTCACCTCCATATCACTCTTCAAAGGCGCCGCCTTAAAGTGAAACCGACTGACAATCCTTTCCTAGACTTTCGTTCCAGACATGTGCCACCTTTGAAAAGCGAGCTGATTCAATCCATAATGTCTCTGATTTCTTCTTCGCTGAAGCCAAGCGTCCCAAGCACTGATTCCGTGTCCGCACCGAGCATCGGCAGCTTGTCCTCGACACTGGGACCGCCACCTGTCATCATGAACCCGGCATTGATGATTTCAGCAATTCCCTCCGGAGGAGGCGGCAGGTTCGGCGGCAGCGAGATCGGTATTTTCATGCCGCGCTGGGACAGGTGCGGCAGAACAGCGGCTTCACTGACATCGCGCACCATACCGCAGGGAATGCTCGCGGCGCTCATACACGCTTCCCACTCTTCGGCAGTTCTTGTTTTTAAAACCTTCGACAGTTCGGCCTTCAGGGCTTTGGAATTTGCCAGACGCCGATCAGCCGTCCTGTATCGCGAATCGGTCAGCCACTCCTCACGGTCCAGATACCGGGCCAGGGCTTCGAACTGGTGCTGCTGGACAACTCCCAGGGAGACCTTGCGCCCGTCGGCAGTGGTAAACAACCCGGAGGTGGGCTGCCCGCTGAATCCGGTATTCCCGGTGCGAGGCATGGTTGTGCCGGTCACCAGAAACGGCACAACCGCCGAGGTCATGAATGCCAGACTTGCATCCAGCATCGCCACGTCGATATATTCTCCCGTGCCCGTTTTCTCGCGGCGAAACAAGGCGGCCAGTATAGCGAATGCGGCTGATTGACCGGTGATGGTGTCCACCACCGGGAAACCGACCCGCATCCATTCGCCATCGGTTTCGCCGCTCAGGCTCATCATGCCGCTGGTGGCCTGTACGATGTTGTCGATGGCCGGCCAGTCCCTCATCGGACCCGACTGACCGTAGCCGGATACGGAACAGTACACGATACCCGGATTAAGTGTTTTGCAAACATCATATCCCAATCCCAGACGCGTAATCACACCCGGGCGGAAGTTCTCCAGAACCACATCCGCGGTTTCAATCAGTTTTTTGGCTGCCGCCAAGGCGGCCGGTTTTTTAAGATTCAATGCCACGGACTTCTTGCCGACATTGACGCCTATAAATGCCGGCGACATGCCGTCGTAACGTCGATCGTATCCATAATACCGCATGGCGTCACCACGCCCCGGAGACTCAACCTTGATCACCTCGGCGCCCATCAGGCGCAACAGATGGGATGCAAACGGCCCCGCCATGACATGGCTGAAATCGGCAATACGTATTCCTTCAAGCGGCTGCATCTAATCCTCCAAAAATTCCTTCAAACAACCTTTCTTTCCTCCAGCCTTTTGATCTCTTCTTCGGAAAGACCCAGCAATCCGGCAAGAACATCCATTTTCGAATCAGCAAGCTCGGGCGGCGGCTTCACAGGGACCTTTGATTCGGACATCATCAACGGATTGCCTGGAATGACCGCGCTCCCCCCATCCGGCTTCTCCACCCGAACCACCGTGCCTCTTCTTAGCAGGTACTCATCGTTGGAGATATCTTCGGTCGTCAGAACCGCTCCTGCAGGGACACCCGCCTTGCAGAGAATGTCCATCGCTTCCTGCTTCGTGCGCCGGCGTGTCCAGGCACTGATGATTTCGTCAATCTCTTCCCGATGCTCGAAGCGGGACTGCGGTGTTGCCAATCGCGGGTCTTCCAGGAGATCCAGCCGGTCGATCGTCTGGAGCAGGTACTGCCATTGACGGCTGCCGGGATGACGGGAAGTGTAAATATGAACGTAGTCATTCAGCCCCCCGGGTTTGCAGGGATACAGGTTAGAGGGCGCTACCTGCTCCAGAGGCATGCCGTTGCCGACACGCTCCTGGGACCGACCTGTCCGAAGGTAATGTTCCCAGGCGGAACGGCAGAGGCTGATGCAGACATCCTGCATCGCCACTTCGATCCGTTGGCCGAGACCGGTAACCGAGCGCTGGTAAAGTGCCGCCAGGATCGCGGTGGTCATGTGCACCCCCGCCCCGGCATCGGCCAGATCAACGCCCGCCTGCATGGGCGCCCCCCCCCGTTCACCGTTGATGCTGGCTGAAACCCCGGTAGCCTGCCCGATCGGATCAAAGGCCGGATAATTGGCATAAGGTCCATCCGAACCGAATCCTTTGACCTGTGCAAAAATGAGACGCGGATTGACACTTCTCACCGTCTCGTAATCGAAGCCCAGGCGTTCGATCACCCCGGGAGCATAATTCTCAACCAGGACATCAGCCTTCCTGATCAGCTGCCAAACGATATCTTTCCCTTCCGGCTTCTTGAGATTGATAACGATCGAGCGCTTGTTGCAATTGAGCGGGGCAAACCCCTCCCAGCCTGCCCGGCCGGGATCGCCCCCCGGTTTTTCGATCTTGATCACATCAGCACCCAACCATGCCAGCATCATGGTGCAGATAGCGCCGGATTCAAACTGTGTAAAATCCACTATGGTGATGTCATCCAATGCCGCTTTGCTCATTGTAATTTCCTCTATAATTTTAGTCAATATTGAAAATATAGTGGCCATTTTCTTTAACTGCAGTGGTGGTGATGGCGGTCACATCGCTACCGGCATCTGGTTCCGTGACAGCCACCCCCATCCGCAGTTTGCCGTTGCAAATGGCGGGAAGATATTTCTGTTTCCGTGCTTCGGTGCCGATCAGCTGGATGAGTTGCGCGCCGAAGAAGGGAGACTCGATGGCATGGGCCATTCCCAGATCGATTCTCGCAAATTCTTCTACGATGAGATACTGTTCCAGATAACCCAGCCCCATGCCGTCATACTCCTCGGGCACAAAAACGCCTAGAAACCCCAGCTCCGCGGCTTTCTGCCACAGCCGGTCGTCAAAACATCCCTTGCTGTCCAGCTCCCGGGCCACCGGGCCAAGTTCTTTTACCGAAAACTCTCTGGCCGCTCCCTGGATATTGACCTGTTCCTTGGTTAGTCCAAACTGCATTTTCTTCTCTCCACGTTTAAAGGCATTTGGGAACAGCCGTTGCCTCAATTTTCTTCACAAATCACTTTGCCTGTATGTTTGATGTTTTCAACGATCCGACGTGCCCGATGAAAGACGCTCTCGCCATCGATACCGAATCTGGCCAGCGACCGTGCGTTAAGTAAAGCATCCGACAGATAGAGTTCATCGAAACGTTTCTGCTCCGAAGGCAATATGTCGATAAACTCGATCCCGAGCCGTTTCCCCACCGCTTCACCGATAGCTTCGTCTATCATTATCTCATTATCAATAGCCGCTTCCCAGACCGGGATGGACATCTCCAGTATTTCCCGTTGCGAATCCGACAGAGATTTCCATCGATCGACACCTATGGCACGAGCCGGATAGGCGCCCCGGGGGACCTCTAAACGCGTGTAGTATTTTGCGACCTCGGCGAAATGCAGGGACTTCAACGTATTCAGGCTTGCCACCACGCCATCGATAACTCCTTTGGCCATGGCGGAGTAAACCTCACTCATCGGCAAAAAAATCGGATCAGCACCCAGATCGTGCATTGTGCTCAGCAGATCCGAGGTTACCCGTATCCGCAGACCTTTGAGATCCTCCAGACTGCGTACGGGACGACTGCAAGTCAATATCCCTGCAAGTGGTCCGCCTTGAATCGCCAGGGGCTTGAGCCCTTCGATTTCGCGTGAATACTGGGGCGACGTTTTCTGGAGGCAGCGGTAAAGCGCCACCTGCTGTTCAAAGTTTTTTACACCGCTGTAGAACCCGGATTGGATGCGTATCAGGTGTGTGCCGCCGGGGGTGTACATGGGCCCTATATACGCGACGTCTGCAACACCGTGACGTAGTTCAAGCAAAGACTGGTCCGAAGTGGTCAGTGCCCCGGACCAAATGGCCCTGATACGAATGCTCCCTCCGGAAGCCTGCTCCACCCAGTCGATCCAGGCCTGGTCGCCACGGCTGAACGGGTGCTTGGGACTGTAGGGGGAAGAATAGATCAGCCACATCTGTTCCGTCTGCGCTGTTGCGATACATGCAATGCAGCAAAAAACGACCGCCATCAGGACGCTTTTCATGTCAGCCCTGCCTTGCACAAAAAATCGGAGACGTAATTTACCATCTGCTCACGACTCCACCCCTTTGCATCCACCATATCGGCATCCAGTGCCAGAGTCGGCACACCCGCTTGCTCCAGCGATAGCTGTGTCAGCTTGGTACCGCTCTGGGACGTACGGTTAATAGGCGGTACCAGCATGATTGCGGCATCGATGCCGCAACGTTCGGCCTCGCTGACCATCCAGCTATTCATCCACGGAGGCAAGTGAAGCACTTCATTCATGGAGCAGATGCGACTGGCCAGGGCATGCATGGGTTTGTCTTTAATGGCGCGGATATATTGCACGCGTGCAAAAGGCAGATACATTGACCAGACGAATACCGCGCCGTACCTCTCTTCAAGTGCGTTATAAAAACCCGTATCATGCCACAGGCCGGCACCAATCCACATAAGGCGAATATGCTCATTGCTGCTGACGCCGATACCCGCCTGGACACGCTCCGCGACCTCATCCCGAAACTTTTTTGCATGGGCAACCGCCCAATCGGAACCACGATGCCACTGCGGTATCATAGTGTTGGTCATCTGCTCGGCGATGGACACCGGGCAAGGCCGGGCGCTGCCGACCATATCCGCCGCCTCGGCCATATACCCCTCCTGCTCGTTGATACGCTCCATCAACGTTGCAAGTCTCTCTTCACTGAAACGTCGGCCGGTTTTCTTTTCCAGGAGTTCGATCAGTTCACGCATCTCGGTTACAAACAGTTCGATGCGGTCCTCCTGATAAACTTCCTCCCATTGTTCTTTTGACTTCTCGAACCACTCAGGATCCTTGTGGGGCCAGGCCAGTGCTTCGATGGGAAAAAAGTCGGTATCCAGCACCCGTGCCCACTGACCGAATACATGCTGGATGCAGTCGCAGGTCAGGCGCGCCACAAAAGCAATAGGCTTGGGAAGCCCTCCCCAGGGTGCTGTAGCCGGATCGTTGTCCAGCGTGCAGGCAAAACCCAGGGAACAATACCTGCAACTGTTGCCTGGATACCCTGCTTCATCCATCACTTTGAAATACCGGGTAGAGAGCTGTTTGGCGGAGATATAGGCTGCCCACCACTGATTTGTGATCAGCAGGACATCCATGACATGAAACAGTTCATGGGGCGTGTCCGCCTGGGCCAACACAAAGGGTTCTTCATTTTCCGCCACACGCCGCCTCAGTTCGAGCCCATACTGACGTTGAAAGGTTGTGGCGTCTTTGGTGCACTTCAAATCTTTTCGGCTTCGCTGACCGGTCTGGTTACTCATCGAAATACTCCTAATGATTCAAGCTCATCGATATGGGATTTTGAAAGCCTGGCAAAGTTTTCGGCAATGCTTCTGGAATGTTCGCCGATGCCGGGGGCACGAAACATTTCGACCTCGGATCTGGAAAAAGAGATGGGCGTTCTTATGTGTCCGAATTTCCCCAACAGGGGATGTTCTATAGGGACAAGCGAACCACGTGCAGCAATCTGGGGGTCAGTCTCTATCACATCTTCGATATCCTGCACAACTCCCGCGGCAATGCCCGCCTGTTGCAGTTCAGCCACGATTGCCTTGTCGGTTTTATTGCTGGTCCAGGCAGCGATAATGGCATCCCGCTCATCAGCGCCTTCCGCTTCCGGCAGGGAGGCAAATTCCCGAAACTGCTGCCATTTTACCTCGCTATCCAGACTGATAGCGACCCACCGGTCTTCCCCGGATACCGGGTAGACCCCCTGGTGGAAAAGGCGCGAGTCCCGGTTGCCCATGCGTCGCGGTGCATCCCCCTGCTGGACCTGAAGGATCGCGTCATGCATCTGCTGGACACAGATCTCATACATGGAGGCATCGATGTACCCGCCGCGACCGGTTTCGCGTCGATACTGCAGGGCAGCGCCCACCGCCCCCACCATTGCATACGGTAAGATGACATCCCCAAACGGCACCACGGGAATCACCGGATCCCGGTCCGGCCATCCGGTCATATAGGTGCGGCCGGACAAGGCGGCACCGGTACCGTCTATCCCCCACTCCTGGGCAAAGGGGCCGGTCTGGCCGTACACGCTGCCCGATACCATCACCAGACCCGGGTTTATTTTCTTCAACGCCGCATAGTCCAGGCCGAGCTTGGTCATGGTGCCCGGAGAAAAGTTTTCCACCACCACGTCGGCCCACTTGATCAGCGGAGTCAGGACTTCACGGCTTTCCGGTTTTTTCATATCCAGGGCGAGGCTGTACTTCGAGCTGTTGAGATGCGAAAACATGGGCTTATCGTCAAAGCTGCCGCGTTTCGATACCGACACCTGTACATCGATCCGTGACAGGCAGGGACGCGAACGGCTTTCGACCTTGACGATTTCAGCACCCAGATCCCCCATTGTTTTGGTAGTGACGGACCCCACCAAAGCCCAGGAAAAATCGAGAACCCGAACACCGGCAAGGGGACCCGGCCTGCTGCCGGTAATCTTTTGATCGCCGTTTTCGATGTTTGCGCCGGAAGATCGCTGGGGGACGGGTTCGGCAACATGAATCCGGACAAATCTTGACGGAACACGAAGCCCGTTCTCTTCCCGCCAGAAATTCCGGGCCGCGAGGTGCGGCTCCATCGTCACATCCCCCGGATCTGCAGCCACGGTGGCGTTGATGCCGCGTTTTCGCCCTTCGGTTGCTATCTCATGCTCCGTGCGGGTTCTGAAAAAAGCCTCGATCGCTTTTTCCCATTCGGCACGGATCGCCATGTCCAGGGATCGGTCGTATTTGAGCCAGTCGGTGCCACGAAACGGATTGGGAAACCCGGCTTCATCCATCCAGTCGCTCAACGCCTGGTTGGCGGGAGCGCCGAACCGTCCCGGCATCAGCGAGTGAAAACACCAGCCGTCGGAAAGCGGCCAGATGCAGCGTACTGTGGCATTGCCGTAATTGAGTGCACCACCAGCGCGATGCAGTTTGCGTCCATCAAACTGCCAGCCAAGGACATTGTTGAACTGGCGCGACAACGCCACCTCCTGGACCGACACATCCACATGCTGTCCAAGTCCGCTGGTGTCGCGTTCATAATGCGCCGCCAGTGCGCCGGCGGCCGCCACCATGTCGGCGTGAAAGCTACAGGCATCCAGTGCTTCCTTCACCGGCGCCCGGTCCGAATCACCGGTGGGCAGAAGCACCCCCGACATTGCCGATGCAATCAATTCGCCACCTTTCCAGCCGGCGTAAGGCCCTTCACTGCCAAAGGTGGTAACAGAGACATGAACCAGCTTCGGCGCATCCTGTTCGATACGCTGCCGCGACCATCCCTTTTCGGCGAGCCGCGAGAGCCCGAACTGCTCCATCAAGAACGAGGCGCCAGAAATGTTCTCTTTCATATCCTCGCATGTCACTTTTACGACGTCAGCACCCAAGGATACAAAAAATCGCGCCAGCGCGCTATCGTAAGCGGTTTCCAGTGCCAGCACACGATGTCCGTTTAAATATGCCATATCATACCTGCCGTTTCAGATCCTTTGTAAAAGAGACGATGTCATCCAACGCCCCGTCGGAAGCATCCCAGCATCGACGCACCAGGGAAAGGTCGGTATAACCTGCCGAAGCGAGCGCTTTCTGCCTGCGCCGGCACATCCCAGACCACCGCCTCCTCCTGCTCGAGCAGCCATAGAATCACACCATCGACCTGTGCGTTCCGGGCACAGGCCAGTGTCACCTCCGCCCTGTCGATAAATGCTCTCGGGCCATGGGCAATGAGCAGTAATGTGCTGCCAGAGCGGCACACGAACCATCTTCGGGTATAAGGGCAATTGGGCGCTGAAAGCGGCGAAATCGCCGAGTTCCGCCACCACGTTGCCGCCGGCGGATTCCACCGCCAGGTGCAGTCGCTCATCGGAAGGTGCACTGCCCGCAAGAA
>CAXXKH010000039.1:0-253491 GCA_963677545.2 Desulfobacterales bacterium | reverse complement strand
TGTTGTCGTAGGTGTTTTCCGTATCCGAATAAAGAGATGGTGTGTTTTCGAATGTCGTACGCTTGGAACTGAGTTTCACAAAGCCAAAGGTGTCTGGTGACACCGGATAGGTATCCCAGATAAGATCCGTCTCTTTAGAATGTTTTCAGTAGGATCTTTCACTTCGACCCGGTAAGCTCTTCCTTTTAGAAACGGGTCCTGGTGATACCACGTTTGCGCCTTGCTTCCGTCCGGATTGGTCTTGGTGATGCTTTCAAAACCCCAGAACTCCCTGGATTCATAATCGTACATCCCGCCGCTATATGAATATTGTGTTTGAGAAACTACGTTCCCGTCATCAGTGACAATTTTCCATACCGGGTTCATAGTATAAAGCGTACTGTTATCCGAATATATGCGTGAAGTGGAATAGCTTACGGTTGTGGTACCACCAAGAGGATTGGTAACCGTTTTCAGATGATCCGCCGGTCCTTCAATTGGAGCAAAGGTGTCGTAAATATCATGTGATCCGTATTCAATTAATGCCGCTTTTTTAACACTACCAATATCACACCAGCAAAAAGAGGTGTTTGGAACCGGTCCTAATGTTTCCGCCACAAGAAACGTACCATCACCTTTTGAAAAACATATCTCATATAAATCATACTGCCCTGTAAAGGACAGGATGAGATCAGACAGTCCATCACCATTTACATCAGCCAGACTTGCTCCGTTTATACTGCCCACTCCTTGTGGCATATGATCGATTGATAAAATATGATTTTTTAAAACGTATGAATTATTTCCGGTAGCAAAATATATGGAAGCTTCCGATGCATTTGGAACAGTAACCATATCTGGGAACCCATCACCATTAATGTCCCCAAAACCTTGTGCGGTATAAGGAACATTTATATACCCTGTAAACATCCCGTCACCATTTGAAAGTCGGATGCCAGAACGGACGCCCTTCAAAAGGACATCGTCAATTCCATCCCCATTTGCATCGATCACACTAAATGTACCAGTATCATAAGCAATGCCGAGAGGATTACTAACAATCGGGGAATCAAAGAATGTAGCTTCACCATTTCCAAAATACGTATAAAACTCGTTATGACCAACCTGTAAAAGGTCCGGCTTACCATCGCCATTGAAATCACCTACCAAAGCTTTCCGGTCATCTGCAGATCCAATCCCAAGATTGACAGGCGTATCTCCCAAACCGCCAGAATTGGATAAAAGAATTTTATGGAGTCCACTATCAGGATCTCCAGGTATGGTGGGAATATAATATATCAAATCATCGAAACCATCACCATTTACATCCCCAAACTTTGCCCAGATCTTAGAGAGGTATGGCGAGTGCCGCAGGGGCAGGTATTTTAGGGTCCTGATCGGAGGGTGATAGGATTGGTTCAACCTGCAGCGCACTACATACCCCATTTCCCCGGACAATAATTGCTCATAACTAGCATATAAACTCGCAATACTTTTTGATCCATACCCATAAATATCAGCGAACATTGGTGGTTGCATCCTAACCTCATTACTATCAAAACTATCAAGCAAATATCGATTCGAATTCGTGTATTGAAACGGCCTGCTTTCAGTAAAGTCGCATCCATACCATGTGAAATCCGTGGCAGAGATCGTTGTTTCACCATCAGCCCCCTTCTCCTGAACTGAAACAAGCCTGGAACGTCCGTTAGCTGCATTGCTCTCGTATGTTAATCCGTATTCCTTGGCAAGCATGCCATTGGCATATGTTCTAATACATTTTAGCCGTTTCACAGTAATAACTTCACTCTTGGTTTTATAAGAAATCAGTTGATCCTGGCGATATTCGAATATAAAATTAACCGATTTAGTGCTTGAAAGGCCGTCGTTTCCGGTATAATCGATTCGTGACGGATAAATCTGACCTTGATCTTTTGTATAGCTTACAGTCATGTAATTCCCGTTGGTATCCTGCACTCTGTCAAGACACCATTTGGACGTCCCCCAGTTATTTGTCTGCCGAGAAGCGACAGTGCTACCGTAAAAATATCTTCTGCCATCCTTCGCTGTAATCTCCCAGCCCCCTGTCGAACTATTAAGATAATACTTACTGAAAGCTTCTTCCACCTTTGCACCGTAGTAGTTCGTTCCCCAGTCACTACGTGCGACCAACTCGCCGCCCTGTGATGACACATAGTCGTTCGCGGTGTAATTCATACCTCGCTTGGTAGATCTCTCGATACTCCCGATTTCAAGATCCCATCCCACACCGATCCATCCGTTCGATGTATAGCTGTTATAGGTCAAGGCAAGATTGGGCTGGACCCCTTTCCGGCCCGGTGGCACCACAATGGGTATGTTGTAGACGGCTGCGCCAGTGAACACTTGATCGACGGCTGTTGGAACTGAATACACACCGCCATCTATTTCATCACCAGTTCCCCCTGTGGAAGCTACACTTCGGGTAGTATCCGTTTCGCTCGAATCCTCTTCAGCCGACTCTTTTCTCTTGACTTGCTTTAGCTTTCTTTCATCTTTCTGGGATGAATCCTTTGAGGCACCGCCCTCTGACATAGCATCTCCATCATCAACACCAGATTGGACAACCGGTGCAATACCGTTACCAATTTCATTTAACGTGTCTGAAGCAACAGCGATTAGTTCACCACTGCCTTTCGATTCATCATCTGCCAGGCTGAAGCCAGGGAATACCATCCAAAATATCATTAAAAAAACAATCGTAACCACCATGCAAACCGTCCGACTTCGAGCGTTCATCGTGTTCCTCCCTTGGAATGAAGTGCAAGGCCAACTGTTCAGCAATAACTAATTCAGCTCTGTTCTGTGTTCTCGTACTGCAACAACTTGCATCAAGACGCTGGATTTAGGGGTGCGTCTACACTGCTTCTATTTTGATATTTTAAGTAAGGTTATGTGTTCTGGGATGGTGGAACAAAACAACAGGGGTTGATGCTTTCCCTGTAACGACGTTCCCAGTTAAACGGCATCGTGGTGCTTTGTCAAGCATCAATTTCTAAAAAGGTTTGGGATTAAGAAGTAGATGGAAATAATGTAAATAAAAATTACACTTTTCGTTTTTTTGCTGACAAACATTTTTACACCTATCTTTATTTTTCTCGTGGCAGAACTTCTGGACATCATGAAGCCAAACAGAGGCCGCCAAGAAACTTCAGTGGATACCGTTCGGAAGATCCCGTAAAACGCCCTCACTTGATCAAGGTGGAGCTATGGTTGGGATCAAATACGTGTTGCGTCTGGGTATGAGAGAGGGGTAAACTGAAATATATCTTGACTTGCTCATGGGCACAACTCTGGGCACAATCGCCAATTTAGGCAAAAAAAAAGGAGCTAACCAGTAATGGTTAACTCCTTTATTTTTTATGTGGTGCGGAGGAGAGAGCCGAATAAAATTGAAAATATCATTTTATTATAGTATGTTAGGTAATTATTACATTAATATGATTTAAATGTACCCGCTTTTAGCAAATGTAAGACATTTATCAGCATGAAGCAGGTTCCCATCGGCTTCTCCAATTTATTTTCACGGTTTGAAACAATCACGTTATTTCCACTTGAAACATAATACCCCATCAAACAATCGTATCTCTTGAATGTCAATTTAAATGTCAATAAAAAGATATAGATCGAATAATTTAAATAGAGAATTTGTTTGTCTTTACATCTCCAATCTTGTTCCAAAAGCTTTTTCTACCTTTTGGATCTAAAATAAATAGACATTCATACCCATTATTATCATGTGCAAGTATTTTACCCATCGATTTTTTGTGATTAAGAACAATATAGTAGGCATTTGGATAGAGAGAAATCAAATCATCATATAAGCCATTCGAAATAATTATTGTAACTCCACGTTGAAAAGCACTATAGGCGACCTTTGATAACCTAATATGATCATTCCAGGAAAAGATGCTTGCTCCATACCTGTCAAATTGATTACGTTTAATATTTGTGTAAGTTGGATCGCAATAAATCAAATCACCGCTTTTGGCACTAGCTACGGCTGATTGAAAATCACTGCTTATTAATTTTACATCGTTATTGAGTATTTGACTAACTCTTTCTAGTATATTGTTTTTGTACAATAATTCTGGAGACCGAGAACCTCCCCCAAATGGAACATTAAATTTTCCGCTTTTATTTTCTCTATATAGCCCGCCATAACAAGTTCTGTTTAACCAGATAAATTGTGCAGCACATTCAAATTTATTTTTGGGTTTATAATCTCTAACAAAATAGTAAGTGCCTCGATCAACTGACCACTTAGTCATTTTGTTCTGGACCTTAGACCAATCTTCCTTAAGACAAGTATAAGAATTAATTAAGTTTTTGTTTATATCTGACAAAACGCTTTTATTAGGAGCTATGCTAAAGAAAATTGCTCCGGATCCAAGGAAAGGTTCATAATATGTTCCATTTGATTCTCCAAGGAGACTTCTTAATAGTGGCGATATTTTATCTGTCAACCAGCGTTTCCCCCCGGCCCATCTTAGAAAGGGTATCATTTTAAAACCTCACTCGAATGTGATAGTCTAAAGGCCAGGGGGAGAGGTTAAGTCGTTAATTTTAAATCCCCAAAAAATCCCATTTGGCTCAATATCTGCGAAAGGATGTCCATCTGGCAATCTATACATTACAGTCGGGTAGTCTTTAGATATTGAATTTAATACAAGTGCTAATGAATGTGGTTTCGTTCCACAACAAAGATAAAAGGTGTTTTCATCATTTGGTTTTTCAATCGAAGCTTCATTGAGTGCTTTCCATGCTAGTATTGCATTACCAGCAGGTGCTTTAATAATATTGTCTTTAGGTATATTGTATTCTTTTATAAGGTCGGAATTTTGTTTTTTTGTTGTATTCGTGTATTCTTTAGAGAACCCTGGGTCTGGAAATAGAATAGCGATTCTATCAGGGTCAATTCCATCAACCATTTGAAGTGTTTTTGTCCCCTCAAAACCAACTGAAATAAATGTGAATTTACGTTTGTAAGGATCATTATTACCCTCAAGCATAGGTATTTTGATTAGTTTCCAGCGTCCGGTCGTAAATTCATAATCATTTGGTTGAAATCCACTATTCTTATAATCGCCTTCAGCATAAAAGAGTGTGACACTACTCACGAGTTCATTCTTAAAAACGAAACCCATTAATAGTCCCAAATAAAACCTTGGTAGGCTGCAAATATCAATAAATATCTTTAGGCTCTTCCCCTTCTTTTTAAAAATATCTAAAATAGCCTCTTGTAATTTACCCCCTAATAACTCGACAGATACTGAATCTTCACGAAAGTAGATTTGTCTTTCTGAGGTACTTTTAGCATATGTGGTGATAATTTCATCGTGCTTATCTCTAAATCCATATCTATCTTTTTTATGGAATAGGATTACAAGGCTAAATTTTGAACTCAAATGATCATTAGAGCATATAGAGATACTCCTTTTATCCCAACTTGAGCAATATAATGCAATGTCATAATAATTTTCTACTGTATCAACAATATTTGTGCTTTTGGTTGATACGCCAGATAAAAAACCTGTTGAATATGTCTTTTTTTGTACCATGGTTTCTACCATAAGCTTTTTTGTTTTGAATCAGCATTAGGATCATTCGGACTAACACGACTGAGTAGATATTTTATTTTTTTCTTGTGTTCCTCATCGTCGTATGAAAATGCTAAATCCTTTAGGTCCCTAATGGATATTTTAACTTCATTATGAGAGCCACGATAGGAAAAGAAATATGCAGCCGCTAAGGATGCGTGTACCTGAAATTTCCATGGACTCCCATATCCTTTTCTGATTTTCAAATAACCAGCCTCACCAGCTTGTTTTATTAACTCAAGAATTTCAGAATTATTTCCTTGGGTGATATTATTAGTATCTAATACAAAAATACCTCTTTCATGAGTTTTCAAAGAGGTAATACCATTTTTAGCATGCATTGAACTTGTGATTTGTGCTAATCCATCAATTAATCTTTCGATTTCATTAGGAGCTTTTAGGAGAGATCTTTTTATAAAATCCTTCTTCTCATGGCTAGCATTTTTGAGTGATTGATTCTGAATTTCAACAGAAATGTTTTTAGCTGTTATAAATTTTTCTATACTTTTTCTGGATTTTTTAAAAATATTGTCCATCTGTCTTAAAAAATCTCTTATACATTTGTCACTCATTTGTAAAACCATTCTATCGTAGGCAAAATATGGTTCATGTCCCATTTCGTCACACATACATAAATAAGCGGAAACATTTCTTTTTCTGATTTCGGCACTTTCCTGTTTCCTTCTTGCCCAGTTTGGATCGTCTGGAGTTGGTAGCTTTATATTCAGTTTTTCAATCAGGTAGGATTGGTAAATAGGAGGTGTACTGGATAGGTCTTCATCGCTGTCACCCTTGAAAAATGGGCTCATTTGATAGTCTTCAGATATTTTGAGCCACTTTTTCGAGAAGTCTTTATTCTCAGATTTATTTAAAGATTTTTTTAACAAATAATTTAAATTAAGCTTACCTAATAAATGTGTTAGGTTGAAATTTTTTACAGAAGTCTGAGATTTTATGTCTTTAAGTACTGCATTAACTCTAACTTTAGATACGCCTTCAGCGAAGCTTCGAAAGCGAGAATTATCCATATTATCAAGATCTATAATTTTGCGGTCAGCACTTCCCAAGGTTAAGTTAGATAAAGTGGTTTCCGACATCTTCTCAATGTCAGATATATATGAAATAATAAAAAACAAATAGCTAGTTGAGAGCCTTACAATGCTATTAATTAGAGTTTTCTGATTATCTTCTAAAAATTCAGCTTCATCAAAACAGACCTTAATATACCAATCTCCTGAGCCTTTTTGCTGAAAACGCTCACAAAATGAAGTCAGCTCTTTAGCTAATTCTCTACCAAGGTATCCAACAGAATGGGGGTGTATATAATCAATAAGACAGAGTGGGTCGGATTTTTTTATTGCAAAATTCTCCAATTTTTTTCTGAATTGGTTGATAAATATTGAAAAATCAATTATCGTTACAGGAATTTTCAAACCAATGTCAGAAGCAAAGCTAAAATTATTACTAAAAATGTTTTTTATGAATTTCTTTTCAGTGCTAATATTACATCGGAAGTAACCTTCAACCATCAATTCCTCAAGTGCATTAAAAAAATCTTCAATCCAGAGTAAATCTATATACAATGAGTTGTATGAATTATAAGGTCCGCAGAAAAAATAAAGTATCCCAAAACGGGGTGGAAAAAGAAATGGGAAAATAGTATAAGAGGGACATGTTGATCAACCGGAAAAACACTACGATATAGAGGATTACGAGTTATGGAAAAACACTGCTGCTGCCCTTAAGGGTAGTAGTCGTAGGCAGTATATGGCCAAGGTCGTCAACCTCATTGGGCGAGGGGGGCAAAGGCTGGCCGAAAGCATCTTGGGATGGAACCGTAAGACTATCCGTAAAGGGCAAAAGGAAATTGACAACGGAGTTGAAACAGTTGACCGATTTCATGCCCGAGGGCGGAAACGAATTGAGCATCATTTTCCCAATTTGCTTGATGATATTAAAGATATCGTAAATCCGGTTTCTCAAACAGATCCCACCTTTCGCAGCACCCGAATATACAGTCCGTTAACCGCCAAAGGAATAATACGGCGTTTGATAGAGGATAAATCGTATAATCCGTCAGACTTGCCGGTTGAAAGGACAATTTCAAACAAGCTGTTGGATCTTGGTTTTCGGCCCCAACGAGTTAAAAAATGCAAGCCGCAAAAGAAACTTCCGGAAACGGACTCCGTTTTCGAAACTGTGTTTGCTGTAAATAAGAGAGCCGATAACGATCCTGAAACGATACGCATTTCGATAGATTGCAAAGCGGCAGTCAAAATCGGACCCTTTTCACGAGGCGGCAAGAACCGAATTGAGCAAAAGGCATCGGATCACGATTTCGAAGCTGAAGAGACGATAACCCCGTTTGGGATTTTTCTGCCGGAGTTGTGTGAAAGTCATCTCTGGTTTTCTGTTGGTCCGGCTACAGCGGATTTCATGGCTGACCGGATCGAAGACTTGTGGGAAAAGCTTTCCAAACGTTTTCCAAGGGTGAAACGACTTGTTATCAATGCAGATAATGGACCTGAGTGTAGCGGCAGACGTACACAATGGTTGAAAAGGCTTGTGGAACTCAGCGACAAGGCTATGATTACAATTGAGTTGGCGTATTATCCGCCATATCACAGCAAATACAACCCGATTGAACGGCTATGGGGTGTTTTGGAAAATCATTGGCGGGGCGAGTTGCTGACATCCATTGAAAAAACTTTGGGCCTCGCTCGAACAATGACCTATAAAGGTATTGTTCCGTCAACAGTCAGATTGATCCGCAAAGTGTATAAAAAAGGCGTTCGGTTATCTAAAAAGCAAATGAGGCCTATCCAGAAAAGGATGGCCGGAATAGAGGGTTTGGAAAAGTATTTTTTCTCTATAGCCCCTCAGCCGATTTTGGGATAGTTATTTTTTTCTGAGGACCTAAAGGTCGATATTAGTAGGAGAAAGCCAGTTGTGAATAAGTCCCGTTTGAGATTCGGATAATTTTAAATAAATCCCAATATAATTTTTATCAAAAATCTTTTTCTTAAGAGCTTGCTTAAGATTATTATTATATAACCTTTCTCGCCAGCTCAGAGCATTAAGAAGAGTCGTTTTGCCAGTGCCTCTAGTTCCCACTAGAAAAGTTGGAATCTCTTCTTCAAGCGCTTTTAAAATATCCTCATCTAAATGGTATAGATTAATTCGTTCGTGTTCAAAACGAAATTTAGTAAATGGAGACTTTGCTTTCATTAATTAATCCTCTTTATTCTCCAATGTCTAAACTCATGTTCCACATTTTCTATGGAAATTAAATCAAACCATGAAAGTTCTTGCAATAAATCTGATAGTTTGTTTTTAGATAATCGTGGAATTGAACTCTGTATCTTTTTATGAAAATCTAAAAAAAATAGCTCATTAGTGCCAATATTTTCTAAAAGATTAACAGCTTTTTTTGAGCCCTTTAGGTTGAAAGTCTTTGAATTGACAAAGGAGATCTTTACTCTTTTTGTCTTTTCGATCTCTCCTGTTGATGACAAGTTGTATAAATCAATCTTGCATCCTAAAGGAAGCATATCATCATTAAACTCTACCCAAACTATGTTAAATCCTTCTATGATTTGAGGCGCAGAGATTAGAATGACATTCTCACCCCCATTTTTCTCGTTTCTTATTACTTCGATTTCCTGAGAGTGGATATGCCCGTGAAAATATAATACTGGTCGACCACTAGCTTCTAATCGTCCTCTTAGAAGACCAGCATTAAGAACGTCAGAGTAAAGTGCAATTCGTGGTATTTTTTGGGGTAAAATATTATGGTGTGCAATTATTGCTGGCAAGCAAGTTGCGGGCAATTCATCTAAATTATATGAGTAAGCATCTATTTCGTCAGTTAAAAATGCTGGTGTATCAAGTACTTCGTAAAAAATAGATTTTGGGTCTGCCCCTTCAGAAGCGCTTAATAAAGCTTCATAGCTTTTTTTATATGCTTGAGGTATATACCGTTTTTCACCACAAGCAATGCAGGAATTCATAAAAAAAAGAGATAAAACTGGTTTGCCGTTTTTTATAATTTTGAAAATATTATTTCCCTGATTTGAAAAAATGGGGGCTTCTAACTCTGACCAAGTAATTTCTAAACAATTAAATTTTTCTAAAATGGAATTTGCTTCATTAACTGATAAACGGTCAATATCATGATTCCCTGCAACTACATGGGTTTTGTTAACGTTTTTTGATCCTTTGTTTAGCGATAAAGCATTAATTATATGTAATGCACATTTTCCATAGGCATCAATATCTCCGTAAGATGTTAAATCTCCACAAAAAAAAATGCTATCAAACTCATCCTTGTCAAAAGAAGAAAGCTTTTTTAAAACACTTCGTAGAGGATTTTGAGAAATAGCAGCGGGGATTCCTTTTGGAAAACATTTGTCTTTTAGATCGATAAGATCTATTTTCCAATTGTCCGGATAATGAAAGTCACCAAGGTGAAGCAATTTCGCAGAGATCATTATGAAAAGGTCTCATTTACTTTTTGCATAATATCCTCGAAAAGAATTGGTATAAAAGAATTGAAGTCTTTTAGTAAGGGAATCATGATTTCTCTTATTTGAGGATGAGCAGCCTTTGAACATCTTAATAAAAAAATATGTCTCCACTCACGAATGTTACAGGTAACAACGATTTCTGTTTTCAAGCTATTAGGCAGAACACTTCTTGCTTGTTCTGGTGGTGCGCCCGAATTAATTAATTGCATATAAGCACTTTCAGCATCCAGCATAGCATTTTTCCAAGTGATATATTCAGGAGAATCCTCATCCCAAAACAATGGTTTTATTACGGTTATCTCACCCCCAAATTTGTCTCTAGAATAATTGGCATATCGTGTGCTCTCTTGGCTGTAGGAAGCCAATCTATGCCTTACTAACTCATGAGTCACACCTCTATCGCAAATGAATTTGACGGTAATATGTGAATGCTCGATAACGCTATGATGCCCAGAAAGCAAAATTTTTTTAACGAAGCTAAGTGAGGATTCTTCTGTGATATGGTCTTCAGATTTATAGCATGTTCTACCTGCACGCTCTATATCCTTTAAGATACTTGAACCATCTCGCATGTGTTGGATTTCATGACTAGGCTCAATAATTTTCATAAATGATACCTTTTAAGTGCATATAAAGAATATTGTATTGGAATAGAATGCATACATTTTGACACTTTTTTCGAAATGATTATTTTAAATATGATAAATGATTCAAATATTTGATCATGTATCAAAAACAATGCAAAAAAACAACGATTTAAGTTAACACGGGGTAAAATTAAATAAATTGGATATGTTACGCTAAATTAATCAACCATTCTGCTTTCGCATTCAGGATCAACAAAAAATCCCGGAGGAATGGGAAAATAATTTTTGTGGCGGGGTTTTAACCCCTCATAGTCCAGAACCCACTACGCTGGAATTCAATGGTTGGGTACAAGGGCCGTCCATTTTTTTCTGAAACTTTCCCCAATTGCAGCGTCCTTTGATTCCAAGTTAAATTTGGGAATGTGTTAGAAATATATATGACAAAGTCGTTTTCAATTACATCGTCAATATTTAAAAATTCCTCTAATGGCTTCCCTGATTTTTTCCAATCTTCTTTGGTTATTCCTTCCATTATTCACCTCCAAATATTTGTTAAAATGCCTCATAACCATCCAATGCACCGTTTTTTAATTCGTTGTATCTTCGCCTTCCCATTATAAAAGCCTGTTACTAAACCGATCCAACCAAGGGGACACCCATGCAAGACTGCAATTGATTGCAATCGAAATCGACTCTTCATTCAGAAACCATTTTGTAAAAACTGATGGGGGAGCAGGCAGGCAACAATAACATCAATCAGCTATCACACGATTTGTTGCCAGCCCAACCCCAAAAAATAAGAATGCCTACCGCACAATCATACTTTAGGTTTATTTATGGTGTAATTTGGCCTTGGAACCATTTTTTCAAAGTGTTTTGCCATTTGCATCCTTATCTCTTTTGTGCTTCCTTTTGAAATATAGGTTGATTTTTTATGCTCATAATCGATCTGGAATTGTGTTTCCTGAACAGTTTTTATATATTTTTGGTAACCTTCATTTAAGTAGTCTAATTTGGCTTGCAAATCCGTGCGTTCTTCCCCTTCAGGCAAATATACAATCTGGTTATCAAGTTCGATGGCTTTCTTTCTAAAAATGGCAGCGGACTCTGTGCATTTTTCATTAAGAAAATCCAATCTGGTTCCGTTGTAGCCACACCCCACACTATTTAAATAAGAACCTTCCCAATAATCCCGGAATTTAGGCGGGAAAGGATTATCAGTTACAGACAGCTTTAACCCCTCTCTTATGCCGGTGATTATCTCCATATCACTCCAACCATATTCACGCCGTTTATACAGTGTGGAGGACTTCTGGTTCGTTTTTTTGGCCCATTGGGCAATTGTGTAGCATCGGCCATCATCATGGGTGAGGTACACATTATTACCCTTATTGGAGTTCTGAGCATATTTATCCCGCCATTCAACTTTACCGGGAGCATATTCAGGATCAGAGTTATCTACCCGATCCAGTGTGTAGTTTTTTTTTCACAGGGTCCCATTATTCGTAGAAAATCTCCGAAGTCATCAAAGTCTTGATGAATGATTGCACCTTTCTTTTTTCTCTGCTTCATATTTCGCCAGCGATTATAAGTAAGGGGATATTTTTTACGCAGAGCGGTTTTAGACAGATTCTTAATATCATCAATGTATTCTTTAGCTTCTAAGCAAATGGAATTTACTACGCTATTTATATTGTCCTTAGGAAATAGATATCCACTGGGAAAGGAAATGATCTTCGATAGTTCTTGTTGATCTCCTTCCAACCAATTGATATGGTCTACATCAGTGTTTTCCTGAGGGGCTGATTCTGCAGCAATAGCGATCTGCCCCTTATTTTTTTGTGTCATAATACATCCCTTTCATTTTCTGGTCCTTGCCATACTTGCTTTAAACTCACATTGAAATATTACTATTCATTTCACCCGCTGCCTACTTGTAATCCATTTCTGAATCTCTTCTGACTTCCACGCAACATGTTTTGTTCCCAGCTTAACAGCACTTGGGAATTTGCCATCTTTAATTCTCTTGTATATGGCCGATTTCTTGAGCCCGGTGATGTACTCTACTTCTGGTCTGCGAATAAGTCTACTCATAGCATCCTCCTTTGTTAATTTGGTTGTTTCCGTAATCGCTCGCAGATTACCATATAGGGCTTGTTGATGCTGCTGATATAAAATAGGTAGGATAAAAAAAGCCGAAACTGTAATAACAGCGCTGGTTTAAAATGATTTGAGTTGGATTGTTGGACGAAGCCGCTACGCGGCGGAAAAAAATCTCATAACAGTGTATACCTCTCTGGATTGCCCAATCCCGGGCGTCATAAATCAAAAGGAGGTATACCATGAAAAAATCTGAACAGAACCGATTTGACAAGCTTTATCAACGACATTTACGTTCTCTCAAACTCCAGGGCAAAAGTCAAAAGACAATTGAGGCTTATTCGCGCGCCGTCCGCCGGATCAGTGAACATTTTGATTGTTGTCCGGACAAATTGTCCTTGGAACAACGAGAACAATATTTTTCCGATTTGGTGAAATCCCACTCCTGGAGTACCGTCAAGATTGATCGTGTCGGGTTGCAGTTTTTCTGGAAACATGTCCTCAAAAAAGATTGGCAGTGGCTTAATATCGTCAAGGCCCCAAAAGTGCGCTCATTGCCGGATATCCTCACCGTTGCCGAAGTTGAAAAATTGATCGGCGCGACACGCAACCTGCGATACCGGGTATTTCTGCTGACAACCTATTCCATGGGCTTACGCCTGGCGGAAGCCCTCTCCTTGCAAGTAGGCGATATCGACGCTCAGCGTAAACAGGTTCATATCCGGCGTGGCAAGGGACACAAAGATCGTTTCGTCCCATTGCCGGATCTGACCTGTGAGGCACTACGCGCCTTATGGTGGAAACATCGCAACCGTTGTTGGTTATTCCCCAATGCCGTGGGTTCGCCCGAGCGCATCCAAAAGGCCACCACCCATATGGATCGCGGCGGTACTCAAGCCGCAATGAAAGCCGTGGTTGACGAGTGTGGCATAAAAAAAAAGTCTCTATTCACTCCCTGAGGCACTCATTTGCAACTCATCTGTTGGAAAAAGGCTTAGACCTCCGTTATATCCAGTCAATCCTCGGCCACAGCAGTCCCGAAACCACCGCTCGCTACACTCAACTGACTGATACCGTCAAACAGAATGCCGCTAAAGTCATTAACGAATTGATCGATACACTCCACGTCGATTTAAGGAGGAAATAATCATGCAGCTTGCCTCTATAATCGATGAATACCACGATGCCTTTATCGCGAAATACAGTCCCCGGCTTCTACCGGGGCATTTCCGCGCAATCAATGCAATCCGCAGATGTCGAACACAGGAGGCCGAACAATTACTATTACAATGCAAGGACTGCGGTCTTGCCGCACTGCGGCCTTGTTCCTGTGGACATCGAAGCTGCCCGCAATGCCAGAACCATGAAACTTCACTCTGGCTGGACCGACAGCAAACCAAGTTGTTGCCGGTTGAGTACTTCATGGCAACCTTTACACTCCCCTACGAGCTAAGGCTCCTGGCATGGGATCACCAAACCCTCGTTTACAACTCCCTTTTTGCGTGTGCTTCCGGCACGCTGAAGGACTTTGGGCTTAATCCCAAAAATCTTGGCGCAAGCATCGGCATGACCGCAGTCCTGCATACTCATACCCGTCGCCTGGATTATCACCCGCATGTTCATGTCGTGGTGCCGGGCGGCGGTGTAAACAAGACCAGGAAACAATGGAAGAAGAAAAAAAGCAAGTATCTCTTCAACGAGTTCGCTCTGGCCAGAGTGTTTCGTGCCCGTTTCCTGGAGATGTTAACCCAAGCAGGCCTTTCTTTGCCCGATTCGGTGCCTCAAAAGTGGGTTGCCCACTGTACTCACATCGGAAAAGGGCTGCCCGCTCTGAAATATTTATCGCGGTACCTATACCGAGGCGTCATCAGTGAAAGAAATATCGTCTCGAACCAAAACGGTGACATCACATTTAAATACACCGAAAGCCGTACCGGTAAAACCCGTTACCGAACTGCCAAAGGAGAAGACTTCCTTTGGCTCGTTTTGCAGCATGTTTTGCCAAAAGGGTTTCGTCGGGTCAGGGACTATGGTTTTCTCCACGGTAATGCCAAAAAGCTACTGAAACTCGTTCAATTGGTTTTGCATGTTATGATTCAAGCCCGAGATGCACGTCCCCGGCCGGTCTTTAAGTGCCCGGCATGTCAGGCGCCCATGCGAATACTGGGTGTCAGTTCGAAGATACGATCGCCAGGGTAGCATACCAAACGGCAATGGCTCGCTGTAAATATAAGCACAGGAGGAACTGAAAAATGCCATGACATAAAAGGCCCGCGCAAAGCCTCTCTGAAGGCTTAATGATCCTGCTCGCCCTTAGAAATTCTCTCCCCCATGTTGGGGGTACACCTGCCTCCCGTCAAAAAAGATATTTTCTTATATAAAGGTCACTACTCAAATCCCGACGGGCTTGTCCAACCCAGGATAAGATCGTGGATCGCTCCGCTCTCACGATCTATCCTTATTCGTTAGGGGGTAATTAATATCAGTTACAATATTAGGGTGTTATTTGTGTTTGTCTGATCGGCACTACTTTTTACTGTTCCTCTCTATCACTTTTCTAATCAAAAAAGGAAGGTTGCCACCTAAACATAACGGGGGATTTAGAACCTCAACGAGACGTTCAAGCTTATTGCCCTTTTTTACTGTTAGAGGTTTATCATTTGCAGATTTACAGCACTGATATAAATTATCCAGTAATTTGTGGACTGCTTCATCCTTCTGCCCCTTCGGTTTACCCGGTCCGGGGTTTTGCTGATCAATAGAGGCTTTTAATACCTTGTCCAGTTCTTCCAGAACCTCAAGAAGTTGAAACCGTCGAGTCTTATCGATAAGAAAAGGGGAGGACTCGAAAAGGGTTTTCTTCCCGTCATCATCGGTAAAATGTTCATTTGCTATTCCAAACAAATAGTCACAGACAACTGCGTTGCCCAATAGGTTTTTCAGAGAAAGAATGGATTTTCTAACCTCCCCAAAGGTTTTATTCAGTTGTGGAATAGTTGGTCGATTTTTAAAATGCGGTACCCTATAATCATAGGCCAGTATTGCATCCTCAACACAATCGACATGTTTCGGCCCCACAATACCTTCAATCTTCTTTTTATCGGACTCACTTAGTGCAACAAATAATGGTTTTTCTTTTGCCATATTTTCACCATTCAGAAAATGAAATCAAAATACTGGTATTGATTGATTATCCTTCGTTGGTAATTGGATCGTTATTAGCTTGAGCTTCTAGTTGGTCAAGGTAGTCCGCCCACCATTGCATCAGTTCTTTCCTTTGCTCCAGATATTCGCTCCGGTGATATGCGGCCCTTACCCGGTTACGTTCTTCATGCGCAAGAGCCTTTTCAATTACATCACCGTCAAAACCTGATTCGTTTGCAATTGTTGAGAACACTGCCCGAAATCCGTGAACAGTTGCCTTGGAGTGGTACCCCATACGATACAAAGCATAAAGCATCGTGTTTTCGGACAGCTTCTTTTGGGGGAAATGTATTCCGGGGAAAATTAAACCCTCTTGTCCATAAAGTTTAGCTGCCCTATTGATGATTGCCATGGCCTGTTTTGACAAGGGTACACTATGCGGCGAAGACATTTTCATTCGTTCAGCGGGGATACGCCAGATTGCATCATCAAGGTTGATTTCATCCCAGATTGCACCCCGGACCTCCCCACTTCTGGCCGCAGTCAGTATGGTTAATTTTAACGCCAACTTGGTTGTAATGTGTATATCGGCCAGACGAAGTGTACATAAAAAATTAGGCAACTCCTCAAGGCTAAGGGCTGCCCTGTGAACGACTTTCCGGGTTTTCAGTACCCCTTTCATTTCGGCGGCAGGATTATAAGTGGCTAACCCGGTTTGGACAGCATACCTTAATATGGCATTTATACGTTGAAGGACCTTATGGGCAATTTCCAGAGATCCACGACTCTCAATTTCCCTGATAATTCGAAGAATCATTGGTGGGGTTATGGTGTCAACAGGGCAAGAACCAATGATAGGGTAGGCGTCATGTTCAAGGGTTGCCCGGACGGCATTTGCATGTCCCTTGCTCCATCGCCCCTTCTGCTGCTTTATCCAATCAAGGGCAACGGCTTTGAAGGTATTTCCCTGTTCCTCTTTTATAGCTTTTTCTTTTTCAAGGGCTTCTAACCTTCTTTCCCTTCGTTCTTGAGAAGGGTTTATTCCCATCTTAACCATTTCCCTTAAATTTGCTCTCTCTTTTCTGGCAAGTTCAAGCGTCATTTCCGGGTATTCGCCCATAACATAGGTTGATTCTTTATTCGCTATTCTATAGCGGTACCGCCATGTTTTTTTCCCCGATTTGGCAACATGCAGATAGAGACCATGGCTGTCTGTCAGCTTGTAGGGTTTGTCTTGAGGTTTCGCCTTGAGGATTTGGACGGCAGTAAGTTTTGGCATGGCCAACCTCCAAAAAAAACGGGCATCATGAATATGGGTATTCGATTCCTCTTAGTATGTACCCCCTCTTATACCCTCATTTTTAACTGGAAGTCAATGGATGTTTATGGATGGTAATGGAAAGAAAAAACCCGCTAACCATTTATTGGTGCGGGTTTTAAAACCATTCATGGACTAAGATGGATTGTTTTTTGGTGCCGGAGGAGAGAATCGAACTCTCATGGGGTCGCCCCCGCGGGATTTTGAGTCCCGTGCGTCTACCAATTTCACCACTCCGGCATTTTTTTAGCTCTTATAGGAGAATCATATCCGCTTGTCAACAATATTACCTATGGCGATTGCATGCAAATTAAAAGATAGAGTGTTTCAAGGAGGCGAGTTTTGAGCTCATATGCTTCTGCGAGTGCCAAAAGTGACTAAAGTTCAGGAATCGTTTCACTCTATCTTTTATAAAGATAAGAAGATGAGGGGCTTTGGGCGATTACTCTGAAATATTATCGCGGCCTGTCCGCCAGAACCTCCCTGATTCGGGTTTCGGGCACCACTCCTTCCCGAAGGATTCGGGGCGGCGACACCGTAACATCGACAATGGTTGATCCCGGCCCCCCTTTGAGTTTTCCCGCATCGAGAATCATGTCAACGTCCCGGAATACCCGTGGGTCGATATCGTGAATATCCGCGCACCCGGCTTGACCGGACAGGTTTGCGCTGGTGCCGGTAATGGGAACGGCTGCGATGCGGACCAGATGGCGGGCAACCGGATGCACCGGCAGGCGGACACCTATTTTCCCGGTACCCGCGGTCAGATTCGAGGGCAGGGTCTCTCTGGCGTGACATACCAGGGTAACGCCGCCCGGCCAGCAGGCATCCATGATTTTAATGGCCGGGCGAGGTATCTCTCTCACCAATTCATCCATTTCCGATACGCTGTTTATCAGAATCAGGACCGGTTTTTCCGGCGGGCGTTTTTTAATGGCAAAAATCCGATCCACGGCGCGGGAATCCAGGGCATTTGCGCCCAGACCGTAAAGGCCCTGTGTGGGGAAAATCACAGCCCCGCCGCCCGTTATATGACCGGCAGCTTCTTTGACGATTGCCATGTCCGGTGTGTCGGGATCGACGGGGTATGTGCTATCGGATCGTATTGGATTTTCCACTATATCCCCGAAACGAGTCGCCTGGCCTTTTTTTCGACGTCTGCCGCCATCCGGGCTTTAAACAGATCGAGTTCTTCGGCGATTCTTGCATCCGAGGTAGAGAGAATCTGAGCCGCCAGGATGGCTGCGTTCCGGGCACCGGACTTACCGATGGACACGGTTGCCACCGGAATACCGGGCGGCATCTGGACGGTTGACAGCAAGGCATCCATGCCCTGAAGGCAGGATGAGTCTATGGGGACACCGATGACGGGAATGCTGGACTGGGCAGCCAGTGCGCCCGCCAGATGGGCGGCATGGCCGGCACCGGCAATAATGACCTTGACTCCCCGTTTTCGGGCCGTGGATGCGAGGGTCGAGGCGCGTTCGGGGGTTCGGTGGGCGGACGCCACGGTCATCTCAAAGGGGATATCAAACATTTTCAATATGGATACCGCCTCCTGCATGACGGGCAGGTCGGAGTCACTTCCCATGACAATACTGACCACCGGAGAGGTATGGATGCGGTCCAGGGCCTTTTTACCGATATCGCTTCTGTAGTGAACCTTGTTCCAGGATATCTTGCCCACCGCCTTGTACGCCCTGGCAATGGCATCTTCAACCGTGTCACCCAGCGCCGTGACACCGAGCACGCGTCCGCCTTCGGATGTGACGGCGTTGCCCTTCCGGCCGGTGCCGGCGTGAAAAACAACCACGTCTTTCATCCGGTTCGCCTTGTCGATTCCGGAGATAGGCAATCCTTTTTTATAACTGCCCGGGTACCCGCCGGCGGCCATGACCACACATACCGATGCCCGGGGGTCGATATCGAGCTTGCAGTCGGACAACTTGCCGTCAATGATCGCTTCCATGATCGGCACGATGTCGTTTTTCATGCGAATAAGAAGGGGCTGGGCCTCCGGGTCGCCGAAACGTCCGTTGAATTCGAGTACCTTGATCTTATCCCGGTCGATCATCAGACCCGCATACAAAATGCCCTTGTAGGGGTGTCCTTCGGATGCCATGGCCTGAACCGTCGGGATCATGACCTCCTTCATTATTTTCCGCTGCATGTGCCGGTCCACAATCGGGGCCGGAGAATAGGCCCCCATGCCGCCGGTGTTCGGCCCCTCGTCATTGTCAAATGCGGGTTTATGGTCCTGGGAAGAGGGGAGAGGCAACACCGTCTTTCCGTCCGTAAATGCAAGGAACGATGCCTCTTCTCCGAACAGACATTCCTCGATAACCACTTTGGCGCCGGCATCCCCGAAGTCGCGTTTGACCATGATTCGATCGAGTGCCCGGGTGGCCTCCTTGAGGGTTTTGCATACGATAACCCCCTTGCCGGCCGCGAGGCCGTCGGCTTTGATGACCACCGGCGCACCGATTTTTTTCAGGTAGGCCTGGGCCTGTTTCAGATTCGTGAAGGTGCTGCCGGCCGCTGTTGGGATGCCGTATTTGGTCATGAGGTTCTTGGCGAAAGATTTGCTGCCCTCGATTCTTGCGGCATCCCGATTGGCGCCGAATATTCGAAGCCCCTCGGCTTGAAACATATCGACGATACCGGCAGAGAGCGGTGCCTCGGGGCCGACAACAGTCAGATCGACGGCGTTCTCTTTTGCGAATAAGAGCAGCGCGTCGAGATCTTCAGCTTTTATGGGGACACAGGTTGCCAATTGTGCAATGCCCGCATTACCGGGTGCGCAATAGATTTTTTTAACCTTCGGGCTTTGGGAAATCTTCCAGACCATGGCATGCTCTCGACCGCCGCCGCCAATTACCAAAATGTTCATTAGAACCTCCGTATGAGCTAAAATTAATTGTCGGGAACTAAATACGGCATTGCCTGCAATATTCTCTGAAGCCGCATTTGATCCCTTAATTGGCTTTTTTTCGTGTGTTCTTCGAGCCCGAGATAAATAAGCTTATCCAGAAGGCTGCTGAAATCGATCCCCACCGCTGCCGCAGACTGGGGCAGCAGGCTGGTGCGGGTCATGCCCGGGATGGTGTTGGTTTCGATGACATAGAGTTCGTCCCGGCAAAGGATAAAATCCGTGCGGCTGTATCCCCTGCAATGAAGTGTCGCATGGGCAATTTTTGTCATTGCCTTGACCTTTTCGGAGACAGCCTCTTCAACGTCCGCCGGACATATCTCACGGCAGGCGCCCGCACTGTATTTGGCCTCGTAATCAAAGAAATCATGCCCTTTTTCCGGAATGATTTCCACCACCGGGTATGCTTCCAGTTGATCGTTCCCGATCACCGCACAGGTGAGCTCCCTCCCTTCGACGTACGCCTCGATCAGTACCGTCCGATCCTGTTCAAATGCCTTTTCAATGGCGGGTTCCAGCGCTTCTTTCGATTTGACAATGCTCATTCCGATGCTTGATCCGCCGACTACGGGTTTTACCACCAGAGGCAAGCCGAGGGAATCCGCCCATCGGTCGGGAAAAACGGTATCGCCTTTGGAAAGGACCCGGTATGGCGGCACCGGGAAACCAGCCTTTTCGTACAGGTGCTTGGATACCAGCTTGTTCATTGCCAGCGCACTGCCCAGAACACCCGAACCCTGGTAGGGGATTTCAAGGAGATCCAGTATGCCTTGAATGGTGCCGTCCTCTCCCATCGGGCCGTGGAGGATAATGAGCGCGGCGTCAATTTCGGGGGCATCGGCGACAAGTTTCCCCAAGTCCGTTAACGGATCATAGGGCATTATCCGGTATTTGTTCGTGTCCAGGGCATTGAGGACCTCACTGCCGCTTTCCTGGGAAACGCGGCGTTCCGAAGAGGCGCCGCCGGAAAGGAGTGCGATGGACAGTTTGTTCAATTGAAAAGATTCCTTCCGGTTTTTTTGGTTGTTTTTTGACTGATGTGGTCGTTTTCAAGTGAGCGGGCGAGATCCACAAGGTCTCGAATCCGTTTCGATTCCGGATCCTCCAGGAGGGGAGGGGTATCTCCGGCCTCAATGGCTGGCGGGATCGTATCGCTCTCTTTCGAATCGATTTTGATGGAGGCCATACCGCCCAGTAGATTGATCTCGACGGATTTTCCCCTGAACAGGGGTGAATTCAAAGTCTCACGCAGGTTTCTGCCCTGGGTTTTAAAGCGCCTGTAAATATAATAGGCCGAGGCGCCGACAATCGACAGGCCGCCTAACAGTATCAGGGGCGTATATGCCACAACCCCCCGGAAGAAGATGATGAGCACTCCTATGCCGGCGACTATCAGGACATGCAGCAGCAGGATTAAATAGGCAAGCATGATGCTGCTGAAGAGTGACGGACCGTTTTTATTTTTGTTCATCTCCTGTCCTGTTCCCGGCACATAGCGCTCAGGGCTCACGGTTGCCGAATCGTTGAATCAGGCACTCTTCATAAACCTGGGGAATCTCGAATGCAACCCGGCCGCCTCGTATCGAATTGAATTTCATTATAAGAAAATTCAATTTTTTCATCAGGTGATAGGCCTCGGCGGTTTCCTCCATACCGGAAAGAAGCGATTCGATGTGGCGTATCTCTTTCCTGATTTCGATTTCCGGAGGTAAGGCGTCTGCATTTTTCAATATTTTATAGGCCATCCTGAGTTCTTCGGGAATAAACCTGTCATCTTTAGATACAAGGGGCTTGCCCGCATCCGGCAGATTTTCGAATTCGCCTTTTTTTTGAGCAACGCGAATTCTTTCCTCTACGATTTTTTCAAATCCAGGAATCATATGTTTTCCATTTTTATGCTGCTCAGCCAATTTCAAAACGTTTTGAAAATGGCTCTCTCTAAAACGCTAAACTCTATACATTCCGGGGCGCCTTTTCAAGCGATAAATTTCAATGGCATTCAATGGCCGGGAGTGTCTGGCCGGGGAAAGCTCATTAAACCCCGACAAGTTGATTCCAAGATTGTTTCCAAGTGGATGAAAAGCAGATGAAAACATTGACAAGACCGTGGATGTACAATATTATAACGCGTTTAATAAGGGCTGTGGGGAAAATGCTTTATTCGAGCAAAACATTTTATCCACGACCCTAATGCGATGCATGAGGTGATCTTCATTCGAAGTGGCCGGTGCGGTAATCCCCTTGCGGAGACTCTGGAAGGAGAGTTTTTTTATGCTCAAAATTATGCGGAAAAATGCAGGTTCCTGGCTGATCAAAGTTCTTTTTATCATTATTGTGGTTGTATTTATTTTCTGGGGGGTTGGAACCCAACAGGATAACAAGGGCGACCGGGTCGCAGTTGTCAACGGTGAGGCCATATCGGTAGAATCCTTTCAAACCATGTATGATAATGCCGTTGAAAATTTAAGACGGCAGTACGGTGACAGAATAAACCGGGACGTGATCAAAATGTTCCAGATTCCCCAGCAGGTTATGAATACCCTGGTAAATCGTCAGCTGATGCTTCAGGAAGCCGAAAAACTGGAAATCCGGGTGGGTGACGAGGAACTTGCTGATGCCATCCAGAGCATGGCCGAATTTCAAGAGGCCGGTGTTTTTAACAACAGACGATACAATTCAATTCTAAGCAGGGTCAGGCTGACCCCCGAAGCATATGAAGCTTCCAAAAGGCAGGATATGATCATCAACAAGCTGAGCACATTCCTGACAAGCGGGGTGAAAGTGACGGACGGCGAAATTCTCGATATGTACGAATGGCAGAATTCATCGGTGGACATCGATTATGTTCTGTTTTCCCCCAATGACATTAAAGATCCGGATCCCACCGGGGAAGAGCTGCAATCCTACTATGAAACCAATAAAGAAAGCTATGAAACCGAACCCAAATTGAAGGTGCGGTACCTTGCGTTCCGGCCGGACCGGTTTGTCGACGATGTAACCATATCGGATGAGGAGATCCAAGAGTATTACGATATGCACCCGTCGGAGTTCGAGAAGGAAAAGACCGTGGAAGCACGGCATATCCTGCTTAAAGTCGATAAGGATGCCGCCCCGGAACTGGTTGATGAAAAACGGAAAAAGGCCGAAGAAATCGCAAAGGCGGCTCGTGAAGGCAAGGATTTCGCCGAATTGGCCAAGGAGTTTTCAGAAGGACCGACCCGGGAGGCCGGTGGACTTCTCGGGGAATTCAAGAAAGGCGACATGGTGGCGCCCTTTTCCAATGCGGCCTTTGCCATGGCGCCTGGTGAGATCAGTGAACCGGTGCGGACGCAGTTCGGGTGGCATGTGATCAAGGTGGAAAAAGTCAATGACGCCGCTTTGTCCCCGCTGGAAGATGTCGCGGCCGATATTCGGGAAAAATTGACCCGGGAAGCCTCAAAAAGTCTGGCGTACGACAAAGCGGAGGATGCCTATGATCGGGCGCTGAACGATGAGGACCTGGAGAAAACCGCGGCTGATTTGGACATAGAACTTCAATCGACCGATTTTTTTACCGAAAAAGGACCTGAGACCGGTTTTTCGGACCCTGCATTGTTTGCTTCCACGGCGTTCGAGCTTTCGGACTTTGACATCAGTGATGTTTTGAATATAGGCGATAATTACTTCATTCTCCAGAAAACCGATGCCATTCCCGCTTCGATTCCGGATCTGGCGGATGTGAAGGATGCCGTCCGGTCCGACCTGGTCAAGAAGATGAAGGATGAGCGTGCCCGGGAGAACGCTGAGGAATTCCTTGCACTTGTCAAGGAAGGCAGCGGTATGGAAACGGCTGCAAAAGACGCCGGTTTCGAGGTTCATAACAGCGGGTTTTTTAAACGCAGCGCATCCATTCCCGACATCGGCTATAAACCTGAAATTTCCCAGGCCGCATTTTTGCTGTCGGATGCAAAGAAAGTTGCGGACACGGTGTATAATGGCGAAAAAGGGTATTACGTGATTCAGTTCAAAGCACGGAAAGCCCCGGATGTCGCCGAGCTGGATGACCAGAAAAAAGAGACGCTCAAAGAGCAGTTGGCGCAAAAGAAACAGGAAGACATTTTCAACAAATGGATCAGCAGTATCAAGGCTACCAGTGATATTCGTATTGAAGAAGGATATCTGGACTAAATTCTGGACTGAATCGAGGAATATGGCTGATACTAAAAATGGAAAACGTCTATCGTTTGAATCAAAACGCTGTCCCAACTGCGGTGTAGATCTTCCGCTGGATGCCTTGAGATGTCCAGGGTGCGACCAGAAAGTCGGCGGAGTGGATCGGTTTGGACGGGCAAAACCACCCATAGACTGGAAAGCGTATACTGTATGTATCGTTTCCTGGTTTTTGTTCGGGTTTTTTGTGTGGTGGGGGTTTTTTAACGAATAGTGATTAAATCTACCGTTCACCTTTCTCGATTCTCTGAGTGTTCGACACTTACCCGAAACCGGAAAACCGGAGGCCCTTGACTTATGGGGACATTCAATCGACAGGAACAAGAGACGCTTCTGGCACGGGCCCGGTCCGCTATTTCAAATGCGCTTGCAAAAACGAGTGCTCAAGATACCAGGGTTGAAACACCACCGGCATTGAATATTCATCGGGGATGTTTTGTTACCCTGCACCTTCGTGGGCGTCTCCGGGGCTGTATCGGTAATATTGAACCAATGGGACCCCTGGCGGACGGTGTTGAGCGAAACGCATGCAGGGCCGCTTTTTCAGACCCGCGATTTCCTGCGGTTACGGCCGATGAACTGGCGGAGATCGAGATAGAGGTCAGTGTGCTTACCGAGCCACGGCGTCTTGAGTTTACCGATGCCGAAGATTTGAAGGGGAAACTGATCCCCAATACACATGGGGTGATTCTGAGACGCGGCGGCAGGTCCGCCGTTTTTCTGCCACAGGTATGGGACCAGTTGCCGGACAAAGAAAAATTTCTTGAAAATTTATGCATGAAATGTGGATTATCCAGACATGCCTGGAAAGAGCCCGGTACCCAGGTAAGTGTCTATGAAGCTGAATATTTTTCAGATGCGCCAGAAGAATAATGAGCAAGGAATCCGTCCTCATTGTTGAAAAAGATACCACCGACGGGAATGTGATTTCCACCGTAGTTTCGAAGCTCGGTTTCCCCTTCCACACAGCCACAAATACTTCAGAAGCAATCCAACGGATGACCGGCGAGGCATTTCCCATCATCATAGCTGATATCAAATGCGAAACAGAGGGCGGGCCGGGAATAATGGACCAGATCCGTTCGATCTATCAGGAATCTCCGTTCGTTGTGATGACCGGTTACAGTGCTGACTACTCTTTTGATCGGGTGTTCGGTGCGGGCGCCCAGGAATTTATCAAAAAGCCGTTTACGGCGGATCAGGTTGAAAACCGGCTGAAACGCATTTTTTATGAACGACGACTGGTTAAGGAAAACAAAGCCCTTCAGCAGTACCAGATGGAATTGAATGAGCAGCTCAAAGCACTCCTTTCCGTTGCATCGGACCTGACCTCTGAACTTGATTTTGACCGGCTTTTTCCTCTCATTATTGGTAAAATTTCCGAAGCAATGAATGCCGAACGCACCAGCTTGTACGTTATCGACTGGGAAAAAGAGGAACTCTGGACACGGGTGTCAGAGGGGATTGCGCCCCTGAGGCTGAAGCTGGGGGAAGGAATCAGCGGGCGGGTGGCCCAGACAGGGGAGGTGGTATGCATAAGAGATGCAAGAGAACTGTCGTTTTTCAAGCGGGAATTCGATGTGCAACACAAGTTCAGAACCCGTTCCGTACTGTGTGTTCCGATTTACAACCGCATGGGGGAACGATTCGCTGTAATACAGGTCATCAATAAAAGGGATCAGGGCGTTTTCGGTGAAAAGGACACGGACTTTTTGACCGGACTCGGCGCCCAGGTGGGAATCGCCCTTGAAAACGCGATCCTCTATGATGAGATCCGCCTCTCTTTTGAAAGTTTTATCCGTACTTTGTCCGCGGTGGTCGATGCCCGGCATCCCTTGACTGCCGGTCATTCACAGCGAGTTACGGAATATTCTCTAATGATTGCCGAACAGATGGGAATGGACGGTTCCCGGATCGAGGTTTTGAAAATTGCCGCGTTGCTGCATGATATCGGAAAAATCGGTATCCGGGATGACGTGCTGATGAAAAACGGGCCTTTTACACCCGAAGAACGTGAAGAGATGAATACCCACCCCATCAAAACAAAGGAGATTCTGGAAAAATTTCGGTTTCCCAAAGCGTTTAAAAGTGTTCCGGAGATTGCATTATACCATCACGAGAAAGTTAATGGCCAGGGATATCCGTTTGGGCTGACCGGCGATAAGATGCCCCTTGAGTCGAAAATCATGGCGGTGGCGGATGTGTTCGATGCGCTGACATCCCGCCGGGATTATCCCAAGTACACCCGCAATGAAAGCTTTTCCTGTGAACCAATGCCGCTGACCAAGGCGATTGCCATCCTTAATAATAACGCCGGCAGTCATTTCGAACCAGCGGTGGTTGATGCTTTTATGGTGTGTCTTCCCCAGGCGTTGCTTCGATTTCGGGGGGGGCACTTCCCCCATCAGTATGTTGATGATATTATTCGGCAACTGGCGCCTGATCTGATTGAACTCAAAGCCTGAGCATACAGTTTTAAAACTATGATTATTTTAAATAAGGAGCAGCCCATGAAGAGATTCACCGTAACGGTTTTTATCCTGATTCTTTTATGCCTGCCGTTCGGTGTTTTCGCAACCGAGCTGACAACTATCGACTCCGGTATTTGCACGGATGTTCTTGATCATAAGGCGGTCGGCGTCGGGGAAGTGTTCGCCAGCGATGTGGGCAAGCTGTACTGTTTTACGCGGGTGTTCGGCCCCTACCTGGCGGAAAAAGGGCAGCACGTCGTACACGTCTGGTACTATAAGGAGAAAGAGAGGGCCCGAATAACCCTGCCGGTGAAGTCATCGAACTGGGGCACCTACAGCTCCAAAATCATCCGGCCGTTCGAAACGGGGGATTGGCATGTCGACGTGCTCGATCCGGAAGGCGAGGTGGTCAGCGTGTTTCAATTCTTGATAAAGGAATAGTGAAAGATGAAACGGGCATTTATTTTACTTTTACTGCTGTTAGCTTTATCTCCGGGAGTCATGCAGGCAGTCGAAGTGCCCGAATCCCAGGCCCCCCAGGAACAGGATGTTCAACCGAAGGTGTCCCTGGCGGAGGACATGGGCGAGGCGATGCGGCGTGAAGCAAGCCGGGTGGGCGCGGAATTTCAGAAACAGGCCCTCTCCCTGTTTGAATACACACCCTTGGGGTGGGATGAAAACACCCTGATTTCTCTCTATGAACTTGCGTTGTCCCTGCCGATGCTGTTGCCTAAGCTGGTGAAACATATACTTGACCAGGGGCGCGCGCTCGGAGTCGTAGGATCGTTCCTGGTCCTGACATTTCTTGTGGCGGTACTCTATGCATTTACGGGCCAGAAGCGTGTTATGAAACGGGTCGAACATGCCGTTCATCCGCTTCAGCGAATCATCCCTGACGAGGCCTACCCGTATATCCTTTCCGCCCTGAAAATCGTGGTGGCATCCCTGATCCCTTTAATACTGCTGGGGGCCTATTCCCTTATTAATGCTTTTATCCAATACAAGGCCGTATGGTTCCTGCTGATCGGGCGGCTTTTTGGTGTCTGGGCCATTGGTGCGCTTCTCCTCAACCTGCTTCATGAATCACTTACCAGCGGACTTTATCCGGCCGCGGACCGGTACGGCGATGTCCTTTATCGCAGGGCACGTCTGGCAGTGCTCTATATCCTGGGGGGGACCGCCATTGTCTGGGGAGCGGAAGCGTTCAAACTCCCCGCGGACATATATGCTTTTATAAAATTTGCCGTTTATCTTTCGATGGTATGTGTCCTGCTGCTTCTTTTTTTCAACAGACGGGCGATGCTCTCTCTTCTGCCTGAATTGCCGTATCAGAACTACAAGACCTTTCGGAAGAGCTTTCAACGTAATTACTTCCCCGTAGTGTATGGTACCTTTTTCACCGGGGTACTCTGGTGTTTCGGCTATAAGCACTTTTCCGAAGCGATATGGACCAAAACATGGGCCGTGGCAGTGGTCTATTTCGGGTTCCTTGTTTCGTTCCACCTGATTCAGGGGAAGCTGATCCGATTGTCCCAGCAACCAACGGTAACCGATAATGATGATGCGCGTCAGTTTTACCGGTCTCTTCGAAGGCTCCTGTTGTATGCTTCGGTTGTGGGCTCCTCCCTGATCATTCTGAACCTCCTCGGATTGCTGGATCCTCTTATACGGCTGTTTTCTTTTCCGATCCTGAGAATTGGCGAGAATCCTTTGACCCTGTGGTTGTTTATCGAAGCCATTCTCGTATTTCTCGTATTTAATTTTTTATCCACTTTATTGCGATCCTATCTCAGTTTCAAGATCTATCCATCCATCGGCGTGGATACGGGGCTGGCGTATGCACTGAACACCTTCTTAAAGTATGTCATGTTTTTTGTGGCGTTTCTTGTAGCCCTTCGGGCTGTGGGCCTCAGTCCTCGGGTGCTCATGATTTTTGCCGGCGCTGCCGGTATCGGCATTGGTCTGGGACTTCAAAATATAGCGGCCAATCTTATCAGCGGGCTGACGCTCATTTTTGGCCAGAGAATCAGGAAGGGCGACTGGGTCGAGGTGGGCGATACCATGGGGGTTATAACGGATATTTTTCTTCACTCGACCAAGGTGCTTACCCGGGACGATGTCGAGTATCTGGTCCCGAACTCACAATTTCTTTCAAATACGATTGTCAACTTTACGCTTTCCACGCCGACAATTCGGCTGTGCGTACCGATGGGGGTTTCTTACGATGCAGATCCGCTGAAGGTTGAGGAAATCTTCATCGCCGCGGCCCGGAAGCATCCCGAGTTCGTGCAACACAGAGCGCCCGAGGTCCGGTTTGTGGGGTATGGAGACAGCTCCATCGATTTCGAGGTGCTGATCTGGATCGATATCCGAAATGTTGCAAGGAAAAAGGCAAGAAGCAAGTTGTATTTTACCGCCTTTGAGATGTTGAAGGCGGAAGGTATTGAAATCCCCTATCCTCAACGTGATCTTCATATCCGGTCGGGACTTGAAGACAGCATTCTTCGGAGGGCTCCGTCATGAAAAAGTTTTTAAAATGGTCCGGCATCATTATCGGCGGGTTACTGGTACTGATTGCGCTGGTATTGGTTCTTGCGCCAATGTTCCTGGATATTCAGACATTCAAACCCCGAATCGAACGAACCGTTCGAAATGCAACCGGACGGCCCATTGTTCTGGGGGGGAAGATTGAACTGAGTCTGTTTCCCTGGGCCGGCGTCACGCTTACCGACGTTTCCCTCGGCAATCCCGAAGGATTCGGCGAGAAGCCGTTTGCCGCTTTTTCCGAGTTTGAAGTCCGGATGAAGCTTTTGCCGCTTCTTAGAAAGGATGTTCAGGTATCACGTTTTATTCTGAAAGGGTTACGGCTGAACCTGACACGGAAAAAAGACGGAGGGGTCAACTGGGATTTTTCAAAAACGGGAGAGGCTGAAGAGAAGCGTGCGGCCGCGGAAGAAGCGGATGGGAGCAGTGAAGACGCACTTCCGATCAAGACGCTTGCGGTGGGGGAGATCAGTATTACGGACGGTACGATTCTATTTGTCGATGAGCAGTCGAATACGGAAACAACACTCTCCGGTGTGAGCGCATTGCTGGAAGATGTCTCGTTCGACAAACCGATCCGTATGCAATTTTCCGCCAGGCTGGATGACAAGCCGTTCTCCCTTGGGGGAAGTATCGGTCCCCTGGGCAATGATCCCGGAAAAGGACAAATCAATATTGATCTAACCGCAGATGCATTTAATGTCGTCGAGGTTACCATGAGGGGGCAGGTTACGGATGCGATTTCCAAACCTGCTTATCAGCTCAATCTGGCTACAAATGAATTTTCGCCCAGGCGTTTGATCAAGGAGATTTCAGATAAAATGGCGATTTCTCCTTCTGATGCAACGGTGCTGGAGAAGATGTCTTTCCAGTCCAAGGTATCGGGAGATACCAGGCAGGTGACCCTGTCCGACGGCAGGGTGATGCTCGATGATACCACCACTGCTTTTCAGGTCCAAGTAAAGGATGTTTCGAAGCCCGATGTCGAATGGAAGATCCATGTGGATAAAATCGATCTTGACCGTTACCTGCCAAAAACCGAATCCGTCGAGGACAAACCGGCCGTTGCTGGTGTGCAAGGCGGCCAGGTGACACCCCCTGAAAAAGAGAAAACCGATTACGCGCCTATTCGTGCCATGGTGGTGAATGGAAGTCTCAATATCGATGAATTTAAGGCCGGAGGAGCAACTGTCAGGGAAATTGCTATGATGGTGACCGGGGCGGGGGGGAACTTCCGGATTGATCCGGTCTCCATGAAACTCTATCAAGGGAGTATTGCCATTACGGGCAATGTCGATGTGACCGGTGAGATGCCGAGAATCAAAATGGATGTTACTGTCGATGATGTTCAGGCGGAGCCATTCCTGAAGGAACTTCTTCAAAAGGATTTTCTGACGGGAACCACGAACGCCCGGTTTTCCCTGTTTGCTTCAGGCGATGAATCCGATCGGTTGAAACGAACGCTGAACGGGCAGGGGGATATTCGATTCACGGACGGAACAGTCAGAGGGCTGGATCTTCTGGGAATGGTTCACAATCTCCAGGCCGCTTTCGGGAATGCCGACTTCGCTGAATCATCGGGAACGGAATTTTCCGAATTTGCATGCCCTTTTGAAATCGAGCGGGGGGTTTTGGAAACAACCGACACAACACTTGTGTCACCGGTGATGCGAATGGCGGTTTCCGGGAAAGCGGATTTGACAAAAGAGAAACTTGACTTTCGAATTGTCCCGACGTGGGTCAACCCCATTGATAAAAAGGCAGACGGCCGGGAAATCAGTGGGACGGTGGCGCCGGTGCTTGTGACCGGGACGTTCTCTTCGCCGAAGTTTCGGCCGGATGTGGCGGCGGCGGCGAAGAAGGCCGTCGGAAAGGCCCTTACGGATTTACTTGGCGGATCTTCCAAAAAGTCAAAAGACGATGGTTCAGAGGAAACTGACGTTGTGGAAGATACCGTGAAAGGGCTGCTTAAAAATCTGCCTTTTGGTGATTAGAATAAATTATGCTTTCCGGCGGGAAATGCCGGTTTCAAATATTTCGAAAGCAGTGGAAAGGGTTTGTTCCAGAAAATCTTTTTTCTCATCAATGGTTTTTTTACTCATTTCCCACAGGATGACACCGGAAAAAAGGGACCAGAGAATATCCGCCAGAACGATCGGGGACTGTGTCTGTTGAAAAGCCCCGTTCTTGATGCCGCTTTCGAAGATAGCGGTGAGGGCACTGATGGCTTTTTGGGTCAGGGCGTTAAGTTCTTCCAGGAGCGGATCGGACAGGTTCTTCAGGGTTTCGCTCGATTGGAGGTGAAACAGGTTGATCAAGGCATCAGGATCGAATGCGTAAACATCAAACAACACCTTTTTCAATGGGTCCAGTTTGTATTTGTTTCCCTTTTTCGTGTCGATGGTTACTTCTTTGAGCCTTATCAGAAGATATTGCAATATCCTAAGGGAGAGAGAGGCAAACAGCTCTTCCTTGTTTTTAAAATACAGATACAACGTGCCTGGACTGAGTTCTGCTTCGTGGGCGATATCTTCAATAGTAGTTCGATTGTAGCCCTTGTCGGAAAACACCCGTTTTGCAGCGACGATGATTTGCTGGCGCCGCCGCTCTTTTTCCCGTTCTTTTCGTTCCTTTATTCCCATGATGTTCCCAAACCCAGGACGACGAAGAAAGTTACCGGAAGCTTTTTATGTGATTCCCGCTGAAGTGATGCTGTGGAAGGCGGGTATGGGGAAATCGCATACAGATACTTCTTGTGTCCATTATTGTTCCATTTTCCAAATTTGGACTATATAATAGGTTGCAGTTAAGCCGTCAAGCTTATTTTGGTATGCCGATAGGGGAACCGTGTTTGGGAAAAAATTCCTGAAGAAATAGACGAGTCCGATTATATCATTTATTTTTGTATAATAAATTCTAAACGCGGTTGCCCTGGGGGCGCCGATGAGCCGAACATCGGTGGACTCTGGTATATTGAGAAGAACAAACGATGGTATTATAAAAAGAGTGGGAGGGCCTATGAGCACACTTGTCCATTTTTCGATTTTTCCGGTAGACAAAGGGGAACATTTAAGCAGTTATGTGGCAGAGGCGGTACGTATCATTCGTGAAAGCGGTTTGTCCTATCATCTGGACAGCATGGGAACCACCATCGAGGGGGAATGGCCAATGGTTATGGATGTAGTGAACCGTTGTTTTGAGGCGCTGAAAAAAGACTGTGATCGCATTATTGTCAATATGAAAGCTGACTATAAGAAAGAGGGGGATAGCCGTATGACTGCCAAGGTGGCATCGGTGGAGGAAAAACTGGAGCGGCTCGGCTGATTATACATTGAATCGAAAGTTAACGATGTCGCCGTCCTTCATGGGGTATGTTTTGCCTTCAAGTCGAACGGTCCCCTGTTTGCGGGCTTCCGCATAGGAACCTGCATCCATGAGATCCTGATAGGCAACCACTTCCGCACGGATAAATCCTTTTTTAATGTCGGAATGGATAACTTCGGCGGCGTCGAGGGCTTCGGTATCCCTTTTTATGGTCCAGGCGCGTACTTCGTCGTCTCCGACCGTGAAGAAAGAGATCAGCCCCATCAAATCGTAGGAACGCTGGATAACCCGGTCCGTGGCGGAGGCTGTGATACCGAATTCCGAAAGAAACTCTTCCGCTTCCTCAGAGGACATCTGGGTAAGTTCCTGTTCGAGTTTTCCCCTGATTACCAGGCACGTCTCCGCAAAGGACGGATTTTCTATTGCCGGCGGCGTGTCGTCTTCATCCGCATTGTTTGCAAGCAACAGAACCGGTTTGGCGGACAGAAAGGCAAAGCCCCTGAGGAGGGGCGCCGACGCAAGTTCCGGATCAAGTCGAAGGGGATGTTCGTCCTCGAGCATTTTAAGGCAGGCTTCTAGCAGAGGCTTTTCTTCCGGATTCAGTTGCTTTCCGCGACGCCGGTCGTTGTCAAGCCGTTCCAGACGCTTTTCCACAACGACCAGGTCAGAGATGATCATCTCCTGGTCCATGGAAACCACGTCTTTTTCGGGAGCAGGTGTCTCCAGTCCGTAACTCTCGAAATTACGAATGGTGTGGATGAGGGCATCACAGTCCCTTACCTGGTTCCAGACGGCTTCCCCGCCGCTGCCTTCTTTTCTCCCTCCTGACTTTCCCGGAAGAAAATATTCAACCTGTGCATAAATGGTCTTTTTGGGCTTGTACATATCACTGAGGATATCTATCCGGGAGTCCGGCACACGAATCGTACCAATACGCGGTTCCATACTGTTGTTGGTGTCAAGAGAGCCTGTAAGCGCTTCAAAAACGGTGGCTTTCCCGGAACCGGGAAGTCCTATGATGCCTAACTTCATATTTTTGCCTCTATATCTGTAACCACAAAGGCACAAAGGACACAAAGAAATACAATTTTTTAAAAAAAGGACACTGCAACATTAGATGCCGGCATTCAGAAATTGGAATCGTGGTGGTATCACTGCCCATGTCGTCGCTTTTTCTTGCTTTTTTCTTTTCATTGTGTGCTTTGTGTCTTTGTGGTTCGCCTGTAGTTGTATTTATGAAATAATTGTTTTCAATACATCTTCTTTCCCAATAACACCAGCCAGTTTATTGTCCTCGACAACCGGTATGGTGTGAAAGCCGCGATTGACCATAAGGGTTGCAATCTCTTCAAGGGCGGTATCCAGCGTTGCGGTGACGGGGTCGGATGTCATAGCCTCTGACACCTTGATGGCGGCTATTTTTTTGAATTCCTTTTCGAGAGTTTTCGTGGATGTTAAAGAGATAAAACCATCCAGCAGGGTAAACAGCGATGGAAGGGATAGTTTTTTCTGCTGTGCAACCAGGTCGCTTTGGCACAGAATCCCCAGAACCTTCCCCGACGGGTCCACCACGGGAATACCGTTGATGTGATTCTCAAGGAGCAGCCGTGCCGCCTGGGCAACGTCGGTATCCGGTGAAACGGTGATTACGTTTTTGCTCATGATATCTTTTGCTGTCAGCATAGAGACCTCTATAGTTATATTACCGAATCGATAAATAAATCCATAACAATCTGGTTTCAGTCACTATAGTTTCCCGGCTTATCTGTCAAGGGATAAGAATGGAACCCGGCTCTGCTCGCATCGTGGCAGGGCGCTAAAGTAAAAATTAAATTATCTAAAATCTTCATCGGATGTTCGACGGTCATTTTTTAAAAAAACCGATAGGTGTGAAGTCGCCAATCTTGACAAAAACAGCCGGCATTCTTTAATATCAGAACAGTGTTATTGCCAAAATTCAGTTATATCATCTGGGGCAAGTAGTTCACGAAAAAGAAGAGGTGTTATGGAAAATCAGAAAATACTGGGCGTCTGCGGGAGCCTGCGCCGATTATCCACAAACATGGGCCTGCTGCGCTATGCCCGGGCACATGCGCCGACCGGGACGGAAATAGAGATTTCGGACCTTTCCGACGTTCCGTTTTACAATGCCGATATTACGGAAAAACCCGATTCGGTTCGAGTCCTCCTGAACCAGATGGGGCAGGCGGATGCCCTGTTGTTTGCCTGCCCCGAATATAATTATTCCACAGCCCCGGCCCTGAAGAATGCATTGGATTGGGCTTCCCGCGAACCCGACAATTATCTGCTGGCGGGAAAACCGGCGGCAATCATGGGCGCCGGTGGTGGAATGGGGACCTCCCGGGCACAATACCATCTGCGTCAGGTTGGTGTTTATCTGGATCTCCACTTTGTCAATAAACCGGAGATTTTCTGTAATGCGAAAAGCGACAGTTTTGACAGCAGCGGAAATCTTGTGGATGAACGTATTCAGGAGCTGATTTCCCGGCAGCTTGACGCGCTGCGGGATTGGGTGAACAAGAGCCGGTAGCGAGACGTCCGTGCTATGCGGGACGATAATAGCGGGCGGTATCGACCCCAAAGGCCTCGGACACGTGTTTTGCCGCGTTCAGGACTTTAACGCCGAAATCGGTTTTTTCCGAGTTTGGAAAAACACCCAGGAGAAGGATGCACCCGACAATCACCCCCCCTTTTTCAAATACCGGAGATCCGATTGCAGTGATGCCGGCGTATTGTTCGCTCTTATCTATGACATATCCCCTCTGTCGCGCCAAGGCCAGATCCATTCTAAGCCGCTTCATATCAACCGTTATCCTTTCACCGTAGAAATGCAGCGGTCCGCTCGCAAGGAGTCTTTCTCTCTCGTCGTCCGGCAAAAACGCAGCGATGGCTCTCCCGTGAACACCGTGTGTCAGCGGGTACTGAAATCCTCTCCTGAGCGTGAAGCCGATATCCGGGCTGCCTTCATAGGCGGATACCACATAGGCCGTATCCCCATTAATTGTAAGCAGGTGGGCGGTACATCTGGATTCCCGGGCAAGTTCCTGGAGATAGGGCTCCGCAACCCTTCTTATGTCCATGTGGTATAGAACATTTCGCGCCAAATAGACGATTCCGAGCCCCAGACGATAGGTTTTCGTCCGGTCGTCCTTCTCTATGAGATCATATTGCTTCAAGGTGTTCAGCAGGGTGTACCCCTTGCTTTTATGGATATCTAGCTGATCGCATATCTCCGTCAGCGTCAGCTGAGTCTCCGTGTTCTTGGCAAGATGCATCAACAGCTTCAGTGCCTGGTCGACAGCGGGAACGATCGGTTTGTAGGCCGACGGCTTTTTTCCCTTCCCGGGTTTTTTTTTCTCGACGGCTTCTTTCATATTTCCATTTCGCGGCATTCCGAGTGAAGGGCATGGGTACTGACGGTTGCCTGGCAATGCGTCACCAGAAGTTCCGCAAGCTCATCTCTCGCCTGGTTGCCGGTTTCCGGATCCGTCGGCAAGAGGCAATCGATATTGATAACGATTTTTTTCGTTTCGGGTTCAATCTTGGTCTGATCACCGTTCCGCCAGTTCCATCGCCGGCACATGACATTTTTCGTTGCGCTGTCGTAATAGATCACTTCGCCTGCTTCCGGCGGCTCTTCCTTGTCGCTGCCCAAGGCGATAAATTTTTCCGTTCCGTCGGAAAGTCCCAGTGTCAAATTCCCCTCGATGCTCTCCACGTCATCTCCACCGCAAGGCAGATGGTATTTTAAAGAGATATAATTGAAGAGTGCTACAGCGGAATTGATAAACGGCAATGCCGGATTGTCTTTTATCCGTGATAACAGTGACTTGATAGATGGCGGATAGGTTTCCGGTGAAGATCCGAATTTCTCGTGAGCCTTGATCCATGCGTCGATGCGGGGATCATCCAACGTGGCTGACGAAGCCTGAAGATCAATCTCCTTTTTAAGCAGCTTTCGTATGCGTTTATAGGACTTATGATTGGTCAGATCGCTGACAATGACAAGACCGCGATAAAAATCCGGACAGAGATCAAAAATTTCATTCTCGATGACTATTTTTTTCAAAGGGGCCTTCCTTCTCTGTATACAGAACAAAGTTATGAGAACATAAAAACTCTTTTTGAAAATGTCAACCTGAGGAGGCATTTTCAAAACAGTTGTCCGGTAGGCAACGGCGCGATAGGGGTACCTTAAGATCGGCCGAAAAGGCATGTTCTGAGATCGGTTGTGATATGATATCTGACTGTATTTATTTGTTATTCAGCGCTTCAAAGGTGACGACTATTTCCACATCCCTGCCGACGACACCCATATCGCTGAACCGGCCGGTGCCGACATTAAATGCCAGCCTGTCTATGGTAAACCTTCCCTCATAACCGGCGACGCGCTGTTTCGGGTCAAAGGGATTGTCCCGAACGCCAAGGAATGTGAAGGGAACAATTATTTTTTGGGTAACATCTTTTATGGTAAGATAACCTATGATTTCATAGTGGTTGCCCTCGATGTGTTTCACTTCCCTGGACAGAAATTTCATCAGCGGGAACTCCTCGACACTAAAGAAATCCTTTGAGCGAAGATGATCGTCCCGCTTTTGGATACCGGTATCTATACTTTCAACCCTGACCGTCACATCGCATTGGACGACCTCGTTGTTTTCGGGATCGATCACGATTTTTCCCGAAAAATCGTTGAACTGCCCCCTAACCGTGGCAAAAGTGTGCCTGATGTCGAAATAGATACTGGAGTGCGCCTTATCAAATTCCCACTCTGAGGGATTTGCTTGTGCCGTATTGAAAAAAATAGTTACCGACAAAAGTGTAAAAAACAACCCAATGATTTTTTTCATAGCCGACCTCCTCTGTTAGTTGAGGTGAAAGGTTGATTTGCTGAATTCGTTTTGTATTATCCATTAAAATAATATCGATATGTTAAAAAACAAGCGAATGCCGCTTATATCCGATCAGCAAATGGTTTTAAAACACTCTGGAAAGAGAAATAGTGGCGTGTAAGGATAGTAAAAGCTCCTTTACAGCACGTTAAAAAAACTGAGCCTCTTTCCTGAATAAATCATCCGTTCTCTATGGTCTTGTTGCTGAATTATCGAAATAAAACAATTGCTAAAAAGTTGTGTGGAGTTTGGCATGTTAGTTGCTTCTATAATGCCATAAATAGAACTGAGGGGATGTAGCAAAATGAAAATACTGAAAATCGACCATGTCGGTGTGGCCGTCGACAGCATTGACCATGCAAGAATGTTTTGGACGGGTGTGTTGGGACTGCCTTGCGAAGGGAGCGAAATGGTGCCGGAGCAAAAGGTGACAACGGCTTTTTTCCCTGTCGGGAAAAGCGAGTTGGAACTGCTTGAATCCACTTCGCCCGACAGCCCCGTGGCAAGGTTCATTGAAAAAAATGGTCAGGGAATTCAGCATATCGCTTTTCGGGTGGCCGATATCGAAGCGGCTCTGGAGGAACTCAGGGAAAAAGGTGTTCAGCTGATCGACAACACCCCGCGAATCGGCGCCGGGGGTGCGAAGATTGCCTTTTTGCACCCGAAGGAAACGAATGGTGTTCTGGTAGAGCTTTGCGAGAGAAAATAAGGAGTGTCTATGTCCCGAATCCTCGATATCGAAGAGTGGAAAAGATTGGCTGCCAGGCAGCTTAAAGAAAGAGAACTGGCGGATCTGGACTGGCAGACCCCCGAAGGGATTTATGTGAAACCGCTTTATACGGCTGAGGACCTGGAAAACCTGGAACATCTGAACGGACTTCCGGGTCTCGAACCCTATGTGCGAGGACCCATGTCCACCATGTATGCGGGACGGCCCTGGACCATCCGCCAGTATGCGGGTTTTTCTACCGCCAAGGAGTCAAATGCGTTTTACCGCCGCAACCTGGCGGCGGGGCAGAAGGGACTTTCGGTGGCCTTTGATCTGCCCACCCACCGCGGTTACGATTCGGACCATCCCCGGGTGGTGGGAGATGTCGGAAAGGCCGGTGTGGCCATCGACTCGGTGGAAGACATGAAGATCCTCTTCGATCGAATCCCCCTGGATAAGATGTCGGTCTCAATGACCATGAACGGCGCCGTCGTTCCAATTATGGGGATGTATATCGTGGCGGCGGAGGAGCAGGGGGCCGACAGCCGGGACCTGACCGGAACTATCCAGAACGATATCCTCAAAGAATATCTTACCCGCAATACGTATATTTATCCCCCCGTACCTTCCATGCGTATCGTGTCCGATATTATCGCCTACTGTTCGAAGCATATGCCCCGGTTCAATACCCTCAGCATCAGCGGTTATCACATGATGGAGGCCGGTGCGACGTCTCTGCTACAGCTTGCGTTTACACTTGCCGACGGGCTGGAGTATGTCCGGGCGGCGATCAAGGCCGGTCTGGATATTGACGATTTTGCTCCCCGGCTCTCTTTTTTCTTCGGTATCGGTATGAATTTTTTTATGGAAATTGCAATGTTGCGTGCCGCCCGGTTTTTATGGCACGAACTGGTCGGTCGTTTCAATCCGAAGAATCCGAAGTCCACCATGTTACGTACCCATGTACAGACATCCGGTTGGAGCCTGACAGCCCAGGATCCCTACAACAATATCGTTCGCACGACGATAGAAGCCATGGCCGCGGCCCTGGGCGGCACACAGTCTATGCATACCAACTCCTTCGATGAAGCTATCGGGCTGCCGACCGAGTTTGCGGCACGGGTGGCGCGCAATACACAGCTGATACTTCAGGAAGAGTCTCAGATTTGCCATGTGGTGGATCCGCTCGGGGGATCCTATTACGTGGAGGCGCTTACTGCCGCAATGATTCGGGAAGCACGGAACATTATCAATGAAGTCGAAGAACTCGGCGGTATGGCAAAGGCCATTGAAGCGGGAATGCCCAAGCTCAGGATTGAAGAGTCCGCCGCGCGCCGACAGGCGCGTATCGATCAGGGATTGGATGCGATCGTTGGGGTCAATAAATACCCGATCGAAGAAAAGCCGTTGGCGGATGTTCTGGAAGTACCCGAAACTGTTCGGCTGGAACAGATTGAGCGGTTGAAGCAGATACGTGCGGGGCGCGACAACGGGGCTGTGGAAACCGCCCTGGCTGATCTGACCAAAGTCGCGCTTTCAGATGGAAATCTCATTGAAGCGTGCCTTCCGGCGGTGAGGGCACGGGCGACGGTGGGCGAAATTTCAGATGCACTGGAAACGGCGTTTGGTCGATATACTGCTGCTACGCAGGTAATTTCAGGTGTCTATGCATCGGAATACCGGGATCAACAGGTGGTAGAGAAGCTTCGGGAGCGGACCGAAGACTTTTATAAAAAGGAAGGACGACGCCCGCGTATTCTTCTCGCCAAAATGGGGCAGGACGGCCATGACCGCGGTATCAAGGTAGTGGCCACGGCGTTTGCGGATTTCGGATTTGATGTGGATATCAGCCCCATGTTCCAGACACCGGTGGAGGTAGCCAAGGCGGCTATTGAGAATGATGTCCACGTAGTGGGCGTCTCCACGCTTGCGGCAGGGCATAAAACTCTGGTCCCCCGGCTTCTTGCCGAACTGAAAGCCAGAAAGGCGGAGGAGATTCGAGTGGTGGTGGGAGGCGTTATTCCTCCGGGCGACTATGATTTTCTTTCTGAAACAGGTGTCGCCGGTGTTTTCGGGCCGGGAACATCACTGATCAAATCTGCCAATGATGTGCTGGATGTCCTGTGAATAAGTGCAGACAGGCGATGACTTCCCATGGAATTGACTATTGTATGAGAAAGGTGTCATTCGATGAATGAATTCTACGACTTTCCGGTAATGACGGCGGATGAGGCGGCAACGTATATCCATAACGGTGCGACTGTTGGTTTCTCGGGGTTTACGGCGGCAGGTTCCGCAAAGGCGCTTCCGATGGCCATTGCGCGAAAGGCGCAAAATGCTGAAAAGGGGGGGGTGCCATTTAAAATACGCATGTTTACGGGTGCGAGTACCGGACCGTATTGTGATGACGTAATGGCCGAAGCGAAAGCTATCAGCTTCCGGGCTCCGTATCAATCGTCCGCTCTCTTGCGGAAGCAGATTAATGCCCAGGAGGTCGAGTTTGTGGATATGCACCTGTCCCATGTGGCACAGCATGTATACGAAGGATTTTACGGCAGTATCGATGTGGCGGTCGTGGAAGCCACGGAAGTGCTTCGGGACGGGCGTGTTTACCTGACCACTTCCATCGGCGCTACCCCCACATACCTGAAACACGCCGATAAAGTGATTATCGAAATCAACAGACATCACCATCCAAGGCTTCGGGAAATGACCGATGTCCTCGATATCCCCCCACGGCCGAGACGGGCGCCTATTCCGATACATACGCCCATGACAAAAATCGGGTGGCCGTATGCGTCCGTCGATCCAGGGAAAATCATCGGTGTGGTGGAAACCGATCTGGCGGACGGAGTGCATGATTTTACCGACCCGGAACCGTTGCACCTTGCCATTGCCGGACATGTGGTGGCGTTTGTTATCCATGAGTTGAAGTCTGGACGAATCCCCAAGGAGTTTCTTCCGTTTCAGTCCGGTGTCGGCAATGTTGCCAATGCGGTAATGACCGGGCTGGGCAATCATCCTGACATTCCGCCATTTTATATGTATTCGGAAGTCTACCAGGATGCGCTGGTTGATCTGATGGAGAAGGGCAAACTGCTCGGCGCCAGTACTTGCAGCCTGACCGTAACGGACGCTTGCCTGCAGCGAGTTTACCGGAACATGGACTTCTTTGCACCCCGTATCGTCCTGCGGCCCCAGGAACTTTCCAACAATCCCGGAGTGATTAGGCGGCTTGGTGTGATTTCCCTGAACACCGCCCTGGAGGTGGATATTTACGGGAACGTCAATTGTACTCACGTGCACGGAACCCGGATGATGAACGGTATCGGAGGGGCTGGTGATTTTACGCGAAATGCCTTCGTTTCAGTTTACGCCTGCCCCTCGACCGCGAAAAACGGCGACATCTCGAGCATTGTTCCTATGGCATCCCATGTCGACCATAATGAGCATTCGGTTCAGGTGGTTGTTACGGAGCAGGGGTTGGCGGATCTTCGCGGACTTGGTCCCATGCAGCGGGCGAAAGCCATTATCGAGAACTGTGCCCATCCCGACTATCGTCCCTATCTGCTTGACTATCTGAAAAGCAGTGAGAACGGCCACATTCGTCACAATCTTAAGAGAGCGTTCGAACTTCATTGCTGTCTTATCGAACATGGCAGTATGAGAAGGGCGGTAGATATGAACTAATCTACTGCCGGCGGCTCCAGCGGCAGGCGGACGGTAAATACGGCGCCTTGATCCGGAGCGCTTTTAACATCGATGCTCCCGCCGTGTTTTTCCGCTATTCTGCGTGACATATAAAGTCCGAGGCCTGTTCCTTCTCCCGTGGGTTTTGTGGTGAAAAACGGATCGAATATTTTGTCCTGGTGTTCGGGTGAAATGCCCGGACCCGTATCTTTGATTTCGAAGAGGATGTTTTCTGATTCGGAATAAATACGACAGGTGACACGACCGCCTGGGGCAGCGGCCTGGACGGCATTGTCCAGGATATTGAGAAGCATCTGCTGAACGGGATAGGGATCGGCCCGGAAAGAAATATGCGACGAATCAGGCAGTTGAATAATGATTACCTGTTTTTTCAATGCGTTCTCTTTTACCATCGCTACCGTCTTTTCGAGCAGATTTTCGGAATTGATCTCAAAAACCTCCGCGCTCTTTTTCTGTATGGCCCCAAGCATTTTCCGGGTAATCTGTTTTGCGCGCTTTACGGCGAGATTGATTTTATCGAACCCTTTTTCGAACTCTTCACGGTGCGGGCAGTCCGCATCATTCTCCCGCAGGAGGGATTCCATCAATTCACTCCATCCCTGTATGATCGCAAGGGGATTATTGATTTCATGGGCAACACCGCTTGCAATGACGCCGAGGGCAGCCAGCCTTTCCGAAGCAAGCAGCTGTTTTTCCATGGCGATTCTGTTCTCTGCCTCTTTTTTCTTCTCTTCATCCCGTGTTTTCTTTTCGTGGGCCTGCTTGATTTTTTTCAGAAGATGGTCGAGTTCAACCGGCTTACTCAAATAATCAAATGCGCCCGCCTTAATGCCCTCTACACCATCCGCGGTCGATCCATGACCGGTCAAGAAAATTACTTCTGTCTCCGGGTGACTTTGCTTTATGTCGCTGAGGACTTCCAGACCGTTTCGATCGGGCATTTTGACATCCAGAACAACGACATCCATCGGGTGGGTCTCCAGGATTTCGAGACAACGATGTCCGCAATCCGCCGTCATGGCCGGGATGCCTCTTTTTTTGAGGCGATCCGACAGCGTTTTTAAAAAAACAGTCTCGTCATCGACAAGGAGAAGCCTCAATGGATCCATTTTTAGTATTCCTTTCCCGTATGATACGCAGATTTGATTTTGCTCAACAGATCGTCGAACTCATACGGTTTTAACAGATAGTCGAATGCGCCGTATGCCAGGCTCTCTTCAGCGGATTTTTCTGAACCATGCCCCGTAAAGATAATGACCGGCAGATCCGGGGCCATTTCCCGGAAAACCTTCAAGGTGGCCAGGCCGTCCAAAGAGCTCATCTTCAAATCGACTACCGCGACATCGTAATCGGCTTTCTTCAGTAATCGTATACCTCCTTCGCCGCTGTATGCCCGGGAGACCTTGAACTTTCTTTTTTTAAGACGATTTACGAGCGTATCGACAAAGGCCGCTTCATCGTCCACGAGAAGAAGTCTTATGGCCCGGTAGGGCCAACGCGGGTCCAGGCCGGGAGGGTGTTCCTTTTCCACATTTCTGGTTGTGGCCATAAACGCTTGTTTCCGTTTGACGGATGCGCATGGTTGTTTACTTGACTATCGGGGCTTCGGGGAAACCCTGCCCCTGAACCGGGAGACGGATCCGGAATGTCGTCCCCTGACCGGTCCCGCTCTTCACATCGATCTCTCCTCCAAGACGGGTGATAATAGTACGGCAGATGGACAGTCCCAATCCGGTGCCTTTACCGGCCGGCTTTGTTGTATAAAATGGTTCAAAAATATGTCCGAGGTTCGATTGGGGAATTCCCGGTCCGGAATCGGAAATTTCCACCAGAACATGGTCTTTTCTGTCGGCCGTAGCGATGTCGATCCGACCGCCGGTTTTTTCCATGGCATCAACGGCATTGTTGATCAGGTTTAAAAACACCTGCTGCATTTCCGACGGTGTCACATTCAACTCCGGGAGATTGTCCGAAAAATTCTTGTGAATGATTACCCCCGCGTGCCGGGCATGATCGGAAGAGAGCCCGATAATATCTTCTATCAGTGTATTTATATGAACGGGCCGGGGGGGTGAATCGGTCTTTCTTGAAAAGCCGAGAAGTTTATACGTGATGTCTTTGCAACGCCGGGCCTGATTTTTAATTTCTTCCAGAGAGAGGTTGAATTCCTCGATATTTTTCATTGTTTCCGGATTTTCATCTTCAAGCAAGTCCTGCATCCATCCGGCTTTTTCCATCATGATGGCCACGGGATTGTTAATTTCATGGGCAATACCGGCGGACAGCTCTCCAATAACCGCGAGTTTACCGGTTTCGATAACTTGTCGGTTCATGAGATCGACTTCGTGGTCGGCTTCCGAAATGCGAAATACAAAACGGCGGGAAATGATCAGTGCGGTGATCACGATACCGAAGCATCCCAACGAAAGAATCAGGATGGCAATTTTAACGGAAAAATAGAGATCGCGATATGCGTCGGTATTATCCTGCTGGAAGACGAGCAGCCAATCGCCGTTTTTGAGGGTTGCTCCGGCGAAAATATGCTTTCCGGTGGAATCACTTATTTCTTCTATAGTACCGCCGCCGGGCTCCGGGTCACCCCGATCGGATACCAATTTCGTATAAAGCGTGTGCTGGAGCGGCGTGTTTTTAGCCGGCCGGGTCTGAAACTCGTTTTCCCGGTTGACAATAAATACCATGCCTGTTTTGCCGACGCGCAGGTTTTCAACGAGTGTGTTAAATGACCTGAAGTCGATGGTGGCGCGCAGAATCCAGTGCCGATTGCCGTGGGTCTGGCGTACTGCCACAATAAAGTGGGGGCGGCCCCGAAGCCCGAGAAAAACATCGCTGATAAACGTCTGGTTCGCTATGGCTTTTTGAAACCATCCGGACCGGGAGTAATCCGCTTTCAGAAGTTCCAGAGGACCGGCATAGGTAAGTTGAAAGCCGTTCTCCTCAACGATTCCCAAATCCTCAAAAACACCGGGGAACTGCTGCTGTAAGCGGTATAGTTGGTGTTGGAGAAACGCTTCATCGCGCAACTGGTCGAACGTATAACTTGCTGCAACATAGCGGATAATATTGAGTTGCTCGTTCAGAAAGTTGTCGATATCCCGGCAGTGCTTCTGGATCAACTCACCCAGATGCGCGTTCATCTTTTCCCGGAACGAGTGATCGAATTGATGAAGTATGACACCGCAGAGCAAAAAGAGGGGCGCGAGGGCAACCAGCAGGATGGCGGTTACCATTTTTCGTTGAAGCGAAACATTATATCCGGGCTTCGACGCCATTGGATTTTTTCTACCCCTCAAGAATTCTGTCCATTTCGAAAAAGAGATCCTGCTCGCGTATAACCCCCACGAGGACTCTCTCCGAAAATACGGCCAGGCGCCTGACATTGTAATCGAGCAGGGTGTAAGCGGCTTCCATGAGATTCGCTTTCGCATCGATGGCCAGTGGCGCCGGCGACATGATGGTTTGAATCTGTTTGTCGCCAACCTGGGAGACCTGGTCCGTAAAAAGCCCTTTCCAGAACATGGGCGAATACTGCATGCTGTCTGCCGTTGATGGCTTTGGCGCGGACAGGTATGTGGGCATAAGTGCTTCAAGAAGATCCCTGATGGCAAGGAGCCCCACAAGCTGTTGATCGCCGTCCAACACCAGAATGGACCTGTGACCGGTTTCCATAAGGCGGCTGGTGGCTACCTTGGAAGCAAACGATGCTTTGAGAGCTGCTATGGCTTCACGAACCGTGCGATCCGCGTTCAGTACGGTATATTCCTCAATGGGTACCATGACCTCCAGGGCGCTTCTTTCCCTGAAAGGGGACTCTTTTGTCCGCATGCGATGGGCGGTTCGTATCTTCATTGCCAGGAGCGATACATCACAGGGCTTTGAGAGATAATCGAAAGCGCCCTGGGATAATGCGGACCTGGCGGATGGAAGCGCTCCGTGTCCGGTCAGCATGATAACGGGCAGATCCGGCTGGATTTCCCCGATACGCGCCAATGTTTCATGCCCGTCCATGCCGGGCATATTGATGTCAAGAACCACGACATCCGGATTCAGCGTGAGTTTCTCCAGGGCTTCGAGACCTGTTGCGGCGAGAATGGTTTCAAATCCCTGTCGCTCGAGAATTTTTCTGGTTGTTTCCCGAAATTGCGCTTCATCATCCACCATGAGAACCTTGATCCGTGAATTCATATTCATTCCTCCATGCGAAAAAGATAGCATCTTTTCTTCCAACACCGGAACAGCGCCGGTTGCTTTTTGCTTTAATGTCTCCACCGTTTCCGGTGATGATAACTCTTAAACGATAAACAACAGTATTCGAAACAGTATATATATAGCTCCCAGTGCCAGCGCAATGACCATAACGGTTCTGCCCAACCCGGCGGGTATGCAGGTGCTGAGACCGATGGCGGATATCCACCACTTCCACGGCTCCGATACCCACAGGGCGCCCGGGATCCAGGAAATGAGCAGGGGGCCCAGCGATGCATAGACACAGACTGTAAACACCTGCCCGAATGAACATGGCAACCTGAAAATGTGTCTGGCGATGAAGAAGACCGATCCTGAATAAATGCACGTCATTCCCACGGCGTTCAGGAAAAAAACGATGACGCTGAACCAATTGCCCCAGCCGCGGGCCGTAAGATAATGAAGAACAGCCGCGGCAAGGGCTACCGACAGAAGATGTCGCCAGGCCGGGGATGGCTTGCAGGACAGCTCGGTAAAAAATTGTTTCGGGGCGAAGACCAGCAGCAGACCGGCAGATCTCTGAGAGCAGCTATATGATGGGTGCGTGTCTGTTTGCATGATGTATCACTCCTTCTATGACAGCAAGCCGTATCGTACCATCAGGCCCAGGACGGCCATAGCCAGGGTTAAATAGAAAAACACCCGTCTCTCGAGTGAACGGGAAAAATGCAGCTTTCCCCGGCTGAAGAGAAACTGCCGCTGCACCGGTATCGTTTTGCCTGATTTCATAATATGAATTTCCTTTCGATATATATCAATACCCAATCAGTCCGCTGAAACCTCTCAGTTTCCAGTAAACACCGTTTATGAGCAGCAGAATGATATTAGAAACGAACCACATGGGGATACCGACCCTCAGGTAATCCTTCGGGGTCAGGTACCCGCTTGCGTATACAATAGCATTGGGCGGTGTTCCGATGATAAGACAGAAAGCAAAGGAGGATGCCACCGCGGTCGACATGGCCATGAACGGCAGATAGGTTGTGCCCGGATGGACCAGCCCGGCGATATTCAGGGCGATAGGTCCGACCGCGGCCGCGGCCGGACCGTCCGCCATGAGGTTTGTGATGACTGCGGTCAAGCCGTTGCTGACCGCCATCAGTGGCATACCCGAGTCCATACCGAGGGGGGCCAGCGCATCTATCGCGCTTCGAGCCAGCCAGTACGCGGCACCGGTCTTGTCAAGGACCCTGCCGAATATGATGGCGCCGGCATAGAGCCAGATGACGCCCCAGTCGACCTTCTGTTGATAGTCCCGCCAGTTGACAATACCCGCCATCAGGTAGGCGACCGCCCCGGCAATGGCGATGACGCCGATACCTATCCGGAACGGAAGAATTCCCATTTCGAAGAACGTTTTTTCCGTGAACCACCCGAAAATCATAATCACGAAGATGATAAGCGCGATGATCTGGGAGCGGTTCCATCCTCCCATTTTGTCTATTTCCGATTTCAGATGTTCCATGGCGGGTGCAAGGGAATGGGTTTTTGGCTTGAACATGGTATTGACGATCAGCCAGCAGGCCGGGATTGACAGGAACAGGATGGGGAAGCAGTAGGTGACCCATTGGAAATAACCGATATCAAATCCGAACATGTCGTTCAGGTATGTCATCATGATAACATTTCGGGCGCCTCCGGAAGGCGCGCCCGGCCCGCCAAGGTTGCAGGCCATGGCGATTGTGATCATAAGCATTTTTCCCAGCTCGATATCATCCGGCATCCGGCCTCCCAGGCTGTTCCGGTACAGTAGCATGCCGATGGGCAGGAACATTGCGGCGAGGGCATGGTCGGAGATGAAAGCGGCAAGGGGCGAGATGACGAGAAAAAAGATCAGCGTAATCCAGCGAACACTGGGGACGGCGAGTTTATTGAACATCATCAGACATGCCCGTTTGTCCACCCCGGTCTTGACAAGTGCCACCGCGAACATGAGACTTCCCATGATAAACCAGCAGGCATCACTCCAGTACAGCATGGCGACTTCTTCATTGCTTAGGACGCCGGTAAACACAACAATAAGCCCAATGCAGAAGGCAACCCCCGGCAGGGGGATGCACTCGGTCAGGAAGCAGAGGACCACAAAAACCCCCATGGCAATAGAGACCTTGATATGCCACCCGCCGACATCCGCTGTTTTTTTCTCTTCAGGCGTCAGATCATCGTATATAAGACCGCTGTTGCGAAGGGCCAGTGCATCGCTCATAATGTTTTGATATCTCTCTTCGGTCACCGTATCTTCGATAAAGTCCCTGCTCTTTATGAGGTTGACGCTATCCGCGGGAATATCCTGCTTGCCGCACCATTTCAGGTCGCGCTTGAAAAACCGTGCCTTGTTGAGCGCACCCATGCGCATGTTTTTTTCCATGATCCGTGCGGTCAGGAGTTGCCATTGCTCCGCATCGGGTGTTTCGCGATCGAACAACGACTCGATAATAAACATCTTCACCGCTCCGGGGCCGATGGTATACTCGGTTCCCACATCTTTCATCCCTTTTGGCGTGGGCATGATCAGCAGGAGAAAAAACAACGCTACCGGCACGATAAATACTTTCCAGTTGACGAGCTTGTCATAGCCCGTTACAGGAGCCGATTTGGATTTGCCACGTGGATCGGACGGTTTTTGGGTGATGTTGCTCTTGATTATTGCAGCCATTTGAAAATCCTTTTTTCATGAGCGTCGAGAAATAAATTCCGTTAGAAAATATGAAAACAGTTGAGCCATTTTCAAAACGTTTTCCCGACGAAAGCGGGATCAAGCCCAAAGCGGATCCCCCTCCCGAGGATCGGCCTAAAAGGGATGTTTTGAAATTGGCTGAGTTAATTCACTGCATATTACTATCTGTCCGGATTCAGGTTCGTTGAATCGTCCTTTGCATTCCGGTCAACCAGTTCACGAATCTTTTTTATCAACTGATCCATGGCCACTGGTTTCATCAGATAGTCCGATGCACCCATCTGCATCGTTTCCACGGCGGACGGTACCGTTGCATGCCCCGTCAGCATGATGACTTTCACATGCGGATATTGACGTTTGATCTCCTTGAGCGTTTGAGTACCGTTCATGCCCGGCATTTTGACATCGAGGACAACTACCTGCACATCATTTTCATCCAATAGCGAGAGGGCTTTTTGCCCGCTTTCGGCGATGAATACATCAAACCCCTGTCGCTTCAGGATCTTTTCGGCAGTGAAGAGAAACCGTTGTTCATCATCCACCACCAGCAGTTTTATATTATTCATGTCTTTCTCCTTCATTTACCCCGTCTGTTTTGCCGATGATTTCTTTCGCCGGAAGAAGTAACGTGAAGACACTGCCTTCACCGGCCTGGCTTGTAAATTTCATTTTGCCGCCCATGCCGTCGATGATGCCGTAACATACGGACAAGCCAAGACCGGTGCCTTTCCCGACGGGTTTGGTAGTAAAAAACGGCGTGAAAATTTTTTTTATATTCTCGCTCCTGATACCGGCGCCGTTATCCCTGACGGACACCTCGATCATTTCATCCAGCTGTTTTTTTTGCTTCAATTTCTATCCGTCCGCCCTGGGTTCCATGCTTTTCCAAAACGGCATCCATGGCATTGTTGATCAGATTCAGAAGGACCTGCTGGAGTTGACCGGGGTCCGCGAAAATGAAAAGAGAATCCTCGATTTTTTTTTGCACAAATGAAATGCCGTTTACGGAAGCCTTTTTCGAAACCAGGAGCGCAACCTGCGGCAGGAACATGCAAAGATCCATCTGTTGCGGGTTTGGTGCGCTGTAGCGGGCAAATTGAAGTATCCCTTGTGTAATTGTTCCGCAACGGTCAATTTGAAGCTGCAACTGATCGAGACAGTCTTCGATTTCGTGCGTGTCTTCAGACGGATGAACGGACTTGTTTCTTAAAAGGTCTTCCCAGAGCAGTTGAACCAGTCCCAATTCACTTTTCATTATCTGGAGCGGGTTGTTGACCTCATGAGCAAAACCGGCAGACATTTCGCCCAATTCGACAAGGCGGCTCGCACGGATCAGATGCTGTTCAAGGGTGCTTTTCTCCTCGTCGAGACGGATGATTTTTGTGACAATGAAACGGGTGAGGCAGAATGCCGCCATTAAAATCGCCAGGCCGCCGATAAACGCGGTCAGGATGATTCGATGGGAGGCGGCGCGAAGCGACCTGAAAGCATCCGCTTTTTCCTGCCGCGCCACAAGACGCCAGTTCTTCTCCTGTAGGTCCGTAATGGCATACAGGTAAATGTTGCCTTGTCCATCGGTTTGAATGAATGTGGTCACCTGCCGGCCGGCGGTCGGAAATCTTTCAATTTCGGCATCTTTTTGCATCAGATCGACAGCGCCGCGGCTGACCGTCTGGTACTTCCCTTCGGCGTTCAGAAGGTATACTTCTCCGGTATCTCCGATTCGGGCGGATTCAACAAGATTGCTGAAAAGTTCCGTATCGATGGTCGCCCTGAGAATCCATTTCCGGCCCTCGTTCTCGCGCATGACGGCAATGACAAAATGGGGAACCTGGCGATATCCGAGAAATACGTCACTGATATAGGTTCCTTTAGAGATCACCTCTTTGAACCAGTCGGAATTCTTGTAGTTTTTGCCGGCCAGGGCATAAGGACCTTCGTAGGCAACGTGAAGCCCCGATGCGTCAAAAACACCGAGATCCACAAAGGCGCTCGATTTTTTTCGAAGCAGTCCGAGTATTCTCGTAAGCTCTTCGGGACGCTGCAACTCAGAAGAACGGCTCGATTCGAGGATGAATTCCAGGTCCGCTTTCCGTTCAGCCAGAAAAGCGTCTATGATACGGCCGTGATCCGTAACGATTCGCCGCATGACGGAAACAGCGCCGGTTTCAAGCGAGGTGCTGAAATAAAAATGACCGATCATCAGGGTGACCATAAAAGGAACCGCCGGCACCAGAAGCATACTGGCCAATAGTAAACGGCGAACGGACATGAAATGATGAGGTTTCATAATGCTTTTTCCGTAATGATGTCCCGAATGGCTTTTTTGATGACTTCGATGCTGCGACTGCCTTTCTCGATAAAAATGCTTGAACAGAATCCCCGGCAATCAATATCTCCTTCCGGAAGCGCGTGTATAAGGACGGGCAGGGGAGGGATTCTGTTTTTCAATTTCGACACAATATCGGAAGACTCCATATCGGGAAGGTCCGGGTCGATTATCAGTATGTCCACCGGGTGAAATTCAAATGCTTTTTTGAGCAATGTCTTTCCGTCATCGGCCAGAATCACCCGATAATTTTCCGCTGTCATTTCCCTTTTCAAAAACTCACGTACATTCGGATTCCGGTCTGCAATTAAAATAGTGACTTTTTCAGCCATGCCTTTTGATATCCCGCATCGATTAAAACGCCGTAAAAGGAACCCCCCCCGCCATTTCGGGTGGTCACTAATTCACCAGCGCAAGGAATATGCCAGGCATTTCGGAACAAGAAATATGTATAACATTCAGAAATAATAGTAATAAATAAATGGTCGCCTTTCGGGTGGGATTCCACGGGAGGGGTGTTCTGTCAGGCTTTTTTACAAGTTGAAAAGGCGGGGCCGGCTGAATCAGCCGAAAGGCTTTTCTACGGTTGTCGTGATTTCGAGCCGATGTTTGCTGATTTTTGCATGAAGTGTCGGTCGCGAAATGCCAAGGAGTTTTGCCGCTTTGGATCTGTTGCCTCCGGTAAGATTCAACGCTTCTTTAACAACGACGCCTTCAACCCGCTCCATGCATTCTTCGAAGGGATGTTCCAACTGGGAACGTGTCAGCATTCTGCTGACCCACTGGTGGATAGCGGCGTCGTCATCGGCCAAGGCGGAGCGACTCTCGGGAGGCTTTTCATCCAGTGCCTGGGAGATATCTTCCGGCGAGATAGGAACCATCCGGTTGAAAATCAGGGTCTTTTTAACAATATTTTCAAGTTCTCTCACGTTCCCGGGGAAACGCCATTTTTTCAGCATTTCAATGGCTTCTTGAGTTATTCCGGGGTTTTCAATTCCGATTTCGGCGGCGTGCCTGGAAAGAAAATATCGGGTCAGCAATTCGATGTCGTCGGCCCGGTCGTACAGCGGCGGCAACTGGATGGACACTACCTTCAAGCGGTAGTAGAGATCTTCTCTGAAACGGCCCTGGGTAACGGCTTTTTCAAGGTCCCTGTTGGTCGCTGCAATGATACGAACATTTACGGGAATGGTTTGTCTGCCTCCCAGCCGCTCGATGCTTTTTTCCTGGAGAAGCCTCAGAATTTTGGACTGGAGAGAAAAGGGCATGTCCCCGATCTCGTCCAGAAATATGGTACCGCCGCTGGCTTGTTCAATTTTTCCCACGCGGCGGTGGGTAGCGCCCGTAAAAGCCCCTTTTTCAAAGCCGAAAAGTTCGCTTTCGAGTAGCGTTTCCGGAATTGCGACGCAGTTGATGACCAGAAACGGCGCCTGGGATCTTGAGCTGTGCTGGTAAAGCGCCCTGGCCACCAGCTCCTTTCCGGTTCCCGATTCCCCCCGGATCAGGACAGTCGCGTCTGTCGGTGCTGATTTGCCGATGGCCTTATACACCATCTGCATGGCCGGGCTTCTCCCGATAATCGCTTCTCCGCTGATATCCTGGGGAGACGCGCCCATACCGACGGGGGAGCGCATGAAACGCCCGGCGGCAAGTGCCTGGGTGATCACCTTGAGCATCTGAGGGATGTCGAACGGTTTGAGAATATAATCGAAAGCGCCCAGTTTGGTGGCTTCAATAGCGGTTTCGGTGGTGCCGAAGGCCGTCATGATGATAACGGGAAGCTTTGGATCTATATCCCGGATGGCCTCATAAACCTTGAGGCCGTTCATACCCGGAAGGCGTATGTCGAGGATTACGAGGTCCGGCATGTGAGTACGGATCATGGCAAGTCCGGTTTCACCGGAGGCCGCTTCATCCACCTCGTACCCCTCTTCGGTCAACAGCCTGTTGAAACTGGTGCGTAACTGGTCATCGTCGTCAATGATGTAAATAACACTCACGGTCGGACCTCCGAATATGGCAGTATAATGGTGAAAGCAGTCCCGCGGCCTTCATCCGAATCGACCGATAGCCGGCCGCGGTGTTCTTCGATAATTCGGGTCGCAATGCTCAGGCCAAGGCCGGTGCCATCTTCTTTTGTCGTAAAAAAAGGCTGAAATATTTTATCCCTGAGGGTTTCCGGGATGCCGGGGCCGTTATCCCTGATTTCGATGCCAATTGTTTTGTCGCTTCTGTGTTCGACGATTTCGATGATTCCCCTCTGTTCCATGGCTTCGCAGGCGTTTACAATCATGTTGGCCAGCACTTCCTTCAGCTGTTCGGGGTCTGCTTCAATCTCCGGGAGTAATGCTTCACGGGTAACATCAACCGCCACATCATATGATTTCAACCGGTGGGAAAGCAATTGCAATACCTGGTCTACGACAAGAGACGGACTGATAAGCTGAAATTGCAGCTTGGGGGGTCTTGAAAATTCGAGGAAGTTTTGAACAATGGTGTCAATATGCCGGATTTCATCAGAGATAACCGATAGATCGTCCTGTTGCGTATCGGTCAGCTCAAGGGTCCTTTCAAGAGAAAACAGACGCATTTTGACGGATGTGAAGGGATTGCGAATGCTGTGGGCCATACCGGCCGCAAGTTTTCCTACCATGGCGAGTTTCTCGGACTGGAGCAGGGATTCACGACTTTTTTCAAGTGCCATCCGGGTGCTGTCTACATCCTGGATCAGGTCTTTGACGCCATGGTGAAGTGTCGCAATATCATTCTCGCTTGGCGGCGCATCCTGTTTCCTGGTCGCCTCCAGTGCAAGGCGATGGACGGGGTCCAGAATCTGTTTGATAAGCAGTACAATAAGAGCGGCCGCGATAAGAAAACTTGCCGCCATCGCGATTCCCGTCATAAATCGAAGCGTTTTCGCCTGATTGTGGAAACGCCGACGGGTTTGCTCAACCTGGCCCGTATGGTAGGCCTTGAATGCTTCGCACAGATCCAATATGGCAAAAAATGAGTTGCGGACGGTTTTGTGGAGTGCTTTACCCTCATTGATACGACCGGACCTGTAAAGTTCGATAACCCGGTCTTTTTGAACGATGTATTGTTTGTATTCGGTTTCTATACGGGTAAGAGTATTTAACTGCCCGCTATTGTCCCTGGAAAGACGAAAGGCATCTTCAAGTCGGATTTTAAAAATCTGCCGGTATTCACCGAGTTGGCGAAGCCAGTCCGGATCACCATCAATGAGATAGTAAGAGACAAATCCTTTCTGATTGCCCAAAGCGCTTTCGAGACCTTCCGCCGCGGCATAGGACGCAAGGTGTTTTTCAGTGACCAGGGAAAGCAGGTTCTCGATCCGGTAGGTATACTGAATCATGACAAGCCCGCCACACACGGTGAGGAGGACAAGCACGGCAAGTATCGAAAACAAACGAGCTTTCAAACCGATTCGCTGCCACATGTGAGTATCCCTATCGAGGTGGTCCAACTCTTTCGCAAAATAACTTCAGTGACATACTGTTACGGGTTAATATCAATGGTCGGGTAGAGCCCTTTGGAAGGCCCCATGGGATACGGCTGCATAATATTGAATGAGATGGTTTGGGCGGTCTGGGCATGCCCGCGATTGTTTTTGCCGTCAAAATAAGCCCGTTGTCTTTCAGAATATGCTTGATACGCGCTTGAAAGGCATCGATAAACTTTGAACCGTCCCCCTTGAAGCGCATATTCCCTATATGAACATTTCTTTTGATGCGGGAGAGTTTTTTAAGAGATATACTGTTTGTTTTGAGATCGTTCCGGTTTCGGATAAATCCCCAGACGAGGTGGTTCTCAGGTATTTCAAGCGGCTCAGCCAGGTCGATTACGGTATGGGGCATGACAATGCTCCCCCCCTGAACGACCAGGGAGAATTGGTCGGTTCCGCGAAGAAAGGAGTTGAATCCCACAAAAACCTTTTCTCCGAGACGGGTATGGATCACCTTGGCGCCATGGGCCAGAATGTCATAGCCTTCCAAATGGGAATCGACAACATAACAATGCTCCTGCGCATTGGCGCCTTTGCCGAGCCACGCATTTTTCAGATAGGCGCGCTGGGCAACCAGTACATTTTCGCTGATGCTGTTTTTTCCCCGGAGTACTGCATAACGGTTAATGGAAGCGCCGGCCGGTACCGAAAAAGGAAGTTTGAGGTGAATGACATCAAAAAGCCGCTGAAACTCTTCCTCCCGCGCCTCCACAAAATCGATAAAAACGCCTCCGGCCGGGATTCCCGGTTGAAAAGTGACATACTGCCGTGTCACTTCGGGGGGGTGCTGGAAGGTAAATTCGAAATTGCCGGGGCTTTTGATCCATATTCGGCCTTCCGGTACGTCCGTGTGAACCAGTTCACCGGTTTGAACGTAGGCAAAAGGGCCGATCCTGCAGTCATGGCATCGGGTAAGATCGACCGTGCTGAAAGGCCCCAGAAAGCATCCCTCCAGGGGGGAGCCGTGGATGTTGGCATATGAGGTGGCGGCCGTGTTTTTGATGAAGAAGACATCCGGCGTTTCAGGATCGTGAGAATAGCTGTGTACAAGGGTTTTTACCAGATAACTGCTCACGATCTGAATGACTTCATCTGTTTCTAACGTCAGATTGTTGTTTTGAAGGGCATAATGGGCGCCTTTGGCTTTGAGTTCGTCTCCCCTGATGTCGCTTTTATAGAGTACGGAATCATCTACCTTGCACTGACCTAAGAAATAGCTGCCGGCAAGGCTTGAGTTGCTGAAATGAAAATGCAGAGAGTGATGGGATGTGATACCGTAGAATGCATAAAACTTGGTAAGTTGCTTGGGAGGTATGCGTTTTTCCAGGTATGGGCGTGCATCGAAATCGAATCCTCTCAGATTGATATTCAGCTGGGCAATGATTCTGTCGATTAACTTCTGAAGGCGATTCATATAAGGCTTTCCCTAATCTGTATGTTTATTGTGTTACTACCGGCATACCCATCAGCGGCCAGAGAATTTTCACGCAGAAGGCAACGACTATCATCAACAAGATGCTCGCCGGGATACCGTACATAAAAAATTCACCTGTAGTGAACTGCTTGGAATCATACGCAATGGCATTGGGTGCAGCGCCCACCAGAAGCAAAAATGGCATACCGGCAGTGACCAGGGCAGCGAACAGAATAACATCCGGGGCAACGCCCAGATAGGGTGCAATCACCAGCGCCACCGGAAGCGAAATTGCAATGGCTGCAACATTCATGATGAAGTTAGTCATGATCATCACAAAAAAAGCAATGCTGAGTACAAAAACGAACCAGTTGGCTTTCTGAAACATCACCAGCCAGTTGACCGCCATCCATTTGGCCGCTCCAGTATCCCAGAGACAGAATCCAATACTCATGGCCCCGGCAAAGAGAAGGATAATATTCCATGGGATTGCCTCGAGATCATCGAGATCCATAATACCGGTGATAAAAAAGAGGATCGTGGAGATCAGGATAATGGCCGTTTTATCCACGGGTTTCAGAAACGGAACAAAGGATCTCAGGGACATGACAAGAATGCAGCCAAAGACAATCAGTGCGGCGATGATCTCTTTCCGTTTCAGGGGACCCATTTCCGAACTCAATCTCTTGGCCCGTTCACGCAGTCCGGGAATGACTTTCTTTTCGGGTTTCATGAATATCATGAAAAAGCCCCACAACAGAAACGTCATGAGCCAGCCGACGGGCGCCATAAAATAGCTGAGTTCGAAGAAGCTTATTTCCGCACCGATGATGTCTTTATAGAAACCGATGGCGACCGCTCCACGGGCTGCGCCCAGGAGCGTTACGATGCTGCCGGCGCCCGCAACATAAGCCATTCCCATGAACAACCCCTTGCCGAACTTTGTCTGCTTGTCTCCCTCGCCGTAAAGGGCATAGATGGACAAGAGCAGGGGGTAGATTGTCGCGGCCACTGCCGTATGGGCCATGATATGGGTAAGGGCGGCGGTGACCACAAAGCACCCGAGATAGATCATGCTTGTTCTTTCGCCGACAATGGACAGCATTTTATAGGCGAGCCGTTTGGTCAGGCCGGTTTTTGTGAATACAAGCCCGATCATGATCGATGCAAAAATGAACATGACCGATGGATCCATGAAATCCTTGAAAGCGATTTTAGCCGGACGGATCAGGAAAAGGGCCTGGAGGACGCCTATTGCCAGGCTGGTAATCCCGATGGGAACAACTTCAAAAACCCACCATGTGCCGGCCAGCAGAAAAACGGCGATTGCGCCTTTCGCCTCCCGGCTCAGCGGAAAACTTTCTCCCATAGGATCGACCGCGGCCGGCCATTGGGGAGATGCGTATACTATCCAGAAGAGAAAAACGCCCAGCGCCATGAAAATGTATCGTTTCCAGTCAATTCCTCTATTTTCATCTATGGCCAGTGTGTCACCAGTCATATCAAAATCTCCTATAAGCGTAGTGAAATGTGTGGCGGTAAAAACATCTAACCCGCGTTAACTGTTTTAATTCTTTAAAAAAAAGTGAAGTGCACAGTTGTCAAACAATTGAGCTGTGCTAAGTATTACATGTCTTTACAACCTGAGTGATCCCCTTAAACACGTCGGTCAACCGAAGAATGCCGACAATCTTCTCGTCTTTCGTGACCAGCAGGCTCTGATGATGTCCCATGACCAGAAGATGGATGGCTTCCGGAAGAGATGCATTTTGCGATATATATTCACCTTCGGAGGGGACATACATGAATGACGCTACTTTCAGTCCTACTGATTTCTTGCAGATGTCGTGAATAGGGGTGTCCCAGAGACTGAATTTCTCCAGCAAAGACGTCATGAATTTGGAACTGTATCCAAAGCGGGAGAGGGGGACCTGATTGCCCATATCGCCATATTTGGGCTCTAATGCCCGTAGAATATCGAGTTGACTGACCTTTCCGACGACATCACCGTCTTTACCAAGGATAAGGACAGCCCGATGCCGATAACGGTTCTGGTCGAATTCCGATTGGGCCTTTTCAAGGGCCATTACCGCCTCAAATAAAGTGGCATCTTCAGAAACGGTGGCATATTCATGAAGCGGCACCATTAAATCCTTAACCGTTGATTCCATTATTCCTCCTGTGATTTCAGGCAATAAAAAACCCCTGCCTGCTAACAATAAGCATAGGCCGGGGTTATATGCTTGGGAAAAAGATTTTTTCCCCTGATCTTACATTTAAGCGACAATCGTTTCCAAAAACCATGGCTTGTCGACGGTCGGCTTGGTTTCAGAATACGTGGTGCATTCATGCTCGTATGAACCGAGTAAAAAATCAATTGATTCAGCCCCTTCTACTTCAGGGTATAACAAAAACGGATACGGGCACTTTTCTAAAGCGCAAGAAAATTTATTTATTCTTTTTGTTGCTCAAAATCAATACTTATTTTTCAAATAAGAGAATTCCGTTTTCATAAAAGGCCAATATAGCGAAAAATAACTATGCCTTGACCATAAATCAGATTTTATGTATTCAATACCGATGAGCCATTTTCAAAATGTTTTCCACCATGCATGAAATCAGGCACAATGCAAATCGGTTAGCGAAAAAACCGGACGAAATGACATTTTGAAATTGGCTGTCATAATTTTCAGATGATATAAAGGATGAAATACAAATTATGTCGGAAACAGCGAAACTCGTTTACGATGGAAAAACATATGAATTGCCGGTAGTTATCGGAAGCCAGAATGAGAAAGCCATCGATATCTCAAAACTTCGTCAGGAAAGTGGTCTTATTACGCTCGATTACGGGTTTGCGAATACCGGGTGTTGTCAGAGCGACATCACATTTATGGATGGTGAAAAAGGCATCCTTCAGTACCGTGGGATTCCGGTCGAGCAACTGGCGGAGCACTCAAGCTTTCGGGAAACCGCTTACCTTTTGATTCACGGGGTCCTGCCCACCCGAAAGGAACTGACACGGTTTTCAGTTCTTTTGAATGACCATTCTCTGGTCCATGAAGATATGCATGCGTTTTTTACCAGTTTTCCGAGAGCGTCACATCCGATGGGTATACTCTCCTCGATGGTCAACGCGCTCCAGAGTTTTTACCCGCAATTGAAGAATGCCGAAGAAGAGATCGATATTACGGTTACCCGAATCCTGTCGAAAGTGCGTACGATGGCCGCCATGTCCTATAAAATTTCACGGGGACATAAAATCGTATATCCAAGGCATGATCTCTCCTACTGCGCAAATTTTCTTCATATGATGTTTGATTCTCCGGTGAGTCCCTTCGAAGTGGATGAGGATCTTGTAAAAGCGCTGAATGTGTTTTGGATACTTCATGCAGACCACGAGCAGAACTGTTCGACTTCGGCGGTTCGGATGGTCGGTAGTGCGCGGGTCAATCTCTATGCATCTATTTCAGCGGGAATTGCTGCTCTTTGGGGGCCGCTGCACGGCGGAGCAAACCAGGCTGTCATCGAAATGTTGATAGATATACAGAAAAATGGCGGCGATATTCAGAAAGTTGTCGAGAGAGCGAAAGATAAGAGCGATCCGTTTCGATTGATGGGCTTCGGACACAGAGTGTATAGAACACATGACCCGCGTGCCGAGATTGTAAAAACTACGGTTGACAACATGTTCAAAAAGATGAAAGTTGATGATCCGCTGCTTGATATTGCCAAAAAGTTAGAGGAAATGGCGCTGAGAGACAGCTATTTCATTGATCATAATCTTTATCCGAATGTTGATTTCTACAGTGGTATTCTTCTCAGGCTCATCGGCATTCCATTGAACATGTTCACGGTTATGTTTGCCATTGGCAGACTTCCGGGATGGATTGCTCAATGGAAAGAGAGCATGGATGACCCTAACTGGAAGCTATGCCGACCCAGGCAAATTTATAAAGGACCGCGGGAAACCGCATATGTTCCGATCCATGAGCGGACGTAGTGGCAGCGCCATGTATCAATGGCCAATGACTATTTACCAATGACCAAGAACCACTAACCCTAAGACCATGAACGAGGCGGGCATGACTCCAGACCCTATGACAGGTGATGCTTCTATTGACAGATTGAAAGAAATCTCTTCCTGGGTGGCCTCTGTTCAAGATCTGGACCGCCTTCTCGATCTCATCATCAATACGGCGCAGCGTGTGATGGATGCAAAGGCCGGATCATTACTTCTTCTGGACTCGAAAGCCGATAAACTTACATTCAAAGTTGCCACCGGGACCAAAAAAGACGTGATTAGGGACTATGAAGTGGAGATAGGGCAGGGGATCGCCGGAACAGTGGCCCAAACCGGAGAGCCGCTTCTGGTTCCGGATGTGAACAGCGATGAACGGTGGTACCGGGACATCAGCGAAGCCATCGGTTTTGAGACACGTTCCATTGCCTGTGTTCCCATGAAGAAAGATGGAGAAATTCTCGGGGTGATGCAAGTCGTCGACAAAAGGGATGGCCGGCCGCTCCAGGAAAACGATATGATTCTCCTGAAAGTGTATGCTGACTTGGCGGCAACGGCCATCGGAAATGCAAAGCAAATTGCGGAAGTGAAGCAGGAAAACCTGGACCTCAAGGAAGCGCTTGAGAAAAAATACCAGATAATCGGGGGCAGCGTCAAGCATCGAAAGGTTGTATCCGACGCCATGAAAGTTGCAAACTCCAATGCAAGCGTCCTGATTTCCGGAGAGAGCGGTACCGGAAAAGAACTCCTTTCCCGCCTGATTCATCGGCAAAGCCCCCGGAGAAACAAACCGTTGGTTGCCTTGAATTGTGCCGCGGTTCCGGAAACCCTTCTGGAAGATGAGCTGTTCGGACATGAAAAAGGCGCATATACCGGCGCTGCCGGTAAAAAAATAGGCAAATTTGAGTTGGCGGACGGTGGGACCATTTTCCTCGATGAAATTGGAGAAATGATTCCCGGAATGCAGGCAAAATTGCTTCGCGTGTTGCAGGAGGGGGTGTTTTACCGTATCGGGGGAAATACGCCGATCTCCGTGGATGTTCGCGTGATATCCGCCACGAATCGAAAAATCGAAGAAGAGATCAAAGAGGGAAGATTTCGTGAGGACCTTTTCTATCGGCTGAATGTGGTACAGATCTACATTCCTCCCCTGAAGGAGAGGATGGAGGATGTCGCTCCTCTGGTGGAACATTTTATAGAAAATTTCCGGGTGGAAAGAGGTGTTCCGAAGTTGAATGTTTCCAGTGGGGCCATGGAAAAGATGATGCAATACGACTGGCCGGGAAATGTGAGAGAGCTTCGCAATGCCCTTGAAAGAGCCGTTGTCATGGGCAATGGACAAACGGTTGGACCCGATGATTTGCTTATTTCCGTTTCAAAGACGCACTATCCGGGGTTGCAGGTGGGAATGACCCTTGAAGATGCGCTGAATGTGTTTAAAAAAGAGTTCATTGCGATGAATCTTGAACACACGGGCGGCAATAGAAGCAAGGCGGCAAAAATAATGGATATACAAAGAACGTATCTATCCAGATTAATATCGAAATATGAACTCAGGGAATCCTAGATAGATTGCTTTGCCGGGTGAATTTATCCGGATGAGGAGAGTCTTGAGCCGAGGCGGGGCGCCTTTCGCCGATCCGCGGTACTGCGTCTTTCATAATTTTCTCTTCTTTCAGGGAAATACAACGTATATTCATACCGGCGTCTTTCATAACCGAGGCGTCGTCCGCCATTTTCTCTCAGCCTGAATCTTTCCAAATACTCAGTTATATCCTCGGGCGGCGGAAAGTGTTGTGGAAAGCCGTTATTTAACCGATCTGACATAAAATATTCCCCTTGGTATAATGTGCCGCATTCAACAAGAAGTATGCAGGCAGTGCAATCGGGAAAGCGGCCTCGAAGTGATGTGCCGCATTCGACAAAGGTCAAAATTCAGTGCCCTGACGGGTTGTCTGTCGGTTATAATCGAAGCAAAAGACATGCCATGCGTGTTTTTCATAATGGCCATTTTCAAAATGTTTTCCTGTTATATATGGAATTAAGCTCGAAGCGGATCGGCGAATGCGAAGATCAGTCGAAATGAAACATTTTGAAATTGGCTGTAGTGGATCGATTAAATAGTCCAAAAGAACGAATCGGTTCAGTATGTTGTATATTTTTTTGCACTGGGTAATCCCACTAAAGTATACATAGCGGGGATTGTGATAGTGTCGGCGCTTGAATATCGGTTTAAATGGACAATTGTGCCGGTAAGACGCGGGGTGGTTGTATTTCATTCCGTTGAGGACGATAATGCTCGACGTCGATGGCCTATTCAGGCGGCAAAATATTGAGATCGGATATTTTGTACAAAAGGGTTTTGTAGCTTATTTTTAAAATTTTCGATGCCTTGCTTCTATTCCAGCCCGTTTTCTCAAGAACATATGAAATGGCCTGTCTTTCGACCCGGTCTAAAGCAATTTTTCTTATCTCTTTGAGGGACATGGACTCGAGGTCCGAAAAATTTTCGTTGCCTTGTCCGAAAGGGATGTCCAGGTTGATGTTGTTCGGACCTAAAGCGGAATCGGCGGGTGTAGAGACAACTTCAGCCCCTAAATCAGTTTTTGAGCTGAGTTCATCCACTATCTCATCCCAATCACAGATAACCAGAAAACGTTTCAAAATGTTTTGAAGTTCCCTGATATTGCCGGGCCAATGATAAGTCATGAGCTTATCCATCACCTGGCTGTTGGGTCTCAGCATTTGCTTGCTATCGAATTGGGACGTATACTGCTCAATATAATAATCGATAAGAGGGGGAATATCGTCCGGTCGTTTTCTCAGGGGAGGGATATATATTTTAATGATGTTCAACCGATAATATAAATCTTCTCTGAAATTGCCGGTTTTTATATTTTTTTCAAGTTCGGTATTCGTGGCGGCAATGACCCACGTGTCGGTTTTAACATCCCGCTCGGAGCCGAGAGGAGCGAATTCGCCGCTCTGAAGAACATGGAGAAGCTTTGCCTGGAGCGAAAAAGACATATCTCCGATTTCATCCAGGAAAAGGACGCCTTTGTGGGCCATTTCGAACTTTCCCCGGCGCTTTCTATCCGCTCCGGTAAAAGCGCCTCGTTCAAAACCGAATAGTTCACTTTCAAGCAATCCATCCGGCAGTGCCGCACAATTAACTTTGACAAACGGTTTGTTACTCCTGGGAGAACTATTGTACAAATTTTGAGCGACGACCTCTTTGCCGACACCACTTTCACCTGTAATGACGACATTCAGTCCCGTGTCGGCAACATGTTTGATTAGTTCTCTGATTCTTTCGATGCTTTGACTGACGCCGATAAGTGGGGTAACCATAATACTAAGTCACTACTATTAAATCGTTGATAATATTATTCAACTCGTCCAACTCAAAAGGCTTCTCCAATACAATGTCAGCCTTCGCTTCGGTGGCAAGCGCTTCAGGATGTTCGCCCCAGCCGGTGATCGCGATGATGGGTATTTTCGAATATTTCTCTTTTACAATGGAAATAATGGCAACACCACTGATGTTCGGCATTACCAGATCAGTGATAACCAGATCGAATCCGCCTTTTTCCGTTTCACATAATTTCAGTGCATCCAATCCATTGGAGGCGGCTATGACTTTGTGGTCTTTCTGCCTTAAATATTGCGCGATGGTTTTGAGGACTTCCTCATTGTCATCGATGACCAATATTTTTTTTTGCGGTTTATTTACCACTTACTATCCCCACACGAAACCGAGCGCCGGAAAGTTATTAGTGTTATGTGGTTTCAGACGAAACGTGTATCGTCTATATCGGGCCAGGGAAAAATGTATGTGATGTAATTATGGTGGTGCCGAAGGCCGGATTTGAACCGGCACGGGTCTCCCCACTACCCCCTCAAGATAGCGTGTCTACCAATTCCACCACTTCGGCATTTCCATATACAATTCTACTTTTGTTCGGTATCGTCCGCCCGACCCTCCTCGGCAGGTTGGACCGAATTCGCAGTGGCGGCGACTTGGTCGTTTGGAACGGGAACCTCAGCTTCCCCGGGGGGAAGTACACTCTCTTCAATAGGTACTTCCACGTCCTGCATAATGGAAGCGCCTGTCTTGCTGCTGGATATATAAGCAAGGCCGAGAGATGTCAACATGAATGCAACGGCAACCATGGTTGTTGATTTTGTCAAAAAGGTTGAAGCGCCGGTACTTCCAAAAAGCGTCTGGCTCGAACCACCGCCGAAAGCTGCGCCCATGTCCGCCCCTTTTCCCGTCTGGAGTAAAACAACCATGATAAGGGCCAGACAAATCAAGATGTGAAATATAATCAGCAAAACTTCCATAACGATTATTATTGCCTCATGTTCCGGTTAAAAACGCACAATCTGCGCGAAGGATTCAGGGACGAGGCTGGCGCCGCCAACGAGGGCGCCGTCAATATCAGGCATTGCCATCAGTCCACGAATGTTGTTCGGTTTAACGCTCCCTCCATACAGTATTCTAATGGATTTGGCAAGCTTGTTGCCGATTTTTTTTTCAATCCACTCCCTTAGAAATGCATGGACTTCCTGGGCCTGTTCATTTGAGGCCGTTTTACCGGTGCCAATCGCCCACACCGGTTCATATGCAAGAACCAGAGTCTGTAACGATTCAGCGGAAAGACTTAATAACCCCATTTCCATTTGTTTGTCAAGGACTGAAAATGTGTTATTGTTTTCACGTGCTTCTTCAGTTTCCCCTACACACAAAATTGGCGTCAGGTTGTTCAGGAAGGCAGCCGACAGCTTTTTGTTGATATTTGAATCGGTCTCGTTAAAATACCGGCGTCTTTCCGAGTGGCCGATAAGGACATAGCTGCAGCCGGCTGAAACAAGCATTTGAGTAGAGACCTCACCCGTGAATGCCCCTTCGTCCTCCCAAAATACATTCTGTGCCCCCATCCGGACACAACTTCCGTTAAGAATTTGTTTTACCGGATACAAAGCGGGAAACGGCGGCGCGATCATTACTTCCACGTCAGGTTCAGGGCGCAACAACCCAACGAGGTCCCCGGCGGCTTCCATTGCCTCCGGAACGGTTTTATACATCTTCCAGTTCCCTGCGATAATCGGTCTGCGACTTCGAGCTTCCATTGGCGCCTCCTGAGGCGGGCCTGAGTCGACAGCCGGCAGTCGGCAGTCGACAGCAAGCGGATTAAATCCTGATTATAGTTGCGCTCCTATCATAGCCGCCAAGTCCACCATGCGGGTGGAGTAGCCGGTTTCATTATCGTACCAGGAGAGCACTTTTACCATTTGACCCATTACGTGGGTCGTGGGGGCATCGACGATAGATGACAATGTGGAACCGTTGTGATCCGTCGAGACAAGGGGTTCGTTGCAGTAACCGAGAATGCCTGAAAGCGTGTCTTCAGAGGCGCTTCTCAGAGCGTTGTTCACATCCGATACTGAAACGCCTGACTTCTCGATTGTAGCGACGAAATCCACAATGGATACATTGGGCGTCGGCACGCGGATGGCCAGCCCGTTCAGTTTCCCGGCAAGTTCCGGCAGCACCAGGGAAACCGCTTTGGCTGCGCCGGTGGTGGTAGGAATCATGGAAAGTGCGGCGGCCCGGGCTCTTCGCAGGTCTTTATGGGGGAAATCCAGGAGCCGTTGATCACCGGTATAGGAGTGAATCGTTGTCATCAGTCCGGATTGCAGACCGAAATTCTCAAGAAGCACCTTGGCTACCGGCGCCAGGCAGTTGGTTGTACATGACGCATTGGATATGACGTGGTGGTGTTTCGGGTCATAGAGGCTGTTGTTGACCCCCATGACAATGGTAATATCCGGATCTTTTGCCGGAGCTGAAATGATGACTTTGCGGGCGCCCCCGGCAAGGTGTTTTCCGGCGCTTTCCTGGTCTCTGAAAAGGCCGGTGCACTCGGCCACGACCTCCGCCCCTATTGTTCCCCAATCGCATTGGGCCGGATCTTTCACCGATGTAATGGCGATTGATTTGCCGTTCACCTCGATTGCGTTTTCTTTGGCGAGCACCGGGACGTCCAGCTTGCCGTGAACGGAATCGTATTTCAGCAGATGAGCGGTGGTCGCGGCATCCGTCAGATCATTGATGGCAACCACTTCAACGTCCGGGTGATTCAGGGCGGCACGAAAAACCATTCGGCCGATGCGGCCAAAACCATTGATACCTAACTTTACGCTCATGATATCTCCTTTATATTTGTCATCATTACAAGGGCATCTTCGCCGGTTTCAGGATAATAACCGGGACGTGTGCCGATTACCTGAAAACCTTTTTTGGTGTACAGAGATATTGCCGGCACATTGGATGGACGAACCTCAAGATATGCCTGGGTTGCACCTTTCTGTCCGGACAAAGAGAGAACCAAATCGAGAAGACGGCCGGCAAAACCAAAACGGCGACTTTCGGGGGCAACCGCCATCCGTAAAATATTCAGTTCATCACCGATGATACGGTTACAAGTATACGCCTGGATGCTGTTTTTTTCAAGCGGGTTGTGCTCCGTCGTTACATTACTCGGTGCATTCGGGTTCGCAGGTTCCATCAGAAAAGAGTTGCGCACCAATGTTACAATACTCAGTGCATTCGGGTTCAAAAGCTCCATCAGAAAAGAGTTGCGGCTCCATGGGGTGGGAAAGCAAAGATGTTCAAGTGCCAAAACGTGCCGTATATCCGCTACCCGCATGGGAACGGATTTTTCACCCACGCCGGAGGAGTTCTCCGGTAGCGCCCGGGCATTGTCCACATGCGGCATTTTGCTCATTCCTGCTGTTCAATGTCTCTGTGTGAAATCGTCAGCCGAACACCTGTCTTTTTCAGGCGTTCGTAGAGAAACTCGGCGATGGCAACGGATCTGTGCCGACCGCCCGTGCATCCCACGGCGAGGGTCAGGTAAGATTTCCCTTCCTTTTCATATAAAGGGATCAGGTAGGTGATGAGATCCATGTATTTTTCAAGGAAGACGAGACAGTTCGGGTCGTTCAGAACGAACCGTTTGATCGGCTCCATTCTGCCTGTCAGTTCTTTCAATTCGGGGACGAAAAAGGGGTTTGCCAGAAACCGAACGTCTATCGTCAAGTCGGCATCATTAGGGGTTCCGTACTTGAAGCCGAAGGAAAGAATGTGAATCGAAAGACGGGAGACGGCATTGCTTTTTCGAGCAATTTCAGCAGTTGCCGCCCTGAGTTCATGAACATTGTAAAAAGAGGTGTTGATGACTTTATCGGCCGCCTGTCTCAGCATCCGAAGGGTTTCCTTTTCGGCCTGAATGCCTTTCAGTAAACTACCATCCTTAACAAGTGGATGCTGACGCCTTGTTTGACTGAAACGCTGCAACAGGGTTTTTTCATCCGCCTCCAGAAACAGGATTTGTACTCGGCTCCCCTGATTTCGAAGTGTTTCAATGATATTTTCATATGTATCTATAAACCCCTTTTCTCTCAGATCCATGACAAAAGCAAAGCCATTTGTCTCCGGAATGTTTTCGGTCGCCAACTCCAGAAACTTCGGCAAAAGCGCCACCGGCATGTTGTCCACGCAATAAAAGCCACTATCTTCAAAAGCGGCCAGGGCAGTACTTTTTCCGGATCCGGAATAACCGGTGATGATGAAGATGGTTGCGGAAATCACTGACGAATAATCCTATTGTTCGGTTGCGTCGTCTGCTTCTTTGATTATTTCGAAGATTTCACCCTGGTCGCCCGCATTCATCAACTGTTCCCTGAACGACACGCTTTTCAGAATCCTTGATATTCGGGCAAGAAGTTTTAAGTGGGGACCGGTTGAGTTTTCCGGGGTGATCAATAGAAAGAAGAGGTAAGTGGGTCGATTGTCCATCGACTCGAAATCGACCCCTTTCCGACTGATTCCAAAACCGAGGACGAGTGTTTCAAGCCCTTTCAGCTTTCCATGGGGAATGCCGATACCGTCCCCGATGCCGGTACTGCCAAGCCGTTCCCGGTCCAGGAGGACACGAACCATCTCTTCGGGATTGACATCGGCGATTTTTGAAACAGGTGTTACAAGTTCTTCGAGGACCCCCTTTTTATCGGTGGCTTTCAGGTCGACGATAATCGACTCTTTCTGCAGTACGTCTAGAATTTTCATTGTTATCCCACTAAACTCACTCTATATAAAACAAGAAGGCGCTTCTTCCAATGCCATGCTGAAGAAGAATACTGTTAATCGCTTGGCTGGATCAGGCCGAAATGACCGTCATTGCGACGATAAATAACATTGACCCTTTCCGTCCGTGAATTGGTGAAGACCAGGAAATTATCCGGGGTAAGCTCCAGCTGCATTGCGGCCTCATCGGTGTCCATCGGCTTGTAGTCGATGTTTTTGACCCTGATCTCCTTTCCGAGATCTTCATCGGCGGGAATCGATTCGGTTGATAATATCTCTTTTGCTTTTGCCCGGGCGGCTGTCCGATGGTCCCTTATTTTTTGTTTACCTTTTTTAATCTGTTTTTCAAGTTTGTCCAACACCATATCAATGGCTGAATACATGTCGGTGGTTTCTTCCTTGCCGATAATGGTCAGACGGTCCGCGCTTACATTGATTTCCGCAATATGACGATGTTTTTGAACCGACAGAGCGACGTTCGCTTCAGCCGGGTTGTCAAAGAATTTGTCCAGACGATCGAGTTTCTCCTGCAAGTGTGCTTTCAGATGGTCTGACGGTTCAATGTTTTTAAACGTCACGGAAAGTTGCATAGGCTTTTACCTCCTAATACTGTTTGCGTTTGTTGGATGGAAGAACACGCATCATTTCTCGGTACTTGGCGACCGTTCTTCGAGCGATATTAATATTCGCCTCGCTTAGAAGGTCTGCAATCTTGCTGTCGCTATGCGGTTTTTTTGGATTTTCGTTTTCAATAATTTGTTTTATTTTTTCCTGAACGCTTGCTGATGCAATTGCTTCTCCATGTACTCGATTGATGGAGCTGTTGAAAAAATATTTCAATTCAAAAATGCCCTGGGGCGTGTGGGCATACTTGTTGGTGGTTACCCGACTGATGGTTGATTCGTGCATGCCGATATCCAGGGCAACATCCCGCAGCACCATTGGTTTCAGGTAAGCAATCCCTTTATCGAAGAATTCTCTCTGGAATTTGACGATGCTTTCCATGACCCTGTATATTGTTTTCTGGCGCTGGTGGATACTTCGAATCAGCCAGGCCGCCGACCGCAGTTTGTCCTGCAGGTAATCCTTGGTAGCGCCCTGTATCTCTTTTCCGTTCGACACGGCACTTTTATAAAAGGAGCTGACCTTAAGTTTCGGCATTCCGTCGTCATTGAGAAGAATAACATATTCATCCTCAAGTTTGTATACGTATATGTCCGGAGTGATATATTGAGGTTCTTCAGAGGTGAATTTGAGCCCTGGTCTCGGCTCGAGGTTTCGGATGGCATTTACAACCGCGACAACATCAGGAATGCCTATTTTAAGTGCTTTTCCGATGACCTTGTAATTTTTGTTTTCCAGATTGTGTAGATGGCTCCTGATTATTTCAGTGACGATGGGACTGTCCAGATCATAGTGCCTGGCCTGAATCAGCAGGCATTCAGAAAGGTCCCTTGCACAGATACCTATGGGATCGAATGTCTGCATCAGAGACAGTACGTTTTTGACGATTTCCTGATCGCACCCGGCAATCCGGGAAATTTCTTCAAGGGATATTTTCAGATAACCATCCTGATTGAGGTTGCCGATGATAATGCTGCCCACATTTTCTTCATCCTGGGAAGGCAAGGTCATCATCAGCTGCCAGAGCAGATGCTCGCTCAATGATTCTTTCTGGCAGATGAATGTTTCATATTGCGGCGCATCCTTCGATTCTATTTCAAATTTGGCATGACCGGTGGAGTTGTATTCGTCAAGATAGTTCTGCCAATCGAAATCTTCTTTGATCGTCTCTTCAACAGTGACTTCTTTTGTTGATTCGGGAGTGTCGGTTTTTGCGGTGGCCGGCTCTTCGCCGGTCTCTTCACTGCCTGAGTCCTGGACCTCCTCAAGTGTCGGGTTTTCGATCAATTCCTGTTGGATTGTTTCCTGCAGTTCTAAACGTGAGAGTTGAAGGAGCTTGATGGCCATTTGCAGCTGGGGGGTCATTACCAACTGCTGGGTCAGTTTTAGCTGTTGTCGGAGTTCAATTGCCATGGTTATAACCTGAATTCATTGCCAAGGTAAACCCTGCAAGCGGTTTCGCTGGCTGCAATTTTTTCGGGTGGACCGGATTCGATCACTTTTCCGCCATTCAAGATATAAGCGTTGTCACAGACGCTCAGTGTTTCCCTGACGTTATGATCTGAAATCAGTATCCCGATACCTTTCGATTTAAGATGTTTGATGATTTTCGTAATGTCAGCAATCGCCAATGGATCGATTCCCGCAAAGGGTTCATCCAGCAACATAAAAGAGGGATCGGTGGCAAGCGCCCTGGAAATCTCCAGACGCCGCCGCTCACCCCCTGAGAGAACACCGGCTTTCTGTCCGGACAAATGCGCGATGCCGAGTTCTTCCAACAGGCCGGCTGCCCTCTCTTCCCGTTCGGATTTCGAGATGGGAAGCAATTGCAGAATAGCCAGGATATTGTCCTTTACGGTCAGTTTCCTGAACACGGACGATTCCTGGGGGAGGTATCCGACGCCTTTCCGGGCACGGATATGCATGGGAAAATCCGTAATATCTTCTTCCCCCAAAAAAACATTTCCTTCGTTGGGAGCCACCATCCCCACCGTCATGTAAAATGTAGTGGTTTTTCCCGCTCCGTTGGGACCGAGAAGACCCGTTACTCGTCCGCTGTCCACATTCATGCTGACGCGATCCACAACCCGTCGGCCGCGGTAGGTTTTAACAAGGTGTTGTAGAGATAACGTCTGCATTGTTTGCTGTAATATACCTGATAGCTATCGTTTGTTCTTTCCGAAGGACCCCTTAAAGCTCGTCTTCCGGAAAAATAACGGCTTCCATTTTTTCGATGTTTATCATACTGGTCTCGCGATTTACTGTAATCGTGCGGCCGGTAATCGTTGTACTGGATATTTTATCGGTACTGCCGACAATTTTTGCAGGTGTGCCTGATAGAACGAGTATTTTTGTTTCCGGAGAATAGATTCCACTCTCCGAGGTTGCCACACCCATTTCAAATTCGATTCTAACGCCGCCGTTTACTTCGAACTTGTCGCCGGCTGCCCGTTCTACTGTAATCGATCTTCCGGTAATGGTACCAGGCATCGTATCATCCCTGCTTACAAATTTAGCTGGTGTGCCTGATAGCTTAAGGATCTTTGTCTCTTTGAAATAAACGGCTTTCTCACAGGTCGCCATACCGGTTTCAAGTTCGATTCCAACATTACCGTTTGCTACGAATTTATCAACGGCGTCGAGATTTATTGTCGGGCCGACGGTAACATCCTTTGTGGTAAATATCTGAGCGTTATCGGAAACGATTTTCGTTCTGCCCTGGACAATTTCCACGTTGCCGGTGAGCGTTATAAGTGAATTCTTAAGGTCCAGGGATGAACCGGTAGCTGAGAATGTAATCTGCCGGCCGTTTGTTCCGTTTTTCGTGGGAATCTCTTTATCAAGAGCCCCCCCTGCCATCGGAATACTGATTAGAAAAACAACAGCCACCGCAAGAGCAATCATGAATGCCCGAACTGATAACCGACTTTTTCGGATTCCGTAAGCGCTTATTTTAAAGTTCGATATCCTCATCAATTATTCCAGCTACATTATCGAGATCAATTACATCCCTGCCAAGATCATATCTCATATTATCGGCAGTTATTTTTATTGCTTCACTTGTTATGATTACCGGCGCGTCTGTAACACACATCCGTTTTTCATGGTTGTATGTGAGTTTTTCAGTCTGTAGTTCATACTGTCTATTTTTTACCATAACATGCCCGGAAACATCAAGATCATTCGATACGGTATGCCAGGTCCCCGAAGGGGCCGACAAAAAAATAGCGTCTCCCCCTTCCGAATAAAAAACGACACGCATTGTATTGAAAAAAACCTTGTTGTCTTCCAGATGATAATCAGCGGATTCAGCATCGAGAGACCACTCCCTGACACCCTCTTTGATGGCCGTATGATGTATCCCTTCAAGCGTAATCATCGCCTTCTGATTAATTATCGCGGCATCCCCTGATTGACCGGATTTGGTCTTTTTTTGATGCATCACAAAGAATGCAACAACGCTTCCGAAAACCAGGATGCCAATCAGCAACAAGGCGCCCTTCAATTGCCTGACGCGATTGCTGCTCTCTGCCATGTTAGAAACGCTCCAGCGCTTTTTCCCAAAGGCCCCGTGCCTTCAGAATGGCATCACAAACTTCTCTTATTGCGCCGTTTCCCCCTTTGGCGGCTGTTGCCATATCTGCTTCACAGACAACGGATGGATGTGCATCCGCGACTGCAATGGAGAGCCCCACCCGCCGCATCAGGGGCAGATCCGGGAGGTCATCGCCGACGAAGGCAACCTGGTCCGGGGAGACGTCCTGGGAACGAATGATCTCATCCAATACAACCGCCTTTTTGCCGATACCATCGTAAAGAATTTTGATCCCCAGGTTGTTGCATCGATGCTTGAGCGCCGGTGAACTGCGCCCGGTTACGATACCGACCTGAATACCGGCGAGAATGAGCATGCGGATGCCGAGTCCGTCCTTGACGTGAAATTCTTTAATTTCAGCACCCCGGTCGTCATAGATTATCCTGCCGTCCGTCAGAACGCCGTCGACATCCAGAAGCAGCAGCTTGATATGTTTAAGTTTTTCGATGTCGGATTGTTTTTGAGGAGTCATATTGCCGCCCGGATTTTTTTGATCTGCTTCAGAAAGGCGGGCAGATCGTCCAACTTCATGGAATTCGGTCCGTCGCACAAAGCCTTGTCGGGCTGTGTGTGGACTTCTATGAACAGACCGTCCGCACCGGCGGCAACACCGGCTCTTGCCAGGATCGGCGCGAATTCCCGTTGACCGCCTGAGCTGGTACCGGCTCCTCCGGGGAGTTGTACGCTGTGGGTCGCATCGAATATTACCGGCCAACCGATGTCCTGCATGATTTTGATGCTCCGGAAATCCACTACGAGGTTGTTGTATCCGAACATGGCGCCTCGTTCCGTGAAAAGTAGTTTTTTATTTCCGGTTGATGTGATTTTCCCCGCCACATTTGCCATGTCCCACGGCGCAAGGAACTGGCCTTTTTTGATATTGACCGGCTTGTTCGTTCGTGACACTTCCAGAATGAAATCCGTCTGGCGGCACAAGAAAGCGGGGATCTGCAGCACATCCAGCACTTCGGCGGCGCTCTCAATTTCTTCAATCTGATGAACATCCGAGAGGATCGGGACATCGAGAGACGTTTTTATCCGGCTGAGGAGAGACAATCCTTCCTGTATGCCGGGACCCCTGTACGAGTTGATGGATGTCCGGTTTGCCTTGTCATAAGAAGCTTTGAAGATAAAGGGGATGTCAAGATCCGTAGTGATCTGTTTCAAATTCCGGGCGATCTCGAATGTTATATCAGGCGCTTCGATTACACACGGTCCGGCAATCAGCACGAGAGGGTTTCCCTGGCCGATGCGGATGGTTCCAATTTCAACTGTGTTCTGCATGCGAAAAAACATCCTTCCAATAGGCGGTTAGGCAACAAGGCAATTTTCGTGCTAGCATTTAGCGTGCCGTTTTCTAAAAGTCAAGAAATGATGGTCAATTGCCCTTGATCTCACTTCCGGAAGCTGGTATTGTCCGGGATTATCAAACGCCAGCGAGGAGATTGTATAACATGCAGAAAAAAAAAGATAAAACTGTAAGGCGACGGATAATTCTTCTGCCTCTCCTTCTGCTTGCCATCTGGGTTGCCTGGCAACTGACTGTCAGGTTCGAGGGAGGGGAACCGGCGCTTCACTTCAAGGACCTGCCATCGATTGTAAGTAGTAACCAGACGCTCTCTTTTACTGTTACGGACAGCAACAGTGGACTTCGGAAGATATGGGTTGCCGTTTTACAGGAAGGGAAAGAGACCGTGCTTCTGGAGAAAGAATTTCCCCAAAAGGGATTCCTGGGCGGCAGTGATGTGAAAGAAGTGCCCATAGAGATCCCCCTTGAGCCGAAAAAAATCGGGATTACTGACGGCGAAGCGATGCTGAGGGTTTCAGTTCGCGATTATTCCTGGCGCAAGTGGTGGCGCGGAAATATCGCATACATCGAAAAGACCATCGGTATCGACACGCATCCGGCCCAAATAGAGGTGTTAACCAATGCACACAATGTGGCACAAGGCGGGGCCGGTCTGATTGTTTACCGTCTTTCGGAGACATGCTCAAAAAATGGAGTGGTCGTGGGGGATAATTATTTCCCCGGGATGTCGGGATATTTTCAGGATTCTCTGATGATGGTATGTCTGTTTGCTTTGCGGCATGATCAGGGCGCCGATACACCGCTTTCGCTGGTGGCGGTCGATGAGGCGGGTAATCAAAGCAAGGCCGGCTTTTACTATCATATTCTGAAGAAGCGATTCAAGACCGATTCAATAAATATTTCGGACCGTTTTCTCGACATGAAACTCCCTGAATTCGACGTGGCCGACGATGGCGCCAATACGGCGGTTGAAAAATTTCTGAAGGTCAACAGGGAGATGCGTGCAAAGAATTATGACAGCATTGTTCGCGTCACAAATCATACGGATAACGTCATGTACTGGAAGGGAGCTTTTGGCCGTTTGCCCGGTTCCGCCAACAGGGCGACATATGCCGAAGCACGCACCTATTACCATAACGGGAAAACGATCGATCATCAGACCCATTTGGGCATCGATCTGGCGTCCGTGGCCCATTCTCCCGTACCGGCAGCCAATGCCGGCAGGGTGGCTTTCGCGGGTCAGTTGGGTATTTATGGGAATACCGTGATAATCGACCACGGGTTCGGGCTTTTCAGTCTCTATTCACATTTGAGCAGCATGTCCGTGCAGGAAGAGCAAATGGTCGAAAAGGATGGGATTATCGGACGTACCGGCACAACCGGTATGGCCGGAGGAGATCACCTTCATTTCAGTATTCTGGTTCACAACACCTTTGTAAATCCGGTTGAATGGTGGGATGCCGCCTGGATCGATAACAATATTACATCAAAACTCACACAGAGTATCGTGGGGACACCGTAGGCAGGCCGTGTCTGGAGGGCCAATGAAAACGAAGACCTATAAAATCAATAAGACTTACAGTGATATCAACAGGAAAATTCAGTCCGGGGACGTGGTGGTGGTTACCGCTGAAGAGATGGTTGATATCGTTACATCCGAAGGGACCGTAGAAGCGGCCCGTCGGGTGGATGTCGTTACAACCGGCACTTTTGCCCCCATGTGCTCGTCGGGAGCGTTTATTAATTTCGGGCATTCAACCCCTGGTATCAGGGCTTCAAAGGTTTGGCTGAACAACGTTCCGGCGTATGGGGGGATTGCCGCGGTAGATTGTTATATCGGCGCCACGGAACCGTGCGAAGACGATCCGCTCAACAAGGTGCATCCGGGAGAATTCAGCTATGGCGGTGGGCACGTGATCGAAGACCTGCTTAACGGGAAAAAGGTTTTCCTGAAAGCCGCTTCTTACGGGACGTGCTGTTACCCGCGGCGCTCTCTTGAAAAAGAGATATCACTTCGGATGCTTCCCCAGGCAACCCTGTGCAATCCGAGAAACGGGTATCAGAACTATAACTGTGCGGTGAATCTGACCAAAAAGACGATTTATACCTACATGGGGACCCTGAAACCCATGGCCGCAAATGCAAACTATTGCTCGGCCGGGCAACTGAGTCCCCTGTTGAACGATCCATATTACAGAACTATCGGCCTGGGAACCCGCATTTTTCTGGGGGGGGGAGTTGGATATGTCACCTGGCACGGAACTCAGCACAATCCAAAAGTGAAAAGATCACCCAAAGGCGTTCCGCTGACACCCGCCGGCACACTTTGGGTAATGGGGGATTTGAAACAGATGTCTCCGAGATGGCTTGTGGGGGTCAGCTTCCAGGGATACGGCTGCAGTATGGCTGTCGGGCTCGGTGTCCCGATCCCCATTCTCAACGAAGAGATGGCCGGTTTTACCGGTGTTTCAGACGAGGAGATTTTTACGCAGATCATCGATTATGGTGTCGATTACCCGAAGGGTGAGTCCAAAAGCCTTGGCCAGGTCAGTTATGCCGAATTGAAGAGCGGCTCCATTAAATTCAAGGGACAGGCCGTTCCCACCGTACCGTTGTCAAGTACTGTTCGGGCAAGGGAAATCGCCGGGACGCTCAAGGAGTGGATTGCCAAGGGGGATTTCCTGCTGGGAGAGCCGCAGTTCACGTTGCCGTGCTGATGGTGTAATGGATACCCTGCGAGCTTTCATTGCCATTGAGATGCCTGGACTTGTTGGCGAAGCCGTTCGAAAGAGTCAGGAAGCATTACGGCATAACGGCATTCACTTGAGATGGGTTCGGCCCGGGAACGTTCATTTGACCCTGCGATTCCTGGGAGATATCTCTGCCTCGAACATCCCGATGATCCGGGAAGCCATGGAAAAGTCGGTATGTCGAAAAGAACCGTTTTCACTGAGTATTTCAGGAATGGGTGTCTTTCCGGGATTGAAACGCCCGAGGGTGATATGGCTGGGACTCCAGGGAGAGTTGGATTTACTGGATGAGTTGTATCGGAATCTATCCATGTGCCTTGAAGAAAAGGGGATTCCTTTGGAAAAGCGATCCTTCAAGGGGCATCTTACCATTGGACGAGTGAAAAACAGGCTTGATTCCAAAAAACTGGAAGCGGCACTGTCGCGTCCGGCGCCTTTTAAAACGGAAGATTTCGTGGTGGATTCGATCTGTTTGTTTAAAAGCGAGTTGATGTCCGGAGGCGCTGTGTACACGCCTCTAATACAGATGCAAATGGGCGGTGTTTGAAACCGGCTTCAAAAAAATGATGCCAATCGGGAGGGATAAACATGGGTAATCTTGTGGACAAGGAAAAAGCGGTTGAGACCGCCATGGGGCAAATTGAGCGACAATTCGGCAAAGGGGCCATTATGAAACTGGGGAGCCGCCCGGTGGCGGATGTTCCCGCTATTTCCACCGGCTCCATTGCTCTCGACAAAGCGCTTGGGATCGGCGGATTGCCCAGAGGGAGGGTCATTGAGATTTTCGGGCCGGAATCATCCGGGAAAACGACCCTGGCGCTTCATGCCGTGGCTTCCTCCCAGAAAAAGGGTGGGATTGCGGCCTTTATCGATGCGGAACATGCCCTGGATACCGCCTATGCGAAAAAGCTCGGAGTAAACTGTGACGAGCTTCTGGTTTCCCAGCCGGACACCGGGGAACAGGCGCTGGAAATCGCGGATATGCTGGTCAGGAGCGGTGCCGTGGATATTATCGTCATCGATTCGGTTGCCGCACTGGTGCCCAGGGCTGAAATAGAAGGGGAGATGGGGGACTCGCATATGGGACTTCAGGCGAGACTCATGAGCCAGGCGCTGCGTAAACTCACCGGCACCATCGGAAAGACCCAGACGACGCTCATTTTTATCAACCAGATACGGATGAAAATCGGCGTTATGTTCGGAAATCCTGAAACAACCACCGGCGGCAATGCATTGAAATTCTATGCTTCCGTAAGACTCGATATTCGCCGTATGGCGGCTATCAAGGATGGTCAGGAGGTTATGGGTAACCGCACCAAAGTGCGTGTCGTAAAAAATAAAATGGCCCCTCCGTTCCGGGAAGCGGAATTCGATGTCATGTACGGAGAGGGGATCTCCAAGACCGGAGATCTTCTGGACATGGGTGTTATAACGAATATTATTGATAAAAGCGGTGCCTGGTATTCTTATTCGGGCGAGCGCATCGGCCAGGGCAGGGAAAATGCAAAATCGTTTCTGAAAGATAATCCGGATATGTTCAATGCCATTTCTGAAAAGGTAATGGAAGACCTTGGGCTTTCGAAAAAAAGCGAAACGGAGACGTCCGAGAAAAAGAAAGACAAATAAGGAAGTAGGGGAGTAAATAGTTTATGACAGGCAGCGAACTGCGAATCCAGTTTCTGGATTACTTTAAAAAACATAACCACCAGATTGTTCGGAGTTCATCCCTCGTACCCTCGGATGACCCGACGCTTCTCTTCACCAACGCCGGGATGGTCCAGTTCAAGAGGGTTTTTCTCGGCGAGGAGAAAAAAAATTACACCCGGGCTACTACTTCACAGAAATGCGTCCGGGCCGGCGGAAAGCATAACGATTTGGAGAATGTAGGATATACGGCGCGGCATCACACATTTTTCGAAATGCTGGGTAATTTCTCTTTTGGTGATTATTTCAAGGAAGATGCCATTGCCTTTGCATGGGATCTGTTGACAAACGGATACAAACTGCCCGTGGATAAGCTCCGGGTTTCCGTATATCACGAGGATGACGAATCCTTTGAAATATGGCGGCGACGTATCGGTGTGGCGGAAGAAAAGATCGATCGTCTCGGAGAGAAAGATAACTTCTGGGCCATGGGAGATACAGGGCCCTGCGGTCCCTGTTCCGAGATTCATATCGACCGCGGGGAGGAGATGGGATGCGGGCGACCGGATTGCGGAGTGGATTGTGACTGTGACCGGTTTCTGGAAATCTGGAATCTCGTGTTCATGCAGTTTAACCGGGATGCTCAGGGCAATCTGACGCCGCTCCCCCGGCCGAGTATCGATACCGGTCTGGGGCTTGAAAGAATTGCTTCCGTCATTCAGAACACGGAGACAAATTTCGAAACCGATCTGATTTTTCCGATTATCGAAAAAACACAAGATCTGGCGGCATCTGCCTATGGAAACGATGCCGCTACGGACACGGCCATGAAGGTAATCGCGGACCACAGCCGTTCCGCCGCCTTTCTGATCGGCGACGGGGTCCTGCCGTCCAATGAAGGCCGGGGATATGTGTTGCGGCGTATATTAAGACGGGCCATCCGGTATGGCCGCCAGATCGGTCTCAACAAGCCGTTCCTGCACGAAACCGCCGGCGTGGTGTTCGATATCATGCGGGAGGCCTATCCCGAGCTTTCGGAGGCGTCTGCTTTTATAACAAATGTGATTCAAAACGAAGAAGTGCGTTTTTCCGAGACCCTGGACAACGGTTTGAGACTGCTGAGCGACAGCCTGGCGGAGTTGAGGGCAAAAGGGCAGACGACGGTCCCGGGGGAAGTGGTTTTCAAGTTGTATGACACCTATGGGTTCCCGGTGGATATTGTGCAGGATGTCGTTCGGGATGAAAAATTCGCCATTGACAAGGAGGGGTTCGAAAAGGCCATGGCCGGGCAGCGGGCCCAGTCCCGCTCCGTGACGAGTTTTACCGCCATAAACGAGGCCTACAAGATGTTGTCCGCCGACGGGTTTAAAACACGGTTCGACGGATATCATCAAACCGAGACGAACAGCACTGTCAGGCTTCTTGTAAAGGACGGTCAGGAGACCGATACGGCCGAGGCAGGTGATCAGGTGGATATCATCACCGAAACCACGCCGTTTTACGGTGCATCCGGTGGACAGGTTGGAGACACCGGTACTATCCGCGCTGCCGGTGATTCGAGCCGGCTGGAGATTGCCGTGGAAGATACGGTAAAGGATCCGACGGGGTTGATTATCCATAAAGGAAAGGTGTCCCGGGGGACTCTTGCAAAAGGAGAAGAAGTCGTTCTTTCAGTTGACTGTGGCAAACGGGCGGCCACGGCCGGGAATCATACGGCAACGCACATTCTGCACGCCGCTCTCAGGAGCGTTTTAGGGGATCATGTGAAGCAGGCCGGCTCGATGGTTGCGTCTGATCGGCTTCGGTTCGATTTTTCCCACTTTTCCCAGGTTACCCCGGATGAACTCGATGCCGTCGAGACTTTTGTTAACGACCGTATTCGGGAAAATGTGCCCGTGGATATAAATGAGATGGATGTCGATGAGGCACTCTCTTCCGGTGCGACGGCGCTTTTCGAGGAAAAATATGGTGATGTCGTTCGTGTTATTTCCCTGGATACCTTCAGCAGAGAGCTGTGCGGCGGTACCCATGCCGGTCGAACGGGAGACATCGGGCTGTTCAAGATAATAAGTGAATCGAGTGTCGCTTCGGGTGTCCGGCGAATAGAAGCCTTGACCGGAAAGGCTGCTGTCGAGCATGTCCAGGAGGGTGACAAAATACTGCGGCATGCAGCGCGTCTGGTGAAAACCAATCCCGAATCGATAGTGGAGCGTATTGAAAAGAGCATGAGCTATCAGAAAGGCCTTGAAAAAGAAGTTGCCCAACTCAAGGGACTGCTTGCTTCAAAATCAGCCGATACTGCCGCGGAAGAGACAAAGACGATCAATGGCGTGGCCGTCCTGTCGCGGATAGTGGAGGTGGACGAGCCGGGTGCTTTGAGGGATCTGGCGGATCAGTTCAAAGACAGACTCAAATCCGGTATTGTTGTCCTTGGCAGCGTCGTGGGTGAAAAAGTGCTTCTGGTGGCCATAGTGACGAAAGATCTGACAAAACGGTTTCAAGCAGGAAACATTATCAAGCAGGTCGCAGCTATAGTGGGCGGTGGCGGTGGCGGTCGGCCGGATATGGCCCAGGCCGGCGGATCGAAACCGGAAAAGCTTGATGAGGCGATTGAGGCCGTTTACGGGATTGTAGAAAATCAATTCAGCTGAGAAAGTTGTTTTAGCTGATTCACCTGTTCTTCCAACTTTCCAATTATTTCAAGATTTTTGTCAATTTGTTTCGGCGTGGGTGCGCCCACGCCGAAACAGTTGTTCTCTTCCGCTATCTTGTTGATGACGGTCCGTATTTCATCATGCAGGTTTCTAACGAGCGTTGATGCTATATTTTCAGACATGGTAGCCTCGCTTTCCTTTAACAATTTCCGAAATAGATGACTATATGAACAGACTATAGAATTAGTATGTTAAATCCACGCATCATTTTAATTTCTATATAAGCAAACTCCATGCAAGATTGGGTGAAACAATTTATTATATTGTAATTACATAGTTTTATATCCGTTTCTGATCTGATAATTATGCAATGTGATAAGAATCATTATGAAGTAAACGTGTCAGGGGTATTACCTTATTTACATAAGGCCCTTTTTTTATTTTTCTTGGTAAGCGTTTCTGTTTTTGAAAACGTCTATAGAATTAAGCACACTCAAGGGTTTGTATAGATGTTTCAGCGGAGGCTGAAAAGCGGAATGTGCTCATCAACCCCCGAAAATGGAGGTTATTATGAAAAGATTCAATGCGTTATTCCAAAAATCAGTGACAATAACCCTGGCAGCTCTTTTTATATGTTCATCTTATTCTGTTGCTGAACAGGTTTGGGAAGAAGAGGGTTCTGATCTGGTAGCTCGTATCACCGTTATCGAGGGGCGGTTGGAGCGGTTTGATTCAGAAACACAAGAGTGGGTTGTTACGGTAGCGGATGCACCGGTGGGAAATGGTGACCAGTTATTTGCCGGCGTCGGCGCCCGGGCGGAAGTTCTCATCCCTAACAACACCATGCTGAGAATGGGCGGCGAGACAGAGGCAAGATTTATTTCCCTGACGGAAGCATTGACCGAAATAGATATTTTTTCCGGAACAGCCCGGCTCTACAATAACAGTTCCCAGGCCGATATTATCGCAACGACACAGTTCGGACGCATCGAAATCCCATCCGGGGCTTCCGTTGACCTGAACATTGACGATGAAGCCGTCGAGATTTTTCCGCTTGAAGACACTGTATATTTTACCGGAAACCGGTCGTCCGGCCGTCATGAGATCATTGCCGGTTCAGATTCTCTCATGGCCTATTCGGATCGCGTCATGCCTTCCCGTGGTTCCGTTGACCGAAGCTGGCATGCGTGGAACCGCGACCGGGACGCACTTTGGGCGGAACGGGGGCAAACCGCCGGAGAATCCCGGGATTACCTGCCGGTATCGTTGCACGATGAGGCCTATATACTGAACACCCACGGTTCATGGTATCGGGTCTATTATGAGGGGGATTACTATCGCTTCTGGCGTCCCCGATACGTCGATGTCGGTTGGTCGCCCTTTTCCGTGGGCATGTGGATGACCTGGCGGGGGGACAGGGTCTGGATTCCCCGGGAGCCTTTCGGTTATATCACCCATCACTATGGCAACTGGATCAATGCGCATGGGACCTGGTACTGGGCGCCGCCGGTTTCGCGTGCAATCGTTCGTTCGGGACTTCCGTTGCTGAACATCGGCTTCAACTGGTATCCCGGAAGGGTGGCCTGGATAGACGCCGGCATTCATATGAGCTGGATGGCGCTTGCCCCGTTTGAACCTTTTTACTGCCGTTACCCGTGGGGGTATCGCAGCATCGTTATTGCCAATGGACCTTACCCCCGATATGTCGCTTCGCACAAATTCAAATACCGGCGGTATACCGTGAGAGGCAGCCGGGATCATTTTTACCGAAACAAGAGGGGAGTGCACGTTTCAAAGTGGTCTGTTGCGCGTAGATCCGATGCGTATAACCAAAAAGGATCGCATGTCTCAAGATGGCGCACTGCGCGCAGGTCAGATACTCATGTATCCCCTTCAACAAGGAACAGGGACCGGAACGATTCGAGATACTTTCGCTCCGAAGGGGAGAGTAAGAGGGGGGATAACGTCAACAGGAATGAAAGTCGCATTCGGGAGCCAAGAAGGTCGGAGGAGAGGCCATCCCGGGATCGTGGAAAGTATGTCGGGGCCATGGAAAAGAAACATAACGAAGTGAGAAATCGAGACGGCAACCGGGGGCCAATTGCCGTAACGAATGACAACGCCGTATCCGCGGTGCCGGAGAGGAACCGCCGGCCCAATAACCAATCCATGGAACGGAGGCGCAATTCGTCGAACGATCGGAACCGTATTCAATCCTCCGCCGAAAATGTTCAACGATCCGGATCCCGGAATCGTTCCAGTGCGGTCCGCACCGACAGGAATACGCCTCGAACGGGAGATAGAACGCGTCGACCCCGTTGATTCCTGAGCCGGTTTCAGAATGAGGCGCCTCTGAAACCGGCCCGTTTGTCATCTTCACTATTTAAGACAGCTTCTATACAACACAGAGAAGACCGCCGTCATGTGCATAAACACAGCCGGTAATTTGACGGCCCGCGGGGGAGGCCAGAAAAACGCACAGCGCGCCGATCTCGATCGGTTCCCCAAAACGATGGGCCGGCAGGGCCTTTTCAATCGTTTCGAAAGCGCTCGGGGGAAGGTCCTTATCGAGATCGGAATGGGTTGGGCCCGGGGCGATACAGTTAACCCGAATGCCGTAGTCTCCCAGTATAACAGCCAGATACTTGGAGAAAATATCAAGCCCCGCCTTAGCCGTGTTATAGGGCGCGTTATCATGCTCCCTTGACGCGCTTACGCGTTGCCCGCCGACGGAAGAGATATTTATGATACTCCCCCCCACCCCTTTATCGCGCATGGCAGGCGCAATTTCGTGCACCATATTGGCAACCCCATGGAGATTGGTATTGATGACACGGTGCCATTCATCGAGGCCCTCATCACTCAAGAAGGGGGTTGTCGTTGCGACCCCCGCGTTGTTTACCATAATATCGACTTGATCGAAAAACGCGAACACTTCTTTTGCGGCAGCTTTTACATTCTCAATATCCGATACATCACACGCTATGCAGGTGTATCTGCCGCCATATTGTTCAAGCTCTTTCAAAGCTTTCAGACCACTTTCATGATTTCTGCACAGAATGGCGACATTGGCCCCGCTCTGGGCGAAAGCGACGGAGATACCTTTGCCGATGCCCCTGTTCCCGCCGGTTACTACTACATTCTTTCCACTGACATTAAATGCGTTTGTCATATTTGTAATCGGTTTGCTTTTGAACATGTCATGCCTCGCTTTGTTTGTTAATTAACTGCTGACCTTTTTGATATAGTCGCCGCCATTACCCCCCGAGAAATGAATAAGCGAACGTTCCAATTTCGGTACAAGAATGGGACTGTGGGGGATTCCCCTGGGGATATAGATCAGGCAGCTTTTTGTGAACGTAACCGTTTCGTCACCAATCTGGAAACTCAGTTCGGCATTCAGCTCTTCGGGATGTTCCGCATCGTCGCCAAAGAAGCCGATAATTTCATCGAAATCGTGGGTGTGGGTTTCGGGACCCGTGTCGTTCACGGTGTGGAACCAGACCGACTCCAGATAGGGAGCGCCTTTGAGCTTTTTATCGTCTATCCACAGAAGGCGGGTCAGGAACCCCTCCGGCGCCGGGGGAAGAAATCCGTCCACCGGCGCATATTTTTCAACCCAGGAATTGGCGTAAGCGCCCCGGGCAGCGGTAGGCTCGGCCGGGAACGCCTCATATTTGTCGGTGTTGGCATGACAGGTATAATGAAAAACGGGCTTTTTGAGGTTCCTTATTTTCAACCGTCCATAGGCCACTCCGGCGGGGATGAATACGATGCTTGTCCGGGTCAATACCAGTTTGTCATTTTCAATCCAGAGTTCGATTTCAGCATTCAAATTCTCGGGATCATTGTGGTCGCCGCCAATCAGCATGATGAGCTTGTCCGAATGGTGCTTGATATAACCATCCGATTTGAGAGGTTTTACAAACCAGCCGGCATACTGAAAGATACAGCCCTGGTAAACATTGCTATCCATTCTTGATACCTGAACATATGCATCTTCAGGCTCCATGCCGAATTTGTGCTGTAAATCCTGTGGTGCAAACGCAAAGTATTTGGTGATAGACATCTGTTTGCCTCCTCGGTTATAATTCAAAAGGAGGTTCTGAAATAACCCCCTCGATAATAGATTGGCAATCCGCCGACTGTTCCTCGGTCCCGTCCACGGACAACCAGACACTTCCTTCCGCACCACCAACACCTCCACTTGCAATGATAGCTGCTTCGGCACCGGTTAAAAGCTTGATGGCGTCGATTTCCGTAAACACCTGGCCCGGTACCGGCAGAAAACGAGGCCCTGTTGCGGAGGGTGAATTCATTTCCCGCGCTATTTGATCCAGATCTCCATGGATACGCTTTTCGAGCCCTACCGGGATGATCAGGCCGACGCGTCTGCCATAGACTGCCTGCAGTGCCACACCGGCCGTTCCCGCTTTCGGGTCTCCGATAAGGATGGCGGCTCTTTTTTGTACCAGATCTAAAGCGTTCGCTCCCTTGAGAATGAGATCCCCTTTTTTCAGATCATCGACAACGTCGAAAATTGTCTGCCCTTTTATCCACACGCCATCCTTGATGACGACATCACCCGGGAACCTGTTTTCATTCGCCAAACGGCCGGTATCGGTAGTGGGGTGGAACCGTGGAAGCGTGATGCCACGAAAAAACCTTCTTCCGGTAAACTCCTTTTCCTGACCTATGGAAGAGAGAACTTCGTCAGCGACATAGCCGTTTGTTGTTCCGGCCACTATCACAAGGGTTCCTTTTTTGAGCACCGATGAAACGACGGGATGTGCAGCCAATGCCTTGCCGATCAGTCGTTTTCCGGCTGCCGGGGTGAGGATGTAAGTCTTCATTGTATGCCTCCTGTCTCTGGTAAGGAAGGTCATGGTCTGTCGTTAGTGTTTTTTCCGGCGGAAGCCTGCTGTCAATCGTTTGCTGATAAACCGGCCGATCGGGGCGGAAAGTACATAGCCCAGAGTGAGGATCATGAGCCAGATAATCACCTGGCCGGCCGGGGAATAGTTACCGTCGACAATAACCCTGGGAGCGATTATCAGGGCTGCGAGGAGCCCGATGAGGATTCGCCACGTGTCCGGGGAAAAAAACAGATAAAAGACTACATATAGAAAGAGGTTTGTGTTGCGACTCAAAAAGGGCCTCCCTTATGAGCCAGTTTCAAAACGCCCCATTTCGGCCGATCTCTACGTTGGTCGAAAATTTCAATCCTCGGAATATGCATAATATGCCTGTGGTTGAAATTTCCGATCCGCCTTGAGCTTGACCGAACTGAAACGTTTTGAAAATGGCTCTTATGACTTTTCTTTATTCTCACATGTGTTGGCGGATGCACAGCCGGTGCACCCACCGTCACAGCCGGTTTTAGTGCTGAATTTTTTCACCAGCGTCTTTATCAAAAATAGGACGGCAAGACAAATGATGATGACAACAATAAAGGTTTGCATTGTCTTTTTACCTATTGTGCCTGCACTCAGCGCTCAGCACTGGTGCAGCTAAAACCCCATCAGGGAACCGACCTGAAAGACCAGCGCGGAAATTACAAACGCTAAAAGCGTGTTGAAAAGTATGGAAAAGGCGCCCCATTTCCAGGAACCGGCTTCTTTTGCGATACAGACCACGGACACGAAGCATGGCGAGTAGAACATTACAAAAAGAATAAGACTGAGTGCCGTGAGCGGACGCCAGTTTGGCGCCTTTGACAGTTTTTCGGAGAGTGAGATGGTCTCTTCCGGATCGACATCACCCATGGAGTAGGCCGTGCCCAGGGTTGATACAATGATTTCCTTGGCGGCGAATCCGCCTGCCAGGGCAATATTGGTCCGCCAGTCGAATCCGGCCAGATGACTTATGGTTTCAAGGCCGGTTCCAATTCGCCCGGCGATAGAATACTTCAGGGCGGCTTCGGCTTCCCGGGCATCGACTGAAAGAAGATCGGCGTTTATTTCCTTGTTTTTGACGGATGGGGTGTTGTGGCTGAAAGGTGTTTCATCACCTTGGATCTGGGCTGACCCCATATCAGTCAAAAGTTTCGTGCGCTGTGTGTCAAACTCACGGGCATCTTTTGCGGGCAGCGCCGGGAATGTCATCATCGCCCAGAGAATAATCGAGATGGCAAGAATAACAGTCCCCGCCTTTTTAATATACTGCCAGGTGCGTTCCCAGGTATGGATCACCAGCCCCTTGAAAGTGGGGAACCGGTAGGGGGGCAGCTCCATGACAAAGGGAGTGGATCGGCCCTTGATAACTGTGGAACGGAGCAGTTTTGCCACCAACAGTGCGCCAATCCATGATATGACAGTAATCAGGAACATAATGGCAGCTTCGTGTTCGGAAAAAAAAGCGGCCACCAGGAGGGCAAACACCGGAAGTTTCGCCCCGCAGTTCATGAAGGGAACCGTGAGAAGCGTCGCGAGACGCTCTTTTGGGGATCTAAGGGTTCGGCTGGCCATGACGCCCGGTACGGCGCATCCGCCGGCAATGCCGCCGGAAACGATGTACGGCATCACGCTGCTGCCGTGAAGACCGAAGATGCGAAACACCCGATCGAGCATGAAGGCTACCCGGGCGAGGTATCCGGAATCCTCCAGTATGGAGATGCCGAAAAACATGAACATGATGAGGGGTACAAACCCCAGCACACCGCCGACACCGTCAATGATGCCGGAAACAATAAGAGACTTGAGAAGGCCATCGGGCACCAGTTCGTTGGTAAAATTTCCCAGCCATCCGAAGAATTCTTCAAACAGGCCGACCGGCAATTCACTGTATGTAAATGTAAACTGATACAGAATAAGGATGACGCATGCCATGATCAGTGGCCCGATAAACCGATGGGTAACGACCTGATCGATTTTGTCGGAGATATAAAGTCTGTCGTGATGTTGCTTATATGACAGGACGCCCTGTTTGAGAATTGATTTGATATAACCGTAGCGGTGATCGGCAATGAGGGCTTCCGGATAGGTTTTCAGGGTGTCTTCCAGATGATCGCTTAGTTGTTCCACCAGTTTTTCGATCCGGCTGGACAGTTCCGGATTTGACGCACGGCCTAGGGACAGGATCTGTTCATCATTTTCGATATATTTAAGGGCGACCCACCGGGCGGGATAGGTGCTGGTGAGGTGCTGGTGAGTTTCCACCATCGCGGTGATATCATAGAGTGCATGATCTGTATCGTCGCCGTATCGTACTTTCAGCGGGGGTTGATTTTTAGAGCTGTTGATTTTCTCAAGGGCCGCGGCAATGATTTCATCTTTTCCTTTACCGCTTCTGGCAATCGTCGGAACGACCGGTGTCCCCAGAAGGTCAGACAGTTTCTGAATGTCAATGGCCACCCCCCTGGTTTGGGCCACATCCATCATGTTGAGTGCAATACAAACCGGAATGCCGAGTTCGAGAAATTGAATCGTCAGGTAAAGATTCCGTTCGAGATTGGATGCATCGACGATGTTTATTACCGCGGCAGGTTTTTCGTTTACCAGAAAGTCTCTGGTGACGACTTCCTCCATGGAGTAGGCGGTCAGGGAATAGGTGCCCGGAAGATCGACGATATGAACCTGATGCCCTTTATGCAGGCAGGTGCCCTCTTTTTTTTCAACAGTGACACCGGGATAATTTCCAACATGCTGCCGGGCGCCGGTAAGGGCATTGAACAGTGTGGTTTTACCGGAATTTGGGTTCCCGGCCAACGCGATTGTCGTTTTCATAGGTCAAGCCACTTCAACGTCGATGTAGTCCGCTTCACTATTGCGGAGAGTCAAAGTGAAAGACGGTGTTCTGATGGCAACAGGATCTTTGAGAGGTGCTCTTCCTCTGATGAGAATGTCTGTTCCGGGGACCAGCCCCATATCCCGGATTCTTCTTCCGAGTTCTCCGTTTGCCCGGACGGCAGCGATGGTGCCGGACTGATTTTTTTTCATTTTTCGCATATTTAAAACGGTCATTTTTGATATATTCCTATAATAAAACAAATAGTTGAACGGTATTTCGGTAAAACGGAAATCGTGAAGCCGAGCTTACCGATCTATTTTTTTGTGACTGATGTTAGATATGCAAAACAATATGATATGTCAACAAGAAAATTATAGGGGAAAAATAATTAATTGTTTGACTTATTTTTTGAGAGAATATAAATTTCAAGCGGTTTCCTGTGGAGGCATTATGAAAAAAAACACAGAACTATCTGAAAGCCTGGAGGATTATCTTGAAGCGATTCTGGACCTGGAGCAAGACAAAAAGGTGGCCCGGGCCAAAGATATTGCGCGGAAACTGGGCATTCAACCCGGCTCTGTAACCGGTGGCCTGAAGAGCCTGGTCGAGAAAAGCCTTATCAATTATGAGCCATACAGCTACATTACCCTGACCGCCGAGGGCGCTAGAATTGCAAAGCTTATCACCCGGCGCCATCGAGTTTTAAAAGACTTTCTTTTAAAAGTCCTGCAGTTTGACGAAAAGACCGCTGAAGCGGCCGCTTGCAGAATGGAGCATGCGGTGGATGAGGCTTCGGTGGAACGGCTGGTGGATTTTGTAGAGTATCTTTTCGAATGTCCCCGCACTGGAGGGGCATGGATTCAGGCCTTTGTGGACTATACCCGCACCGGGAAGAAGAGCTGGGAAAAGTGCGCGGCCTGTATTGACGACTGCATGGAACGGCATCAAGAGAGAAAGATGCATTGATGCTTGTTCCTGTACCTGTCCTGTCTTGCCTTCGAAAAATATCTTTCCGTTTATAATATAACAGCAGCCGAATGAATATCGACACAACGGTTCGGCTGTTGTTCGGATTCCAGCTGCATTATAACTGATATTATTTGCAATCCATTCTTGAACCCTTCCTTTGATGAAAGACGGCAATCGAGTTTTGGGCGCTATCCCTGCGATTCGGATTATCGAAAAAAACCAAAAAGAATCTAAAAATAACATATTTGTAAATAAAAAATACAAAATAGTTCTATTAGTAAAATAGGGCCGTTTTTGAATAACATGCTGAAAAAGTAATATATAGCAAAAAATTCAATAGTATATGATTGCAAAAAGGTGTTGGCACGGAGGTTGCTTTGTAAAGGGATAAGACCATTCCCGGGACAAAAACCGTTAAACAGGACAGGGAGAACTGATTATGAAAAAAATAGAGGCAATTATCAAACCGTTTAAATTAGACGATGTTAAAGATGCGCTGAATGCGCTTGGCATTAACGGCATGACCGTTACCGAGGTAAAGGGATTCGGCCGTCAGAGAGGGCACAAAGAGATTTATCGTGGTGCGGAGTATCAGACCGATTTTTTACCTAAAATCAAACTCGATGTAGTGGTGGACGCGGCAATAGTGGATAAAGTCGTGGATACTATTTCGGAAAAGGCGAATACGGGAAAGATAGGGGACGGAAAAATATTTGTGCTGCCCCTGGAGCAGGCGATCCGGATAAGAACCGGAGAGCGCGGAATAGACGCCATTTAAAAAAAGAAATAACAATTTTGTAGAATAATACATGACAGGAAAGGGGAGCACAACAATGAAAAAAACGATAGCTATAACCATTCTGATACTTTTGGCGGCGTCTTCCGTTCTTTGGGCAGAAGAACCCGATCCAACCGTTTTTACAAATAAAGAGGCGATCGATCTGGTCCAGACTCATGCCAATTACCTCTGGACTCTGGTGGCTGCTGCACTGGTCTTTTTTATGCAGGCCGGATTTGCCATGGTGGAAGCCGGATTCACACGGGCAAAGAACGCCATCAATATTATGATGAAAAACCTGATGGACTTTTCGATCGGATCGCTGGCTTTCTGGGCCATCGGTTTTGGCCTCATGTTCGGTGTCAGTAAGAGCGGATGGTTGGGAACTTCCGGATTTTTCTTAAGCGATTTCAGTCTGGATGGAGATCCGTGGGTGCTGGCTTTCTGGATGTTCCAGGTCGTGTTTGCTGCTACGGCCGCCACCATCGTTTCCGGTGCAATGGCTGAGCGCACTAAATTTTCGGGATATATTCTCTATAGTATCGTCATCAGCGCCATCATATACCCGATCTTTGGCGGCTGGGCATGGGGTAGTCTTTTAAATGGCAGCGGCTGGCTGGAAGGTCTGGGATTTATCGACTTTGCCGGTTCCACCGTCGTTCACTCCGTGGGTGGTTGGGCGGCTCTTGCCGGCGCCATCGTTCTGGGCCCCCGGTTGGGTAAATTTGGTAAAGACGGTTCTGTAAGACCTATCCTTGGTCATAACCTTCCCCTGGCGGCACTCGGTGTGTTCATCCTGTGGCTCGGATGGTTCGGTTTCAACCCCGGTTCCACCACCACGGCCGATACAAGTATTGCAATGATTTTTGTGAACACCAACCTCGCGGCGGCAGCCGGTGCGGTAGCAGCTATGATCGTTTCCTGGGTAAAATTCGGAAAACCGGAAGTGGGTATGAGCCTCAACGGCGCTCTGGCCGGACTCGTTGGTATTACAGCCGGCTGTGCCAATGTTACCCCCGGAAGCGCAATCATCATTGGGTTGGTTGCCGGTGTTCTGGTTTTTCTCTCGGTGCTTTTCTTCGACAAAATCAAGGTTGACGATCCGGTTGGCGCGGTTTCCGTTCACGGTGTCAATGGCGCCTGGGGAACTCTCGCGGCAGGCCTGTTCGATATTGGCGGATTCAGCCTGTCCACCATCGGTGTACAGTTGGTCGGGATTGTCGCATGCTTTATCTGGACTTTTGGTATGGCGTTCATCATGTTCAAGATTATCAGCGGAACCATCGGCCTCAGGGTCAGCCCGGAGGAGGAATTGGAAGGACTGGACTCTGCGGAGCATGGCGGCATAGCCTATCCTGATTTCGGTGTATCTACCCATGATTAAGAAGTAAACACCCTATGGTTTGCGGCTCCGCGATTTTCTCTTCCCTGACAGCGGTGTCGCAGACCAGGGGGCAAAAATAAAAATAAAATTTAATTAAAAGGAGAATGAAAAGATGAAAAAAATGACTTTGGTGGCGGCAATTATCGTACTTCTGGCAGGTTTGGCGACTGTTCCAACTGTGTCATCCGCACAGGAACTTTCGGTGGGGGCGGATGTTGTGAGTAGCTACATATGGCGCGGTGCAAAATTCGGTGATGGCGCCCATATTCAGCCCACTGTTGAATTAAGTTCCGGTGGTTTTGCGCTTGGTGCCTGGGGATCGTTTGGCCTGTCAAACGATGTTGATTCCGAAGCGGATCTGTATGTCGGATATGGTGTCGGTGGTTTTTACTTTGGTCTTACGGACTACTTCTTCCCGAGCTACGAAGGTGAACATCCCGAATACTTTGATTACGATAACCATGGACTCGAGCTGAACCTCAGCTATGAGGTAGGGGCGGTTACCATCAGTGCCAACAGATTCCTTGACGATAATATGGAAGATGACATGTATTTCGAGCTGGCATTCAGTGCCGGCCCAGCCTCGATATTCATCGGCGCTGGTGATGAATCCTATACGGAAGACGGCGATTTCGCACTTTGCAACATCGGCGTCACCGGAGAGAAAGAAATTCAGTTTACCGATAGTTTTTCACTCCCCGTGTTTGCAAGTTTCATCGTGAATCCTGACATCGAACAGGCGTATATGGTGTTTGGTATGAGCTTCTAAAACAGATAAACAGAGAAGAAAAAAAGAGCCGTAGGCATTTGCCTACGGCTCTTTTTTTTTTCTCTGTTTATTTTTATTACTCCAACGGTTCGTTTTCAACCAGATTCCACACCCCGCAGGGACAGGCCTGGGCACAGAAACCGCACCCGATACACTTCTCACCGTTTACGACGTATTCGTAACTGCCGTCCGGCTTGTCGATTTTACTGATGGCGGTTTCGGGGCATATGGCCACGCAAACGCCACAGTCCCGACAGGTGCCGCAGGAGGCGCATTGCTCTCCGCAGTGAGAGACATCTTCATACGCCTGGATCCGGGGGTCAAAGTACTCCAGCGTCACACGGCTCTTGTCGATCATGGGACGTGTGACGGATGTCGGCGGATTCCCATCCAGCATGTCGCAAATGGCCTGGGCGGCTTTTCGTCCCGCTCCGATGGCGTCGGTCAAAAGGCCCGGTTTTGCCACATCACCCACGGCAAAAATCTTGGACGCTGTTGTCTGGTGGTATTCGTTCACCTTCACAAAGCCGCGTTCGATCTCCACCGTTTCCGGCAGAAAGTCGATATTCGGCTGGTCGCCGATCGAGATGAAAACCGTGTCGGCGGGAATAAGTTCGCCCGACTGCAGAACAATACCCTCTTCAGTGATCTCCTTGGTGAATACCGGCCATCTGAATTTTGCACCCGCGGCCTCGGCATCTTCCCGCTCCTTTCCGAAGGATGCGGGTTCCTGAACGTCCAGGAGGGTGATATCCTCGGCTCCCAGGCGGTGGGCTTCGGTGGCCACGTCGCATCCGACATTACCCGCGCCGATGATGGCGACGCGTTTGCCCGGTTTGATGCCGTCTTTCTTGGCGGCGACCAGAAAATCGAGGGCCGTGATCAGCCTCTCCGCCCCGGGTATGGGCAGGGTTCTGGGACGCGATGCGCCGACGGCGATCACAACGGCGTCATAATCGGCTTCGATCTTCTCCATGTCCTCTTGTTTGAGTTCCTGCTTCAGGTTGACATGGGGAATGACTTTTTGAATCCTTTCAATTTCCGCGGAAACGACCTCTTTGGGAATTCTGCTGTGGGGAATGGAGGAAGCCAGCTTGCCCCCGAGGATTTCTCCCATATCGTAGATAGTCGCCTCGTGTCCTTTTTGTCTGAGCTGCCAGGCGATGGAAATACCCGCGGGACCGCCGCCGATGACCGCAATGCGTTTTCCCGTCAGTTCCGGAAGCTCGGGAATGCCGGCATCGATGCTGGCTTTTCCGAGCTGTTGGATGTCCACCGGCGCCATTGTGCTGATCTGGCGCGTACAGGAGGCCATGCAAAGGTTCGGGCAGAGATAACCGCAAACAGTGGCAGGGAACGGTGTATACGCAAGGGCCAGGTCCACGGCTTCGTCCATGCGGCCCTCCCGGACCAACTGCCACCGCTGCTGAACCGGAATGCCGGTGGGGCAGGATGCCTCGCAGGGGGCGGCGTATTTCTTGTTTTCCCAGTGGGGAACAAACCTTCGAAGATCACCGGTGGTGATGAGCGGAACGGGGCTGCGATCCGCAGTATCCAGATCGCCGATGAGGCCGCCTTCTCCAAGTTCCCGGTTCCATATCTCGGAACGGAAGTCGGACATGGCGCGAAGGGCCTTCGGCGCCTTTTCGTGTGGGCCCCGGGAGACCAGCAGTTGCCACTGGCTTCGATCCGTCAACGATTTCAGAAGGTAGTTTTTATCGATTCTTTCGAGAAAAATTTTCAGGTTGTCGCATAGCCATTGCCAGTCTTCATCGCCGATGGCGGCCATTTTGGCGTCATTCCGGCTGAATCCGTCGTGGGGGCCCCGGAAAAAGACTCTGCCGCGCACCATCCCCACAAGAGGGCGGTATCCCAGTATATTCTCCGGCTGATGGGCCTCATGGCCGCAGACGACGGCGGTGCCGCCGGCCATGAACTCGCCGAAATAGTCTCCCACGGAACCAAGGACCCACAGCTCCGGTGGCGCGAAACGAGGATTCGCCTTGGTCATGGTCATGCCCCGGGCGCCGATATTGCCGGCGATATAGGCTTTCCCCTGGGCCATGGCGTTGCATGCGCCGTTGGCGGCATTGCCGTGAACCACGATTTCCGCACCGGCATTGAGCCAGCCCAGATCGTCCGACGCCGGTCCCATGACTTCGATCGATGTGTTGGCAAAACCGAAGGCGCCGACTCGCTGGCCGGAGGAGCCTATGATTTTAACATGTACCGGATCGTCGCCGGCCTTCCAGAGGCGTCCTCCGATTCCATGCTGACCATGGGCCACCACTTTGATGTTCCGATGCCCCTGGGCAACCGCATCCTGAATCTGCTCTTCGAGAATTCGTGAACTGGTCCGGTTGCCGTCCATTCTGCCGTGTATTGTGTGAAATGTTTGCTTTGTCATAATCTATACCACGTATTTAATGTCAAGCCGCTGGGCCACGTTATAGTCATCGATTCCCAAGGCATCGGACATGCCGATGGGAAGTGAAGTGGATCTGCCCAGGGGCGCAAAGATTTTTCTGAGTTCGGTGTCGAATCCGAGGTAGACATCCACCACCCGCTGTGCCACTTCTTCCGGGTCGAGCCGGCGATAGATGCGCGGGTCCTGGCTGGTGATGCCCTTGGGGCAGAGACCGATATTGCAGATGTTGCATCGGTCGCCTTCAGAACCGATACACCCGGCCGCTGCCTGCATGATGTATTTGCCGATTTGAACACCGCTGGCGCCCAGCATGATCAGCGCGGCTGCGTTGGCGGCCAGATTCCCGGTCTTTCCAGTGCCGCCGCCGGCAAAAAGCGGAAGTTCGTTCTGTTTACCGAGTTTGACCAGGTTCAGATAGGCATCGCGAATGTTGCTGGCGATGGGGTGTCCCATGAAGTTCATGGAGACATTGTAGGCGGCGCCGGTGCCTCCGTCCTCACCATCGATGGCGAGGGCCGCGGCATAGGGGTTCCGGGTCAGGTTGTTGAGTACCGCCATAGCGGTTGAGCTGCCGGAAATTTTAGGATAGACAGGCACCCGGAAGCCCCAGGCCATGGACATGCTCTGGATCATTTTGGCCACGGCCTCTTCGATGGAGTACTTTGTCTGATGCGTGGGCGGGCTCGGCAGGTTGACGCCCATGGGGACCCCCCGGATCGCCGCGATCAGCTTGTTGACCTTGTACCACATGAGAAGTCCGCCGTCGCCGGGCTTGGCTCCCTGGCCATATTTGATTTCCACGGCGCAGGGATCTTCCTTCATGTGAGGCAGGGCGTGGATGATTTCATCCCAACCAAAGTAGCCGCTGGCAATTTGAAGAATGACGTATTTCAGGAACCGGGACCGCAGGAGACGCGGCGGGCACCCCCCCTCACCGGTAGAGATGCGTACCGGCATGCCCAGCTCTTCGTTCAGATAGGCCACTCCCATCTGAAGCCCTTCCCACATATTGGGGCTGAGCGCCCCGAAAGACATCGCACCGATAACCAGGGGATAGATTTCCCGAACCGGCGGCATCCAGCCGTGCTGCTTCTGTTGTTTGAGGGCCTCTTCGGGCGGAAGAACGCGTCCCAGAAGCGTGCGGATCTCGAATTCATGTCGACCGGCATCCAGTGCCGGGTCGGTGAGCATGGAGATGCGTATAAACTTGATGCGATCCAGCAGGCTGCCTCCGTCATTGCGACGGCCGCCCCGTCGCCGGGGTTGACCGCCCCTGTCCATGTGAAAACGGAGTTTATCGATTTCATCGCTTTTCATGGGCTTGATGGCGTCGTTGGGGCAGACCATCGTGCATGTGCCGCATCCGATGCATTTGTAGGCCGGATCGGTCTTCTGGCGAATGCCGTAGTAAATTTTAAACTCGTTTTCCGGCTGTTCGGTCAGGTTGAATGCCGCCGTGACGTTTCTTTTTCGAAAGACCCCCAGCTCGATGGCGTTTACCGGACATACTGCCGTGCACTGTCCGCACAGAGTGCACCTGTCTTTCCGCCAATCGATCTGCCAGGGCAGATCCTTTATACTTAGTGTGGCAGGGGTAATGGGTCGTTTTGGGAACATATGGTAACCTCCTTGCGATCACCGGACACGATGGCGGTGTCGAGATACATGGGCTGATAGTCTTTGTTTTTGTCACGGTCCGGGATAGCAACATCCAGACCGCAGATTTCCGAAGAAAACGCATACATGCCGGGGTGGCCGCCTACGACGCCGGGACGCAGTTTCTTGCGATCCTGTGCCATAAACAGGGAGTGATCCGGAAGACATCCGATAACACAGTTCGGGCCGTCAATAATCAGATTACGGCAGGTCTGTTTCAGAAGTTTCAGAAAGTCGGCATTGGGATGGCGCGCAAGGTCTTCATCCTGGAGTGGCGTGATCAGGTGTTTGTAAAAAGGAAGATCCAGCGATAATCCCTTGGCCATATAGTGGAGAATATGGGCAAAGACCTCGGAATCCGATTGGTAGCCGGTATACCCGGGCTGTCCCCTCGACTCCAGATATTTTTTGATGGGCACGAATGCCGTGTTTTCACCATTTGTCATGGTGGTATAGCCCTGAATGAAGAACGGGTGACAGGCGTACAGATTAATGCCGTAATTGGTGTTCTGACGCCCCTGGGCCATAATGATCCGGGCCTTCAGGTCTTTGCGGTCCAGCCCCAGATACCTGGCCACCTGCATCGGGTCGCCGATTTCCTTGATCATGATGATATCCGGCCAGAAGGAGTAGACGATCATATCCCCCTTCTCTTCGCCCATTTGCCGCAACTGGAGCCGGATGGTGAGCAGCCGTTCCTGGAGTGTTTCCCAGCTGTAGTCTTCCCACTCGTCCGGGTATTCATAGGCGCGGATGAGATACACATCCCGCTTGGGAGTGCCCGGAAGGGTCTTTTTGGAAGTTTTGATGGCCATTTTATATTTTGTCATAAAGCCGATATTCATCATGAATTCATCCAGGCGTTTGATGCCGCTTTCGGTGAAAATGCCCGACAATATCGGCGCCGATTTCATCTCTTCAAAGGGCCCGCCCAGGTCACGCAGAAGCAGGCCGACGCCGGAGCCGTCATGCCCTTCATGCATCACTTCCATGGATTCAATGGCCACCATGGGGGACAACGGCTTTTCGCTTGTAATGGCAAATAACCGGCACATTTAGTATTCTCCTTGTTGCACGTAATAGGTTGTAGACACAAAATGAGAGGATCGCTATGCCGGACTCTCTTATTTGTGCCTGTGGTTAACAATTGTTTCGGGACAGTTGTTTTCAGTTTCTGGGAATTGGTTGATAAGCAGGCAATGTCTTTATCTGGCGCCAGAAACAAAAAAACGTCTACCTCTTGCTAAGGTAATGACGCCTTTGTCCTTTAATCACCCGAAACGCACGCCATTGTGCGATTTAACAGTTGGGATAATTAACCAAAATATAATAGCGTCATTATCGGTTTTGTCAACACTTTTGTAGGGTGCACTTCATGATAACGGATGGAAAATTCAGTATAAATGTAATTTATAAATATTTTAAAGCAACACTATATTTTTGTGGAGGATCGGGTTTGTTCTGAGATAACAAAAAAGTCGGCAAACAGCTTATTCAAGCTCGTCGGAAAGGAGAATTGCCTCGGCTACCTGGCGTAAGGGCTTTCGTGTGTCCATACTGCGCTTCCGGATCCACTGGTAGGCCTCCTCACCACTCTTGTTGCGGCGTTTCATAAGGATCTCTTTTGCCCGGTCAACGAGTTTACGTGTTTCAAGCTCTTCCTGGACTACCTTGGTTTTAACCATCAGTTCCGTGTTCATGATGGCCACGGCCGCCTGGTTGGCAACTGTCTGGACCAGATTCACCTCGGTTTCGGAAAATGTGTGGGTGAAGGAAGTAAAACAGTTCAGGACCCCTATGGTTTTTTCATCCTTCACTTTAAGGGGAACGCTGAGTAACGAGACAAGCCCGAGTTTTTTTGCCATCTCCTTCTCTTTAAAATTGGTTTCTTCCAATACGTTCAATACGGCCATGGGGCGATTGCTCGAAATCACATACCCCACAACGCCTTCATCCATTTTGAGGGAGCGATCCTTCAAGTATTCCGGATCGATTGCCTGGGTGGCTTTCAGGCAAATTTCCGGTGGTGTCTTGCTTTCGTCCACCAGCCAGAGGGAACATATTTCAACTCCCGTCACTTTGGCCGTCACCATGACGATGAGCTTGAGGATATCCTCGATATAAAAATCCGAGGTGATTGCCCGGCTGATATCCATCAATGCCTTGATATACCTGTCGTAAGATTCTGTTTGGTCCTCTTTGATATCCATGTGTTATTTTTCCGCTTATACTATTGCCATGAAACAGCTTATCAGTAAGACATTTCATATAAAATTCATGCCTTGTCAAGAGATGAATCCGGGTGATGGCATCTATACTGAAAGGAGTCGGCAGAGGGTGTGTTTTATGATCATATGTTATATGAGTGCCTTCATCCGCACACCCAACGCTGGACAAAAAAATCTAAGGTTACTTGCGATTACCCTGTCGCCATTCTTGACAGATATTACATCATAGGGCATATACAGGATAACCGTCTTAAAAGACATAGTATACAATTCCGTCAACTTTTAACGACATCGATCAATAAGACTTTAAAAGCGGTCGTGTAACATGAAGCTTTTCGAAATCTTTAAAAGCTTTATTCATAAAGCCAGGCAGGAGGCTGCCAGAGAGTACGCTTTTTCCGCGGCAACGGAAAAAAACGATGCCGTTTCCGGTATTGAGAGAAGAGTACCCGCCAAACCGGGTTGGATCGGGGTGGACCTCGATGGCACGTTGGCCCGTGCGGATACGTTGTCGGGCACATCGAAAATTGGTCCCCCCGTGCCGGAGATGGTGGAACTGGTGAGAAAATTGATGCGGGAAGGGTACCGGATAAAGCTGTTTACAGCCAGGGCATGCGATACACAACAGATCGGCATGATCCTGAAGTGGTTCAAAGAGAACGGACTTCCCGAGTTGGAAATCACCAATATGAAGGACTTCGAAATGATTCGCCTTTATGACGACCGGGCCGTTCAGGTAATCACCAATACCGGCAAACTGGTCGAACCTTCACAAGACAGCTGACTGCAACCCATTTTCAGCAAGAGAGGCGGCATGAAATATATCTATTACATCATTGGTATCCTGGTTGTGATTACAATAGCCCTGTCCATGAGATTATGCGGTTTGAAGGTTGAGGTGTCGGAGCCCGGGCTTGTCGTTAATGACAGGATCATCTCCAGGAGCGAACTGGATGAATTCGCGGAAGTCGGTTCGTACCACAGCAGGGGAGAAGGGTTCTGGGACGCGGTGATAACCCGCGAGCTTTTAATCCAGGAGGCGTTGAAAGAGGGAATTCATAAGGAAGAGGCTTTCAGGAAATCGATTGAATCCTTTTACGAACAGTCGCTTATAAAAGCATTGATCGACCGGACATATCAGAGACTGTCGCCGGAAGTAACGGCGGATATGATCGAACGATATAAGGAAATGTGCAATAAAACAATCAGCTACACGAAATTCGTTTACGAAAGCGAAGGGGCGGTAGATAAAGAAGCGCCCGATTCGGTTGTAAACGAAGCGCGCGAGTTCGAAGATCTATCCGGTGGTTTGAGATTTTCTCTTTTCATGCTCGAGCCGGGGAAAAGCACATCGCCCGAACTTTCTAATGAAGGATATGTAGTCTACCGGCTGGATGGTGTGTCCGAAGGGTCCGGAACGAATGACATGGAGGAGGATGAGGAGATAAGGGGCACCCTTATGGAGCAGACCCGCGAAGCCATGTTTGATGAATGGCTGGGAAAAATTAAGAAAGAGGCCCACATTAAGAGGTATGTGGATCGATAGGGGGGATTGGAACCATTTTTACATTGACAAACTGCTAAAAATCTATGTCTCTCGCTAAGACGCTAAGAACGCAAAGATAACCACTTTATATAAAAACGCTTTTCTTGGCGTCCTTTGCGGCTTTGCGAGATGATCTGTTTTTTTTATGAAGTTATCAATTCTCAATTCCTGAAAAAGGAGCGCTGCAATGGCCAGGTACAAACGAAGAAACTTTTTTATCAACAAAGATTTTCAGGGCAAGTATATTTTCAGTGCCTTTATCTCCGTTGTTGTGGGCAGTGTCCTGTTTGCCCTGCTGTTCAGTTTTTTCTCTTCAAACACCCTGTCGATTGTATACGATGATTACCACTTGAGACTCGGCACGACACCCGGTCTGCTACTCAATAAAATATTCAGCGCCCAATGGCTTTTTATCGTGTTGGGTGGTGTCGGTATCGCAGTGGCGGCTCTTTTTTTAAGCCATCGGGTGGCGGGGCCCTTTTACAGATTTGAAAAAAGCCTGGATAAAATGGTGGCGGGAGATTTTTCGGAAACACTTTATCTTCGAAAGCATGATGAGGGTAAAAAACTCGGGGGGAAAATAAACTGTTTTAACGAGATGATAAGCCGGCGGCTTGGAGAGATTCGGCAGGCAACGGAAAAGATACAGGAATCTTGTGATATGTTGGTGGGTCAGGTCGATGAAAAGGAGGGTCTTGATTCTTTTCAAACGGAGATAGAGAAAATACGGGACCTGAACAGAGGTTGTCTGGTAAGTATTAAAGAGTTCAAATTGAAGTGACCCCCAGTGGTTGCAAGACTGGGGTGAATCCCAGCACCAAAGACGAAGATGAAATAATCGCCATGATCTATAAGAGACTGATAATTATGGTTTTTATACTTCTGCTGGCTCTGATTGAATCAGAGACGGCTTTCGGTTTGGAGCTGGAGACCAAGTATGCAACGATTCAGTATTCGGACATCAAGGACCTGCGCAAGTTCAATAGGAAATTGAAAATGGGCAGCCTGGGGTATATGCTTTCAGGAAAGAAAAATGAGACGGTCGAGGATGAAGTCCGGAATAAGATCGATGTGATTGTTGAAAAAGTCCGGACGGTTCTGGAAATGTTCCCGCGCGACATGAAATTCAGAATCATGATTTGTGAATCGATGAAAGGGGTCCAGGAAGAGTTCAAGCGGATATATAGCGTTAATGTCGGTTATCTCGCTTTTTACTCGCCGGTGGAGAACAGAGTTTTTTATTCGGCGAAAAACATCACCCTGCGGGTAGTGGCCCATGAGATCGGACATGTGGTAGTGGAAAATTACCATGTCGTCTCACCTCCGGTAAAAATACATGAGGTGCTTGCGCAATATGCCGAAATGCATGTTACGGACTGATTTTCTCTAACGCTTTCAAGCGTCTCAGAACTCCCTTATGAGCAGGGGAGAGAATAAGGGCTTGACGATACTCTTCCTCTGCCCGATAGGTAATGCCCATCTCTCGGTATAGATCGCCAAGAGTGATCCGGAAACCAGGATAGGTGGGTAGAAGTTCAACTCCTCTGAGGAGAATTCTCATCGCTTCACTCGTATCACCGCGTTTTTTGAAAAATGAATATATTCTGTAGATTTGCCAGCTACTTATTTTTTCCTGCTTTTCAATAGACAACAGGGCAGACTTGTATTGTTTTTCCGCTGCTTCTGTTTTTCCCAAACCATAGAGAAATTCGGCATATGCAATAACTGCTTCCGGAATATCGGGAATAGCTTCGAGCATCCTTTTTTCCGATACCCTGCTGATTGCCATGATAACCAGTGCGTCGTCGATTTTTTGTGGGGAAATGGCTACTGCCCGCCTAATGAAAGAGAGTCCTTCCTGAATCCTGGATTGCGACAATAGCCATGAACCATAACGAAGGGCATATTCTTCATTTAAGATATCTTCTCGAACAGCCGCCGATAGAAGACGATCTGTATTTTTCAATTCTCCTTTTGAGGCATAAATATTTCCAAGTCTGTACAAATAATGGCCATTAGTAGGTTCAAGTCGAATGGCTTTTTTAAAATTATTCGAGGCCGAGGAGTCGTTTTTTAAATACAGAGAAGCTCCTGCCCTGGCATATGGATAAGCTGCATTCAGTGGATCAAACCGGGCGGCGTATCCGGCAATTTGCTCGATACGCTCAAGATCTGTTTTCGACATTTTGGAAGTGGCAGGGGTGTCTTGTATATTCGAAAAGTAAAAGTATGCTGCAAGTGTCGATAAATTATACCCGGTGATGGCGATCACCAAAATGAAAATTCCGAAAATTGTAAGCGTTTTAACCCCTTGGGAGCTGACGGGCGTTAGCCTGGAAGTCTGGCGGTTTCCTCTCATGGAGGTAGCGGAAGACGATACAGCGAGTCCACAGAGAAAGAAAAACCAGAGTCCGTTGGCGCCCACATGAAGGTTGAAATCGACAAAACTGTGGATAAGGAGGGCAATGATTCCCGTGATGCTTCCCATGTACAGGTAAACGGCAAAGGCGTCGCGACGGGTCCGGAACATCCGATACGTTTTTAAAATAGTATGAGAAAAAAGGACACCGCGAGCGAAAGAGCGATGATGCCTCCGTCCGTGGCGAGTTCAAGATAATCATTGTGTGCATAATTTACGAATTGGTCTCTAAATGCACTTTTATACGCCGGATAGATATTAGAAAAAGAGCCGATTCCGGAGCCGGTTATAGGGAAATCCTTCAGTATGTTCAGACTGTCCTGCCAGATGTCCAGCCTGGCCTCGTACAGGGTGCCGTCTGCATGTTTTAAACGTTCGAACCGCTCGAAGATATTATCCCAGCCGAACCATCCAACCGAGAGTACGGTCAAAAATACGATACCTGCAATTAGAACCGCATGGGCACGGTTTATCTTCCGTTTGAATACTAAGGATGTAAAGATAATCAGAGACAGGCACATACTGAGCATGCCGCCCCGGGAGAGGCTGACGAAGATGGATGTGCCGATAAGCAGGGCTGCCGTACCGATAAGAATATGAATGTTTGCCCTTTTCTGGCTTAGAATTTCAGCCATCCCCTTGAGAAATGAAAGGTTTCGAGTTCTGGGCCTGTAAAAAAAGAAAAGGGCCAGTACTAACGGAAATATCATTTCCATCAGCCCGGCATAATGATTGTGGCAGATATAGGGCCCTACAATCATGGAGTTTACAGGAGTATGGCGGAACCAGAGCGCCATATCATCCGTCAGGTAAAACTGGAGGATGGAGGAGAAGGAGAGAACCGCACCGAAAATGGCTATTGTGAATACGGTCTTGCGTATAGTGGTATTTCGCCTCAGGAGCTGAATAGTGACTATATAAAACGCAGCGTAAGTCGCCCATCTGAAGAATTCTCGAACAGTGGCAGCCGGATGAACCGAAATTGTCATCCATTGGCCGGCATTTGAAATGGAAGCGGCGGTTAAGTGTAGATCATAAGCGGTCGGTGAAAGCAGTTTTATAAATACGGAGGGGAGGGGAATTGTTTGAAAAAGAATATAAGCCAGAAATAGAAGAAACGGAATGATACCGGGTACAGATAGGAAGGTCTCCTTCTTTCTAAGAACCCGAGTGACGAACATGGCGAGGGCCAGAAAAGTAAGAATCTCCATAACCGCGTAGGACCATGGTTCTACGGTTCCAAACGCCAGAGGTGTGAATATCAGTAGGAAAAGGAATATTTTAAACATAAGAAGAGTATAAACGGTAAAAGGAAATGGCTTGCGGTATACGGTACACGGTTCAAGGTATACGGTTTACGGCTTAAGGTGCACTGGTTACGGTATACGACTAAGGGAGACAACAGGCGTGATGAAGCGCGAACCGCGCACCTCACCCAGTGTGCCGTATGCCCTACGCCGTATGCCTTATGCCTTATGCCCTACGCCGCAAACCGTGTGCCGTACGCCGTTTTTTATCCTTCGCTCTTTTCAGTCTTATCGTCGGAGGATGAATAGTAATAGTCCCCATACCCATAATAATAACCACTCTTTTTTGCATCCAACCGGTTCAGAACCATACCGATGAGAGGGGCCGAAATTTCGTTAATGAGCTTAAGGCCTTTCCGAACCATATCGTATGTAGTGGAGCCGGCCCACGATACGATCATCACGCCCCTGACGTTTTTACTCAACAACAGCGCGTCGCTGACATTAAGTACCGGCGGGGAATCGACGATAATCATATCATAGACGTCGGAGAGTTTTGTAATCAGGTTTTTCATTTTTTCGGAACTCAGCAGCTCTGACGGGTTGGGCGGGATGGGCCCGGCCGTAATGATGCTAAGGTCCTTGACTGGGGTGTGATGAATAAAATCCTTAGTGGCCTGACCGGCCAGAAAGGAGCTGAGACCAATTTTGTTTTCGATTTTGAAATTCGTATGCTGTACGGGGCGCCTCATATCTGCATCGATCAACAGTACTTTTTTCCCGGCCCGTGCAACCGTTGTCGCGAGACAGGTGCTGACAGAGGACTTTCCCTCACCCGGAGAGGTGCTCGTGATGACTAAAGATTCCGGTATGGCGTCCGCGGAGGAGAGGAAAAGAGAGGTTCTAAGACTCTTGAAACCTTCAGAGACAGCGGGTGAAGATTCAGCCAGAATGCTCTCGACAATGGTTTCTCCCCCGTTGTTAAACAGGGGGATGGTGCCGATGACCGGGATGTCGAATTTTTCTTCGACGTCTTCGGGGCTCTTCACCGTGTTGTCGAGATATTCCACGAAGAAAGCCAGACCGATGCCGCCGAAGAGCCCCAGGACGAAGCCAAGAAGGAGGTTCCGCTTTTTATTGGGTTTGGCGGGTGCTTGGGGGAAGTCCGCTTCTTCGATAACCCAGACGTTGACCGTTTGGCTCTCTTCGGTGATGTCTTTTTCCTTCAATCTTTTGATCAATGCATCATAGAGGTTTCGATTGGTTTCCACCTCCCGCCTGAGGATGCCGAGTTGTATATACTTCTCATTGAGGTTGGCTGCCTCGAATTTGGTTTCATCGAGGAGTGACCTCAGGTTCTGTTCGTTGGAGGCGGCCAGTTTATAACGGTTTTCAATCGTTTGGACGATCCGTTGAATCGCCTCCTCTTTTTTGCTTTTCAATCCCGTGAGTTCATCCCGGGCGGAAATCATCACAGGATGTTTCCGGCCGTATTTTTTCGAAAGATCAGATATGTTTTGCTCTGCGTCGAGGATCTGTTTGTTGATGGCAGCGACTGCATTGTTTTCCGAAATGGCGGGGATGGTCTCCAGGGCCTCGGCAGGCGTATTCAGTATCTGGTCATAAACGGCTTTCAATTCTTTGTTTTCGGTTTCGGCTTCGGTCAGGCGTCGGCCTAACTCCGTAAGCCTCTCCGGGACCACTGCAACCTTGTCCTCCACGGTGACGATATCCTGCCGCCGCTGGTAGGCCTGGTAGGCAATTTCGGATTTTTCCAGTTTTTCTTTTTGTGCTTCCGCTTTTTTGGTCATCCAGGTAATACTGTAGTCGGAAACCGCCATGCGCATTTCCATCAGCTCATTGATATATGCCTGGGCTACGGAATTGGCAACTGTCATGGCAAGGGCGGGATGTTTGGAATAATAGCTGATTTCGACTACACGGGAATTGCTGACAGGGGAAACACTGATGCCGTTCTGCACCGCCAGGGCGATTTGATCCGTTTTCGAAAGTGGTTCTGCTGTATCAAGGCCTGTTTCTGTATCAGTGCTCTGGGCAGAGGAAACCTTTTCAATCCCAATCAGTTCTTTGAAAGAAGTATACAGGCCTCTTAACCAGTCTGTGACGGGAGCAATGAAACTTTTGTCTTCATCAGATTCGTCGAAGAAGGTGTTGTAGATTTTTTCAGGTCCTAGAAGCTCGGCTACTTTCTCGGCTACTGATTTGCTGGTGATGACCTGGTACTGGGTTTCCAGAAATTCCGGATCGTAGGAAAGCCGAGCATAAGTGCTAGCTAGTGCGTTTGATGCTTCCCTTTCCAGCATCACCTTTGTCGAAGCCTTGTATATGGGGGTGGCGGTAAAGGTCGCGATGATCACTACGAGGAAAGTGACGATAAAAAAAGTGAAGACGGTGTTTTTCCGTTTCAGGACGACTTTAAGATAATCTCTGAGGTGTATTTCTTTCTCTTCCATGTTTAGAAAAAGCTCTCCGGTACAATGATGACGTCATCGGCAAGAACGGGCATGTCCATTTTAACATTTTCAAGGACTTTCTGCTCTCCATCAACAACCCGATTGACTTTTACCTTCCCTTTGGACGCAATCTTCGTAAATCCGCCGGCCGTGGTAATGGCCTTAATGATAGTGATCTCTTTTTCCAGTTTATAATAGCCGGGCTTGTTGACCTCGCCGGAGACATAATAGACATCCGCTTTGGAAATGTAGACGCTGTCCCCGTCCCGAATCGAAACATTCAATGTGGTGTCGCCGTCCTTGACCAGGCGGTTCAGGTCGATAATGATATTGTCCGTCTCATTCTCTTCCGGGATTTTTCGTTTGATGGTAACGATGCTCCCCGCGTCGGTTGTCAGCCCGCCGGCTTTGGACAGGAATTCAAGGAGGGTTGTCTTTCCCTGAAGTTCATAGAGACCCGGCCTGTTGACCTGGCCAAGGATGATAACTTTTTTACTACGGTATTCCTTGACGAAGACATCTACCTGAGGGTTGACGAGATAGCCGTCGGCCAGAAGCTTCTCGATTCTGGAGGCCACTTCGGAAACCGTGAGATTCGCAACGTCCACCTCACCGATAAGCGGCACGCGGATGGTATCGTTGGCGCTGACGCGTACCGTGGTGGTCAGATCATCGTTTTCATACACCTTGATATCAAGGATATCCCCGTCGCCCACTGTATATTCCACGGCACCGATAAGAGACGGCAATATAATGAGTAGAATACTAAATACTGATAGATAGATTTTTCTCATAATTATCAGAAAACAAAGTTCGCATTGAAAAATGCGATGTTGGTTTTATATTCAAAAGGTTCGAAATTGGAATTGCGCTGCCGATACATGTATCCCAGATCGAAAATGAGCCAGTCTCTGGGGTTGAATCGGATAGCCGGCGAAATGCTGAAAAATGTATCGGAACGTTCGTCCGTTTTACCGGCGTATGTGATTTGTCCTTCATATTCATCCCACGCGTAGGCGCCTTTGAGAGAACCGGTCCACTTTTCGGTAAAACGCTGAAGAAGCGCGAGGTTTATACCATTGGTCAGAAAAGCATGGGAATTAAGCATGATGGCTTCTTGATAGCGCCTGAAACCGGTGAGTTCCATAGAGCGCTTGGGCGTAAAATCATGACGCATCTGGATCTCAAGGGAGAGATCGCCGGCATCTTCTCCACTATCGAAATCCTTTTGAATATAACCGACTTTGAAACTGCCGCTGGTTTTTTCAGTAACATTCCATTCGTAGCCCGCATAGTACCTGTCTTCCGTGCTGTCCCATTCATGTTTCGTGTCGTAATCGATATCCGAGAATTCATATTCGAGAAAGACGGACGATTTCTGGCTGAGTCTGAAAAAGAAGTAGAGCGCGTAGGAATTATCATTCCGGTCCCGGTAATTGTTTATAGTTTCGTCAAAATCAAGGTCATAATTGGAGTAATCGGCCCTCAGCCTGAATTTATCAGCTTCATAATAAGCCATCAGGTTGAACAGGTTGTCCTGGTATTCGTCCAGACGATCAGCCGTGCTGTATTCGTTTACCTCTTCGTCGATAGAGAAGCGGTCGATAGCTTCAACGGAAAGCCCCATGTCGAAATTATATTGCAGGAGAGCATTTGCTTCATGACTGACGCCGTCATGCTGAGAGTTATTGGCGTATTCCTTAAATGTCGGGGCATAGTAAAGATAGCTCTGGAATTTTCTGAGGGTATCGGGGGTTTGTCTGCTGACTTTCAATCCGCCCGGCGACATGATCGTTGTACTGATGTCCAGCAGCTTTTCTCTGTTAGAGGGCAACGCAAGCCAGATGCCGGGGGTTATGGAGGTAATCCACTCTTCTTTTTCGCCGGTATTGCGATAATATAGGTTGTCCGTCCACAACTCATCGACCAGTAAGAATGGATGCAGGTAACCGCCTTCGCCCTCGAAAAGATCTTCGGCTTCTACCTGGCCTGTGGGAACAGCCACCGGCTCACAGGCATCCCCGACGCCGTTGGCATTCGAGTCTGTCTGGTCCGGATTCGGAACATTGATGCAGTTGTCCATATTGTCGCAGACGCCGTCCCGGTCCGTATCGGTGCATGGATCGCAGGTATCCCCGATGCCGTCGGCGTCCGAGTCCATCTGGTCCGGATTCGGAACATCGACGCAGTTGTCCGCATTGTCACAGATACCATCCTGGTCTGTATCGATGCAGGGATCACAAGCATCCCCGATCCCGTCGCCATCGGTATCCACCTGGTCCGTATTCGGTACTTTCGGGCAGTTGTCGTCATTGTCGCAGATATCGTCAAAGTCGATATCCGAACACGGCTCGCAGGCATCGCCAACTCCGTCGAAATTCCAGTCCGCCTGGTCGGGATTGGGGACCTCTACACAGTTGTCGATGTTGTCACAGATGCCGTCGCCATCCGTATCCTGGCATCCCTCTTCACGGGCATCCTGGATAAACGGTGCACCGGCCATTACAGTGCTGGTCGAAAAAAATAGAAGAAACAGACTGACAATCAGAACAGATAATATGCTCTTCACGATGAACTCCTTCTGCAAAAAGGTGTGGAGTGATCAGTGAAACAACTCGATCTCGAAATGCAAGTGCCTGCTTATAATAAATAACTAATTGGTTTGTCAATAAAAAGCCCCTATTTTTTTACGGATAGGGGTTTTTCTTTGTCCCTGTTGGATTACAGTCGGACAGGGTTGGTTTCTAGAATGTAACAACGCTTACAGGCGGATCTGGCGGATCTGGCGGCGGATTGCCGGAATTTACCTGATAAGCAAGCCCTGTGAGGCATTGTGACCGAGAGATTTCATCGATATCGTACACGGGTTCATTGAGGGGTGTGACGGCATCCGTAGCAGCCTGGGCAATGATGGCTTTGGTTACTCCGGCCTGGGTCGAGCAATTGCAGATCGTATCAATTTCAAGATCCCCGCCAAGACCGTAGATTGTTTTCAGAACCAGGTAAGGATTATACTCCAGCTCTACGGCGATTTTCATACACTCACAGGCCCGGTCGCCACTTTCTTCGCTAAGTGCGTAAGTCACGGCTTCTTCCAAAACCGTTGCTTCAGCGGGTGTGTAGGCTAGTCCGCCTTCACTCGTCTCTACGGATTCTTTGCCGTCTTCAAGCATTTGCTTAAAAGTGCTTTGCCAACCGAAGCCGGCATCATCGTTCTGTTCCTGTGCCACTGCCATTGACACATATACGAAAACCGCAGCGAACAATACCATTATCAAAGCTATTTTTTTCATTTCACCCTCATTTTTTTCTGCTTTTAATTCTTTTCCCTTATAGCTTATAGTTATCGGCAAAGCAAAGGAAAACTTTAAATATTAGCTGGTTGTCCCAAAGCCAGAGTTCAGATGTCAGAACACGTGGGATTCGGGATGGATTTCGTTATTTAATTGTTTTTGATGCAATATGGGTGCCAAGAGACAGCGGGGAAGCCGGGATGCTGGGACGTTGGGATGCGAAGAGCAAAGAGCATAGGGCAGGGAGCGTGGAGCGGGGAGCAGAGAGTTAGCGGCAACAGCCACAGCCTGTCTTCCCTAATTCTGTTATGTTCCATGTTTTTTCCTCCAAGCGTCCCAGCATCCAAGCCTTCAGCATTATTGCCTCCCATCATCCAGGCATCCAGGCATCCAAGCTTCCCAGCCTCTATGCGTACTGCCCCGCCTGCTTCCGATACAATTCCGAATACTTACCCCCAAGATTCATTAGCTCCTCGTGACTGCCTTGTTCGGTAATTTTTCCATCGTGAAGCAGCAGAATCTTATCGGCCAATTTTACCGTGGAAAAACGGTGGCTGATGATCAGGGCGGATCGATTTTCAATAAGTCCCTTGAAATTTTCGAAAATCCGGGCTTCGGTGTTCACATCGAGGGCACTGGCGGGTTCATCCAGGATCACGAGATCTGCGTTCCGGAAGAAGGCTCTGGCCATGGCGATCATCTGCCATTGGCCGACACTCAGCTCTTCGCCGCCTTTGTACCATCTGCCGAGTGGTGTGTCGAAATCATCTCGAAGAGTACTGATATAATTGTAAATACCAGCTTTTTTGGCGGCTTGTTTAATAGCAGCATCTGTTGGTTCCGACTCGATATTACCAAATCGGATGTTTTCTCTGACTGTCAGGTAATACCGAATATAATCCTGGAAAACGATGCTGATTTTTTTTCGATATTCCGTAATACTGAAATTTCTGATATTTGTCCCATCCAGTCGGATGCTGCCATCCGTTGGATCGTAAAGTCTGCTTAAAAGTTTTACAAGGGTGCTTTTCCCCGCTCCGTTTTCACCCACGAGGGCGACTACCTCCCCAGGCGCTATGGAAAAGTTTACATAAGCTAATACCTGATTTTCACAATTTTGATACCTAAATGTAACCCCCTCGATGGAAAAACCTTCCTTGAAATCTTGGGGAACGGGAGAAGGGGAGGGGGGATCAATTACCATTGGTTGTATATCCATGAATTCATAGAAATTGGAGAGGAATAGATTATCCTCGTAAAGGGAGGCAACTCCTTCCAGGAGAGCGCCGAGGTATGAGAGGCCTCGCTGAAAAGCCTGGAAATACATAACCATGTCACCCAGCGTAATATGCCCTTTTGCGGTTTGGGACGCAATATAGATGAAGGACCCGAATACTGCGATAGTGGTACTTGATTGAGCCACCAGATCCCCCAGTGCTCTACGTTTTTCGAACCAGAGCTTTTCCTCTCTCAATACGGTTCGAATATTGTTGAATTGTTGGATGAAATGATTGTTTAGGCCGAATAACCGGATTTCCCTGGCGTGTCCGCTATTGGTCATCATCCAACTGAAATAATGCGCCTTTCTCTCATCTTCCGTACGTCTTTTCTGCCATTCATAGACGCGATCAGAATAACGAAGACGCATAAGAACGCCGGGAATGGCCGCTGCTAATATTATCAGTGTCAACAATGGGTTGAACATGAAAAGAAGCCAGAGAATGGCTAATAGTGATGCGCCGTTCTGCCCCACAATCATCAGACCATTTACTATGCTGGTGGGTCGATACGGCCCTTCTCGCTGGGCCCGATGCAGGGTATCACGGTGTTCGGGGGATTCGTAATACGCAAGATCCACGTCTACAGATTTTGCGTGGAGTACAGCATACATATGATCAATTACTGTCGTGGATTGGGCTTTTTTAGTGTAATCGGAAAAGAAGCGGAATATGATCGTCAAAAGCCCTACACCACCGGCGAGGCAAATATACAGGATGGCGGTGGATAACCCATCTCCGGCGGCCGATGTGTTTTCGGACGCTGCAAATACAAGCTCGGAAACCGTATCGATAATGAGTTTGATGAGGTAAAGGGACAACAGGGGGAGGACGCCCTGAGCTAAAAGAAGACATGCGGACGTTATTGTCCAACCCCGACTGGCCTGCCAGACGAAGCGCAGTGCCCTGTCAATGCGAAATGCATTTGTCAGCTTGGTTATTAAAGAGTTGCTTTTCAAAAGGAATTAAAATGTGGCTGCAGACGTTAGAATAGAAGTGCCAGCCAGGAAATTATTGTATAAATGTGTAAGAGTGTATCAAACATAAAAGCAGAAGGTTGTGCACTATCATTAAAATCGCACAACCTTCTTAAATTATTAACAAAGTGATGCTATGCTCAGTGAAGAATCAGCGTTTCGCTATTATTTTTTTTCTACCGATTCCGGCAAGGCCTAAAAGACCGATGCCCATAAGAAGCATAGTGGCGGGTTCCGGAACAACCCGGAAGACCATGTCCTGGAGTTCTGTTTCATTACCTTCAAAATGGAAAACTCTGTAGTTGCTACCGTCCGGCAGAATATTATTAGGATTGGCTATGAAAGTATCCAATGCGGTCGTCCAGGCGTCATAATTATCCTCGATTTGTTTATACCAAGAGATACTGGACATTCTGTAAATATCAAACATATCACCATATAGAGCTTTCCAAATGACCATTTGTAAGGATGCGTTTGCAATCGCATTATTGGACGCAAGCCAGTATTCATCCAGCAACCAAGCGACCTGTCCGCTATTCGGAAGGCTGTTGAACGCAACTACATCTGCAAGCCCGTTGCCAAATTTGGTAAAAATATCTACACAAAAACCAGTTGTCGTAAATTCCGGGACGGTTTGTGTGTCATCCTCAAAAACCGTTAAACCGAATTCGCCGGCCCAGGTTCCAATCGGATTATTCGTATCATTATCCCACGTGAAGCGAACAGCCCTGAAACCAGCGACCTCATCATTGGGATTTTTATCTCTAAAACTGTCTCCATCAGGTTCTATATCGACATAATAAGCGTATGTAGAAGTATAACCAAAAAATAGAATGCCAATTAATAATACGCTAATGATAATTTTTTTCATCTTGTACCGTCCTTCAAATGGTTGTTGTTATTAGTTGACCATTATATGCTTAGTTGTAACGTTCATCTTCGTCACCCTGAAAATCCCAAGGATCATCCGAAACCCGCAGCACAGTTTCCACTGTTTCGCCTGACGAAATGATCATAAGCTCCGGTTTCTCCCATATTTTTTCACATTTCCTATCCGTCATTTTATGCCTCCTTGAAGTATTTGCTATAGATATTAAGCAAAGATCGTGCCAGTAATTTTTACGTTTTGGTGATGAACTTTATGTCCCTGATTTCAAGGTATCTACCTTATAACATTTGTTTTTTTTAAAATCCACAAAAAATTATCACCATAAAATTTTAGCTGATGGTCAAGTTGATGGACACCCCACAATTTGTATTGTGAAATGAATTACACAACTATGCTATTTGCGCGATATCGATAAATTCCCAATTTATTCAATGCTCTGCCAAAAATAGCCGTGATTCCGAATTTCGAAAAAAGGGCAATTAGATACTTAGCTTTTGTGTAATGAATGTCACATAGCACATTATTACAATCATTTATTCTGGAAACCTGCCCTAGAATATTTGTCCATGGATGATAAGAATCAGAGCGAAAGCAGTTGTCACCCTTTGCTACAAATCCGTCATTCGAGAGGCGGATAATCCGGTGTACAATCAATTTTTGCGTCTTTGAATCGACATAGGCAATAATATCGCCCAGCCTTGGGGACTTATTACCGTAGGGGGCAATTATTACGGTATTGCCCCCCCGGATGAATGGAAACATGCTGTTACCGTTAGCTTGAAACCGAATACTATGGCCTTTTTCTGTGAAGGCTTCAATCAATTTGGCCAAGGCTTCACTTGACAGCATCAAGCTGTCGAGGCTCTTGATTACGCCTTTGGCTTTTGTGGAGTCAGAGTTCAACCACAAGCCCTTTTTCCAGAAGTGTTTCAAACAACTCCAGGATGTCCCCTCTGATTTGATCGTAGGGCATATCGTACTTTCCGGACAGCAGGTTGATGATGTGGTCGAGGGTGCGTTTTCCATCGAGTTTGTTCCAAATGTCAACACCAGTAGCGTTTAGCGCGAACATTTCAGCATCGAGGTTTCCCACTCCATTTCTCAACGGGACTATTATCAGTTCCCCCTCGATTTCTCTGGCAACCACATTTTCAGAAATCCTGTAGCATTTGTTTATATCCACCATCATTTGCCTGCCCATAACATAATTCGTTTGAGGTTTTTAAATGATCATATTCACTGTCGAACGACTGGCCGCGGTTTAAACGGTTACTCCTTTTGCCCAAACAGGTCATTGATATTACGACATATGTCGCCTGATAAATCGAATTTTACGCGGTAACAATCAACTCGTTTCACAATTTCTTTAATAATGTCAAAGGTTTTTTCCCATCCGGACGGCACCAGAAATGGCTGCACCAGTGCATGGAGGAGGGAATGTACGACGCTTTTTCGATCTTGAATTTGTTCAATGGTATTGATCGATGATTGCTCTAGGAAGAGAATCGCTTTCAGTGGCGCATAGCCCGTCGCCGTATCCGGTACTGTACCATGACACCAATTCCCATGAATCCAGAAATCGAATGTATCTCGCGTTAAAAACATCCTGTCGTCACAGAGAATTTTAAAGCCATTTCTTTTCAGCATTCTGGACAGGGTGCTTTTCCCGACCCCAGATATTCCGGCAAGCAGAATTCCGTTTCCGTTGATATCAAAACCGTTGGAGTGGAGTATTACCCCGTTTCGATTACATAGGAGCGGCGCAAACATTATCTGGTCGTTGTTGAAGAGCGTCAGGGCGGGAAAACGGGCATTCTGATAGGCCGAAGGAGTGAAATCATTCGTATATACCGAGAGAGTCGTATAATCTTCGTTGAAAATGCCAGTTGCCGAATGAGCGGGGTCTGTTGGCATAATTGGTCTGAATTGGTATATCCATTTACCGTCCGCTCTATATATTCGCCACTGATTTTTGTTGTATAATTCCACCCCTCCGGGGATATTTTCAGACGGAAAATCAGGGAGGTGAAGATGGTGACGAATGATGACGTTGTCCTCCCCGGGGCCGCTGACTTCGAACTTTCGGAATTTCTCATGAAACGAGTTTTCCGAGATCGGAAAATCGGACCGAACTTCAACTGTAATACCGGCGGTTTTGTAATATTTTACATTCATGGATTAAATGTCATTATCTCCCTGATCCAAACAACACAGCTCTTAATGTTAAAACGATTAGTTTTAAATCGTTAAACAAGGACCATGTGTCGATATATTTCAGATCGAGATGCATCCACTCGTTAAAACTCAACTCATTACGCCGAGGGGCAATTTGCCAGAAACAGGTTAGGCCGGGTTTCATAGAGAGCCGTCTTCTTTGCCATATTGAATATTCGTCCACCTCTGATGGAATAGGAGGGCGTGGTCCGACGAGACTCATTTCCCCTTTAATTACATTTATAAGCTGGGGCAGCTCATCCAGGCTTGTTTTTCGAAGGAATGTCCCGATCCATGGAATGATTCGGGGGTCATTTCTAATTTTAAAGGCGGGACCATCCGACTCGTTTTGCGATTTAAGTTCATTCAGCAGATTGTCTGCGTTTTCTACCATGGTTCTGAATTTATACAAGGTGAATCGACGTCCGTTCAATCCCAGGCGTTCCTGCTTGTAGAAAATAGGACCTTTTGAAAAGAGTCTGATGGCAACGGCGCAAAAGAGGAAAATCGGAAGAGCGACTACCATCAGAAGAATTGCGGCAAAAAAATCACCAATTGCCTTAATGAAAAGTTTCCCTTCATTGGGAGGGGTTGTCTGAAGGGACATGGTATAGAGCCCCATAAAATCTTCGATTCTGATTTCGGCAATGCCGGGTTGGTACATCAGGTGATCGAGCTGCCAGTCCGGTATGATTCGAACCTTGACCCCCATGGTTTCAGCCAGTGTTAGATACCGGCCGGCGTTTTGTATCAGCCGCATAGGCATAGCGAACACCATTTCATCCACTACATTCTCATGAAGAAATTCTTTCATATCTTCGATGGCACCGATAACCCGGTGGCCGTTTTTGACGGATGTACCCAACATTTCCTTTTCGATATCAAAGCATCCCAATACTTTATATCCTGTGTCCCGATTGTCCTCAACTGCTCTTATCGCATCTCTTGCCCGGTCTCTGCTGCCGATAATCAACACATTCCGGGTGTTGATTCCCCTGGCGCGGATCTTTCTGAGTGTTTTGTAAATAATAAATTTTGAAATTGAGAGGAGAATGATATTCAATACGATGAAAATACCAATGAGGAGTCGGCTGACACCTTGTATGTGAAGGATGTAGAGGGTAATATTCAGTAAAACCATTCCAAGGAGGACTGATTTAATAATCTTGACAAAGAAATGATAGAATTGAGACTGGCGATATGAAATGTACATCCCCATCCAGTTGAAGGAGAGGTAGGAGGTGATAATAATGACAAGAAGAACGATATAGTAATTCGGGTCGATAGATAAGCCACGGAGAGACTGTGGCAAAGCAAAATTCTTGATGTGATAAGCCGCGATAAATGACAGCGCAGAAATTACAACATCTATTGCCTTTTGAGCTTGAGTCGTTATTGATCCGTGTTCTCTCAGCATTTATGGCCTCAGCACAGTTAATATCAATCGAAAAGGACGGACTATATAGTATAATGCTGAAAAGGATGCCGGTAGGCGTAATGACGACCACTCTTTTTTTGATGGAATAAAAACAAGTCTTGACAGGTAGCGGAGACAGTCGGTCAAGGAATCTCTGACGCGAAAATGAAAGCTTGAAAACCGGGTTTCTTTAAATGCTACGTCATTGTGCGTAGAAAACATGTCAGTAATGAGGCTTTGGGAAAGTTCTATTATAGGATTGTTTTTTTCGAGTTTTTCAATAATATTAGCCGGAATGGGTGACTTGAAAAGAATCCACGTAAGTTCTAAACCGAGATGGAGCATTTTTTGAGCTTTCCGGTTTTTAGCTGATGCCTCAACCAAATCCCAATCCAGATCCTTTTTTTTTCGAAGCAGTTCAGCAACGCAACATACCCAATCTAAGGTTTTCCATTCATGCTTTGCACCATGGATACAGAGATATAAAAGGAGCGCTTCAGGAGGAAGAGCAGGAAATTCATGGTTGTGAATGGGTACGGAAATAAGCGTCTCAAGCATATCTTCGAGGATAAAGGGTCTCGAAAGATAATTCCCGGATAGCTCCCAGTGAAGTTCTATCAGTACTTTCGGATCATTTTTGAAAAATGAAAGGTTGTCTTCGGTAACGATATATTTTTGAAGCTGGCTGTTGTTCAAAGTGATTTCAGGTGTCAAACCAATTTCAATCAGGACTTTATAAGCGTTTCGTGCATCTTTTACTTGTACGAGAATATCAAGATCGGAACTGAACCTGAGCCCCAAATCTCCGTAGATATTTTCAGTGAAGACAGGGCCTTTAAAAGGAACTGCAAAGATGCCGTTCGATTTAAAGCAGTCCAGGAGATTGATGAGGTAGGACAGCAGAAAAAAATTGCGCCTCGAATTTTCCGCGTATATTCGGGTCATTTTGTCAAACAGATCAGGAGGAACTGAATCACGAGCCGGTTTCATTTTGATGTTTTTATAGAGAAGCGGAATGGTTCTGTTTCGGATTGCCACATCATGCACTTTTTCCCAGTCCATGGGAATCAGAGCGGCTTCATTAATCCGTTTCCGATGCTGTACATCCGGCTGGGAGCACGCGCACAGTGTTACAAATGTCTCTTCAACTGTCATTGGAGCATTCACACTGGCCTCTCCTGTTTCATTCGCACCAGTTCTTTCAGGACCATCCATATGAAAAGTGGATTTGTCTTGAGATATCGTTTCAACATACGACGAGGTTCCTGATATATGCGGTATACCCACTCAAGGCCCGCATTCTGCATCCATCGAGGGGCACGGGTGGTTCTTCCAGCCACAACATCAAAACTCCCCCCAACCCCCATACAGAAAGGGATATTCATTTCGTCGAGCCATTTGTTGATGAATATTTCCTTTGTCGGGGTGGAAATGGCCACGAACAGCATGTCCGCGTTGCTTTCCCTAATCTGCCTTGCAACTTCGATTTCCTCTTCGGAAGAATAATAGCCGTTTCGAAACCCGGCTACGTCGAGATTAGGGTATTTTTCTTGAAAAGACTGAACAACCCTTTCGACGACCTCCTGCCGAGCACCAAAAAAGAAGGGGCGGTAGCTTTTTAGACTGCATAGCCGTACCAGATCCTGGAATAAATCGACCCCCGTTATTCTCTCGGCCACCGGTTTCTTCAGAAGTTTCGAAGCCCATACTACAGGCATACCATCGACATTGATGATTCTACAGCCATGTATGATACTTTTAAGGAAAGGATTTGCCTGCATCTCTACAATCTTGGTTGCGTTAACAACGACATGCTGGCAAAATTTCCGTTCCTTGATACAATATTCAATTTCCGCAATAGTCTGCGGCAACGTGTAGGTATCCATCTGACACCCCATTATTTCAATTCTTGACATCATTTTTCCTGCTGTAACTGTGTTTCTTGTTGAGCATGATGTTAAATGCTTATATTCTTAAGATAAAATTGGGAAAAAAATTATGTGCTGTATGCCACATCATATTTCTGAAATTTGTCAACAAAACTTGTACAGGTGTTTCTCATTCTGTATGTTTCAAATAGAGGGATAGTGCGTAATACATCCACGCCTGAGCCCATCTGATATATGGGATTTTATTGGTGAAATATTTATGCTTCTGGTAATAGAAAAAGCCCTTCGGATCCTGCATGTTTTCAATTGCCCATTCAGCAATTTTCTTTGCGAGTGGCAGACTGCGCCTGTCGAGATCCTTTAGTTTGAGACAGGTAACGATACCCTGGGCTGAACAGTGAATGTCGATGGGATGCAGTGAATTGTGATAATATTTCGGCCTTCCGTCATCGAGGAAAAAGGTAGCCAGGTAATAAGTATAGGCTTTACGTAATTTATTATGCCATTCCGTTATTCCAGTATGATCCATCCATTCTTGCAGGGCGACCAGGTTGAATCCGGTATGAAAGTTATCGATAAATTGATGATGGCTTCTCTCACCGTAAGGCCATGAATAATCGGAGCTTAGTGCTTCCATAGAATACGCCATGGCTTTGGTTGATTTTTCCAGGAGTTGTTCGGACTTGTGATGAGAATAGACACGGCCTAAAAGCGCTGCTCCTAACATGTTGGCATTGTGAACTCGGGTTTTTTCACCGGGAATATAGCCGAAGCACAGTTTATTTTCATCCTCAAAAACGACAAGTTGTTCCATAATAAACCGACAGGCATCCGATGCCAGGGACAGTCCGTAATCAGCGCTCGTTTTTTCATAATAATCCAGAAAGGTATTTGCTGCGAAAACCGTAGTCACCATGTTGGGTTTGCCGACCGGCACATAGAAAGCCCTGGCCTGCCAGTCGAAATTATATCCCCAGGATGCCCCTGAATATCCTTCACAGACCATTTTCTTCAGCTGCTCAAGCAACTCGATCGCTTCATCCAGATTCCCTTTGGAAATCATCCCCGAGGCAAACAATGCCAACCCTTTTGCGTTGAATGCTTTTGGGACGAATGCAATTTTTCTAAGGTTGATAGCTGAACGTTTGAAAAGCTGGATCCAGGCAAGTCGCAAAAATTCATTCCGATAGCATACAGAATTTTTGAAGAGAGCTGAATTCAAGCCATCGAAGAGGTCCCACCCCTTAAACCCTGTGCCGTGGCAGTACAATTCGAGTTTTCGTAAAGAAGATCGGATCATTTTTTAAATGGATACGGCTTGCCTTGTCCGGATAGATTCCAGAATGGCGAAACATGTCCGGCAACTGTTAAATATTTCATCCACAGGAATCGGGGCGGGTGCGCCTGTTTTCAGGGCTGAAATGAAACGATTGATTTGTTCTTTTTGCCCTTTGTCCTGGGTTAGAAGCTTTTTTGAGTAAGGTTTACCAGAGCCGTATATCTTCAGCTCTTTATAGTCGGATAAAACAGCTACTGAACCGTGAGAATATATTTCAACGTATTCTTTAGGAAAGGATTTCGGACCGTTTGCAAAATACGAAATGGATCCGATGGAGCCGTTCGCATAGGTCAGGGAAACGGTCAGTACATCATTCAGATTGGAAGAGCCACTCATCGTGATTGCAAAAACTGAAACAGGCAAGGATCCGTTTATATACGTCAAAAAGTCGATAAAGTGGCAACTTTCTCCGAGTATTCGTCCCCCTCCCATCTCTTTATCCTGTATCCAGGAATCCGCAGAAATTTTTCCCGCATTGATTCGGTAAATCATAGACATGGTTCCATCACCAAATTTCTCCTTGATAATCTTAGCCAGCGGCGAGAAGCGTCGATTGTATCCCACCATCAATACCGGAGATAGCCCTTGTCTGTTGGTCGGTGTTGCGTATAGGTCTATTATTTCGTCCAATTCATTAGGTTTGAGACAGAGCGGCTTTTCTACGAAAACATTTTTTTCCGGCTGCTAAGGTGGCTTGCACTAATCTGGCATGGGAATCATGCCGAGTAACGATAAAGACGCAGTTGATCTCTTTGTTGTCCAGAATGTCGGAGTCTTCTCCAGTGCAGAAATCGAATCCAAATCTTTCGGCAACGGATCGTGCACTTAAGCTGGTGGCGGTTTTTACACCGATAAGCGAAACATCGCTTGTTTTCATGATGTGCGGAAGCAGATGGCTTTGAGCATAAGACCCGGCGCCTATGAATCCGATTCCAATAGCGGAGTGACTTTGATGAGTTGCCGCTACGGAGACTATCTCACGGTTAAATGTTTTAGTCGTATCATATTGGATGATTATTCCAATAAAATGTTCGGACCTGCCCATTATCATGTCATAGGCATCAGGTGCGTCCGCTAGGTCAAAGCAATGCGTCGTCAAATAGCTGAGATCAATCTTCTTTGAATATATCAGATCCTGGAAAGCCGACATGTTTCGATTTTCTGTCCATCTGACATAGGGAACTGGGTAATCGATCCCCTTTTCTTCATAGGAAGGGTCGTACCGGCCGGGTCCGTAAGAGCACGACATCCGGATATCGAGTTCTTTTCGATAGAAATGAGGCTCACGATCGAATCCTGTTGGAACGGCACCCACCACAACGATTCTTCCCTTTTTTCTGGCTATCGCTCCGGAGAAATTGATGGGATCAAGGGAAGGAGAGGCTGCAGTGATAATTACTGCATCACAGCCAATTCCGTTTGAAAATTCTAAAATTAGCTCATCAGCTCCCACATCGTTTCGGTTTACCGGTAAATCAACACAGTTTCCTTTAGCTGCAGCCACCATGGAAGGATCGATATCGACGCCCGCTACTCTTACTCCCGATGCACGGAGAAGTAACGCAGTGAGTTGTCCGAGGAGTCCCAGTCCGATAACCGCACAAGCTTCACCCAACCTCAAATCAGCTTGGCGGACTGCCTGCATGGCAATGGCCCCCAAAGTATTATAAACGGCTTGTTTCAGGTCTGTATCAGGTTTCAACTTGACACAAAGATTGACAGGAACGTTGATAACTTCGGCATGAGATGCTGTCGCACCTCCACATGCGACCAAATCTCCTACCTGAAAGCCTCGAATATCTTCATCCAGATCGATGATTTCTCCGACACAGGAATACCCCAGCGGGGAATAGGCATCCAGCTTTTTCATGACGGCTCGATACGTTTGGGTTACACCCTGATTCATAAGTGAATCAATCACTTGCTTAACCTGCTGTGGACGCTCCTTAGCTTTCCCAATGTATCCTTTTCGCGCAGCTTTTACTGTGCTTCCTTCTGTACCAGGGCTGATCAGGGAATAGTGGTTCCTGACTAATATCTGCCCGTTCTGAAGTGTCGGTATAGGAGATTCAATGATGTTCATTTTCCCGTTTTTAAGCTTCTGTACAAGCTGTTCCATAGTGGCAGTTCTCAAATATGTGTTATTTAGCGATGTGTTGGCTGGCAGATTCTCTTGTATAGTGTGATCAGTTGTCGATGATAAGCGAGATGTCGACTATTTTTCAGTATTTCGCTTGTCGGTGTTCTCGCGACAAAATTGAATTTTTTGAAAAAATCTTCGAACGATCCAGATTTGAAAACAATGGTTCCCGGTGGTCTTTCACAAACATCCGAGGCGATGGCGGGAACGCCAAGTTCGAGGGCTTCCTGAATCGATATTCCGTATCCGTCAGATTTGCTCGGCCGGATGTACACGTCGGCATTAGGAAGAAAATCAACCAAGTTTTTATCGTATACGATATTAACCGAGTCGGTCTGTTTGTTTTGGAACAGGATGGATTCAAGAATACCAATGTCGGAGTTTTTTTTGTCACCTATCAGGATATATAAATCATATTCGCCAGAAACAAAATTCATCAGCTTCATCACAAGGTCGAAGCCATAAATATCGATCAGGTTTTTACTGGTTACCTTAAAGATTGCGTAGACGATAATTTTTTTACGTTTATCAACCCTTATAGGTTTCAGTTGCTTCATGTCAACTGGAATGTATGCGGGCAATAAAATATTCCTGATATTACGGTCATTTAAAAAAAGATGGACTTTTTTTGAGACGGTTATTAATAGCGAATATCCCGTCTTCCTGAGAAGAAATAGATTGAAGGATCGAAACAGCCTTTTCGATAAGATAGTCTCGTTATGAAGTGTAATGATGATTTTCAACCTGTTTATCTTCGAATAGATAAACCAGTACAAGTATTCGAAGCCGTGGAGTGTCTGATGGAAATGAACAGCGTTTACATTAAGATTACGGCAGAATAGAAAGTCGAAGTACCAGATTGGTGATTTGTGGTTCGGAATGACATCCTCGCTTTCAGCATTGCCATGGTTGAATACCCGGTGAGAAATGTTCTCGCTTTTTAGATAGGGTCGTAGCCTATAAATATGCGTTGCTATTCCACCATAGGGAGGGGGGTATGGACCGATGATGGCTAATGGTATTCTTTTATTAGGCTGATTCCGCATTCGGATCATTCCTGTCTAGTACACTGTATGCTCCGCCGACTAAAAACCAGAAAATACTCCCTTGATAAGGCAGTTCGTAGATGGCAGTAGTTAAGGACAAGCCAATAAACATCATAACTATTAGTTTCATAGTATATAACATCGTGCTATTCGACAGTGTTCGTTTTTCAAATAATAAATTAAGTGGAATAACCAAATACATAAAGAGGAAAATAAGTCCATAGTTAACTAATAAAAATATATTAGAATTATGAGGGTTTACGTATCCTCTTAATCCAATATATCTGGTTAATACATATTTGATTGGTAATCCGCTTGTGCCAATTAGAATTGAGCCGTTTCTGATATATGATGTTATGTTGTCGAACCAAACCGCTAGCCTCCAGGAAAAGGTACCGTAGTAATCGGCGCCGCTATATATGAATTCCAGGATGATTCGCTTCGTAAAATCCAAGCAATACGTGAGAAATAGAACCAGGACAATCAACAATAATAGGCCTATGATTTTGTAATACTTATAAAATAATTGGCTTATTAGTGCTTTTTTGTGCATTATAAAATGATATAGACCAACGAAAAGAATACTAATAAAAGATCCTCTTATCTCATACCTGTATATGATATACGTTATTGTAATGGCTAAGATATATTTTTTAAAAACAGTAATGTTGCTTGCAAGTATGATTATCAAGCTGACTAAGGCTAGGGAGTTAATCGTATCAGAGGATTGTCGTATTCCTTCTTCTATTCTTAATTCTGAGAATGAAAAAAGAATTGAATGACCGGTTTTTAAAAAAAGATATTCCTTGACAATGTACGTCAGGACAAAACAAAATATCAAGAATTTAAAGAGAAAGCTGATATCTTTTTCATTTTTGAGATAAAAATATCCCCATATAAAAAATACAAAAGTAAAATCAACTGTTAAAAAATTAAAAACGCCTGTGTGACCAGCCGTCATTCCCCTGTAAAAAGGTATTAAACTCAAAAAAATAACACAGTAAAACAGCTTTTTATACGGGAAATGCTTAAAATACAGTTTAATATTTATAATAGAGAAAATAATAAAGAATACGTGATGTAGCTTGATGTTGGGTATACCAATAACGTCGACAGATATCAATTCTCTTCCGGCGAGGTTTGATACTAGAAAAAACGCATATATCAAATGAACTTTAAGCGGAGTATAGATCGATCCGTTTATTGTTTTCATTATTTTTAAAGTGTTTTATCTGTATGTTTAATAAGTTTGTTATGCATGAAACGATATTTTTTATATGCACTGTGCAGTTGTTTAGTATTCAACACGGGAATGACACAGAAGATAAAAAATAAATTATAAGTGAGGCGTTTTTTCATGGAGATTGCATGGCGTAAGGCCTTTCTTGCATTTGCTTTTTCGTTTCTTGCCAAAAAAAGTTTGCAAGCTTCAAAGTAAGCATTTGAACATGCTCTTTTGTATTGGTCTTCCGATATCTGGGCATTTTTATCAAATGCTTTGTTTATAATAAATAATTTGCTATCCAGTTTTTGATTGATACCTGTTGTCCTTAACGAGCTTTTTTGATGAATGCGGTACCGCACTAATTCTTCTTTTACTAAAGCTACTTCGTATGTCTCAGCTATTCTTAGCCAGAGATCCCAATCCTCACGCTTGATAAGCGCAAAGACACCGATTTTATTTAATATGCTTCTATGGACAATAACGGATGAAGCGACAATAAAATTTTTTAAAAACAAATTGATTAAAATGTTACCTTCGAATTGCCTGGAGGTGGTACTGAATTTATATAACGATTTGTTGCCGGTGAATGCCATGGCATCGGTGTATGACCACATACATTTATTGCTTTGCATTTTAAGTATTTGCTTTTCAATTTTTTCCGAATCCCATATGTCGTCTGAATCTAAAAACGCTATAAAATTTCCTTCGGATCGTTCAATACCAAAATTCCTGGCGCTTGCCTGCCCACCGTTTTCTTTCCGATAATATCTTATTTTATCAGAATATCTTTCGCATACTTCAGATGTGTTATCTGTTGAGCCATCATCAATTACCAAAACCTCGATATTATCGTAGCTTTGCTCTAAAGCACTATCGATTGCTTCTGCCAGAAAAGATGCGCCGTTAAAAACGGGAATTACAACACTTACTAACGTTTTTCTCATAATCCTATTTCTTTGAAAAGATTCTTATATCGGTGGTGATACGTATGTTGATTCATTGCCCGATCAAATCCTGCCTTGCGAATTTGATCAGCAGCTGAAGTGTTCTTCAGATAATAATTGATTTTATCTAAAAGCTCCTCACTGCTGCTATAAACGACGACCTCCTTGTCCGGTTCGAACATTTCTGCGACCTCATCAGAGAATCCAGTCATGTAAAAAGCGCCGGACAAGGGAGCTTCGAAATCGCGAAGATGCATGTGTTTTAGAACCATTTTGCTTGGGTCGTGCTGGTCGTAGACTTCCAGAAATCCGAGACTGATTTCGCTCTCACTATAAAGATCAATTAATTTTTCGTCAGTAATGATATCATGCAGGTTAAGTGGGAAGTTTGCAGCGAGATTTCGTTTGAAGTCGTGTTCAGCGAGCAGCGCAGAGCATTTCGCTTGTTGCAAGGTGCCTCTGCTGCTGATTGTTTTTAAAGCTAAAAAATACCTTTTTAAAAATGATGCCAAATAGGAATTCGCGCCATACTTCCATCCTGGCCCGAAGGTGGACACATCGACACCGTTTTCCAATAAAAAATGGATATATCGGGTTCGCAATCCGTAATTAGCACCCACGAATGTCACTTTGTGTTTTTTCGGAAGATCTTTCGGGTGGAAATATTTGGGGTTGGATGCCATCGGCCACCAGATAGAATTGACTGAAACTGAATCAAAATGCTTTCTGGCCTCCTTTTCAGCATATAGACTATAGTCGAAATGTTTGGAAATATTCCTTACCAGGTAAAACTGATGTGTATTGTTACATGAAAAATTTAATGTGATTACAGACGATTTTCTTATCTGTTCAATAACTTCGAAATCAAGCATTCCCTCTGTAAAATAGCCTAAAAAAAAATCAAAATGCTTCTTGTCGTTTTCGCTGCGAAATGTTTCCAAAAGTTTCTGGCTCATCTTTGCCTTTAGGGATCTATCTTTGTTTCTTCTTGCGCGGGCAGCATCGGCGGTATCAAATAGTATCACCTCGTGCCCGAGTTCCAGCAGTGGTTCATATAAGTTACGGTACCATGTGGAATTAGCCGGAATCGCGCTATTGGTGTTTTTTTGAATTGCCAATAATATTCTCATATATAAATTCTCAAAATTAGCTATTAGTCATTCACGGGGATCGGATGGAATATAAACGCTGATTTACGGGCGATTTTCAAAGCTATCATGCGACAAGGCAGAATTGTACGATAAGAAAATAATCCATAGAAAATATATTATCGAAAAAGATAGCAGAGAATAGATAACACCATTGATACCGTAGTAGTATGCACCGGCAAAATTCAAGAGCAAACCAATTGAAGATGTACAAATTTTAACCTTGATAAGACGACTAGTGCTGTTGCTGCTTAGCTGATAGATTGTCGCTACCTGGCCGGTTGCAAAAAGTCCTGCAGCAAGTACGACGAAAGGTAAAAGAAAAGAGCACGAAGAATAATCTTTAGAAACTAGCAGCCTGAAAATTGTCTCATGGAGAAAATGGGTGAGTCCGAAAGCTGAAAATGTAATAAAAAGGCAAATAGCGATTAAAAACGTATTGTATTTTCTTACAATTTTCATCCTTTCGAAATCTGTTGCGTCTCCCGCTTTTTCATAAAAAATTGGTGCGATCAATTTCACCAAAATGGTCGTTAACAGAATGATCGGAGAGTATCCTAATTGGTACAACACGGCATAGTTGCCGACGTTATCAATATTATCAAAAAATTGTATTGCCCATTTGTCCGAAACTAGATGCAAAAAGGTAAATATGCCCCAATACATAAAGGGGTATGCATAATTTCTGATTTTGGAGATGGATTCCCGATCGATTATTACATCACGTTCATTGGGAATAAACAGTTTCCTTAGAAAAAACTTTTGGGAGAAAACAACCAACACACCGGCTGAGAGATAACCAAGCAATGCATAAAAGGCTTTTGCAGAAAATATAAGAATAAAAATTACCGCAAGCAATACTTTTAACAAGTTCAGTGACAATTGATGGAATACGACTATTATTCTCTGGCGCGCTGCATTTTGAATTCCGTCAAAAATGCTATTGATTCCTGAAAGTAAGGCGAAAAGAACTGCAAGAGCACCGAATAGAAAAAGACTATTTTTAAATACGAAAAGAATTGAGAGAGTGAAAATGCCTATTAAAGCGGTGAAGAAAACCAACCTGGTGATTTCATTGTGGAGCAAAGCGGAAAATATGCGCAGTTGATTTTTTTCTTTGAAGACTGAATAGAATCTTTGAAAAGCATTTGAAAAAGGGCCGAACAGCAAGTTGTTCAGAAGAACGATAAATGTCAAACCCAATGCCAGTTCACCATATTTTTCAGGGCTTAGGAGCTGTGTCAATATTTTTACACTTGCGATAGAAATAATGGCAGACAATACCTGACCTGAAAAAATCAAAATGAATTCATTTATAACTTTGTTCCTGATGCCGGCTCCTATTATTGGCTTATTGGTTGATATACCAACGATACGTATTCTGGATTCCTTGTTTCAAGCTGATGGAAGGGCGCCAACCCAAAGCGGTCAGTCGGGATATGTCCAGAAGTTTGAGGGGGGTACAATCCGGGGTCTTGGGACGTTGTTGACTAATTAGACAAACCCTCATTCTGCGTGAACCGTGAACAGGAAAATGTATTACGCTCACACATCGGAATCAGGAAGATAGGGGTTCTTGGGGACGTTGTTGACTAATTGTACAAACTTCAATTGACACAGCGAAAATTGAACGAAGAATATAATTTTCTTACTCGATAGCTGTTATGTTTTCGCATTGTACGCCTAAGGTTTTAGCAGAGTTCAGCAGTTGGCGGTCAGCGGAAATAATGATGAGTTGTTCACTGGATGATACTGCAATATGAAGCGCATCCAACGTCCTCAAAGGTGTATTGAAGAGAGACAGCCACCCTCGTGCTATTTGCCAATGTTCGGATTCAATAGGTATTACTCTGAATAACCCTCCGGCAAGATGGGATTGAAATTTGGATATAATACGATTCCCATCCGCATTGCTCAATTCATCCATTCTCACTTTTTTTGATATGGCAGAGCACAGCTCAACATCAGTAAGACTACTTATAACAGGATGGTTTTGCAAGGTTGAAAAAGGTCTGGACTTTATCACTGAAATTTTCGGGGCAATAATAGGCGACCAATACGCTTGTGTCGATGTAATACATCAATATCGCTCTTCATTCCTGTTTTGGCATACAGTATCGCTAAGTCCATTGTTTTTGACTGAAATAGACGCTCGGAATTGGCTTAGATCCGGAAGATGCTTGATCGTGTCTTTTAATGGTACTAACCTCGCAACTCGTTTCCCACGTCGCAGTATTACAATTTCTTCACCTTTTTCAGTCTTGTCTAAGAGCGAGCTGAAATTTTTCCTTGTTTCCTTAACGCTGACTTCCATTATTCGGTGCTCCATAATATGATTTTTGTCTTAGTGTACACTTTGACGTTTGAAGTGTCCACTAAAAACTTTTACCGACACCAATAAAGCCAGCGTATTAGGGGACGTTGTTGACAAATTGTACAAACTTCCAATAACACTGAAAACCGTGGATGAAAAACTATGATTTGCCTACTCGGAGACAACACTCTTTATTTATGAAAAGATCAAAATTGAAACGACGATGATATATTATATGAGCTCAAAAACAATATGTAACGCATCGTTTATTTTTAGCATGACCCCAGCCCCTAAAGTGCCTCTTACCTTGACTAATCGAGAGCGGTGATCGATAGGGCGTGTCTGAAGACAATCTGCCACGGATTTTTTGGATAACCCGTTATTCACTGTTGGGTTGACTTCGACGTTAGTAATGATACGAGCTTTTTTTTCACTCCAAGCCGTTAGAGGCACTACCTGAATGACTGGGACATGCGCATTGTATGTATTGTTTGTGACAATTACGCATGGACGAATTTCCCCTTTTTCAGCCCCCTTAGTCGGATTAAGATTGACGTCTATGACCATCCCTCGTTTTAATTGAATCACCTTGGCCACTCCGAAAGTTCAGAATCCGTCCATTCTTTAGTCTCATCATCTTTTTCATAGCTTTCAGCATATAGCCTAGCAGAATCACGTAAACGTTTTTTTGCGATTTCCGATAACAAGCGATCTAAGGCTGTGCGAACGACGTCGCTTTTATCCTTAAATCCGTAATGCTTGCATTGTTCAATAAATTGAATATGCGATTCTTTCAGACTGAATTTGGCTTGAATCATAGTCCCCTCTGAATGGCCTTTAAAGTAGGTCTCAAAACTTAGGGCTTTAATTTAGGCCATAATCGATGTGCGGTCAACCGTTTTTAGGATTTTTGGGGGCGTACTTAAATATATAAAGGGATCGGGGTCACCTTGATTAGTGCACTAATTTTCTATTTGTTTTCCTATTGGTCCTTCCTATTTGATCGGACCAAACCAAGCAGCGCAATACGTTCCTTTTGCTGAGTTCAGCAGTTGGCGGCCAGCGGTAATAATGATGAGTTGTTCACTGTATGATACTGCGAGATGAAGCGCATCGGTTCTTGGGGACGTTTTTGACTAATTGTACAAACTTTTTCACCCAAAAAGGGGCAACGAGATAAAAGTGACTACTTTTCTATCAGACGGTCATATTCTGAGTGTGTGCCGATCCAAAACCATAAAAGGCCTTCATCTACTTCAACTGCCAAGGCCCTATACCTTCTTCCAATCCGGACGGAATAGTATTTCCCAACCTTTTTTGTGCGCAAAGATGGATGGTTAAGATCTTCTTTTATTAGATGGAAGTTTTTATCTGCGATAGTGCGAATATGTGATGGAAGATTCTTATAACAAGCCCAAAAAGAAGAGCTGGTATGATGTTTCATAGCTCGGTAGTATTTCCCGCGTCATAATCAGCAAGAGCATCTTTTACAACAGCATCAAGAGCGCCTGTTTTAACGTCGGTTTCAAATTTACGGTCCCAATTTTCAGAATCGAAATTTTCGAACCAAGCGCGGAACTCTGATAAATTTTTAGGAGTTAATTTAGAGACTTTATTTTCGAGTTCTTTGACTGATTGCATGATGCACCTACTATTCTTCAAATTTTTTCAGGCATTATATACGACTATGAGCCGGTTCGTCAAGAGGGCGCAGGGTCAAACCTTGATTAACGCACTAAGAAAAAAATGAGCGGCAACCAACAAAAGAGGCAAATGCTGTTTAATCCTTACTCCAATCTTCAAGCACTAACCCTGGAACACGCTCGAACTCTTTCGTATTATTGGTTACTAATTTCAGCCCTGTAGAGAGGGCCTGGCCGGCAATCATCATGTCATAGGGTCCGATGGGTTTGCCGATGCGATACAAAGCGGCTCGTATCTGGCCAAAATGATATGCAGCCCTGGTGTCAAAGGGCAACACTTCGAGGCGGGCGATCATAGCTTCAATATCCGACAAGTTTTGCTCCACCTGTTGTGAGTGTTCGGCGCCAAATACCAACTCACCTAAGGTTACAGTTGAAATGCCCATTCGCCCTTGATACTGCTCAAACCGTTTTTTGACCTGGTGTGGACGATTTTTCATGGTATAAATAACGATATTGGTGTCCAGTAGGTACTTCAGCATTAGAAACCATCACGAAGCTGATCTTCCGGCTGTTTTCGTTCTGCCATAAAGTCTTCTGAAACCCCAGGGCTGTTAAACCATTCTTCCCAGGATTCATTGGCCGGCGAAATCATTCTTTTATTACCAATCGCTGTGATTTCGACATCTTTCACGGATTCCGGAAAGGCTACTTTTTTGGGCAAGCGAACAGCCTGACTCCGGTTACTTTTAAAAACTTTAGTTTTAACACAGGTCATAATAGTCCCCCTCATTTTGAGATCATGGACTATCCTATACAATAAGATGGGATATGTCAAAGGGATATACAATATCACCCGGCCCTGATGGTCGACAAGACCAGATAAACCATCTGAATTTAATGCAAATCAATATATCTGAGTGGCAAAATATAGGGGGACAGGATCAAACCTTGATTAGCACATCAAAATTACAAATGATAAACAGTGAACAAATTTTAAAAAACAGTAATGTGTGATGTGTAATGAGTTGTGGGTTAAAAAGATAGTAATCAGAGAGCTTTTGGCAGTAAACAGTTAAAGACAAAGAATGCATGATAAAAGGTCTACTGCATTTATTGTGCATTCATGCTTTTGAGGATTTTGTTCGCTAAAGGTTCTTTGATTTCAGTATGTCGTGGTATTGTTTCAACGACTCCGGTTTTAGGATTGATCCACAGAGAGTGTGAACTTCCCTCTCTCTTCAAGTAACAACCGGCTATTCGAAGTTTCTTTTCAAGATCTTTCCTTTTCATCAGATTGCAATCGTTTCCTGGATTGCATCCACAGGAAGGCCCCGCTTAATATCCTCTATGCGATCCTCTAAAATCAAGGCAACAGCTTCTCGTAAACTTTCTTTGGCCTCTTCGATAGTTTCTCCCTGTCCATTTGCTCCGGGGACTTCCGGACAAATGGCCCAGAATCCACCTTCAGGAGCTTTTTCAATAATTGCAAGGAGTTCACCTTTCATATCATCACCGTATTTTTAGTTGTTTACTGATAAAATCATGCCTGTTTAGTTATCATATTCTGCAATTCATAAACAGCTATAATTATTGTATAACCTATCAATTTGCCGGTCAAGATGGATTTTGTTTTGGTCTAACTATTTATTGAATAGTTCCAAATGGGTTCCCAATCTCGCGGGGCGGAGTTCAAAATCAGCTATTGTATAGATCAGCAGCCAATCAGGTTCTATATGACATTCTCTAAAATCTTGCCATCCTCCCTTTAGCTTGTGGTCGTGAAACTCAGTCGGCAGCGACTCAGGCATAGACAGGATTTCCAATACTTTTTTCAGTTTACTTAAATCACGACCTTGTGCAACCGCTCTTTTGAGATCTTTTTTAAATCTGTTAGTGGGGCGAATCGGTAACATCAGGTGTCAATTTCATCAAACAGGTCTGTCATACTGTCGTATTTAGTACCGATCCCATTTCTTGCATCATTCATCGCCTGAATCGTTTCTGTTTTAAAAACACGCAAATCAAAAGGAATTCCCTGGTGGGCGATTATCTGTCGATAAAAAAGCTCATGAGCTGCTGATATGGATAGCCCCAGACCTTTGATAATATGTTCGGCCTTTTGTTTGATTTCCGGCGTAATACGCGCATGGGTCATTGCTGTTTTGGACATAGCTTTTCCTTTATTTTGTGTATACCATTATGATACACATGGGCAATGAGCCTGTCAAGAGAGGGGGTGGGCACGCTCCTGTTTTTAAGGATCAAGGAATCGAATTAGCTCAGACCAAACCAACCGTTAGAATTTATTGGTAATCAATCAATCAATTTAGGTGCTGTATTATCAGCTCAGCGGTCCGTTTTCGACCCCAAAAGGGATTTTTAAGATTCGTGCTCGCAGTTTTGTTTAAAAAGGGTGCATATCTCAGCGTAATTGTTCCTTACGGATAAGTCGGAAAGTCTCTTCGTAAATATTTTTTCGAGGTCCAACGGTGACTATTTCGAGTATTTTTTGTTTCGGCAAAATCCGATATACAATACGATACCGCTTTACTCGAAAGCTATTAAGCCCTTTTAAGTCATCCTTGAGTGCTTTCCCGCAATAAGGTTCAGTTACAATTGTTTCAAGAGCGGCTCTTATTGCAGATTTAATTTCAGGATGAAGTCCGCGAATCAATTTGGCTGTTTCGTCAGTGACTCTAAGGCGATATCGTATGCCTTGGTTCATAACGGTTTATTATGAGATCAATTCATCAAGTGTATAGATAGAGGTGTTTTTCTTCTTCAAATCAGATAGGCCCTTCTTGATTTCCGCCATTAAATCATTATCAGATTGAATCCTCCTGGTTTCTTGCCAGCTTTCATACTCATCGGGGCTGACGAGCACCGCAATAGGCCTGCCGTTTTTTGTTATAACAATTTCTTCATCCGTAACGCATACGGACTCAACCAAAGCACTTAGTTTCATTTTAGCTTCTGAAACGGAAATTGTTGTCATTCTATTTTTCCTCTATTTGAGTTGACCTGAATTTTGGTCAAATATATCATATGGGTTATTGCTGTCAAGAATCCTCATTAGAGGGGGGAAGCCCTCAAAGGTGTATTGAAGAGAGTCAGCCACCCTCGTGCTATTCACCAATGTTCGGAGTCAATAGGTGTTATTCTGAATAACCCTCCGGCAAGATGGGGGGAGAAACGTTCCTTTGAATTTTATATTTGTCTAAAAAGAGAACAAAACCACTTAAAAGTGACTTCCAATATCCATGCTGTCATGTAGAACACGGATAATCTCGACACATGTGTCTCCTTGGCGGTGAGGTGAATAATGGCACTATTTGTTATATTCCCTATCGAGAGAGTCCGTTAGATCGGGCAGAGAGTAATCTACAAAACCGCTGTGTTCACCGTCTTCCAAAGCACGTCGCAATGTTGCCATTTTAATATCTTTTTCCTCAATGATGAACTACTCACTGTATAGTTGAGAAGAGAGAGCAATCGTCAGACAACCCATACAATATCTATTTCTTCTTCTAATTTTTTAAACTCTGGATCCCCGGTTACAATCTTTGCATCAAAGCGATGCGCAAGTGCCGCGGCGAAGCAATCTGCATATGCGATTTTGTGTTTTCCCTTTAATTTGGCGGCTTCATAGGTCAAGGATCGATCAGCATCAATAAACTCGATAGGGTAGAGTGACATTTGTGCCAATACGCTCTCGGCAGATTTTTCACCCTGAACTCGAAAGGTATTGTAATAGATTTCGCCCCAGTTGATTATAGACATATACGCCCTGGATCTCGTGTTAACGATATCATTAAGGATTTCGACAACAACGTCAGCACCTGGTTCGTCTTCAAAATAGGCCATCATTGCATAGCTGTCCATGACATATTTTTTCACAGTTCAGACTCTTTCTCGCGATCAGTGATGAGAGATCTTAGTACCCTGCCATTTGTTTTCAGCATTCCTTTGCCTGAAATGACGGGATCATCCTGGACAGGCTCGACGATGATTCGTTCACCATCGTCATAGACATAAACGCGCGTTCCCTTGCTTATCTTGAATTTTTTCCTAAGGGGGGCTGGAATTACAATCTGTCCTTTAACTGTTGAAGTGACGACTACCATAATTTAGCTCTCCGTGTATTACATATTTTTCAAAAACGTAATACGAAGCCGGCTTTTTGTCAATAAAAAATATGTGGAAAAATAATGATTATTTAATGAATATAAGCATTTATAGGGTCTATCTCGCTCTTTTCCGTCCCGAAAAGATCGATGTAAGGGAAAGAGGTAATAGGAGACATTGGATTATAAGGTATATGCGGTGTCGGTGTTTAATGCGATTCTATCGTCCAGTGGCCCAATCCTCGACATTCAATTTGTTAACCCGATAAAATTCCCTCACATTATGAGTAACGACTGTCAGTCTGTATTATGTTTTTGTAGTGATTATAGATGGTCATACCAAACCAACCGGTAGAATTTACTGGTAATCACTCAATTTAGGCCCTGCATTAATGGTTTAGCGGCTTGTTCCCAGTCCACAAAAGAGGTTTTAAGTTTCTATCCGCAGATTTCACGGATTTCCGCAGATTATGGCTGCGGTTATTGCGCGATAGAAGAATAGAACATGGAGTGGGAACTAGTTCCCTAACCCTAACATCGGCATCACCTCTCATAGCCATCGAATAGATATTGGTATCGATTAAGACATTCATCATTTCCAGAGTTCCGGGTCAATACATCGATTATGAACGATAGTTTTGGAAATTGTATTGAAGTCCTCATCGCTCCATTTGCCGAATAGATGATCCAAATCGGTATAACGGCGAGAGAATTTTTTTGCCTTGCTGAGTCCAAGACCTTCTTTCATAAGGTCTATAGCCAATTGGTTGATGCTTTTACCCTGGCTTTTTGCCGTTGCTTTCAACTTGTCGGCCAAATCGGAATCAACACCTCTTAATGTGACGGTTTTCATTCCCTCTCCCCTTTTTTATACTATAGGGTATATTTGACATCATTTTGATGTCAAAATACGACATCAATTAAAGGCTGTCAAGTCAAGGTCCTTAAATATATGGAAGAGGGGGGTAAAGCATATTCATATTGGTCAATATACCAGCGATAAGTGTCCTGGATTCCTTGTGCCAAACCGATAGACGGGCGCCATCCCAAAGCTGTCAGTCGGGATACATCCAGAAGTTTGAGGGGGGTACCATCCGGACGGGATGTGTCGAACACTATTTCTCCCTTAAAGCCCACCGTTTCCTGAACGAGTCGTGCCAGTTCCGAGACAGTGCAGTCGGTGCCGGATCCGACATTGACAAAACAGGGCTTCGAAGCGTCAAGAAATTCTCTGGCAATGACTTTGTCTTTAAGATTCATGACAAATACGCAAGCATCGGCCATATCGTCCACGTGCAGAAACTCACGTCTGGGTGAGCCGGAGCCCCATATAGATACAATAGAGTGCTGAGTGCTGAGTGCTGAGTGCTGAGATTTTTTTCCTGACAACAGAGATTGTTTTAAATCGTCAGGAATCGGGCCGAATAGAGCCTCATCGTTTTCAATGTTGTCCCAATCACCGGTTTCGGCAATCTTGGCAAGATGGAATTTCCGAATCAGTGCCGGCAGAACATGGGAATTTTCGAGGTCGAAATTGTCATTAGGACCGTAAAGGTTTGTGGGCATTACGGACAAAAACCTTGTACCGTACTGCCGGTTGTAGGCCTCACACATCTTGATGCCGGCGATTTTGGCAATGGCATAGGGCTCGTTTGTCGGCTCCAGCAGCCCGGTGAGCAGGTGCTCCTCTTTCATCGGTTGGGGTGCCAGTTTGGGATAAATACAGGACGAGCCCAGAAACAGAAGGCGATTGACGTCGTTTTGATAAGCGGCGTGAATGACATTTGATTGTATGGTCAGGTTCTCGTAAATGAACTGGGCCGGGTAAGTGTTGTTGGCATGAATTCCCCCCACCTTCGCCGCGGCAAGGAATATATGCTCGGGCCTTTCAGAAGCAAAAAACCGATTCACCGCATCCTGATTCTGGAGGTCGACCCGGACCATTTTCAGCGGCGAACGCTTCTGTTCGGCAAGAATTTTGGAATGGTAGGTGCCGACAAGGTTGGTATATCCCTTTTTCAAGAGATTCCGAACCAGGGCACTGCCCACCATACCGGAGGCGCCGGTGATCAGGATTTTTTCCGATTTATTCATTATGATTGGGCACCTGGAATCCGGCTCTCTGGCAGAGTTCGTCTCTTTTCGCTTCCTCGAGATCCGCCTGGGTCATTTCCTTCACAAGGGATTCGAAGCTGATTTTCGGTTCCCATTGGAGTTCCTCTTTTGCTTTCGAGGGATCCCCGAGCAGTGTTTCCACCTCCGTGGGACGAAAATAGCGCGGATCGACGGCGACAATCGTCTTGCCGTTGGCTATGTTGATGCCTCGCTCATCAACACCTTCCCCCTCCCAGTTGATGGCGATTCCCAGTTCCCTGGCGCAGACTTCCACAAACTCCCGGACCGAATGCTGCTCACCTGTGGCGATGACGTAATCTTCCGGAGACTCCTGTTGGAGCATCAGCCATTGCATTTCGACATAATCCCTGGCGTGACCCCAGTCCCTGAGGGCGTTCATATTTCCCAAATAGAGGCAGTCCTGCATGCCGAGGTAGATTCGAGTCATGGCACGGGTGATTTTGCGGGTCACAAAGGTCTCTCCCCTCAGCGGGGACTCGTGATTGAAGAGAATGCCGTTGCATGCATAGATACCATATGCCTCACGGTAGTTAACGGTCATCCAGTAGGCGAAGAGTTTGGCGCAGCCATAGGGAGACCTGGGATAGAAGGGCGTCTTTTCGGTTTGCGGCGTCTCCTGCACCTTGCCGTATAGCTCGGATGTCGAGGCCTGGTAAAAACGTGTTTTGTGTGTCAGATCCAGCAGCCGTATGCCTTCCAGCAGGCGCATGGCGCCGAGGGCGTCTACATCCGCCGTATATTCCGGAGATTCGAAAGAAACCTGAACATGACTCTGGGCGCCGAGATTGTAAACCTCATCGGGTTGGACCTGCTGGAGAATACGGATCAGGTTGGTAGCGTCCGTAAGGTCTCCGTAGTGAAGGATCATGCGACGACCCGTTTTATGCGGGTCCTCGTATAAATGGTCGATACGATCGGTATTGAAAAGAGACGCGCGTCGTTTTATACCGTGTACTTCATATCCCTTCGAAAGAAGAAAGTCCGCCAGGTAAGCGCCGTCCTGACCGGTAATCCCTGTGATTAATGCTTTTTTTTTATTCATGGAAGGTACCTCAAGATAAATGCTCCTGTTCGAGCAACTCAAAAAAGGATAGAATCTCGGAGGAATTATCTTTTTTTCTTTTTCCATAGGCGTTAAACATGATACCGGTCTGGTATCGATAGCTTTTTTCAAGATTTCTGGAAACCCAGCGGATAACGCCTTTGATTTCCGGTTGCTGCTCGGTTTCGGGTATAGATATTTTGACCTCTACGGGTAGACCGACTTTAGGCCGCTCATTGGTCAGGAATCGCAGGCCGCCCTTACTGATGTCCAGCACCGGGTAATATTCATCGGGGTATTCCCTGGAATAGCCAAGCTTGTTGGTTTTTTTGTAGAAAAGAGTGGTTCCAGGAATTTTAAGGCGTTTGCATTCTCGTTTTTCCATTATGGGCCTCCCATTCACCACGTAAGCCATATATAGCTCCGCCTTCTCGATTACATGGCTAATATCAAAAACCTAACGAAAAATCAATAAGATATAACGTTAAATCATATGTGTCCCGGATTTTATGCCGTCTTTCGTGTCCCGGGCCGACATGTACCAGATGGCTACTTAACACCATCTATTAACTTATCGGCACGAGCGGAATATAATTTAGCGGATTAATACTCGTAATTATATGAAAACAATAACGTTTTTGTAACTGGCGGGTGAATTTTGTAACCCAAGGTCCTGCCGGATTTTTTTGATGGGATATTAAACATCTGGAAGAGCCCTGAGAAACTGAATGGTACGAAACGGAAGCGCCTCTATTTATATACCTCAATTTCCGCCGGATGGATTGGATGCCGGCGGGTGTAAAAGAAAAGAAACAATATTCCCGCTATTGCGGAGACGACAGATACGGAAAGGATGGCAAGCTTGGAATAGTTGAGAAGATCCGGGGTAGAAAAGGAGAGCCCGGAAATAAACAGGGACATGGTGAACCCGATGCCTCCCAGAAAAGAGACGCCGAAAATGTGCGGCCATCGAATTCCTTCCGGAAGGGATGATATCTTCAGTTTTATGGAGAGATAGGAAAACAGGGCTATTCCCAGTGGTTTGCCGATGAATAACCCGAGAATGATGCCCAGACTCACACGGTGCGTCAATGCCTCGGAAAGAGTGATTTCCCCGAAAGTCAGGCCGGCGTTGCCGAAGGCAAAAATGGGCAGAATGAGAAATGCCACCCATGGATGCAGTGCGTGGAGCATTCGTTGCAGTGGGGTTTCCACGTTCTGGCAGTCTGTCTCGAGGCCTTTGACGGCATTCAAATGCTCCTGGTTCAAAAGAATGGAAAATCCGCAGCTCTGTTCCGCGCACTCAAATGCGTCCATCCGCTTATGGACATTTTGAATGAACCGATCCGTATCATATTTCCCCTGTGCGGGGATGAAAAGTGAAACGAGGACGCCCGCGGCCGTTGCGTGAACGCCGGAACCAAGAACGGCCAGCCATATCAGAAGTCCAAGGATTACATAAACCAAAGTAGACCTGACCCATAAGAAATTGCAGATGCCAAGCAGGACAACGAGGATGCCACATATGGCCAGGTTGGACCAGACGATTCCCTTGGTGTAAAAAAGCGCGATGACGAGCACGGCGCCCAGGTCATCGGCAATGGCAAACGCCGCTAAAAATACCCTGAGTCCCAGGGGCAGGCGCTTTCCGAAAATAGCAAGGGCGCCCAAGGCAAATGCAATATCGGTTGCCATGGGAATTCCCCACCCGGATACTGAAGGCTTTCCGTAGTTGACAGCGGCATAAATGACGGCGGGAATCAACATGCCGCCAATGGCGGCGAACACCGGGAACAATGCTTTTCTCGTTGTGGAAAGCTCGCCCACCAGCAGTTCTCGTTTGATTTCGAGGCCCACCGTGAAAAAGAAAAGCGCCATCAGACCGTCGTTAACCCAATGGATCAGGCTTTTCGTTATAACGGATTGTCCGAACGCGAGGCTGATGTCGGTATGCCAGAGATGATGGTAGGATTCAAATACGTTGCTGTTTGCCCAGACCAGAGCGATAACCGTGGTTGCGATCAGCAGCAGGCTGCTGGTGGCTTCCTTCTGGAAAAACCGCTGGGCAGGTCTGACGATTTGATAAGAGAACAGGTTATGCGCTGATGCCCGGTATTTTTTTATGATGCCCATATGCCTATATGATTCAGGTTTAATCCAAGTTAGTTCAATTATGGACAAACGTCAAGCAACAGCGCTGCTCTTGGAATAGGATTGGTAAAAAATCCAGGCTCCTGGGTCGGATGAAAGGGGAGGTCACCATATCCAGTCGGACCCGATGCCCACCTCGTTTCTCACCTCTCTAACACCGGCAACCTCTTCGGCGATAAGGGGGATGATGTCGATAATTTTGTGGGAGCCCGCTTTCCCCGTAACCGTGACAACACCGTCTTCGGCCGAAACCCGCACATCCGCATTTTTGGTATGCTGGTTTTTGGTCAGCTCCGCCCAGACCAGGCTGCTGAGCTGAAGATTTTTCAATGCTTCCCGGGACGCCGGCGTGGGTTTGAAGTCAGGCAGATCCGCCATATGGGCCACAAGCGCGATGGCGGAAGTGATGCTCATGTTTTCAAGGTTTATAATCGCATCGTACAGGGTGGGATCCTGCAGATTGACGCCGTACAGGTCCTGGGCCCATGCGGCGGATTTGCGGTCGAGTTTTTTGATAATATTCATTGCCTCGGGACGATTTACTTTTTCTTCATCCATGGCCACTTTAATGCGATATTCCGTATCTGCAACAACCCGGATGCGAAGCACATGGGAGATGTCTTTCAACAGCAGGTGCCCGGCATCGCCGTGATAGACCAGATTGCCTCCCGAGGCGCGCTTGAGAAGAACCGCCCGGAAAAAATTCATATGAGAGATCCGGCGACCGGGTTTGCGTCGCCAGACCTTCGGTGGTTCACTCAGAGCGGCATTCAATTTCTCTTCGGGAACATGAAATTCTTCAGCCGCATCTCCGATGATTTCAGTACTGACACAGGGGTAATTCAACTGTTCCGCAAGACCTTCCGCCACTGCTTTCCCTCCGCTGAAGGTGCCTCTGGAGATCATAATAATGGACATAACGTTGCTTCCTCCGATAGTAATGGTATTGTTTCTTTATCGCGGGTTTTTCGGTTGTCCCAACCGCTGGCTGATCACGGCAATAACAGTGGAAAACGCCATCATGACAATAATGATGGCGTATGCCAGGTCCGAACTGCCGGTTACATCCTTGATTCGACCGTTTACCCACGGCATGATGAGTCCCGCCAAGCCAAAAGCGGTAATCATCCAGCCATAATTCAAACCAAAATTACGAATGCCGAAATAGTCCTTGCAGGCGGCCGGAAAGAGCGCAAGGTTCGAGCCGTAGTTCATACCGAGCAGAAAAACAATCGGGAGAATTACAAGCCAGGTGCCGCCGCCACGACCGGTGAGCCAATAGAGCCATATCACCACAAGCCCCTGGCAGACAAAAGCCGACAGCAGTGTCCATTGGCGTCCGATCCTGTCCGACAACATACCGGCGAAAATTCGTCCAAAAGTATTGCCGGCGGAGAGAACCACAACTGCGAGGAAGGATAATTCCGCCAATGCCTGCTTTCCGAGATCCTGGGCCACACTGATAAACGTGAGCCCCGCGGATGCACCGCAGAAAAACATGAGCCAGAGAAGGTAGAACTGGGCTGTTTTGAACATGGACGTGGTGGTAAACTCCTGGCCGGCGGTTTTTACGGTTCTGGGGGTCCTTTTCCCGGATGTGAGTCCTTCCGGCGGGTTCCGGACGAACTGTGCCAGCAGTCCCACTACTATCCAGGTGAAAACACCCAGAGATATCATGGCGTTGGATATTCCCGAGACGGTTGCTCCGGAGGCGTCGGTGGTTTCAAAGAATCGAAGCAGCCAGGAGGTCAGGGGCGCCAGCAGCACGGGCGAGATGCCGAACCCGGCCACGACGATACCCGCGATAAAGCCGGTACGTTCCGATGGAAACCATTTGATGGAGGCGGGTGTTGTGGCTGAATAACCAAATCCCGCCCCGGTTCCGGAAATACAACCGAATCCAATAGCATATACCAGTATCGATCCTTCACCCAGGCCGCAGATGATCAGTCCCAGGCCGGCAAAGAATCCGCCCAGGATGATCACCAGTCTGGGGCCGAAGCGGTCCTGAAGGATACCTGCCGGTACCATTGTGACCGAAAATGCCGTTGCCATCAGGGAATAAGGCAGGGCCTTCTGGGCATTGGACCATCCCCAGGCATCAGGGATGCCGGATTTCACGACACTCCAGACATAGAGGATACCGAGAACCAGGCCAAGCCCGGCAGATGCGTAAGTGACTATCCACCCCCGATAAATAGAGATGGTGATATATTCAGAATTTGATTTCATGTGAGTCCTTAATAAGCTTAAATTTGTTGCGCCATTGGTTAAAAAAATTACAACCGCAGATCTATCAAACTGGAGCGCATAGTGCAATTCTCATTTGATAAAAACAGAATAGATCTGAGCGAAAAATCAAGAACATATTGAGATCTTAGCCGGAATCAGGTATCCCATGGATGTTGTTTCCCCAAAGAGATGTTTTTGAACCGGCTCAAAAGAAAAGAGAATTCAATGACCGAGACCTATGTGACAATCAAATTCGAACCCATGGGGCGTCTTCTGAAGGCGCGGTTGAATGAAACCGTTATGACGGCGGCTGCCCGGGAAAATCTGCCGATCCGATCGGATTGCGGTGGAAACGGTAAATGCGGCAAATGTCTGGTGGTAGTGGAACCGGAGAGCAACGTGTCTCCCCCGACCCGGGTCGAGATAGAGGCATTGGGTACGGAGAGGCTTTCTGAAAAAATTCGACTGGCGTGCCAGGTACGGATTCTGGGCCCCCTGACCGTTACCATACCGGAGCGCTTCATGGATATCATGGGCTCCCAGGGGAAAAGCCTCGCCGAAGTCGCTTATCCCCTGGACCCAATGGTCAGAAGGGTGTTTATCCAAAAAACCGAATTCCCTTCGGGCAAAAATCCCATTGGCGATATTGCCGGCTGGTTCGCCGGCCGGTTCAACGAAGCTTGCGGGGATGACCTGACAATATCGGATTACGATACGCTTCGGCGAATCAGCCCACCGGACATCCTGCGGAACGATGTTACCGCGGTGGTTCACAAGGCATATGGCGTCACTTCGGTTGTCGAGGGGGACGCCATCCGAAGCCTGGGACTTGCCGTTGACATCGGTACAACGACCGTGGCGGCTTATCTTTGTGATATGCGGACCGGCAGGGTAGTGGCTTCACACGCCTTCGCCAATCCCCAGCGGCGTTTCGGAGAAGATGTTATCAGCCGCATCACATATGCGGGCAAGGATGCGGAGAATGTCGAGGCGCTTCGAAAACTGGTGGCGGATGTGATTTCAGAGCTTGCAGAGCAGTGCGCCAATAAGGTGTCAGCGCTGCCGCAAGACATCGACGAGGTGACAATTGTAGGAAACACTACCATGGAGCAGATTTTTTGCGGGTCCCATCCTTACAGCCTGGGCGTTGCGCCTTTTTTGCCTCTGACGAGAAATCCGGTACGGTTGAGGGCAAATGATGCCGGACTTTCGTTAAATCCCGGCACACCGGTATATGTGTTTCCCGTGGTGTCCGGGTTTGTGGGGGGGGATACCCTGGGGGCGGTACTGGCCGACAAACCGTATTTGCGGGAGGATATGACTTTGATCGTGGATATCGGTACCAATGGCGAGTTGGTAATGGGCGATCGAAAAAGGCTCTGGGCGACCAGCTGCGCAACCGGGCCGGCATTTGAAGGGGCGCATATCTCCTGCGGGATGCGCGCAGTTCCCGGCGCGATCAGCAAACTGGACCTGGATATGGATACGGGAAAGGTGTCCTACGAATTGATTGGAGAGGATTCGTCGCTCCGACCCATGGGCCTCTGCGGGTCCGGGATTATCGACGCCATCGCCGCTCTGCGAAGGGCGGGAATTATTCTTGAAAGCGGCAGCTTCCGGAAAGATACACCGGGAGTGGTGTATGATGAAAACGGAAACGGTCGTGAGTTTATTCTGGCGCCGAAAGAAGAAACCGGCACTGGTTTGCCCATAACCATCACATTGGGTGATATCCGCCAGATACAGCTTGCAAAAGCGGCCCTGGCCGTGGGGATTTTATACCTCATGGGCCGCGCGAAAAAGCCTGCCGACCGTATTGTCCTGACCGGCGCCTTCGGCGCCAGGTTCGACTGGCGAAACGCTGTCGATATCGGTATGCTTCCGGAGGAAGCTTTCTCCGGGGAAGTGCTCCCCATGGATAATCTGGCGGGAGTGGGGGCAATCCTGGCGCTCCTGGACGGCAGTGCCAGAAGCGAGATAGAAGCGGTTTATCAACGCGTTCGGCACGTTGATCTGGCCCAGGAATCCGACTTTCATAAACAGCTGATGAAACATATGATGTTTCAGCCTTTAAAATAGTTCGCCTTCACCCATTTCCAGTTCAGGATAAGATGAAGCAATACGCCAAGGGCCAGAAGAATACCGCCGGTTTCGTGGATTTCCTCAAAGGCTTCATGGCCGAGCACGCCCCTGAAAAGGGCAGTGCCGACCTGGCAGAGGAGGAGCAGGGCGATGATGGGATTGATAATCTTCAAGATGTTGTTTTTTTTCATATTTTATCTTCTCCTGTAAATGGATTTTTCTCCATTAGTTTCGGGATATCCGCATTTGCAGATGTTGTTGGAATAATAAAAGACGAACGTCCAACATCCAACGTTCAACTTCGAACTTCGAATAAGGCATGCTGCCGATCCGGAAAAAAATCAAATTCGGTTACCCTGTATTATCCTCTAAAAATTCTTCTTAAGGTATTCTTCCAATTCCAAAAGGAGTTGCCGCTGTTCATCGTCAACCGTCTCTTCCCGTTTGATCAGATCGATTTCAGACAGGGCGGCGGCTGGGGTCATTCGCTTTTCTCCCCGATAATCCACAAGAATATTTTCTTCCCGGTCTGGGTTGACGCGGGCCATATAACGAATCCAGTCGTTTTCATCGGCTTCGGCTGCAGCGGGATAGTTACGCGTGAGGATGCGGTTGGCGAGGGTTCTGGTTTCACTTCTCGGAAATTTGCCGGCTATTTGGGCTTTTTCATGGAGAGGGGCCGTGTGAAATCGGCGGCAGAGGGTTTCCTCCCGCTGTGACAGGAAGCCCATCTGGTAAAGGACTGCATCCGCATCGAGGTCCGGGATTTCCGGATATCTGAACTGCTGGTGAAAATCGATGATGTTCCTGAGCTGGTCCGGGTTGGCGGATAGCCAGGCGAGGTTTTCCTCGGCCAGGGCGCGACGCGCTTCCGGAAGTCGTTGCCAGAATCGATTGTGGGGCGGCAGAATAATCGGGGGTTCACCGATCCGTTTTCGAATGACCCATGAGGTGTCTTTCACGGTTTCTCGTGTGGTTTTCCGGAGTTCCGGCAGATCGAGTCGGAGCCAGAGCGTCTGGTTGCCGTAGGGGATAGAGTTGCCGATGGAGAGTACCGGCGCTTGATAAGTGTTGTCGGCGCCCATTTCATGGCTGACAAGAAGCCCTTTCCGGTGGATTTCGGTGCTGATTTGAGGTGTTACCGGCAGATCCGCGATGCGGTTTCCGTCTGTTTTTTTGTCAAAGTATCCCGCGAGGAATTCCCACATCTTTGTTTTTTCGGATAGTTTTCGGGCAAGCCCCACTGTTGCTTCTACATCCACCATGGCATCATGGGCCCGGCCGGCGGCAAGGTTGTTCGCTTTACTGAGATGTTCGAGCTTCAGTGTCGGTTTGCCGTCGACCTCAGGCCAGTCGAGGGCATCTTCGCTGTAAATTCTATAGACAACCGCGAATGGAAGAAGGTCCATTCGACGGCATCCGTTTGCATACTGGTGGGTGTAGGGGGGAAGCAGATTCCGGTGAAAGGAGAACCGCAGGAACTCATCATCGAAGCCGAGGGTGTTGTAACCGAGGCTGACGGTCCGGGATGCGTTCATCCATTTATGAATCTGAACAATTGCATCATACTCCGAAACCCCCTTCAGGGTTTCGGATATGGGGATGCGGTGGGTGATGATGGCCCTTGGTGAAATAACGACATCCGGCCGTAGACGAATGGTCAGGTCGTGCCGGTCTATTTCATTGAAGGCATCGTCCGTCCGGATGGCCGCAAACTGAAGAACCTGGTCAAATGCCTTGTTGAGTCCCGTGGTTTCGATGTCATAGAAGAGGTATGTCTGCATACGACCTTATAAACTTAACTGCTCTGAAAATCAAGGAAAGCAAATCACGCCTTGACGTTTAGGGGACTTATGGTTATTTTTACGACAAGTCATTTTTTGTGATGGCTTGGATTATCCGTAAGGAAAAATTTGCCCCAACGTCACGGCACCGGGGCACATCCTCCAACCATAGATATCAAGCCGAAATTCCGTATGACCTGAAGTAAATACGTAGATGCGGCTTACAAGGGGAATTGATATGAAGAAATGGCTGCATCAATTGTTGATTTGCCCTAACTGCCTCCCTCGACAGGAGCCACTGTCGTTAGATGTCCAGGAGTCCAGAGGTGACGACGTTATCCATGGTGAATTCCGATGCGAAAGCTGCGGCATGAAGTATCCCGTAAAAAACGGCATTGCCGTTTTGTTACCCGAAGTATCTCCTTCGGTATTTGACGGCACAAACGGCTACAATTCAAAGGGAATGCTGTCGGCCTATCTGTGGAGTCATTTCAGTGACCTGTTACAGGATCCGGGGGCCACCGACGCCTATAAAAAATGGGCTTCTCTTTTACGTCCGTCCGATGGTCTTGCCCTGGATATCGGCTGCTCGGTGGGAAGGCTCTCTTTCGAGATGAGCAAATTTCACCGGAACGTCGTGGGGGTTGATACGTCCTTTTCGTTTATTGAGAGTGCTCGAAGGCTGTTGCTGGAAAAAAACGTGAATTTCGATATGACCATCGAGGGAATGATTACGGAGAGAAAAGAGTGCGGTCTGAACGGTGACTGGCGATACGATCGGGTGGAGTTCATCGTAGCGGATGCCCTGGCATTGCCGTTCCCTGGATCGAATTTTAACACCGTGTGTTCCGTCAATATACTTGAAAAAGTACCGAACCCGGCCGGGCATCTCATGGAAGTCAACCGTGTGCTGACTGAAACGGCGGGCCGTTTCATATTCTCCGATCCCTTTTCATGGGATGAGAACGTATCGCATCCCGATTCGTGGATCGGCGGCAGTAACGACGGTCCGAATCCCGGCAGAGGCGCCGCCGCCATGTGCCGGCTGATGACTTCGGACAAAAATCTGTTCAACCCTCCTCTTGAAATTGTCGAGGAGGGTAACGTCTCTTGGAAAATTCGTAAAACCGAAAATTTATGGGAGCATATTACTTCGCAATTTCTTGTGGGTACCCGCTGATTAATAGGAGAATGCGCACGTGAGCAGTAAAAACGGTATCTGCGGTCTATGTTTTCACAGTCCCGGATGTGGGGTGAACGTTCATTTCGACAGCGAAGGTCGTATCGAGCGGATGACGCCCGATCCCGGGGCTCCTATGGGGAAAGTGTTGTGTCCCCTGGCCGGAAGCGCCAGGGAAATTGTATATTCCGAAGACCGGATTACGCACCCGATGAAACGGGTGGGGCCAAAAGGCACCTTCGAATTCGAAAATATTTCCTGGGATGATGCCTATGATCTGATTGTGAAAAGCATACAGGAAACCAAAGCCCGTTACGGTCCCGAAGCAGTGGCGATTTACGCCGGCACGGGCACCTACGAAAGATCTTATAAAGATATTTTCAAACTGAAGAATTCGGAGATCTACCTGGCTTCCAGTGTTCTCTTCCCCTTCGGTTCTCCCAATACTTTCGGGGTCGGCGCCCCCTGTTATACTTCCCTGGGCGTACTGGCGCCGAAACTGACCATGGGATGCCTGCATATCGACATGTTTTCGGATGTGGACAATGCCGACCTGATTTTTGTGTGGGGCACGGATCCGTCCACTTCCACGCCTCCGGAAATGTTCACCCGCCTTGAACGGGCCGCGGAGGAAGGCGCCGATATTATCGTTATCGACCCTAGGAAAACCGCCGCCGCCCGGTTGCCCGGAAGCCGGTGGATTCCTATCCGGCCCGGAACGGATGGCGCATTGGCTCTGGGGTTGGCCCATGTTTTGATCCATGAGGATCTTCACGACGAGGAATTTGCTTTAGAATGGACCCATGGATATGAAGAATTTGCCGATTACGTTCAGGCGTTCACCCCTGAGCGTGTGTCCCGGATCACCGGTATTCCGGAGGCGCAAATCGAAGCGCTGGCCCGGGACATTGCAGATGCCGAAGGGGCCACTTATGTCATGTACACCGGCCTGGAGTATACCAAGAGCGGTGTCCAGAGTATTCGCGCTGTCATGACATTGTGGGGCCTGGCCGGTCAACTGGACGTGGAGGGCGGTCGCTGTTTTTTTAGGCGGGAAAGTTTTCTTCCTCTGGCGACCCATGGTCAGGTCGAAACACCGGGCTACGATAAATCGATCGGTAACGGAAAATTTCCGGTCTACAGCCATTATTGCGGGGGAGAACCCCACGCCCATACGCTTCCTGAATCCATTATCGATGGGAACCCTTACAAAATTCGATCGCTGCTGATACAGGGCGCTTCCCTGCAGACCGCCTGGCCGGCCCCCCGGCGATGGAAACGGGCGCTTCAATCCCTCGATTTTCTGGCGGTTATCGACAGGCAACTCACCCGGGACGCGGCTTTGGCCGATGTGGTATTACCTGCCACCACCGCATTTGAGATGGAGTCCTACTGCTACTATGGCGCCTCCCTCAGGTGGCGGGAAAAAATGATCGACCCCGTGGGCGAAGCCCGGCCCGACTACCAAATCATCGCGGAGCTTGCCCAGCGTCTCGGTCATGGTCAGCTCTATCCACAGAGCCCCGAAGAGGTTCTGGACTATATCCTGGACGGGTCCGGATTCACCCGGCAAGATTTGATGCAGGCCGATCGGCATGTGATCAGACAGCCATCCGTCCCCATGGAGTACCGGAAATGGGAATTGGGGTTGCTGCGAAAGGACGGCCGGCCGGGATTCGAGACCCCGACGGGGAAATTCGAGATCAGGTCCACTATCCTCGAACAGTACGGATATGAAGGATTGCCGAAATATGAAGAGTCCGATGAAACGCCCATTGCCAGCCCCGAACTGACAAAGCGTTATCCCCTGGTGCTGGGAACCGGTCCCTTCAAACCGGACATGAAGTCGTGTCTGCGGGCGATCCCGACATTCATCAAAAGATATCCCGCGCCACTGGTGGAGATCAATACGGCCGACGCAAAGGAGCGGGGCATTGAAAACGGGGATACCGTGGTGGTTAAAACATCGCGCAATTCAATCCCCATGTGTGCCCTGGTATCGGACAACATCATGCCCGGAACGGTTTACGCCGCGGTGGGCGGTGGCGGACCGCTGGGAACGGAGGCGTGGCAGAAGGGGAACGCCAACATGCTGACTGATTTCGAGCAATACGATCCCATTTCAGGCTTTCCGGTGTATAAGACGCTGCTGTGCCAGGTCAGTAAGAAAAGACGCAAGCGTCGCGGTGTGGCTGTGCAGGATCCGTCGCTGGGGTGTGTGGGGTAGTTCATTCCAACCCATACGGCCACGCAGTAATACCACCCTCCATAAAAGAAACATTATCATATCCAGCGGCATTCAGTATCCGCTGGGCTTCGTATCCCCGCATGCTGACCTTGCACAACGCGATAATTTCCCGATCCCGGGGTAATTCCGTCAGCCGGTTTCGAACCGCCCCCAGGGGAATGTATGTCGTGTCGTAGGGGAGCCTCATTTCCCGGACCTCATCCGGGGACCTGACATCCAGAAGGGTAATATTCCCCTGCTCGATCCGCTTTTTAGCTTCAGCGGCTGAAATGCCGTTGGCAATGCCGTCGAGCTTGTTAATGAGCAGGTGCGCAGTTACCGCGAGTGGGTCCAGCGGCGGAGAGTAGGGAGGCGCATAGCCGAAGTCGATATCCGTCAACTCTTCCAAAGTGCCGCCGAATCGTATGACGGTGGCCGCAACATCCAGACGTTTGGATACGTCGCCTTTTCCGGTTATCTGAACCCCGAGCACTTTTCGATCGGACTTTGCCGCAATGATCTTGATGATGATCTGTTGCGCGTCGGGCATATAGTGGGGGCGGTCAGGTCCCGCGCAAATGCCGGTCTCATAATCGATGCCAAGCTCCTTTACCTGCTTTTCGCTGAGGCCCGTTCTGCCAAGGGTGATATCGAATGCCCGGGCAATCGATGAGCAACTGATTCCGCCGAAGGGAACTTCAAACCCGGCGATATGATTGGCGATGATTCTGCCTTCCTTGTTAGCGGTGGACCCCAGGGGAATATAAAGAGGGTTGACATAATAGGGCTGAATATAGTGCGTGTCGGTACAGTCTCCGCCTGCGTAAATGTCCGGATCGGTGGTCTGGCCGAATTTATTTACGGTGATACCCGTGCCGCAGGAGAGGCCCGCCTCTTTTGCAAGTTGGATATTGGGACGGGTGCCGACCGCGATGAGAACCATATCTCCCTGAATCAGCTGTTTGTCGGTTCGGACGCCTGAAACGCTTTCCTCTCCTTCAAGGGCTTCGACCCTTTCACCCAGAACAAGGTTTACACCTTTTTCTTTGAGGTGATTGGCGCCGAGGAGTGCGATATCCGAATCCAGCACCCCGGGCATGATCTGGTCCATCATCTCCACCACGGTGACGTCTACCCCGTATTCTATCAGGGCCTGAGCCATCTCCATTCCGATGAAACCGGCTCCGACGATGACAGCATGGTTCAGTCGCTGGCGTGCGATCTCTTTCGGCATCTTTTCCGCCTCTTCGGGATGCGTCATAAACGAGACATTTTTAAGCGACATGCCGGGAATAGGCGGTGCAAACGGGGACCCTCCGGTGGCAAGGACCAACTTGTCGTACTCGAGACGTTCGATAGTTCCGTCCGTCAGGTTTTTTACCTCGAGCGATTTTTCATCCCGGAAGATTCTTCTCGCTTCGCAGAGACTGCGAACGGACACGCCTTTGACCGTTTCAAAAAACTGAGGATTTCTGGGGACTCCCGCCGGTGTCTTGGTGAGCTGACCGATGTCTGAAAACAGTCCCTCCACGAAGTAGGGAAGACCGCATGCCCCGTAAGAGAGCAACTCTCCTTTTTCGATGAGTGTAATTTCAGCTTCCGGTTTGAGACGTTTCAGGCGGGAAGCTACTTTGGGGCCGCAGGCCACGCCGCCGACAACCAATACCCTTATCGGTTTTGACATGTTTAAAAAGCTCCTTTCAAAAATCGTTTTTTGGGGAATGCCGCTTTCTCAGCCAGTTTGATAAAAAAGTATAGCCAAACATTATACCGCGGGTGAAGATGAGATCATAGCTGAAATATGCCGATATTATCGGATGGGAATTTGTTTTGCAAATATGTCCCGGTTTTGCTATGCCCCTGCTGGATCATAAAAACAATTAGTTCTGATGGTTAAAGAAAGGAATAGGTATGGATAAAAAGAGTGAAGGTGTTCAGATCGCCGGCAGTATGCCCAAAAAGGAACCGACCCCGGAAGAATCGGCGGCCAGTGCCCTTTCAAATATCCGGAATAAATTTCTAGTCATGAGTGGAAAAGGGGGGGTTGGGAAAACCAGCACCGCCGTTAATCTTTCCATCGCCCTTGCCCGAAAAGGATATAAAGTCGGACTGATGGATGTGGATCTCCACGGTCCCGATATTCCCAAAATGCTCGGGCTCGAAGGAAGTCTGGGAATAACCGAGAGCCAGAAAATCCAACCCAAGCGATTTTCGGACAACCTGGGTGTGGTATCCATAGAGTCGCTGCTTCCGGACAGGGATGAGGCGGTCATTTGGCGCGGGCCGGTAAAATACAATGCAATTCGACAGTTTATCGAGGAAGTGGAGTGGGGAGAACTCGATTATCTGATTATTGATGCGCCCCCGGGAACGGGCGATGAGCCCCTGACCATTGCGCAGCTGATCCGGGACGCCAAAGCCATTATTGTTACCACCCCCCAGGAGGTGGCCCTGGCGGACGTTCGGAAGTCCATCAGTTTCTGCCACCGGGTCGAACTCGATATCTTCGGGCTGATCGAAAATATGAGCGGTTTTACCTGTCCCCACTGCCGGAAAGCGGTGGATCTTCTGGGCAATGGCGGCGGAGAGAGAACGGCCGAAACCGCTGGCATCCCCTTTCTGGGGAAAATTCCGTTTGACCCCAGGATGGTGTCGTGCAGTGATTCGGGCGTGTCGTTTCAGGAACAGCATAAGGATGCCGAAGCCGCCGTTGCGTTTATCAAGGTGGCTGAAGAGATGTCGAAGCTTATCGCTTCCTGATACCCCGAAACATAAGATCGGTGATGTATTACTTGCTGATCCCGGCGTCGGGGACACTTGAAAGATGATTATTACCTGTGAAAAGAAATATGCGCTTCGGGCTGTATTCGAACTCGCGAAACATCATGGCCGCGGCCCCGTAAAAGGGGCCGACATCGCCCGGTCTCAGGAAATTCCGACCAAGTTTCTCGAAGTGATTTTGAGCAAGTTGAAGCGTATCGGCCTTGTGAAATCCAAACGTGGTTTTCATGGCGGATACACCCTTGGCCGCTCAGCCAGTGACATAACAGTGGGCAGTGTGTTGGAACCGCTGGCGGCTGTTTCATGTCTGACGGGATCGGGGGCGTGTTCCGAAAAAGAGGGGTGTCCCTTTTCCACGGGATGTGTCTTTTTGCCGATGTGGGATAAAGTAAGAGATTCCATCAACGAAGTGTATTACAGAACAACAATTCAGGATCTGCTCGACGATGATCACATCACGCCGGTGAAGATTAATTGAGATGAACCGGCGTCAGCTGTCATTGTGTCGGCCGTAATCGTCTTCAACCCGTTCGATATCCTCTTCTCCCAGATAACTGCCTGTCTGGATTTCGATGAGTTCAAGGTCGATTTTTCCCGGATTTTCAAGACGATGCGTCGTACCGGCGGGGATATAGGTCGATTCATCTTCTTTCAGGATAAAACGCTTGTCCGCTTTGCACACAAGGGCTGTCCCGCGAACGACGATCCAGTGCTCGGCCCGGTTGAAGTGCTTTTGAAGAGAGATTCTTGCCCCCGGCTTTACCTTGAGGCGGTTCACTTTGAAACGATTGGCGGTCTGGATACTTTCTGAGGCGCCCCAGGGCCGGTATACCTTTTTATGGGCGGTGGATTCGATGCGGTGATCGGACTTGAGCCGGTCCACAAGCCGTTTGACGTCTTGTACCCGGTTGCGGGGGGAGATAAGGACGGCATCGGATGTTTCCACTACGATGTGATCTTCCAGTCCCACCGCGGAAATCAAGCGACCGGTGGAGTGCAGATAGGAATTTTTAACATCATGGGCCATGACGTCGCCTTTCAGCACATTGTCATTGGCATCTTTTTTTCCAACCTGCCACAATGCCTCCCATGACCCCAGATCGTTCCATCCCGCATCCATGGGAATCATGGCGCCCCTGTCGGTCTTTTCCATTACGGCATAGTCGATGGAATCACCGGGACACGCCGCAAAGGCCTCGGAATTCAGTCTGAAAAAATCGAGATCCTCCCTGCCGTCGAGAATGGACTTTTCACAGGAAGCGATCATTTCGGGCACAAACTTTTTCAGCTCCTCCAGCACGATCGACGCTTTGAACATGAACATCCCGCTGTTCCAACAGAAGTTATCGGAAGCCACATACGTTTCCGCTGTTTTCAGGTCGGGTTTTTCGACAAAGCGATCGATTCTATAGACAGCTGCGCTATCCGGCGTGTCGGGAGTGTCGAGAGGCGCCCCTTTCCGGATATATCCGTATCCGGTTTCAGGCGACGTCGGGACGATCCCGAAAGTGATTAAAAAGCCTTCTTCGGCGTAAGAGATTCCGGTCTTCAGGGAGCGGTGAAATTTGTCCGGATGAAGGATATGATGATCCGCCGGAAGCACGAGAAGGACTGCCTCCGGATTTACATGAAGGGCTTTCAGAGCCGCAACGGCGATCGCGGGGGCAGTATTTCGACCCACCGGCTCCAGGATAATTGCTTCGGGCGTTATACCGATGGCCCGGAACTGTTCTGCTGTCATGAAACGGTTTTTTTCGTTACAGAGAACGATGGGCGGGGTCAAATTTCCGAGCCCGGACAGGCGGAGCACCGTGTTCTGGAGCATTGTATGGTCGGAAACGAGGCTTATCAGCTGTTTCGGGAAAAGGTCTCTTGAAAGGGGCCAGAGACGTGTGCCGGTGCCCCCGGCAAGTACTACAGGGATAATTGGATGCATAACGTACCTGATCGATATACTTTGATTGATTCCCCGTTGATTTCGCGTTAAGATTCGGAACGGAGGTTTTAGTGTATTCTCCTATTATACAAAATAATGAAATAAATCAATCCAGCCAATTTCAAAACACGCCTTTTCCGCCAATCTTCAGGTTGGCTATCGCATCGTTGCGTGTCAGGAAACTGTTTTGAAAATGGCTCAATAAGGAAATGAATTTGAGCGCATATAAAAGTTATAAACCCGCGGTCGGGAAACGAACGCTCCTGTTTCTGGGTGGTTTTATCTGGATAGGTGTTGGAACAATGCTTCTGAGCTTTTCGTATGGTTGGCTGCATGCATTTCAGGGCAAGCATTCCCTTCTATTCGTTTCCGCGGGCCTTGCCCTGGCAATGATTATGCACCATTTCGGTTTTCTGAAAATCGTAGATAGAAACCTGAGGCGTATACTGCCGGCGGAGGGAAAAAAATGTGTCTTTTCTTTCATGCCATGGAAAAGCTACTTTCTTGTCGCGGTTATGGTTTGTATCGGCATATTACTCCGACATTCCTCAATACCGAAGCAATACCTTTCGATAGTGTATATCGGAATAGGGCTGGGGCTCATTCTTTCGAGTGTGAGATATTTCAGGGTGCTTCTACAGCAATAACGATATTAGACCCAAAAAAAGGCAGTATTCCTTATTTGATTACGCCTGATATTGTGGCTTCGAGTAGCTGCAGATAGCCGGAGTAAAAATGATCGGCGCCATCGATGGTGGTAAGTTCGGCCTCGGCTTCCAATCCATCAAGCAGGTCCTCGATAATATCGGCGGGGGCAATATCGTCCCGGCTGCCGGTAACCATTCGAATAGGCAAACGGGGAAGGCTCATTTCTGAAAAGTCCATCATGGCAACAGGAGGTGAGACCAACAGTATACGGTTTATCTCTTCCGGAGAAGGGGAGAGTCCCGAAATGACCCATGCCCCGAATGAGTAACCCCCAAGATCGATATTGCGGATGCCGGCTGCTTTCAAAAAATCGATAGCGGCGCGAACATCCGTTTGTTCGCCGATACCGTTGTCATAAGTGCCCCGGCTTGCGCCGATCCCCCTGAAGTTGAACCGCAGGGTGCTATATCCCGCCTTCGTATAGGCATTTTTGATTGCCAACGCTACGGGATTGTCCATATCACCGCCATATAGGGGGTGGGGGTGAGTAATGACTGCCCCTTTTTTCCCCTCTGCCGGGTCAAATCGGCCGTCAAGCGTTATTTCGCCGCAGGGGATGGTGACACGTTCTTCCATATTCTGGCTCCTTGCGTGAAACTTCAAAACGCGAACGTCGAACATCGAACGTCCAACGCCCAATTTTGAATGCGGATATTCATCTACTTTTGTGAAAAAGAAAAAGAATTAAAATAGGCAGCATACCTTATTCGATCCCGCCCCGGGCGGGATTGGGCGTTCGATGTTGGACGTTCATTTTTTTGATTCCAACGCCTTCAACACAGCAACAATCTCCTCACCAAACGCCTTTTTCTGCCAGCCTTTCATCTCTTCGCACGCTTCAATTTCATTCATACTCCGTGGATTAAGGATGGCAAGCCGCGTGGCCAGGTTCCTGTTGCAAATAAGTCCTGCATCCATCAGCAGGGCGTCGGCTTTGTCGTTTCGCCATTTCTGGAGCGCTTTTTTTCTTGGTTCAACGTTGGCGGGAGGCCGCGGTGTCCTGTTTCTCGGGTAGACAGGGAGCTTGTCATCGGGTAATTCCATAGCCTCGGTGATGGCGTCGATAATGTTTTGTCCATACATGCCGTGTTGACGCGGACTCAAGATATTTGTGTCGCGCAGTGTCTTCAGCGAGTCCGGACGGGAGGTGGAGAGGGCCAGGGCGGCGCGATTGCTGAAAATTTTAAAAAGTGGCTTGTCTTTTTTCCGGGCGGTTTCCCGGCGGAATATCAGTATATTTTCCAGCGCTGCCAATTCCCGTGGAGAGAGGCGGCCCGCGCCTTTTACTTTAAGGAAAAGCGGCTCGTTTTCATTTGAAACGGATCTCACCTGGCTGAGATAGACACACTCCTCGGCTACCCAGTCGAGCCGGTTCTTGCGTTTCAGGTCTTCAATCAGGTTCGTGGATATGGGCAGAAGATACATGACGTCGCCGGCGGCGTAATCGATCATTTCGGTGGGCAGCGGCCGTTTGGACCAATCTTTTTTCTGATATTTTTTGTCCAGGCAAACATTGAGATGCTGTCTGACCACCGCCTCGAGCCCGGTTTCCGTGATGCCCAGGAACCGCGATGCCAGTTCGGTGTCAAACAGGTTGTGAATTTCTATACCGAAATCCCTGTGGAGGCTTCGTACGTCATAGTCTGCTCCGTGAAATATTTTCTGGATATTTTCATCGATGAAAAGCGGCTTCAACGGAGAAAGATCCGGAATTGCCAACGGGTCGATCACGTAATTTGATCCATTTGCCGCCATCTGGAGGAGGCAGACTTTCTGCTGAAAGTGATATAAAGAATCAGCCTCGAGATCTACTGAGATCCGATGGGCTCTTGATAGATTTCGGTATGCCGCTTCAAGCGCTTCGGGGGTGTCGATATATTCATAGGTGGCGGGTTTCGGGGTGTCCATTTTTTTCCTTGACCGGTCTGACTATTTCTCATAAGTTTCTGTTTTCAAGCACGATGTCGCAATCCTTTGCGACGGACAAATAACATTCTAACCTTGCAGGCAGATTAAAAAATGATACACATTACATTGCCGGATGGCAACAAAAAGGAATTTGATCAGACGCCCACCGGATTTGATGTGGCCATGAGCATTTCGGAAGGACTGGCGAGAAACACCGTGGCAATGGTTCTGGATGAAAAGCTCGTTGACCTGAATACCAGGATTGCCGGGGACGCTTCGGTTCGGCTCATTACCCAGAAGGACCCCGAGGCCCTCGAGATTCTGCGGCATAGTGCCGCCCATGTGATGGCACAGGCGATTTTGCGGCTTCATAAGGATGCCAAGCTGACCATCGGGCCGGTGGTTGAGGACGGTTTTTACTATGATATCGATATGAAAGCCATTTCCGAAGAGGATTTTCCGAAAATCGAACAGGAAATGAAATCGATCATCAAAGCAAAATTGCCGATTCAACGTAAGGAGATCTCCAAGGAGCAGGCCCTGGATTTCTATAAGGATGAACCATATAAATTAGAGATCATCTCCGATCTTGAAGACGGCGCCATATCTTTGTACGAGCAGGGGGAATTTGCCGATTTGTGTCGGGGTCCCCATGTGCCGCACACCGGGTTCATCAAGGCCGTCAAGCTCATGAAAGTCTCCGGCGCCTACTGGCGGGCGGATCAGACCAAAGCGCAACTGCAGCGCATTTATGGTACGGCTTATTTTGACAAGAAGGACCTGAAAGCGTATCTCCAGTTTCTCGAAGAGGCAAGGAAACGCAACCATCGAAAAATCGGATCGGCCATGGCGCTTTTCAGTTTTCATGAGGAAGCCCAGGGGATGCCGTTTTTTCACCCGAAAGGGATGGTGATCTGGAACACCTTGCTTGATTATTGGCGCGAGGAACACCACCGGGCGGGGTATGTGGAAACCAAGACCCCCATTATGCTCGATCGGAGACTCTGGGAGCGCAGCGGTCACTGGGAAAACTACCGGGAGAATATGTACACTTCCCGTATCGATGAAACCGACTACGCCATCAAGCCGATGAACTGCCCGGGGGGGATGCTGTTGTACGGGAGCAAGCCCCATTCCTATAAAGAGTTGCCGATTCGGGCCGGTGAAATCGGGCTGGTCCATCGTCACGAAATGAGCGGTGTGCTCAACGGACTTTTCCGGGTACGGGCGTTTCACCAGGATGACGCCCATATCTTTATGACGCCGGATCAGATCGAGAAGGAGATCCTGGGTGTCCTGAACCTGGTGGATCGGGTGTACAGCACTTTCGGACTCTCCTTTCATCTGGAACTGTCGACCCGGCCGGAAAAATCCATCGGCACCGACGCTCAATGGGAACAGGCCACCAACGGCCTGGAATTGGCTCTGAAGGCGTTTGGCAGGGATTACAAGATCAATCCCGGGGATGGTGCTTTTTACGGCCCGAAAATTGATATCCATATCAAGGATGCCCTGGGGCGCACCTGGCAATGCGGTACGGTGCAGCTCGATATGTCGCTGCCGGAACGTTTCGACCTGTCTTACATCGGCGCGGACAATGAAAAACACCGGCCTATTATGATCCACCGGGTGGTCTATGGTTCCATCGAGCGGTTTCTCGGCATTCTGATAGAGCATTTTGCGGGTAAATTCCCGTTGTGGATGGCGCCGACGCAGGCCAATCTGCTCCCTATAAATGATGACCTCGTGTCTTATGCTCAAACCATATCGGATACCTTCAACGAGGCCGGCATCCGGTCGGTTGTCGATGATCGTGCCGAGAGTCTCAATAGAAAAATCAGGGACGCACAGCTCGGCAATGTGCCGCTGATTTTAACAATCGGGAACAAGGAGAAGGAGGCCGGAACGCTTTCTGTCCGGACCCTGGACGGAAATGTCCGTTACGGCATTACCCACGAGCGGTTTCTCTCGGAAGTGCGGGATCATGTGGCGGCCCGGAAGATTGAGCTGGATCTATTCAGTGACTGAAAGTGACTTGTCGAATATGTTGAAGACGGTGGGCGGTTTCTTTACAGAAAGGCTTTTCTGGTGGTACTGGTTCCCGCTGATCATCTACTGTATGCTTATTTTTATTCAATCTTCCTATCCGTCTCCACGGCAACTGCCGGCGTTTCCCTATAGTGATAAGTTAATGCATTTCGGCGCCTACGCAGTCATGGCCGGCCTTTGTTCCCGGGCGCTGAGGGTAACCCGGTTATCCTGGCGGCCCATCCGAATCTTGCTTTTCAGCGCATTGTTTGCCGCCCTGTACGGCGTGGGGGATGAGATCCACCAGTTTTTTGTGACGAGTCGGACCGCGGATCGAATGGATGTGCTTGCGGATCTGTTGGGGGGTACGTTCGGAGCTGTCTGTTTTTACTTTGCGATACGGTTTATCGGGAATAAAGGATCGCGTTGGAGTGCCTAAAGTGCCTTTTAAAATCAAACAGGCAGAATACCACGACTTTAGGCATTTTAGGCACTCGTATATATAAATATGAACGTCCAACGTCGAATAAGGTATTCTACCGATTTTAATTGTTTTTATCAGTTGCTTCGCAAAAACGTCACTGAATGACTACTAATGCCTTTATCAACGATGGAGCGAAGCGATTTTCACATTCAATGTTGGACGTTGGACGTTCGATGTTCCTTTTCTAAAAACCACCATACACGTTAAAAAATCCAAATGCGGTTACACTGACGCTTCGGATTGACAATGTTTCCATCGTTCTATATAGAAAACAGGGTTAAAAAGATTCATGACATGTCGTAACGACGATAAGGAGAACGAACCAACGCTATGAATACCGCCAACACCTTGACGATAAACGGGAAAGTATTTGAATTTGAGGCCGGGGAGACCATCCTTGAAGTTGCACGGAGACACAGTATCGATATTCCGACACTGTGTCATCTGGAGGGTACAACCCCCACGGGAGCCTGTCGCGTATGTGTTGTGGAAATCGAGGGTGCACGAACGCTTGTTCCGTCTTGTTCCACGCCGGCAGGCCGGGACATGGTGGTCCATACCGAGTCACCCAAGGTTGTGGAAGCCCGTCGGGATATCATTCGGTTGCTGCTGGCTTCAGGAAACCACAATTGTGCGGTACGGGCCGCGGGCGGTGCGGATTGGACCCAGTTCCAGCTGTCCGTATTGGAGGAAGACGGGGCGGAGGAATTGTGCCCCGTGTGGGGAGATTGTCAGCTTCAGAATCTTGCATACCGATATCAGGTGAACGGCAATCTGTACCCTCAAACGGAAACAAAGCATCCAATGGAGTTGGCAAATCCCTTTATCGTGAGGGATTTTTCAAGATGTATCCTTTGTGGTCGTTGTGTTCAGGCATGCAAGGAAGTTCAGGTCAACAATGCCATCGATTTCGGATACCGGGGAGCTTCCGCAAAAATTATCGCCGCCGGAGACCGTCCCCTGAAAGATTCCGAATGTGTTTTTTGCGGGGAATGTGTTCAGGCGTGTCCTGTAGGCGCCCTGGTTGAAAAAGACGCAAAATATACCTGGCGCCCCTGGGAAGAAGACAGGCGGGTGCGAACTACCTGTACATATTGCGGCGTCGGCTGCCAGATTCAACTGCATATTAAAGACAACCGGGTGATGAAAGTAAGCGGGGTGAAAGAGGTCGGCCCCAATTATGGAAGCTTGTGCGTAAAAGGCCGGTTCGGTTTCGATTTTATCGGTTCGGAGGACCGGCTGACAACACCGCTTATCAAGGAAAACGGCGAGTTCAGGGAAGCCTCCTGGGATGAGGCCCTGGACAGGGTGGCGGACAGGCTTGGCGAAATCAAGGCGGATCATGGCCCGGACAGTATCGGTGTCCTCACTTCCGCCCGGGTGACCAACGAAGATAATTATGCGGTCATGAAATTTGCGAGGGCGGTTCTTCAGACAAACAACGTCGACCATTGCGCCCGTCTCTGACATAGCTCCACAGTGGCCGGTCTGGCCGCAGCATTCGGAAGTGGCGCCATGACAAATACAATTGCCGATATCGAAACGGCGGACGTTATTCTTATTACCGGGTCCAATACCACCGAAAACCACCCGGTCATATCCGCCGGAGTGAAACGCGCGGTGACCCGGCGGGGCGCCAAACTGATCGTCGTGGATCCTCGGCGCGTCAAAATTTCAGGATTTGCCGATTTTTTCCTTCGACCGAATCTCGGTACCGATGTGGTCTGGATAAACGGCATGATGCACATCATCATAAAAGAAGAACTTTACAACAAGGAGTTTGTTGAAAACCGGACCGAAGGCTTTGAAGAACTCAAGGAGATGGTAGAAAAATTCACGCCGGAGATGGTGGAGAAAACCACCGGCATTCCGGCGGATGAACTGGCGGCTGCCGCTCGTCTGTATGCAAAGGCCAATGCCGGCAGCATCCTGTACTGCATGGGAATAACGCAGCATACGACCGGAACGGACAATGTCAAATCCCTCGCCAACCTTGCTATGCTGTGCGGTCATATGGGCAGGCCCGGCACTGGTGTGAACCCACTCCGCGGGCAGAACAATGTTCAGGGCGCCTGTGATATGGGCGGCCTCCCGGATGTATACACCGGGTACCAGAAGGTCGCTGATACGGCGGCCCGGGAGAAAATGGAAAAAGCCTGGGGAGTGGCGTTGCCGGACGCACCGGGCTTGAAAGCCACCGAGATGATACCGAAAGCTCATGACGGAGAACTCAAAGCGCTTTATATCGTCGGTGAGAATCCCCTCGTATCGGATCCGGATCTGAATCATGCGGAGAAAAGCATCCAGCGCCTTGAATTCCTGGTTGTTCAGGACATTTTCCTGACGGAAACAGCGCTTCAGGCCGATGTGGTGCTGCCCGCCACGTGTTTTGCAGAAAAGGACGGCACATTCTCCAACACCGAACGACGGGTCCAGCGTGTCCGAAAAGCGGTGGCGCCGCCGGGACAGGCCCGGGGGGACTGGGAGATCCTTCAGGACCTTTCAGCCAGAATGGGAACCCCTATGACTTTCGAAGACAGCCGGGCGGTGATGGAAGAGATCCGCAAGGTGACGCCCTCCTATGCCGGTATCAGCTATGACCGTATCGAGCAGGTGGGACTCCACTGGCCCTGCCCGAATCCGGAACATCCGGGGACTCCCATTTTGCATGGGGAGCAGTTCTCCCGCGGTAAAGGACTTTTTCATGCCATCGCTTATCAGTTGCCGGATGAGCAGACCGATGAGGAGTATCCCCTCTATCTGACCACCGGCAGGGTGCTGTACCAATATCATACCGGCACCATGACCATGAAATCGGATGGCCTGAATAACAGGGCGCCGGAGAGCTTTGTGGAGGTTTCCCGCCGGGATGCCGCTTCCATGGGGCTGGAAGACGGCAGCATGGTGAAGGTGGCTTCGCGCCGGGGTGAAATCCAGGTGCGTTTGAAAGTTTCACGGAAAGCTGTTTCCGGAACTGTTTTTATCCCCTTTCATTTTGCCCAGGCGGCAGCCAACAGGCTGACCAACGGGGCGCTTGATCCCATATCGAAAATTCCTGAATATAAGGTGTGTGCGATCAAGTTGTCTAAGGCGGCGTAACTGCGAAGAGGTCGGAGGCCGGAGGTCGGAAGGTCGGAAAAAGCGAAGAGCTGAAAAGCTGCTTGTTGACCCGGCGGAAGGGCGACCAGCAGGTCGCCCCTACAACGGGGGATTATCTGCGTAGCCCTGAATGTTTGCCCGACCGTGTTGAAGGTCGCCCCGACAACAATAACAGGTAACGTATCTCACATATGTTAATGTGCTTTCAAGACCTGTAATATCTCCAATGACACCATTTTAGTATGCTTAAAGTGCCGCAACCTTTCGATGTGACAATGCCGATCTGAATTCAATAACGTTATCAGGGGAATCCATTTCGGTTTCGAGACGGATAAAACCACTGGGCAGCGTCTTGATAACAGTTCCAATCATGCTCCTGAGAACCTTCATATTCGATATGACGGTTGACGAAATCCCATGCCGGTTCGCCAGTTCTTCACCTACAACCGAGTTGATAACCACATGTTCGATATTCGGTAATTTTGGGGGAAATGCCATCCTCAGATAATCGGTGACACCGTTGCGAGCAAAACGATATTTACCCCAGGCAAAATTGTAATGGTGTGCAATGGTGGGAATACCGGTTTCCGCGACGGTTTCCGTTATGGCGAGGCCCAGGGGGATATTCATGGGAACCGTCACGGCATTTACCACGACCAGCAGATCCAACCGGTAGCGCCTTAAAAAAACATGAAGCTTCTCTTTTAGCTGTCCCCTCAATCGATGAATTATCTCGGTTGTTTCAAGGTCGCGGCTGGTTTTTCCGAATACCCGGGTATTGATTGATTTGATCTTCGGATGATCAAAATGCGCCAGAGACACTACCATGCTCGCATCGGGATGCCGGTCGGACCGGCCGGCAAACCAGAAGCAATCCTGGCCGGCGGCTTCAAACAGATCCGACCATTTACTTGATTCAAGGGATATGCTGTCTGTTCCGGAAAATTGCGTTGAAATAAATCCGATCCTCAAGTTCGCTCCTTTCTTCACCGGTCGCTAAACAATATGGCCTGTGCCTGTCCGGGGCTTTTGAAAACCCGGAGAGCTGAATATTTCGGAAAAGCTGTTATGTCTGATTAAATGCAAAATAGAGGCCAGAAGATGGTTATATCGAAAATATAATATATTCAAGTTTATATAGAATTTTTTAATATTCATTTCAAAGGTAGTATGAAATTAATTACACAGTGATCGGCGGAAATAACACACGAGTGGGAAATTAACTTCTCAGTATCCGAGACACAAAAAAAAATGAAAAATTCAATCGTGTCATGCTTGACATCATTCGGCGGATGCTTTAACGGTCTGACTGAGAGTATTCGATATGAGCCATTTTCAAAACGTTTTTCCCTTCATGCGTGAAATTAAACCGCAAAGCGAATCGGGCAACACAGGGACCGGACGAAAATGACCACGTTTTTGAAATTGGGTGATATGAGCGCTTTTAACAGCTTTAGTTCGGCTTCTCGCCTGCGCGTGCATCTTTTCCTACCGCCGTGATTAAAACCGTTTACGGAGTTTCGGGCTGATAGGGAATAACGGCATCGGCTAGAAGCCGTTTTTATGGCGTCACTTGCGTGGTGCGGGCAGTGCGCACCCCGTATATTCTGCATTGATAATAAATCGTCTTGATTGATCTCGATGGATAGATTATGAAATTTATAGAGACATAATTCCAGGAAAGGAGAAACGTACATGCAGTTTCCGGATTACAGACCCAGACGCCTTCGTCGGAGTGAAGCACTCCGTAGAATGATACGAGAGACCGTATTGACGGCGGACGATCTTATTCTGCCGCTGTTTGCCGTTAGTGGAAAGAAGGTCAAAACTCCCATCGCGTCCATGCCGGATGTTTTTCATTTATCTATCGACAACCTGATTTCCGTGGCAAAAGAGGCACAAGAACTCGGCATCCCGGCGGTTATGATTTTCGGTATTCCCGACAAGAAAGACCCCCTGGGTACCGAGGCGTATCGAAAAGACGGCATCGTTCAGCAGGCTGTCCGGGCGATCAAAGACAAAGTACCGGATCTGGTGGTGACTACCGATGTATGCCTCTGTCAATATACGGATCATGGCCATTGCGGTTTTGTGGACGGATCGCATATCGATAATGATGCTACACTGGACCTGCTGGCGAAGACGGCGCTTTCCCATGCCCAAGCGGGGGCCGACATGGTGGCGCCCTCCGATATGATGGATGGTCGGGTAGCCGAGATCCGAGAGGCACTGGACGAGAACGGGTTCAGTCATACACCGATCATGTCCTATGCGGCGAAGTACTGCTCCGCCTATTATGGACCGTTTCGGGATGCCGCCCACTCCGCCCCCACCTTTGGTGACCGGCGGACATATCAGATGGATCCCGCAAACGCTTTGGAAGCCGTCCGGGAAGCGACCCTCGATATCGAGGAGGGCGCCGATATTATTATGGTCAAACCGGCACTTCCTTACCTGGATATCATCAGCCGTATTCGGGAGGAAATCGATCTGCCCATGGCTGCCTATAATGTGAGCGGAGAATATGCCATGATCAAAGCGGCGCATCAGATGGGCTGGTTGGATGGGGAAAAGGTGATGATGGAGAGTCTTACCGCCATCAAACGTGCCGGCGCCGATACGATTCTTACCTATTTTGCTCTGGAAGCGGCGAGAGTGCTGCGAACCAATCAATAAGCATAAAGAGGAACACTATATGAAAATTCAATCCCTCATGGTTTCAGACCCGATTACAATCACGGATGAGACGACTATTCAGAATGCCCTTGCGCTGATGAAGGAGAACAGGATCCGTCATCTGCCCGTGGTTGACAGAAAGAAAAAGCTGACGGGATGGATCACCCTTTCGGATCTCAAACAGGGATTGATACCGTCCATGCTGGGGGATGTTTCTCTGCGGGACATCGTGAACCGGGAACCCTATACCGTATCGCCGGATGAGGATATCGAGGTCGCCGCCAAGCTGGTATATCGGCACAAGATCAGCGGGATGCCGGTAATCAATGACGGAGAACTGGTCGGCGTGGTTACCGAGACCGACCTTTTTCGGGCCTTTATCGACATGATGGGAATTCTGACGGCCAGTTCACGCATCGATGTGGTCGTGGACAAGGCGCCTGCCTCGCTCCGGAAGGCGCTGCAGGTCGTGCAGGAGAGCGGGGCGGACATTATCAGTATCAGTCACACACCGCTTCCGGAAGCGCAACGGATATGTTATTTCCGGCTTGAGTCATGCAAAACGGCCGGAATAAGGAAAAAGCTGGAAGCGGAGGGATTTGAAATTCTTACCGCGATAGATTGAGTAATGCCAGAGGTCGAAGATCGGTATGATTAGGTGTCAGGTGTCAGGTGTCGGGAGTGGCAAGCTCGGGAACTGACACCTGACACCTGACACCTGAAACCTATACTAAGTGCCCACGAAAAAATAAAATCACATTTCTAATGGACTGATGGAGTAATTCCATTCAGGCCGTTGTGTGTAGAACTTGATGTTGATATTTTGCATCTGCTTATCAGAAATACGTATTCCTCTCTGGTACTGTTTTGTTTTTAGGACGGCACGGATTTTAAGCCCGGCCTTGGTTTTAGTTGTCCGAATGAAATTGAGAACGGTTTCGTAATCAACCAATGGACGGGCTGCCCAATTGTTGCTGATGAATGAAAACATTTTATGCTCAATGGGATTCCATTTCGAAGTTCCTGGCGGATAATGGCAAACCTTCACATGAATTTTATGGCGACTGCAAAAAGCGTTTTGAAGTTGATGCTTCCACATACGCGTGCGATAACCGTTGCTGCCGCCACAATCCGCAAGAATCAGGATATGGTCGGCATCGGGATAAAGGTCCGATCCTGCCTTTTGCCACCAGTCTCGGATAGCGTCTACGGCGAACTCGGCAGTATCCCGGCTTGTACCCACGCAAACAAAACCCTCGTTGCGATTAAAGTCATAGATGCCGTAAGGGAGGGCAACGCCCTTGGCATCGGAAGGAAAATCATGGTCCAACACCCGGAGGGGCTTTTGGCTCCAGATGGCGCCAGGGTGATAAAACGGTCCGACCAGTTCCCGGCTTTTGCTATCCACACTGATAACGGGAAAACCATTGGCCGCAAAATCTTTAATCTGGGATCGAATGTATCGAAACTGCTGATCTCGCTTACGGGGCGGCGGTGGATTTTTAAGACCGGACTCCAGGCATTTCAAATTCACCCGAAGGGAATAGTTCATTTTCTTGAGAAGCCGGCCGACTGTTTTGGCCGAAACCTGGATGCCAACGCGTTCGAGCTGCTTCGCGATTTTGCCAGTCGTCTTTCGCGTCCACTTGCAGCCGCTTACCGGATCTCCTGCTGTTTCGTATTTCATGATGTCGGCAATTTCGTCCATTATTTGAGGAGTTTTTTTTCCTGTAAAGGACGTCCGGCGCCTTTGGCCCTGATCCTTTCGCCGGGGGTTAAATCTCCACTCATGAGTTCCCGGCGTCCTTTTGCCACTGTATGGGGATCAAGCCCCAACAAAGAGGCAATGTATGCGTCGCCGCCATGGCCGAGTTTCAAGGATTCGAGTCCGGCATATAAGCGGCGCTGTCTTTCATCCAGCATACTGCAAAACAAAAGAAGCAGCGCTTTGGCCTCTTCAGTTGCCAAGTCGGGATTTGTGACAATCATAGCCGCTGTTGATTCTTTTAAAAGGGCCTTTCGCGTTTTCCGCTGCTTGGTCGCAACAACTTTTTCTGCGGACATGTATATGAAAACAGATTCAATCTTTTCCCGCTGCAAACGGCCTTCTCGATGTAACTGGGTAAGAGCATGTTTGGTTTTTACGTGAAGAATCTCCATGAGTTCGGAGGCGCTGTACCCGGCTTCGGAATTCTCAACAAACGCTTCCGCAGTCTGCAGCAAATTGCCGAACGCGGAGAACCGGACCGAATTGTAAATCCACAAGCCCTGTGGAGAAAACCGCGCAATGGATTTAAGTGTGTAGTATTTTCCCCGGTGCGAGTAGCTGCTCAAATACTGAAGCTCCTCCAACTTGCGAAAAACCGTACAGCGGGCCGGGTTTCCCAGCAAAGCTCGAAGTTGGTCCAGAGTGGCGATCTTATGCTCGCCGAAGAATTGCCTAATGTCCCTGAGGGAATATTTTGTTGTTTTCATAATGAGACTATTAGCCCATATATATTCAATTGTCAAGGCCAAAGTTCTCATATTGCTTTTGTCGTATTTTTGTTTGTAATAAGGCCATTAATGGTTACCACCGACTTTATCGCCGCCCTCATAATGAATATGTTGGCCTCTATTAATGTAGTGTTATTTTTGCGTGAGCCCTAAGGTCATACAACGCAATATGTCGCCAAACTAAATCCACGAGACGTCAAACACACGTTATCCATTTTTACCTGTTTTTCCGTCATTCCATATCGCATTAAGCATCAGTGTCATGGGCCTGTCTTCTTCACTTTTACCGGTAAAACGAATGGGACCCGGACGACGATAATCATCCTCGTCCGGGGTGGCGGCGAGCCATTTGTCCCTGAAGGCTTTTACTACCTGGAACGCCGGCGAATGAATATCCACAATGCTTTTTTCCAGTACCAGCGTGAGTTTCCCTTTTCTCTCTTCCAGATGCATCAGATGCGCCAGGGGAATACCGATCGGTTCCCAGAGATGGAAATCCTTTTCAAGATGCCGGATGGCGGCCATTTGGCCTGTTGCACCGTTTGCTATCAGGCTGAAGACGGTCAGGCCTAAATTATAGGTATACATACAGTCAAAGCGGGTGGGATCACTGCCGCGACCGTCGTATCCGTAGAAGTGAAGCTGGGTTTTGAATTTCGGGACGGACGCATTATAAATTTTTTCAACGGCGGCGGGGATTTTTTCATCGGTTTGAATCAGGTCTTTTTTTACCAGTGCCTGATTAAGGGTTTTAAGAGAAATAATTTCCGGCCGAACAAGATAATAGGTATGATCATTGTAGTTCTGGAATAGTGTGGGGCCGTAGAGATCCGCGTCCAAGCCGGCTTTTCTCATCGTTTCCCGGTAGTATTCATTCCCGATGCCTGTTTTGTAGACGCCCTTTTCCTTCAGAATATTCAGATAGTCGACCACCAGACCCAGGAGAATTTTGTCCGTTTCGACTAGAGAAAACTGAAAGTTGCCATGGCTGTCCCGTTCGGTCAGAAGGCCTTCCTGGAAAAAGGTCGGCAGATCGCTGAAAAGCTCGTCATCCCGTGCATTCCAGATTCCCGGCGCCCCTCCCTTGGCATCCCCCCGGGAGAGACGCCGCAGGTATTCCAGTTTTTCTTCAAGGAGACGAAACTGGGAATGAAAACTTTTGTCGTGGGTATCGTTGTAATCGGCGATGATGGTGTTGAGCTTTGTGATGAACACCTGAATTTCATTGATGAACTCCAGGACGCCCTCGGGAATGACAATGACGCCGTAATTCTTTCCCACCGCTGCCCTGCGAACGATGCCGTCACAGATTACCCGGGAGAGGTGCCGCAGGGTCATGCCGTAAGCACTGTAATCGACCGTTGCATCTTTTTCCGCTTTTTCGAGGCGCTGAAGGTCGATATAATCCGCCAGATCTTCACCCACAAGGGTCATGTTGGCATGGGTCTGGAGCGCCACCTCCAGGGCCAGATGGCTTGCCACCCGTCCCATGACCTTGCAGATATGCCAGTATTTGACATCCGAGCTGCAGTCCGTGGTCAAATTGCTGATGGCCTTGGCAAAAGATCTGGCAGCCGTATGAAATCCAAAAGAGGTGGCGCAGATCACTTTATTGTTTGCATCCCGGACCTGAATATCCCCGTCAATCGTTTTGGGTACGCCGATCACCTGAACGCCGTCGGAGAACATTTCCTGGGCCAGAAAGGCTGCGTTGGTATTGGAGTCGTCTCCACCCACCACCACAAGTGCGTCAAGGCCAAGTTGTTTGCAGGTGGCTTTGCTCATGGCCATTTTTTTTTCGGTGTCGATTTTGGTCCGGCCGGTCTTGATCATGCAGAATCCGCCGAGGTTACGATGGTCATCCACCATCTGTTTCGTTATCTCAACCGTGCGGTTTTCAATAATGCCGTCCGGCCCCAGCAAAAATCCGAACAGTCGACTTTCGGGATTCGCTTTCTTGGCGGCGTCGAACAGCCCACCGATAACGTTATGCCCCCCCGGTGCAGGTCCTCCCGAAAAGACAATGCCGATTCGAAGGGGCCGGGTATAGCGTTTTTGAAATTCGTTGTCCGGGTTGATTTCCCCGGTAATGGATTGCACTTTGTTGGCGATGATGTCCGGCAGTTGCCTTGCCGCTTCCGGGTCCAGTTCAAATTCAATATCATTGCTTTCCGTGAGGGTCGTGAAGGCGGATGAGAAAACCTCGCATTGCTCGGGTTGGTAGGATCTTCTTTCGGAGAGTTCTTCATTTATTTTGTCGGTCACTTTTTTGATATCCGGATGTTCCAGAAATTCATCAAGAGACATGGATTTTTCTTGTGTCATTGTGTTCCTCCGCTGTAGTTTTACCGCTTGCACGCTGTTTTTTTCGGTTTCGAGTGACTCCTGAAATCAAGATTCCTCGGATTCGGAAAAAATGACGACTCTATTCCGGCCCGATTGTTTTGCCTGATACATCGCCTTGTCCGCACGCTCAAAAATCTCATCCCCGTTTTTATCCGAAACATCTGCTTCCGTACCGCCAAGGCTGATGGTGATGTTTACGCGTTCGCCTTTGTGAAGAAAATCGGTTTTCTCAATATGCGCCCTGATTTTTTCCGCCACTTCCGCGGCTCCGGAGATTGTGGTTTCCGGCAAAATGATGACAAATTCTTCACCGCCGTAGCGTGCCAAAAAATCAGTTTCACGCAGGAGCGGTTTGATTCGGTTGATGATTTCTTTCAGACAAAGGTCCCCCACCGAATGCCCGTATTGGTCGTTGATTTGCTTGAAATGATCCACATCCAGAAGGAGCATGGAAAATATGTTTTTGTAACGGTGATAGCGTTTAAGTTCATTGTCGATGCGCTGGTCATAGGCCCGGCGGTTGTATGCCCGTGTCAACGGGTCGGAGAGCAGTTCGTGTTCCAGTGTCTCGGACCGTAGCCTGGCGGATTTGATCTCTCCTTTCAGGCGATCGAGATGTTTTTTCAGAACGACAACCTGCTGGTCCGATTGTTCATTACGGGAAGAAACATCCTGGCGGCTGTTCTCGACGGCTTTTTTGATAGCCGCAATGCTGGCCACCACTTTGGATTTCAGCTCTTCCAGAGATTGGGAGAAATCTACGGCCTCCTGGAAAACGGACATCTCTTTTTCCATGGTGTCCGTGAACTGGACATGGGCATCCCGGTTTTTCTGGGCGACAACAAGGGATTGAAGCAGGTGATGTTCTACCTCCGCCAGGTGTTTCCCGATTTCCAGAATAAATGCCGCGGCTTGTTTCCGCTCGGTGCTGATTCTCGAAATATAGTTTTTCAGAAGTACAAGAACATCATCTCTTATTTCGAAAAAATCATTGAATTGCAGTTCGCCGCGAAGGCGCCTTTCAATCCTGGTCAGTTCATCCAGTGCCGTCTGGTCCAGATTCAGTCTGAGCTCCTGAACAATTGTCAGATATGTTTCTTTGAAATGCACCAAAGCATTCGAGTCTCCATCCGGGGCTTGTCGGCGGAACAGATTGAAAAGGGAGGATGCTTTTCCGGAGGCCGGTTTAACAGGCGATTTTTCCAACTCGGTTCTGTATGTATTCTCTTTCAGTTGCTGAAATGCATTCTCGAGTTGATCGAGGGGGGCGGCTTTTTTTACAAGTGATTTGATCTGGTTCAGGTTCTTGTGGACCTGACTGTTATCCCCGGTTCGGGCCAATTGTATCAGGGCGGGAATGGCGCGCTGGATAAATGCTTTACCCTGGACGCCCTGATTTTCGGCAGCGTCAAGCTGAACGGTTAATTCTCTTCTATGCGCGGTTATTTTTTTGTTTTTAAGCGTGAGTTTTTCAACCTCTTTTTTGAGCCGAAGCATTTCCTCTTTCTGGGATTTTCCGGAGGCGGGGGAGTTCAGGGCCTCCACCAACTCTTCACTGTTCTTGAGCGCGGCCGTAAGCGCTTCATAGCTGAGTCCTTTTCCTTCCAGAGAAAGCTTTCTCGCAGATTCGAGGGCCACCATTGCGATTAATTCCATTTTTTTCTGGATGTTCGGTGTTTTCATGCTCTTAAAATAACTTTTCGGGGCCGTCCGTGTCAATGTGTTTGTTTGCCGCGTCAATGTGTTTGTTTGCCGCGGCGCTGTCGAATTATTTATTCCGCTTTGGGGCCGATTGCAGTCTGCCCACAAGATATCCATCTATGAACAATTGCGCCAGGTGATGAAGCACACACACCACCAGCGCCAGAGGATATGCGGGAAACGTCGATACCTGGACCATGAGGGTGAGGGGCAGCGTTTTTTGACTGCCCATAAAAAGAACGCTTTTTTTGAATTCTGCGGGAAGGTGAAGGGCACGGCTGATCAAGGCGGCGATCGAAAGCATGATCCCGTGAAACAGCACTGCCAGTAACAGGATGATACCGATCTGAAAGCCCCCCGTGAACAGGGCGGTTCTCGCCTGGGCAAGGCCGACACCGACAATGGTGAGAATAAGAAGCTGGTTAATCAACTGTAGCGTCGTCACCGGACGGTTCGGAGGAATTTTCAAAATGAATCGAAGCAACAGCCCGGCGGCCAGCGGCAGGAGCACCAGGAGTCCGATTTTCAGTATCAATGCATACTGATCGATTACAATCGAGTTCCCGGAGTCCGGCTTTCCCAGCAGCAGTGGCAGGGTCAGCGGTACGGTGAGCACTGCCATGGCGTTTGTCATCAAACTGACCAGAAGGGCATGGGGCATGTTCCCGCCGGAAGCGGTCGTCATGACTACCCCGCTGCTGAGTGTGGTCGGGGCGGCCGATACTATGAAAAATCCGACAATAATTTCGTACCTGAGGGGGAATTTCCCTAATAGAAAGGCAAGCGCCGGGGCTGCGATAAATATCAGAAACAATGCCGCGCCGATACTTTTCAAATTCCCGATGCCGGACCGAATTTTCTGGGTGTCGAGCATCAGACCGGAACACAGAAAAATAAAACACATCATAAGATCCGTACCATGGTGATTTTTTATCCATTTTCCTGAAGATGTAAGGGTTCCCGTTGTATCACCAAGGACCAGGACGAAAATGACGGCGAGTCCAAAAATAAACCAATATTTTTTCAAATACACTAACATGATAAATCTTATATGATGATTGGTGCACAACATCAAGTCCGGTATGGAACGGCCTGAAACCTGACACCTGAAACCCGAAACCTCCCGGGATTCATTTGGAATATTGATTTCGGCTCTCGATTCCGGGCCTTTTATTGGTTCCGAGCAGCCCGCGGGAATATCATGTTATTCCCATATATTGTATCCAACACCTCTTTGACATACCTTCCGTTGTGTTTTTTTGCTTTACAAATCCACTTCACTCTGCTATCCAAATTCATGATAAATCAGCTCTGGAGTTGGCGTCTGAACGTCATAAATTCTTAGAAGGAGATTTTTCCGGAATGAAGCTGAAGAAACTTGAAATCTTTGGATTTAAATCTTTTCCAGAAAAGGCCAGCATCGCTTTCCCACCGGGTGTTTCCGCGGTCGTGGGTCCCAATGGGTGTGGAAAAAGCAATATCGTGGATGCAATCCGCTGGGTAATGGGAGAGCAGAGTTTAAAGCAGCTCAGGGGCAAGGATAAAGACGATATTATTTTTGCCGGTACAAACGGACAGGCGGCCGTCAATATGGCCGAGGTATCTCTGACCCTTGCCAACGACAACGGCAGTGCGCCCGAGGAACTCCGGGACTTCTCGGAAATAAATATTACCCGCCGGTTGTATCGATCCGGAGAAAGCGGCTACTTTATCAATAAACAGCCCTGTCGCCTGAAAGACATCACCAATGTGTTCCTGGGAAGCGGAATGGGCGCCAGGTCCTATGCGGTCATTCAACAGGGTAATATCGGCGCCATTACAGAAGCGGATCCCGAGAAACGCAGGTTTTTCATCGAGGAGGCCGCCGGGGTGACCCGCTACAAGAATCGCAAGGTGGAAGCCCTTCGAAAAGTCGATGCCACCAAGCAGAATCTGTATCGTGTCAGTGATATCATCAAGGAAGTGTCCCGACAGATGAGCGGTCTCAAGCGTCAGGCACGAAAAGCGGAGCTTTTTAAAAAATATCAGGAAAATATACAGGAACTGGATGTCCAGTTGTCGGTTCATTATTTCCAGGATTTTACGAATCAGATCGATAAAGCCGATGAACTGCTTGCCGGCCTCAAGGATTCGGACATTGCCCATAGTTCGGAACTCAAGAAACTGGATGCGGCCGTCGAGGAGATCAAACTCAAGCGACACCAGAAAGACCAGGCGATTTCCTCCCAGAAAGCCAGGCAGTTTGAAAATCAGCGGCGCGCCGACCGGACGGAAACCGAGCTGTCCCACCTGCGCGAGGAGATCGATCGGCTATCCGGCGAAATAAAGGGGTTGGGGTCGGTCAAGTCGGATCTCGAAGAGAAGAACCGGGGAATCCTGACGGAAATATCCCAGGCGGAGGAAGAGATCGTCCAAACCCAACAACAGATCGACACGGTAGGGGGGGAGGCCCAAAAAGAGGAACGTATCGCCCAGGAAGTCGGCAGGCAATTGTCGAATTTGAACCAGACCCTGGAAGCGCGCAGGAAAGAGCTTTCGGAACTGACCGCCCAGGAAGCCCAATACAGAAATGTTTATCAGCACGCAGCCAATACCAAGGAGAGTCTGAACCGGCGACTCCGGCAGGCGGATGAGCAGGAGGCCCTTGCCAGAAGGAAGGTTGAAGAACTCAATTCCCATGAGGCCCGTGCTTCGGAGAACCTTGCGACAGTAAAAGAAGAGGCCGAAGAGACCGTTCGCAAAGTAGCTGACGCCGAAACGACGCTTCGTGAGACGCGTCAGGCCCTTAGCGAACAGGTAAAAAAGTTTCATACGCTTGAACTTGACCGAAAAGCATACCGATCCAGATATTCCGCCTTGAAAAAGATGGAGGAAAATTTTGAATGGTATCGGGACGGTGTGAAAGCGATCATGACGGCTCCGGAGGAGGAGAACTTACCGGGACAGGATGTCCGTCCGCCAGCCAGGGATACTATTCTTGGATTGATGGCGGACATCCTGGAGCCTGACCACACATACGAGGCGGCGGTTGAAGCCGTGCTCGGAGAGTCATTGCAGTATGTCCTGGTTCAGGACCAACAGACGGGTGTGGATGCCATCGGTTATCTCCAGGCGTCCGGCGCCGGGCGAAGCGGGTTTGTCCCCATGAACGATGTGAAACCCGCGAATCCGGGGAATGGGAACGGCATCGATGAAGAGCGGAAGCTGCTTCGTTATGTACGGGTTAAAGCGGGCTTTGAAAAAGCCGCCGATGCATTGCTGGGTCATGTGGCAGTGGCGGAGGACCTGACGGAAGCCATGGCGATCTGCCGGCGGAATGGGACGTTCCAGGCCATCGTGACAAAAGGGGGAGATGTGATTTCACCCCAGGGGATCATGATCGGCGGCAGTCCTGATAAGCTTTCCGGAATTTTGCAGAAAAAAAGTGAGATCAAAGAACTCAAGGAAAAGATCGACAATCTGGATGTCGAGATCGATGCCGCGGCCAAACGACAGGCCGAGCTTGAGAGTGCACTTCGTAATGCGGAGACCGCATTGCAGCAGCTGATTGAAAAGAAAAACCGGCTCCAGCGCGAAGAGATGGAAGCGGAAAAAGCGCTCTATAAAGTAACCGAAGAGCTGAAACATGCCCGGCATCATCTTGAAGTTATCGGTCTGGAGCAGGAGCAGCTGCTTGGTGAAAAGAACGATGTGGATGCCGAGATGAACAAATTCAAGGCCGCACTCGCCAAGCTTGAAGGAGAGATCAAGGAGAAACAGGGACAGGTGCTCGATGCCTCCGATCAGATTGAAACGGTCCAGATGGATATGGAGGAGTTTAAACAGCGGGTGGTCGACTTGAAAATCAAACAGAACACCCTGTCGGCGACTCTTGATAACCGGCGCTCCAGTCTCCGCCGCCTAAAAGATTTCCAGGCGGATGCGCTTGAGCGATTGCAGCAGCTTGATGCGGAGATTACACTGAAGACCAATAAACGCGTTGCTTCGACTCAAAAAGTGGCGGTGTTTGATCAGCAGCTTTCAGGTATGTATGAGGCCATCAAGGCGCTAGAAAAAGAGCTTGAAAACAATGAGGTCGAATACAATGCCATCTCATCCCAGCTCAAAGACAAGGATACGGCGATCTCCGATATCCAGAGCCAAAGGGAAGAGACCCTGCAGAAAATAAGGTTCCTGGAGGTGGAACAATCCCAGATGCACATGAAGCGGGAAAATGTCGTCTCCCGTATCGAAGAGCGTTATCAGCGGACTTTCGCCGAATTGAAGCAGATGCACGAGGAAATACTGCAGGAAAACAGAGAAAATCCCGAGTCGTCCAAGACACCGGAACAGCTTGAAAAAGAACTGGCCCGATATAAAAAACTGGTGGAGCGTATCGGCGATGTCAACTTGAGTGCCATTAAGGAATATGAACAGTTCAACGAGCGGCATACATTCCTGACGGCCCAGCGGGACGACCTCAATCAGGCCATTGATGATCTCCATAAAGTGATACGGAAAATCAACCGGATCACCCAGGATCTGTTTGTTAAAACGCTTCAGAACGTGAACGAGAAGCTCAAAGAGGTGTTTCCGAGGCTCTTTTCCGGTGGAACGGCCGAGCTGGTGTTGACTGAACCGGACAAACCCCTCGAGTCCGGTGTGGAGTTCATGGTTCTTCCCCCCGGCAAGAAGCTTACCCGGTTGAGTCTGCTTTCGGGTGGTGAGAAGGCGTTGTCGGCCATTGCTTTCATTTTTTCAATTTTCCTGTTGAAGCCGGCATCCTTCTGCCTTATGGATGAAATCGATGCGCCTCTGGATGATGCCAATGTGACACGGTTTAACGAAATGCTCCGTTTTATCGGTGAAAAGTCTCAGATCGTGATGATCACCCATAACAAACAGAGTATGGAGTTCGCGGACATGCTGTTCGGGATTACCATGGAGAAAAAAGGGGTTTCAAAAGTGGTTTCGGTTAATTTGGAGCGGGAGGCGGCGTAGGGACGGAGGGCAAACGGCCAGAGGTCAGAAGTCGGAGATCGGAGATCGGAAAAGGCGAAAGGCCGAAAAGCGGAAGATCGGAAATTACCGGAGGTTGGCTTGCCAGGGGGATTTCAAGTTTTTAATTTCAGTTTCATATAAGGAGTTGGAAGAAAGAGGGGGCGAAAGGTGTTTCTTTGTCCTTCTGGACCTTGAATTCGAATGGTTTTTAATGTAATTTGATCTTAATTTGAAGAGGTTGCTTAACGGCGACCTTCTTTGTTTTTGTAACTCAGCCAATTTCAAAACGTCTCTTTGGGGGCCGATCCCCGAGAGGGAGATCCGCTTTGGGCTTGATCCCGCATGTGTTGGGAAAACGCTTTGAAAATGGCTCAACCTACTTTCCATAAAAGGGACTATTAATCGTCGTGAAATGGTTTAAAAAGAAAATGCCCAAAGAGGATAACGGCTTGCCGCCGGTTGAGGAGACAGCTGTAGAGAATTCAGAGGATGATATCGCAACCGAAGTTGAAAGCATTGTCCCGGTGGATATTCCTGATGATGAAACGGCGGACGCACCTGAAGAGATGCCGGGAGGCGATAAAAAAGGGAACGGGCTTTTTCAGCGACTGAAATCGGGGCTTTCGAAGACACGGGATTTTTTGAACACGGATATCGACAAGCTGTTTTCCAGTGGACTGAACCTCGACGATGATTTTCTGGAGGAACTCGAAGGGCGTCTTATTACCGCCGATCTGGGGGTTGAGACGACACTTGCCCTCATGGCGGGAATATCAAAAAAGGCATCGAAAATCGGTGATGCCGAGGGACTCAAAGCGGTTTTAAAGGAAGAGATACTCTCGCTTCTGCCCACGGGGGAAGCGCAACCGTTAATTGAATCGGCAAAACCAAGGGTGGTTATGGTGGTGGGGGTCAACGGTGTCGGAAAAACCACCACCATCGGGAAACTGGCCGCCCGGGCGCAGGCCTCCGGTGAAAAGGTCCTGATTGCCGCCGCGGATACATTTCGGGCCGCTGCCATCGAGCAGCTTACTATCTGGGCCGACCGGGCGGGGGCCGATATAGTCAAACATAAAGACAATTCGGATCCCGCGGCGGTGGCTTTTGACGGCATAACAGCTGCCGTCTCCCGGAAATCGGACCTGGTTCTGGTGGACACTGCCGGGCGACTCCACACAAAGGTAAATCTCATGGAGGAGCTGAAGAAAATCAAACGGGCCATCGGTAAGGTCCGGCCCGACGCACCCCACGAGATCCTCCTGGTTCTCGATGCGACGACCGGTCAGAACGCTCTATCCCAGGCCAAGCTGTTTCATGAAGCCATGGGGGTGACCGGAATCGCGCTTACCAAACTCGACGGAACCGCCAAGGGCGGCATCGTCATCAGCATTTGCCATTCACTTGGCCTTCCATTGAAATATATCGGAGTTGGGGAGGGTACCGAAGACCTCCAGGATTTTGATCCGATTAAATTCATCGACGCATTGTTTTGACAGATTGGAGGAAGCTATGTCCGAAGATGCAATCTGTATAGAGCCCAGAAAGCCGGAAATGAAAGTCCAGCGAAGGCTTGTTGCCGGACAACAGTTTGGAGAAGGCGGCATGTCTCTGCTCATGGAGGCTGTTGACACAAATCTGATGCGTAAGGTGGCCATGAAGGTTCTCCGTGAGGACAGAAACATAGATGAGGATGAACTCGGCCTGATGGTTGTGGAGGCACAGATTACGGCGCAGCTCGATCACCCGAATATCGTACCGATCTATGAGCTGGGTATTGATAAGAAAAAGCGGTTGTTTTTTACAATGAAGAAGGTCATCGGAAAACCCCTCTACGAAATAATCAACGAAAAAGAGCTGCCCACAAGGACCGAGAGGGACATTTTCAACCTGATACAGATCATGCTCAAGGTTTGTGATGCCGTTGCGTATGCGCACAGCAAGGGGGTTCTGCACCGGGATCTCAAACCGGATAATATCATGGTCGGAAATTTCGGGCAGGTATACCTTATGGACTGGGGGGTGGCATATCTCAGAAAGAGAGTGGATCAAGCCTGTTCCGACATAGATATATCCGAAGTTAAAAAACGGAAATACTATACTTTTCGAAAAGAGAGAAAAGGAAGCATAGTAGGAACGCCATGCTATATGCCTCCGGAGCAGGCGAGTGGAGAATTGAAGGCCGTTGATGAGCGAAGCGATGTTTTTACGTTGGGTGCTATTCTTTATGAAATCCTGACCGGGGAATTCCCTATTCCGGGAAAATCTCTTCAGGAAATGACTGCTAATGCAAAAAAGTGTGAATTCCAGCCACCTGATAAAAGGGTTGATTTTCCGCTTCCTGTCGGGCTTGTCCGGATCACCATGAAGGCCATGAGCAAGGACCCGGCAGATAGACATCAAAGCGTTGAAGAACTCAGGAATGATCTGGAAAGTTTTCTTGAGGGAAGTGAGCGTTTCCCCGGAAGGATGTACAAGGCTGGTGATCTGATTGTGCGAGAGGGCGGACAGGGAGATGAGGCATACATTATAAAATCCGGAGAATGTCGCGCGTTCAAGACGGTTGATGGTGAAGATGTTGAATTGCGCATAATGGGTAATGGCGAAGTCTTTGGAGAGACGGCAATATTGACCGACGGCCCGCGGTCCGCAAGTGTTGAAGCCATAACAGACGTTACTGTTGCAGTCATAAAAGGGCGACAGTTTGAAGAAGAGCTTGGAAGCGGAACATGGCTCGGACCTTTTATACGAGCACTGGCTGAACGTTTCAGGGAAGCGGATCAGAAAGCAACTTCTTGACATAAGGAGATCTTAGCCGATGATTAGAAAAAACATATCCCTTTTGGCAATCGTTTTGGTGATGGCTGCTCTACCGGTCCATGGCCAGCAGCAAAAAACACAGCCTGCTCAATACAGGCAGGAATCCGCTCCTGTCAGTGTACATAAAATCAGCAAACATGTTTACGAGGTCCGGGGTGGCATGGGGGCCAATTGCGCTTTTATCGTTGGAGACAGAGAAGTCTATGCCGTCGACGCAAAGATGACGGACCAGTCTGCCAAAGAGATGATCGAGGCCATAAAAGAAACCACGGACAAACCGATCTCGAACCTGCTTATCACACATAGTGATGGCGATCATGTGAACGGGATACCCGGCTTTCCCGGAGGGATCGATATTATAGCCCATGACCATTCGGCCGGGCATATTGAAAAAGCCAACGAAACAGGGCCCGTGAAGCTCCCTCTCCCCAACGAAACCTTCTTTCATCGAATGAACATGTATAGCGGGGACATCGAAATCAATCTTTTCTATTTCGGCCCGGCCCACACGGATGGGGATATCGTGATCTATATTCCCGGCGATAATGTGGCCATTATAGGAGACCTGTTTTTCAAGGGCCGGGACCCGTTGATCCATATGCATAAAAACGGGAGTTTCAGGGATTGGCGGAGGTTCTGAAGAAAATACTTGAGCTTGACGCGGATTGGTACCTCAGTGGCCATGCCGAGCCCGTGAAGAAGGTTGAGGTTGAAAGTTTGCGTAAAACGCTCATTGAGAAACAGCAAAAAGCTATGGCTTTAATAGAGGAAGGTAAAAGTCTTGATCAGATCAAAGCGTCGTTTGGAATTCCCCTTGGGGAAAGCCGCTGGCCTTCGCTTGTGGAGGTTATCTATAAGGAACTCACCAAGGAAGAATGAATGACCGAATGGTAGGGAGCAGTTTTTTGAAAACGAAAAGAATATGATTTCCGGTATGTCCTGTAATTACCATATACATTTTATATTATATGCCGGAAAGCGGTGATCACGGGAAAGAATTGAAAGATCTTCTGTTATTGCCTGTGCAATCAACATGCGATCAAACGGGTCCCTGTGATGAAAGGGAAGTTCTATAACTCTAACACAGTGTGAAATTTCAACCGGAAGCCACTGGATGGAATTTGCTTTCATCTCTTCCTGAATTATATCAAGCAACTTATTTCTCAGGGAAATCTTATCAAGACTCTTTTTTATACATATTTCCCATAGGCTGACGATGCTGAAATATAAACGATTTTAAGTATTTAGAAAAGTCTTGCGGGAGGTTTCGCTGAGTCGTTCATTGCCGGTAATCAACCATAGAAAAGCATGGGTATCCAACAGGATTTTCATTCCATGTATTCCTTGAAATCATCAAGCGGTTCATCAAAATCATCCGACATAAATACCAGAAGGTCTTTTGCATTTCCGATTTTTCTTTCAGCTTTTGCCTCGGCCAGAACCTCAAACTTTACAACAGGCTTGTTTCCCCTGGCAATTATGACCTCCTTGCCATTGATTGCCGCCTGTATCAGTTTCGACAATTGAGTCTTGGCCTCATGAATATTTACCTGCAAAGTATCCATCTTTTCTCCATAAAAACACGCTCATCATATTAGCTAATATACTTAGCTAAACGCTACATGTCAAGAATCCGATAAAAAAGGTTTTCAGCAAACGCTTTATACCTTTCCGCAAAAATCATCCTTCCCGAAAGGATGACCGAAATTATTCAGGAAGCGTTATGAACTGATCCTCTGACTTTTTTCTGTTTCGGGTTATAGGCATAATCCCTGACGACTTCCATCAGGCGGCAATAATTCCATTCCGGACTTGCCGGTGTCAAACTGCCTTCGGAATACCCGGCGCAGCTTTCGGGTTTCGGCAGGGGGTATTCTTCCAGCGGATCATCCTCGAGATTGTAGAATTCACAATACTCCGGTGTGTTGCCGCCGGCGCATACCAGTTTGTAGTTCTTGTTGCGGGCGCCGATGTGGGGCGTGCCATTTGCCATTAGGTTTATCGATTCCGTGAGGACATATCCCTTGTCGGGATCTCGTACGGAATCTTTTCCACTAAACAGAACCGGGGCCAGAGAAACCGCATCGAGTGATACTGTACCGGTTCCTTCGCTGTTATTCACCTTGTCCGGTATTTCAAGCCCTGCAAGCGACAAGACGTGGAAAAAATATCCGCGGCGTGGGCGAGGGTGTCACTGCTGGTATCGGCCTTGATGCCGGGGCCTTTTACCACCATGGGGACGAGAGCGCCGCTTTCATACGCGGTTCCTTTTCCGCGTCCTTTTCTGGTGATGTACATATTGTCGATATAATTCAGGTTCGGCCTGCCGTACATGGGGGTCCCGTTATCGCTGATGAAGATTACATAGGTGTTTGGATCGAGTTTGTCTACCGCATCGAGCAGTATGCCCGTCACCGTGGTCCAGAGAGTTCGTCATGGCACGCATGAGCGACTCCCCACTGCAGGTCCCGGCATCATTCGATCCGAATTTACCGCCGCAGGCTTTCATCTCTTCCAGGCTCTTTTTGTCCAGCGTGGCGGCATCCGGAACGGCCATGGCACTGGGCTGCTGGATAATGGTGGTGTGAGAAAGATTGAATGCAACCCAGGCAAACCATGGTTTGTCTGGATTTTCCGTTTCATTTCCGGTTATCCACTCGATGGCATCGGCCACTTTCACCTGCGGCGCATATTTGCTGGCGGCCAATCCGGGCAGGGTTCGTTCAGGAGCCGTTTCGGTTTTATACTCGTTTGCGGGTGTTCCATCATCCTGGACGTGATAGTCGTATTTCCAGTAGGAGGCGATGGCGGCGTTTAGGTTTCCTCTGAAGAGTTCAAAGCCGGCCTCTTTCGGTTTTAAACCGGGGAAATCGGGTTTGTTATTTTCATCCATCGCAAAACCGGACAAATGCCACTTGCCGAAGAGTGCGGTGCTGTAACCGCCGTCATCCTTCAGCTTTTGTACGAAAGAGGTGTGCTTTCGGGATAGCGGATCCGCAAATGTGAGCACCCCGGCTTTTTTACCAAAGAGTCCGGTCAGTATTGCGGCACGCGTGGGTGAGCAGAAGGGGTGTGCCCATACATTGGTAAAAAACATTCCCTCATGAGCCAGTTTGTCCAGACTGGGGGTTGACGCCGGTAATCCCTTGATTGCCTTGTAGCCGGGATGATTACGGCCGGAAGGCCCATATTTTTTATTCAGGTTCTCGATCAGGCCCGGGACCATGTCCGTAGTTACGTCCATGCCGATATCGTCTGAGATAATTAACAGTATGTTCGGGCGTTGGGTCGATTGGGGTTTGCAGCCCATTCCATGGGCAGCGGCGCCCAGGCCAATGATCAGCAGGGTGATTACTAACGTCTGCACTGTTGTCAATTTCGGAGTTGTGGATTTCGGCATTGTGATCTCCTGTTTAAGATCCATTATTAACAAAATGAAGGGGACGAAATGCAATTTTCCATTCATATCAAGTTTGCCTGCAAATATCCATACTGTATTACTGACTGTATTGACTCATTTATCAATAGATAATAAGGTCCTCTTCATGCATAAAAGCCTGATGTTACATTTCAGACCGAAAAAGGTTGACGAAAAGGCACTTGATTTTACCCTGACCTTCGGGCTGGGGGGAATGGCGGTCACACTGATTGCCTTGCTTTTTGCTACCGGTCTGCTATTGAAATTTTACTATCTGCCCTTTCCTGACAGGGCATATGATTCCATTACTTACCTGACAGATACTGTTACGTTCGGCCCCTTTATTCGCAACATTCATTACTGGTCGGCTAATTTTCTCGTTATTGTCGGATCTTTTCATCTCCTGAGAGTCTTCTTTACATCCGCTTACCATCCGCCCAGGCGGCTGAATTGGGTTATCGGCATTGGGCTGCTTCTAATTATTTTACTTTTTAACTTCAGTGGATACCTGCTGCCATGGGATCAACTCTCCTACTGGGCAGTTACCATCTGCACGGGCATGATGGAGTATGTCCCATGGATAGGAAAGGGGATGCAACTGGCGATAAGGGGAGGGCGTGACGTCGGTTCATCCACCCTCTCGATTTTTTATGCCGCTCATACGGCTTTTCTGCCGGCAGTCATAATACTGCTGATGCCGTTTCATTTCTGGCGTGTACGCAAGGCCGGCGGGATCGTCGTCCCCGTATCTTCTTCAGGAGAAAAGAAGGTCTCTTCCATCCAGGACCTGATGCTGCGGGAACTTGTTGTCGCCCTTGTTTTGGTCGCGTTTGTTTTTTGCATTTCCATATTTTTCAATGCTCCCCTTGGAGAAAAAGCGAATCCCGGATTGAGTCCGAATCCCACAAAAGCGCCCTGGTATTTTATGGGTTTCCAGGAGATTCTTCTTCATTTCCATCCGCTGTATGCTGTTTGTATCATCCCCTTACTGGTTCTTCTGGGATTGTTGGGGGCAGCCCGCGGCAAGTATCCTTCCAGCCGTGAGGGCATATGGTTTGTCTCTTCAAAGGGACGATTCATGGCAATCGTTTCTTTCATTGCAGCTATTATGCTGGCCCCGGCGGGAATCCTCCTGGATGAATATGTCGTTGATTTTGTGGCGTGGATACCTGGTGTGTCGCCGATAGTCAGTAACGGTTTGATTCCTTTTCTGGTTGTATTTTTATTGTGCACGCTTCTTTACCTGCTTGCGGTGAAGCTCTTTTCACCCGATAGGAATGAAAAGGTGCAGATGGTTTTTGTGTTTTTCATTACGGTGTTTATTGTTTTCACTATCATCGGTATCTGGTTCAGGGGTGAGGGGATGAAACTGGCAAGGCCTTTCTAACGCCCGTTCATAAATGGCCAATTGAAAAGAGAAATATATGATACGTTCAAATAGGGGAAAGATCAAAAAAACTGCCGAACCCACCTTCCCGAAGGTCTTTCCTGACCATTCTGTGGACAGTGTTGGGAATCGCCGCCATTGGGGAGTTGATCGCTGTTATAATAACGTTTCTGAAAAGAGGAAAGACCGGAAAAATATCCGGGAAATCCGAAAATTTAATTGAAGCCGGGTACGCGGACAGTTTTCCGGTGAATTCCGTGACAGCCAACATACAGGGCAGGTTTTATCTCTGCAGAATGGCGGACGGCGGATTTCTCGCGTTGTCCAGCAAATGCACCCATCTCGGGTGTACCGTCCCCTGGGAGGAAAAAGAGAAACGGTTTGCATGCCCTTGTCACGGATCATCATTCGATAGTAATGGCAGTGTTATTACCGCCCCGGCTGCAAGACCCCTCGATATGTTTCCTGTACATATCGAAAATAACATGGTGAAGGTAGATACAGGTAAACGCATCGAGCGAGAAAAATTCCTGAAGAATCAGCTTACCTATGTGAAAAAGGGGCTGTCATGAAGGGATGGCGGGTAACGGGCCTGATCGCCACCATCATTATTGTATTGTCCATTCCCGTTTATCTTTTAAGGAGTTCCTTTATTTCCTCTTCCCCGAAGTTCGATCAACCAGCGGATCATTATTCCTTTGTCGGCAGTTTGAAATGTGCCGACTGCCATAGAAAGGAGTTCAATAACTGGCAGGATTCCCATCACGACCACGCCATGGCTGTTGCTAATGAAGAAACCGTCCTTGGTAATTTCAATAACGCCCGGTTTTCGAGTCACGGGATAACATCCGAGTTCTACCGGAAAGAGGGGAGATTTTATGTTCGTACTCAGGGGCCCGAAGGTCGAATGCCGGAATATGAAATTACCCATACCTTCGGATGGTATCCCCTTCAGCAATATCTTGTCCCTTTTGGGGGGGGGCGCCTGCAATGCCTGCCCATTGCATGGGATGTGCGTGAAGAGAGGTGGTTCGATCTCAATCCGGACGAAAAAATTGATTCGTCGGACTGGCTCTACTGGACAAATGCGGGGCAGAACTGGAACGGAATGTGTGCGGAGTGCCATTCCACCAACCTGAAGAAGAATTATGACCCCGTGAAGAATACTTACCAGACCACCTGGACGGATATCAATGTGGGGTGCGAAGCGTGCCATGGTCCCGGGTCAGGGCATGTCGAATGGGCGGAAACACCGGAAATGGGCAGACCTGTCACTGAAAATTATGATCTCGAAGTCAGGACATCCGGGATCACCTCCCGACAACTGGTTGAGCAGTGTGCGCCCTGTCACAGCAGACGGGCCATACTCGGGGATTACACCCATTCGGAACCCGACCTGCTGGACAGCATGCTCCCGAGTCTTCTTACGCCTGAACTATATTTCCCCGATGGCCAAATCCTCGAAGAGGTATATGTTTACGGATCATTTACCCAGAGCAAGATGTATCACCGGGATGTGAAATGCAGCGACTGCCATGATGTCCACAGCATAAAATTGATCAAAGAGGGGAACGGACTCTGCCTTCAATGCCACAAAGCAGCTGAATATGACACGCCCGAACACCATTTTCACAAAACAAAGGGGGAAAACGGAGATCCGATTACCTCGAAGGACGGAAAGATCCTGTTCGATGTCGGGACCGGGGCCGAGTGCGTGCAGTGCCACATGCCGGGCAGGAATTATATGGTGATTGACTACAGACCTGATCACGGCATCCGGATACCCCGACCCGATCTCAGTGAAGAACTAAAAACTCCGAATGCATGCAACCGGTGCCACGCGGATAAAACCGTCGAGTGGTCCGGGGAGTGGATAACCAAATGGTACGGCCCCGGAAGAAAGAGACACTACGGGGAGATTATCGCAGCCGGTCGCAACCGCAATCCGGCCGCGTATCAAAATCTTATCACTCTTGCCGCGGATTCTCTTTACCCCGTAGTTGTCAGGGCGACTGCTCTGTCGCTTCTGGGCGCATATCCCGGCATCGAGACGACGAGGGTTTGTGAAGTCTCTCTGATGGATGATGAAGCGCTGATTCGAAGGACAGCAGTTGAAAATCTGAGTATGGTGGACGATGAGGAGACGGCCAGGATGATTGGGCCGATGCTGTATGATCCCGTAAAGGCCGTACGTATCCAGGCGGCGGCGGTACTGGCCGGAAAACCCTCGGAATATCTGGATGTGAATCAGAAAAAGCTGTTCCGGAGAGTCCTCGATGAATTTATCGCTTCGATGGAATATTCCGGGGATTTTTCATTCGGACGCTTTAATCTCGGTAACTTATACAAGTCTCTGAAAGATGACGAGAAGGCGATCGAAAACTACGAGGCGGCCATTCGCATCGATAACCTGTTTTATCCGGCGAAGGTGAATCTCGCCATGATTTATAATGAGCTTGGAAAACAGGACAGGGCCGAAGCGCTTTTCAGGGAAGTCCACAAGGAATTCCCGGGTCTGCATGAAATATCCTATTCGCTTGCGCTCTTGCTCGCGGAGCAAAATAATTTTGAAGAAGCCGCCCTTTTTATGGGAGAAGCGGCCCAAAGCATGCCGGATGTCGCCAGGGTGCACTATAATTACGGCATACTGTTGCAGTACTTGAATCGAGATACTGAAGCAGAGATCGAGTTTAAGAAAGCGCTGTTGACCGAACCGGAAAATATGGACTTTTTATATGCTCTGTTCGATTTTTATTTTAAAAGGTCGAAGATGGGCGAGGCAAAACGAATCGCCGAAGAAATGGTTCGTTTGAATCCTGAACTGCCGGCTGTCAGGGAACTACTCGAGATGGTCTCAAATCGTTAGAAATCCAAAACAAAAAAACTAAAAGCTATCTCGCGCAGAGACGCAGAGGCGCAGAGAAAGACAAAAAAGAATTTAGAAAAAATGTATAAAGAAGCTTTTAACATGCATTGAACAGAATTGAACAACAATTGTATTTGCCGGGCAGTTTCTTTTGTTTTTCTCTGCGTCTCTGCGACTCCGCGCGGGGAATCAGTTTTTGTTTTTTTCGTGGCTAATCGAAATCCGCAACCATCCAGCGGTCATAGCCCTTCGCGGCCAGCATCACGCCGAGGTACACAAAAAGAGCTTCCAGACCGAGGTAGCACCACCCGATTATGAGGGCCCACCCCGAGATTATCTCCTGCGGATTACCAGTACTCACGAACGAAATCATTACCAGGAATATGGCTTTAATAATGATCAAATAGTTCATAATGCTCATAATGGCAAAACTGAAACTGCTGAGCCAGATGAACAGTCCACACCCCCATATTTGTGACATCGCGGAATAAAAAACTGAAACAATAACAAATTCAGGGGTTGGCTTTTCGGCTGAGGTGAACATCAATAAAACAGTCACAACCAGAAAAACGCCCCACTGAACAAACAGGCTGGCCGCGAAAGATATTCCCACTTGTTTCAGATAGGCGTCTCTTTTGACGGGCATCATGAGATCCCGAGCCATGAACCGGCCTTTTTTAATAAATTGTTTATTGACTATAACTATTGGCATGAGTGTCGCCACATGGATCCTTATTTCCGGGAGAAATGTCCCGTTGGCTAAAGAGTAAATCAACATGAGAAAGAGGTTAATCAGAGTTGCATGAAAAAGGGCAGACCAGACAAAACGGTTTGAAAAGTTCCATCGGTGCATCCTCGACCAGTACGAGTCGCTTGCATTCCGGGCATAATAGATCATTCTGGCTGCCGTTCTGTTGGTGAACCGTCTCCGCAACCCCAGAGAATTGGATGTCTCCAACTTCCGCCACGGGCTGCCCGACCGTTCGGTTCGCCCATCTATGGTGTTTTTTAGATTCAGGTGGTATTCCGGTTTTTCTTCGTCGAGCAGAAACAATCGAATGATGCCCGTTATACTGAGCACGGCGCCGGCGCCTAAAAAAATGAACGTGCTTTCCGAAACAATCTTCTCGATGCTGTTCTGGGTAGGCGCAAACAATGTAAAAATCCATCCTGACACCATGAGGATAATGAAGTTGTTGCCCAGACGCAGTATGGCCCAGAGGATTATGCCGAACAGAAACGTCGTGGCGGAGACAAATCCGAGGGCCTGCCAGCCGATCGGTGAGGCTATCAGCGCCGGTAAGGGAATGACGGAGACAAATGCAACAATCGTCGACACAACGCCATGAACCTTCCGAAAACCCGGTGTCAAGGATGCCCGGGGGTCGGCGAACTGCTCCTTCACGTGAATTGTCCAGTAGGCAAACTGGATCATGAACAGCAGTAAGAGGATCGATACAAATATATGCTTTTCAGCGAGTAGTATGCTGGGTAAGAAAAGCATGGCGAAAATATACAGGATGATCGTGAGGAGCAGATAACGCTGCAACACGCCAAACGGGTGCCGAAAGTAGGTGAGCGTGACCTGAATGTAGGGATTAGACATGGTGCATCTCCAGGAAAGTGTCTTCAAGGTTGACATGTGTCTGCTCCTTCAACTCTTCGAGCAGTCCGTGCCAGACGATGACGCCGGATTTCAGGATGGCCACCGAATCCGCCACGCGTTCGAGGTCGGATGTGATGTGGGTGGAAAAGAGGACGGTTCGTCTGTCCGGCTCGGCCAACTCGATGATCATCCGCAGAAACCGGCGCCGCGCCAGGGGATCGAGACTTGCGGCGGGTTCATCCAGAATAAGCAGGTCCGGTTCGTGCCCCAGGGCCAGCAGAATCGCGACCTTCTGGAGTTGGCCCACCGAAAGCGGGCCGATTCGATCGTCGGCCGGAATATCCAGCTCCCTGATTAGTCGTTCAACCAATTCATGATTCCAGCTGGGGTAAAATGCGGCCGTGTAGTCGATCACATTCCGGACCGTCATCCATGGATAGAGATTGATGACCTGGGGAACGTAGCCGATCCGGCTTTTGGCTTCGGCGCTCAGGGTCCAGGCGGGTTCTCCCAAAAGGCGTGCTTCACCGCTTTGGGGGCGGATCAGGCCCAGGGTGCACTTGATGAGGGTGGTTTTCCCCGCGCCGTTGATTCCGAGCAGTCCTAGAACGGACCCCCTCCGGACCGAGAGATCCAGGCCGGACAGCACCTCTTTTCCATCATAGGATTTTTTGATTCCGCGAAGTTCGATGGTTGGTTCGTTCATGATTGGATTTCCTTTTTTATCGGAGTGACGGTTAATCATGCTTCAGCTTCCACATTTCATCCACTAAACGATGGACTTCTTCCGGATCTATACCTAAGGTCTTTGCCAGTTCGGCGACCTGGGCAATCTGCTGATGGAGCAGTCGCCTCTGGGCGTTCATCTGGCCCGAGGGGATGTGGTCGGCCACGAAAGTGCCGTCCCCGTGGCGGCGCTCGAGCAGACCCTCTGCCGTCAACCGCTCGTAGACCCGAAGGATTGTGTTTTGATTGACGGATAGTTCGGCGGCCAACGCCCGAACGGACGGAAGTCGATCTCCCGGTTTGAGTGCTTTGCTGGCGCATTGAGCTCGGATCTGGGCGGCGATTTGCCTTGTAATGGGCATTCCGGAAGATGTTTCTACGCGAATCTGCATCGTTTTTCTCCAAGTGACTACACATATATAACAGTAAACACATGGGTGTCAAGAACAATTATTGGAGAACAAGCACACGACTATCTTTGGCTTGCAGTTGATAGAATGGGAGGTTTTGATCCCAGAAAGTGTTGGCGAACGCGTTACTCATTAAAATAGGTAAATAAATTCACATTTAATGAGAAACTCTTTACATAGATACAGAGGAGACTTGTAAATCAGCCCATAACATATAGTAAAATATAGGAAAAATAATTTTTATGGGAAACGATCTCCTGGCACGGATTATGCTAAATTTTACGAAAGTTTGAGAAAGGTTATTCTATTGGCCCATTGATATATTAATCGAATTTCGGTATAGTTTTCTCCTGTACCGTATCGTTATCGCCAATTAAATAGACTTAATCTGGTCGTTATTATAGTGCAATTCTCCATTGCACGTATAATTTAGTTACGCCTACTTAGTGCCTATTGAGCTGAGCCTTCTATAGGATTAGTGTAGCGTCTTAGCCTGCAATTGAGGGAGAAAAATGAAAGAACGGAAGAAGCTTTTAGTTGTAATGGTATTGTGTCTGATTGGAAGTTTTGTCATGCCGCTTGCTGATTCTTCAGGTGCAATCAGGGACGAAACGAATATCGTTATATATGAAACCGGCATAAGGAACGATCTCCAATTTAGACTTGTGGATGATGAGTATACAAAAAAGGCAAAAGACTGGATCGTTAAAAATTATCAAAACAAAGAAATACCCGATGATTCAAAAGGGCAGAACCAGTTGCTGTTACAGATATCGGGCGACATAAGATTACCCCATGAACTCGAACTGATGTTTCGTTTTGCAAGAGATAAGAAAACAGATGAACTCTATCCCAGGGAGATCCTTTCGGTTGAAAAGGAGACAACACTGGGAGGAAATGATGTCATCGAAGTATGGCTGGATCTTGACAGTTTCGACACCCCGGTTATCGATTTCCAAATGAGCAGCAGAGGTACAATCGAATTCCAAAGACTGACCGGAATGGAAAACAAAGGAAAAAGGCTTGCAATCATCATTAGCAATAAGATCCGGACGGCACCGACAATCGAGGAGCAGATCGTTGGTGGGGCAGGTTCGATTTTTGGCGATTTCTCAACGGATGAAGCCAAAGAATTTGTGCAGATGTTTATGAACAGCAGTGCCCCGATTCGAATCGACTGAGTACGGAATTTGACTAAAAAACTGACACCTTAAAAACAACGATAATTTATCTCGCAAAGCCGCAAAGAACGCAAAGGTCACATAATTTTTTTTGGGTTTTTCTTGGCGTTCTTTCCGGCTTTGCGAGAGATTCAGGGTTTTTACGAATATCTCAAAAACCACTTACGGTGATCAGGGTCAGATATGAGAAGTTAGAAACGGCCCCATTTTTCCTGCATGTCTAAATCCACAACGGCAATGCCCACCACAATACACTCCAGCCCGAAGGGAAGATACCCGAGGTATCCAAGCACCGGCATTTCAAAAATTCGCCAGCAGTTCACATAAGGGATGGCGTATTCCCATTTCGCCAGACTGTTTGCATTCCATAACTCCCAGAAAAAGCCACAGATGAGTGCCGCCGTGGCGGAAGCCAGAACCATCCGCCAGTCACCCCGTGAGATCGATGACAGAACTGTTTTTTTGTTTCCCAGCGTCTGTATCGAGACAAATATCAAGAGAGGGGATAGCCAGAGGAGGGGGAAAAGAAGGTTCGGCAGAACACCGATCATAGACAGTCCAACGACTGATATCAGGAGGACGATCGATGCAAAGGGGCGTGGTGCGGGGATTCGAAGTGAAGGCAGGTTTTTCATGCCCCTTCCAAAGGCAGGAAAGGTGAGCAGCAGGGCTGTTGTGCTGAGAACCGCCGGCAGAACGGTTGAAAAGGAGAGGGTGGCGAAGGTGATGTACTGAACTCTCGTGAAGTGATCGACGTTCAGGTAATACCAGTTCTGAACGAACCGGTTGAGATATTCGAAAAACCACCAGAAGACTGCGCTGGCCGGAAACAGAAGTATGAAACGCCATGGCGCGTCGGTGAGAAGGCTGCGACCATTTCTTTTCACGCAGAGGGCATTTACTGACAGAATGTAGCCCAACCACAGTGGAAGGAACGTATGAAATTGCAGCTTTCCGATAAAGGCAAACCGGTTCCAGGCAATTACCCACCCGGCCGAAAGGATCAATAGACCGATCCATCCCCACCAGGGGAAATGCGACATGGAGGAACGTGTACTGGGCGACGCGTTTTTACGGCCGGTTTGGATGCCCATCCACAGAAGGAAAGCAGTCAGCAGGAAAAGAAAAGATAAAAATAGAAAGGCGGGTGGAGAGAAACCGGGATGCGCCACATACCGGGTGAGTGGCGGAAATTCAAGATACTTTCTGAATTTTTCGCCTTTCAAGGCGACCCCGATTAGGGGAAGGCAGAGCAGGAGAACGCCTGTGCTGAGATAGGTGACAATGTTGAGCCGAAAATAGTTCATTGTTTGGACTTAAGATTCATTGTCTGTAACTTTAATTAAAAAAAAGTGAACGCCCAACATCGAACATCCAACGCTCAACGAGGTAGTCGCTTCGCTCCATCGTTTAAAGATCAAATTTTGAGATCAGTTGCATATTTCGCGAAGCAAGGTTTTATAAATCTTAAAACGGCAGTATGCCTTATTCGACGTTCGATGTTGGACGTTCGATGTTCGACGTTAATTCTTTTTTAAACTTTTTTCAGCAGTTGATTCGCCGCAACAAGAAGCGGATCCCAGGTCGGTCCGAAGGGCGGCGCATAGGAAAGATCCGTATCGCTGAACGCCTTGACCGACATTTGCCCATGCAGGGCCACGGCGACGGCGTTGATTCTGTGGGCGGCCCCTTCTTTTCCCACGAGCTGGGCGCCCAGAAGCCTCCCGGTTTTTTTGTCCCCGACGAGATGTGCGTAAATCGTAGATGAACCGGGATGGCTGTGGGCCCTGGACCGGGTTTCGATGGTCACTGAAACGGGGTCAAAGCCGTGTTCCCGTGCTTCATCGACTGTCAGGCCGGTTTTTGCCACTTCCAGATCAAACACCTTGAATACCGCCGTGCCCACGACACCTTCGAGAATTGTTACTTTCCCGCATATATTGTCGGCGGCTGCCCACCCCGAACGATTCGCCCTGAGGGCCAGGGGGATCCAGGTCTTCTCGCCGGTAACAATATGGAAGGCATCCGAGCAGTCACCAGCGGCAAAGATGGATGAGACCGATGTGCGAAGTGTTTTGTCCACGGCGATACTTCCTCCGGGACCGAGTTCGAGTCCGGCGGCCCCGGCTTCCCGGCTGTTGGGCCGGACGCCCATGGCAAGAAGCACCATGTCCGCCGGGTGCGTTTCTTCGGGGCAGACGACGGCCAGACGACCGTCCTTTTTTAATAATTCCTGTACGTGGCGGCCCGGATAAAGACGGACCTGATTGGCCTCCACCTCTTCCTGAACAACTCCAGCGAGTTTTCGGTCCATCCATGGCAGCAGTTCGGGCCTGGGTTTTATCATCTCCACTTCGATGTCGCGGTCCCGCAAGGCTTCGCACATTTCGAGTCCGATGTAGCCCATTCCGAGGATAACGACTTTCCGGACCCTCTTTTCGGCGATGAATGCTTTGATCTTTCGGCCGTCGTTCAGGCTTTTCAGGGGCATGACGCCGGGCAGGTCCGCTCCCGGAATGTCCGGCCGGATGGCCGTGGCCCCGGTGGCTATCATGAGATTGTCATACGGGAAAGAGAAAGCATCACCCCGCATGGTGACGCCCGACACGATCCGGGCATCCGGATCGATAACATCTGCCCGATAACCGGTGAGGAGATTGATTCCCTGTTTTTCTCTGAACACTTCCGCTTTCCGGACCACAAGATCGTTTATGTCTCTTTCGGGATCCGCAATGTTGTAGGGCATGCCACAGGCACTGTAACTGACATCTTCGGATTTCTCCAGTACCGTGACCTCCATGTCCGGCAGGGTTCTTTTCGCCCTTCCGGCCGCGCTCATGCCGGCTGCGTCTCCACCGATGATTACCAGTTTTTTCATTTCACCCTCACTTTCAAGAATCAATAGGTAACTTCAAACGATGCGAATTCGCCCTGGTAGGGTTCCCATGAAACTTCAACATCATTAACACGGGCGGCGGGAGGGCCTTTTCCGCACCACTCGATCAGGGCTTCCGCCTGCTGCTTTTCCCCTTCAACAACGGCTTCAACCCGGCCGTCACGCCTGTTTCTCACCCATCCGGAAACCCCGATGCGGTCAGCAGCGGACTTTGTCTCCATCCGATAGAAAACGCCCTGGACCCGGCCGCTTATCATTAGATGTGCACGAACATTTTCTTCCATTGAAGCCTCTTTTTTAATCGATAGTCAGAAGTTGTCTTAACCTCTCTCCATCAATCACCCGAACCCCAAGCGTTTTCGCCTTATCCAGCTTGGATCCGGGGGATTCTCCAGCGACGACGAAATCGGTCTTTGAGCTGACTGATCCGGTGACTTTTCCCCCTTGTTCCTCGATCATCTTCTTTGCCTCGCCGCGGCTCATTCCGGACAGGGTACCGGTCAGGACAAAGGTTTTACCCTCAAGCGTTGTAGCGGATGTCGCAACGGGATAAACGATACGCACACCGCTCTCGAGCAGACGGTGGACGAGTGCCCGGTTCCGGGGTCGGGTGAAATATGCCTCGACACTTTCGGCAATGATCTCTCCGATGCCTTCTACGGCGAGCAGTTGCTGCTTGTTGGCATTCATGAGCGAATCGAGGTTTTCATACGCCCGGGCCAGAAGGTTCGCAACCCCTTCCCCTACGTGTCGAATGCCCAATGCGAACAGGAAACGGCCGAAGGGGATCTCCTTGCTGTTTTCGATGGCATGGACAATATTTCGGGCTGATTTTTCGCCCATACGGTCCAGGTCGGCGAGGGTGGCTGCTTCCAGGTGAAAAAGATCCGCTGCCGAAGCGATGAGGCTTTTGTCCGCGAGCTGTTCCACCAGTTTATCCCCCAGGCCGTCCATGTCAAAGGCGCCTTTGGCGGCGAAATGCTTGATGTTCTCCTTGAGCTGGGCCGGGCAATCCGAGTTGACACACCGGGTAACGGCGTCGCGTTTCCCACTCTCTTCGTTTTTTTCACGAACGGTCGCACTACCGCAGACCGGACAGGCCGTGGGCATCCGGAATATTTTTTCTTCTCCGGTTCGTTTGGAGACAACCGCCTTGACGACCTTCGGGATGACATCACCGGCCCGCTCGATAAAAACGGTATCTCCGATACGAATGTCTTTCTGGGCGATGTCGTCTTCATTGTGGAGTGTCGCCCTGCTGACCGTTACCCCCGCCGACACTGACCGGTTCCAGGATGGCAACGGGGGTCAAAGCCCCGGTACGTCCCACCTGAACGTCGATGTCGATAATACGGGTGGTTTCCTGGACTGCTTTGAATTTATAGGCAATTGCCCATCTCGGACTCCGGGCCTTAATACCGAGTCGGCTCTGGAACGCCAGGTCATCCACCTTGATGACCATGCCGTCAATCTCATAGGGAAGGCTTTGGCGCATTCTTTCAAGTTCCCGATAGAACAAGAGTACTTCTTCAATTGGGATTCGGCGACGGGTGAGGGGATTCGTTTTGAAACCGAGGCGGTTCAGGAAGGAAAGCATCTCACCATGGGAGCCTACGCCGGAATCCGAAATTCTTCCCACGGCGTAACAGAAGATCTGCAGCGGCCGGGCAGCGGTAATTTTCGAATCGAGTTGTCTCAATGATCCGGCCGCGGCATTCCGAGGGTTGACAAACAGGGGCTGATTTTCGGAAAGACGTTGCGTGTTGATCCTGTCGAACCCCTTGTGATCCAGAAAGACTTCCCCCCGGACATCCAGTACCGACGGGACCCGATGGTTCGGGCCGTTTTGCAGCACCAGGGGAACGGAACCGATCGTCCGGACATTTTCCGTGATGACCTCCCCCTGCTCGCCGTCACCCCGGGTTGTGGCCAGGACCAGGCGGCCCTCTTCATAGACGAGTTCAACGGCAACGCCATCGATTTTGACTTCCGCCGTATACAGAACGGGCGATTGAACGGAGAGGAGTTTGCGGACCCGTGTGTCGAAATCGATAATATCCTCATCCCCGAAGCCGTTGTCCAGGCTGAGCATGGGAACTGCGTGCCGGGCGGTATCGAACTTTGAAAGGGGCGGGGCGCCGATTCGGTGTGTGGGCGAATCCGGAACGACAAGCGAGGGGTGCTCGGTTTCAAGCCGGATCAGGTCCCGCATGAGCCGGTCGTACTCGGCGTCGGAAATCTCCGGGTCATCCAGGACGTGATAGCGGTGGCTGTGGTAATGAAGGGTCTCGCGGAGACGCGCCGCCTCTTCTGCAATTAGGGGGTCTGTCCCGGTAACGTTTCCGGGGTCTATTTCGTCCGGCATAGTCTGGCAAATCCTCCACATACGGCCTGACGGGCGGCGATAAACCGCTTGTCCTTGAAACCGGGCCGCCAGGTTAGGGATGAGAGGTCATCCGATACCAGCAAAATGGCGCCTACATCCACTTTTCGGTATCGGCCTACAGTGAACAGAGCCGACGTCTCCATTTCAACCGCCATGGCGCCTTGATTTCGGGCGGACTCCACTTTCCCGGGTGTTTCCCGGAAGGGTGCATCGGTGGACCAGACGAGGCCCTCCCGGTAGGAGAGACCCTGGCTGGAAAGAAACTCCGTTATCCGCCCACGGGCTTCTTTCGAGGCAGATGCCGTTTCACCGTTTCTGCCGCCGTAATGAAGGGAGGTGCCTTCGTCTATCAGTCCGCCGGTGGGAACGATAATGTCCCCGATGGATACCTCGGGGGAGATTGCACCGCACCAGCCGAGAAACAGGAGTCGCCGTGCTCCCCAGGCAACCATCGTTTCCAGAAGAGCCACTGCGTAAGGCGCCCCCATCATAGGTCCGACGACGGATATTCCATCGCCTTTATCACTGATGAAGAGTTTGCTCATGAGCGGCGAGGGCTTTGTCTCCGTGAAGTATCCCGTCGCACTACTCAGGATCGCCTTCAGGTCGACCCGGGTGGAGACCATCAGGGAAAGAGGTCCCGGTTTCGGACAATTCGCCGTCCGTTTCGGTTTGATGATGGCGTCAGGCATAAAAAAACAGTTAACAGTCAGCAGTAAGCAGTGGACAGAAAAGACCGAGGGATGAGAGGACGATGGAATATGGACGAAAAAACTTTATCCATTGAGCTTTTTATCGTCCATCATCCTAGCGAAGCGGTCATCCCTCTTCCATCGAGTCGTTCGCTTTTCACTCCGGCCCGGCCAGGGAAGTCATCTCATCCTTCACTTCATCGATGATATCATAGAACCACATTAAATCTTCAATGGTCATACGGCCGGCTTTTCGCTGGGATTCACCACCGTCCTTTTTTATCACAATCCGTGGGCCGATCTGCACTTTCGGTTCGCCGTTACCGTATTGATGAATCGCCACAATCAGGCCGGTTTCTTCGCATCGCCATTGTTTAAGCACTTTATCCATATCGGGATCGTAAGGCATTGTTCCTCCAATTTTTAAAATTACATCTTTGAAAAATCAGCCACCAGACCGAACAGGTCCGCGATGGCACGCAACAGACCCAGGCGGTTGTTCCGAATCCGGTCATCGGTCGCCATAACAAGTACACCATCGAAAAAGGCATCCACCGCGGGCCGCAGTGAAGCGATATCAAGCAGCGCCGGTTCGAACTCACCTTTTTCGAGTTTTGAGAGAACCTGCTCCTTGACACGATTGAACTCCGAAAAAAGCGCCGCTTCGGAAGGATCCTCAAACAACTCAACATTGATATCCTGACCTTCCGCCGGATCCGCCTTTTTGATGATATTGACTACCCGTTTGAAAGCGACGGCCAGGGGTTCGAAATCCGGCAGGGTCTTGAGAGATTCCAGGGCGGCTGTCCTGCGCCAGACATTCGGGACATGTGTTACCGAAGTTTCCGTGACGGCCGAGATGACCTCTTTTGAATAGCCGCTTTCCAGAAGAAGATGTGCTATTCGGGTTTTGAAGAAGCTCAGGACCTGGGAAGCGGTGTCGGAAAGGGGAGCACCCTCGATTTCTGAAAACAATTCCAGACTGGTACGGATTAGTTCGTCCAGGGATACCGAAAGGTTCTTATCGAGCATGATCTGGAGGATGCCGAGACTCTGGCGCCTCAGGGCATACGGATCGGCCCCTCCGGTGGGAATGAGCCCAACGTGGAAGCAGCCGCAGATGGAGTCGATCTTGTCGGCAATGGCAACCAGGGCGCCGGTCAGGGTCTCCGGTAGTTTCCCGCCGGAATGGGTGGGACGATAGTGCTCCTCTATGGCTGCCGCAACATCGGGATTTTCTCCCGCCGCTTGGGCATAAACCCGGCCCATAATGCCCTGGAGGTTCGGGAATTCACCCACTACCTGGCTGACCAGATCCGCTTTGCACAGAGCAGCCGCCCGTTGCACATGGGTGCTCAGTTCAGTTTCCGAAGATACGGCATTTGCAAGGTATGCCGCTATTTTTTTAACCCGCGCCACTTTTTCGTAAACTGAGCCGAGTTTGGCCTGAAACGTAACGCCGTGGAGATTTTCTATCCAATTCTCAAGTGATGTTTCGAGATCGCTGCGATAGAAGAATCGTGCATCTTCCAGCCGGGCGCGGAGAACGCGCTGGTGACCCTTTCTGACAAGATCGAGATCTTTGGGGCGGGTATTGTTGACGGCGATAAAATTCGGCATCAAGGTACCCGAGGTGTCGACAACGGCAAAATATTTCTGATGTTCGCGCATGGAAGTGATCAGAATTTCACGGGGAAGTTCCAGAAATCCGGAATCAAAGGCGCCCGCCACCGCCACCGGCAGTTCGACAATATTTGTCACGATGTCCAGAAGCGCCTCGTCGGGAAGCACGCGACCGCCGATTGATTCAGCGGCCTGTGTAATCTGTCGGGATACCGCATCCCTTCTTTCCTGAAAATCCGCTATGACATGGACCTCTCGCAGCCGATCGGCATCGGCATATGCTTCGGGTGATGGCACCTTGAGCTTTCCCGGTGACATCATGCTGTGACCGAGTGTGTGGCGCCCACTCTTGAGACCATCCAGAGAAAAACTCACGACCTGGTCCCCAAGCATGGCCAGTAACGAAGTGATCGGTCTCTTGCAAAGGAGATGGTCCCGTTCGCCCATCGCATGGTCTTGGGAAACGGAAGGGACAGGATCACCCCGGGAAGAATCTGTTTCAGAACCGTTCGGGCAGGCAGGGCCCGCTCTGTTTTGCTTGCACAGATGTAGGCCCCCTTTTCCGTCTGCTTGACGGTGAGACGTTTTACCGGCAGACCGACCTTCTCTGCAAATTTTATGGCCGCCATGGTGGGTTGCCCGTCCGTATCGAAAGCGACCTTTTCAGGGGGGCCCATCACTTCGGTGGTAACGGAAAGCTGCTTTTCAGCCACGGATTGTATCTCAATCGCCAGCCGTCTCGGTGTTCCGAAAGTTCGGGCTTTTCCACAATCGATACGCTGATCCGCCAGTTTTTTCAGCAAACCGGCTGAAAGAGCTTCCAAAGCCGGCTGTATATAGCTTGCGGGGATCTCTTCCGATCCAATTTCGAGTAATAAGGTTTTCATGGGGGACTCCTATAACTACAAGTGCCTAAAGTGCGCTAAAGTGCCTAAAGTTGAGGTATTCTATCGTTTCAAGGGAAACCCCATCCGCTCCCGCTGGGCAAGATATTGTTCCGCACAGGTTCTGGCCAGATTCCGGATGCGGGCAATATAGCCGGTACGTTGGGTGACGCTGATGGCGCCCCGGGCATCGAGAAGGTTGAATGTATGCGAGCATTTGAGACAGTACTCATACGCCGGCAGCACCAGTTCCGCCGCGGCCGCCTGTTTGGACTCCGCTTCGTATTGATCGAAAAAATTCTGGAGTTTTGCCACATCCGCACATTCAAAATTATAGGTGGACTGTTCCACCTCCTGCTGATGGTGGACATCGCCGTAGAGCGTCTCGTCATTCCATTTCAGATCATATACGTTGTCAACCCCTTGAAGGTACATGGCGATTCGCTCCAGTCCATAAGTGATTTCCACCGGAATCGGCGACAGCTCGATGCTTCCGGCCAGTTGGAAATAGGTGAACTGGGTGATTTCCATACCGTCGAGCCATACCTCCCATCCGAGGCCGGAAGCCCCTAATGTAGGGGATTCCCAGTCGTCTTCCACGAACCGGATATCATGGGCCAGGGGATCGATTCCCAGGACCTTGAGGCTCTGAAGATACTGTTTCTGGACATCCAGGGGAGACGGCTTCAAGATCACCTGGAACTGGTAGTAATGTTGGAGGCGATTCGGGTTGTCGCCGTAACGGCCGTCCGTGGGCCGGCGGGACGGTTGAACATAGGCGGCCTTCCATGGTTCCGGGCCCAGTGCCCGGAGAAGAGTGTCGGGGTGAAAGGTGCCGGCTCCGACTTCAATGTCGTAGGGTTGGACCAGAAGACAACCCTTTCTTGCCCAGAATTTCTGAAGTGTCAGGATGACATCTTGAAAATGCATATGAGATCCTTTTAAAAAGTCAAAGGTCAACGTTAATTTGAAACCATCGCTTCTATCACGTAAATGGCATAAACATCAAGGGGGTATTATCAAATCTCCAAGGATTGCATCTGCACTATGTATTGTTTTCTAACAGATGAACGTCGAACATCGAACTTTCAACATCGAACATCGAATAAGGTATGCTGACGGTTTTTAATCCCTTGGGGTTAAATTCCCCGCCGCTTGCGGCGAATGAGAATTTAGAAACAGCATGGATACCCCATCCGCTTACGGCGGGGTGGTTCATTTCATGTCTTATTTAAAAATGCCGGCAATCGAATACAAAATCCTTTTAATATATTGATGGAGCGAAGCGATCTCCACATTCGATGTTGGACGTTGGGCGTTCGATGTTGGACGTTCATTTTCTAAAAGGAGCTATAGAGCCTATAAAAAAATAAAATGCAGTTACCCTGATAAACCCCTAAGAGTGCGTTGACACCCCCAGTGGATCGATCCCGCAGTTGAGAATACGAGCCCCCTCCCGCCTGGAAAGAATTTTTTCCCAGAACGGCCGAAGGTGCTCAATTGCATTCGGTTCCCCCAGAGCCCAGATGCACCCCCCGCCGCCGGCTCCGGTTATTCTTGCTCCGCAGTCCCCGGATATCGCTGCTGATATAAGCTCGTCTCCCAGATCGTCGAGAACGCCCGGTGTCATCGTTTTTCGGATTCCCATTTCCCGATTCATGGCGATTATAGCCTCGCCGATATCATGACGTTCCAACGATTCGGCGAACCGGTTGCTGCACTGTGCGATCTCGATCCATTGGGTACGTGTCTCTCCTGAAAGGAATTGCCTGATCCAGACACCGTTCACATCTTTAGATATATGGGGAATGCCACAGTAGGCCACCAGCAAACGGTTGCTGAAATCCATAGTTGCCTCATTTGAAATCAACTGTTTCCGTCTGAAAGGCGGCATGTTCACATTCTCCTGCCACTCCCATCGATTGATGCCACCGTAAACAGCGGCCAGATGATCCTGCATACCGCAGGGAACACCGGCGGTGCTCTCTTCAATGGCATGGGCCAGAAGGGCCGTTTTGGGGAGTGTGAGAGGCTCGGCGCCATGTGTCTGCTTAAAAACACCGGCAAGTGCAGTGATCAGGGCGACAGCGGCCACTGAGGAGCCGCCGAGGGCGCTTCGGGGAGGTGAAGCGGATTCGATTTCAATGTGAAGGCCGCCGGCTCTGAAATAATAGGCAACGGCGAAAATCAATCCCAGGGGGTGTGAAAAAGGTACCGAGTGGATCGGCATTTCCGCGGAATCGAATCCTCTGGAGGAAACTTTGATGTAATCCGGTTTATACGGCAACAAACGAACCGTCGTCCGCATATCCAGGGCCATGTTAATCGTACAGGGCTTCAGCCAGGACAAGGGCCAATAAAATGTCCTGATATCCAGGGTTCCGCCCATGTCGATCCGGCAGGGGGCGGAGGCTGTGACGGGAGTTTCTTCCAAAAATGGGGATACGTTTACTATGTTCATATTGAATAAATTTCTCAATAAATCCGAATTTGATATATAACTTTAAATGCTTGAACGTTCGAAGTTCGACGTTCATTCTTTTTTCAAAGTGCCCCCTTATTCTGCGCTTCACCATCCGGTGCCGGCCGAATCTTCTGCAAAAAAAGAAGACTGTTCGGCATTTTGCCCAGATGATACGTAACCAGCGTCTCCAGGAAGCGCTGACCTTCAAATAAGGAACGGGGTGAAAAGCGAATTCTCCGGATATGATCGCTCCCTCCATGTTCAATCCAGGACAGCATTTTAAGGGTTCCCTTGGAGAGGGAGAAGGCCTCCCGGGAATGTCCGGTGCATTGTCCGCAGAAAAGACCGCTTCGATGCGGGTCAAACATCAGGTACGGCGACGCTACATCAGCAATTTTTTTCCCGCAGCCCATGCATTGTTCCATTTCGGGGCGAAGACCGGAGAATACCAGAAACCTCGATTGATAAACGAGAGAAAGAAGGGCGGGGAAAGGCTTTCCGCATCAAGTTCCTTCAAAACGCCATGAAGCAGATGATAAAGGTTATCTTCCTTCTTCCCTTCCATCATCCATTTGAGGACGATTTCGCTCCAGTAGCTGGCATAAGCGGTTTTGAGAATATCGGACCGAATGTTTGAAAAAGGGTGCGTCAGGGATACCTCCTGAAGCATCGGGAGCCGCTGTTTTTGACCAACTGTGCAGGTGATATTCAAGAGCGAAAAGAGTTCAAGCGCGCCGCCGAAACGTTTGACGCTTTTCTTGGCGGATTTCGCCATGACGGATATCCTGCCTTCCGTCAGGGTGAGAAGGGTGACGATCAGGTCATAGTCCCCGTAATTAACCCGACGCAGCACAATTGCCGGTGTGTTTATTGTCGATGCGCTCATCGGGGCAGTTTGAGTGTGACCACCTGACCGTGTCTGCCTTCGACGGCAACCGGTTGATGGTTCAACCGCAGGCGGACACCAGTGGCATTTCCGATCAGAAGGTTATATCCGGAGGTTGCCGTTAGTTCCAATCGATCCCCCGGGTTGAGGTTGTATTGTTTCGGCTGCCTTCGGTCGGTGATGACTTTGAGCCAGGTCTCTTCTATTGCCTCGATTTGAAGCTGGTACCCTCCCGGTGTCTCTTTTGGTTCGACGGGCTTCCGGGTATCTGATTCCGAAAGCGGGGCGATGTCGGCCTGGAGGGTTGTTTTGGGGGGTGGCACCGCTGTTTCGGATGGAGAATTGCCGTTATGATTTTTCAGCATCGCAATGGATGCTAAAATAATACAGGCAAAGAGTCCCACCGATAAAAAAAGGCGGGGCCAGAAGGATCTGGCGTTCTTACGAAGGCTGGCTTCGAACTGAAGGGACTGATAATAATGATGACGCCCCGCAAGATAATTTTGAATTGTCCTGTCCGCATCAAGCTCCATCATCTCTGCGTAGGAGCGCAAAAACCCCTTAACGAACACGGGGTCAGGCAGTTTGTCGTATGCCTCATCTTCGATCAGGTGAAGGGTTGAGAGAGCGATTCGCGTTTCATCTGAAACCGTTTTGAGCGAAATCCCTCTTTCTGCCCGGAGTATTTTGAATAGTCGTCCGAAAGATATCTCTTCGGAGGTCTCGTTCTTGTGTTTTTCAACAGCCAATCTGGTATCTTCTTGTTCGCGACGGTTTTATTCAATGATCCTGATATGTGCATCTTTACGAAGTTTTTCAGTCCAGGCCTTTTTTTTGGCATTATATTGCTCTTCGTATAACTTGTTTTCAATCTCATTATATACGGATTCGAGAGGCGTATCCGGTTTCTGGATAATTTCGTCTACATAGAGGATCTGGTATCCCTCGCTTGTTGCAAGTGGCGGTGTGACCTCGCCGGGGGAAAGCAGTTCAACGGCGGCCTTGAGATTTGGGGACAGATCGTTGAGCCTGAATTTTCCCAATTCTCCTCCTTCGCCGGCAAACGGTGACTCCGAATATTGTTTTGCAAGACTTCCGAACGATTTCCCGGCGTTAAACTCGGATTGAATCAGTTGAATCTTATTGTCAACAGCCTCTTTTTCGGCATCACTTCCTGTCTGGGGGGCCTTTATCAGGATATTTTTAAGGTGATAGGTTTTTTCGCCCAGGTACTCATCCGCGTGCTGGTTGTAATATTCGGTAACATCCTCCTTTGTGATGACAATTCTCGACCCCACCTCGATGTTCTCGAGCTTGGAGGTGAGGATTTGATCCAACAGCTCAGACCGAAAAGTTTCCATGGTTCTACCGTTCTCTTTCAAGGCCGCGATCAGTTGTTCATCCGTAAAATCGTTCCCTTCTTTGATGCGCTCTATGGACTCGTCGATTTCCGCATGCTCGACTGTCAATTCGTACTCGATGGCGGCCTGCTTGATAAGCTTCTCATTGATCAACTGGTCGATGGCCTGCTGGCGCATCTTGGAGAGCATGTTGTTCATCTGTTCCGGTGATAACCCGGCATTCAGAAGTTCGGATTTCTTCGGCCCCAACAGCTTGTCGATATCCTGAAGCACGACGATATCGTCGTTAACCACGGCGACAATACGGTCAACCACTTCCGTCTGCTCAGCGAGGCTGATCACCGGCTGGAATACAAGGAGCATCAGCACGAGAGAGAGCCCGCCCGGTAGACTGCGGAGTGAAGCGTAACGGATCCTTGAAAATAAGTGTCTGTAAGTCATATCGATTATCTTTTTATAAAAGGTTATGGGTGTGGGATTCGGTTAATATGAATCCGTCTTTAAATGCCGTTCGCCTGTTCCTGCACGATTATTTCCCATAATTTCCAGTCGATTTCAATACCGTATTGCTGCTTGAGACGGTTGATCCAATCCGGGTATTCGGCTTCGGCAGCTATTGTATGGGCCGGGATCCCGGATTCTTCTTCATTGCTTTCAAGGGAAGGATCTTCGGAACTATCGTCATTCGGGGTCTTGTTTTCAGGAGGAGTTTCAGTCTCGCCGGCGTCCCAGTTTTCATTCAGGGTAAGTGGCGTGCTGAAGGTGTGTTCCGAAAGATCGTGCCGGATCACTTTTTCGATGAGAAGGCGCTTTCTCAGTGCTTTCTCCCATATTAAAGAAGAGATGCCGTTTTCCATGAGTGTTTTTTCAAAGGTGTCGTCGGGGTAATCTATTTTTAAATCGGTTATGACCCGAGCCGCCTCCTCGTCGCTGACCCGCAGGTTCAGTTCCCTGGCCCGTTCCAGAATAAGCAGCTCTTCGGAGAGACGATTCAGAATGCGGTATTTTTTTTCACGTAAAGCGTCCGGATCCTGGAATAGCAGGGAAGGGGAGGTGATGCTGCTCTCAAAGGCTTCGTGAAAGGCGCGAACCGTTACGATACTGCCGCCCGCGCGAATGAGCACTTTTTCATCCATATAGTGTTTTTCACTGTCGCCGCACCCATAGAAGATTCCGAGAACGAGGAGAACACATGTCGATAAAAAGGCAGGACGATACGCCTTGTATGTAACTTTGCCCCAAAAGTTCAATTTATAACCCACTCCGTTAAAAATTCCAATCAGACCAGTAAGTTCAATATGTTTCAGAGTGCTTCCGGGTTAACATGCCGGGCGATTTCTTTCAAGATATTTTTAGTTTGGGTAAGCAGCCCATTGGGAGAGGCACTCGAGAGGACTACTTTCATGGTATCTCCCTTAGTGAAGGATATCCTGTCTGGTGTCTGAATTGCCATTTCAATAAGCGCCATGGGTTTTTTCTGGTGCTCGGGAGAGAAATGGAGTACGAGCCGGCGGTCACCGATATCGAGCCGCCGGACCCCGGCCTTGACGGCCAGGACCCGAAGCATGATTTTCATGAGAAGGTTGAGTGCTTCTTGCGGCATTTTTCCGAACCGGTCCACCATTTCCGCTTTCAATTCAGAGATGTTTTCGGGATCGGTGATCCTGGCCAGCCGACGGTATGCGGTGAGACGCTGGTCGATATCGGGCATATAGGATTCCGGCAGAAAGGCGGAAAGCGGAATATTTATTTCCGGATCGAGCGCTGCCAGAACCGGTTCCCCTTTCATCTCCGAAATCGAGGTCTCCATAAGCTTGAGGAACATATCATAGCCAACGGCCGCGATGTGGCCCGACTGGGAGGCCCCGAGGATAGTGCCGCCGCCACGTATCTTGAGATCGCTCATGGCAATCTGGAAACCGGAACCCAGGTCGCTGTGCTCCATGAGCACCTTGAGCCGTTTCTGGGCGTTTTTGGTCATGATGCTGTCCGCGGGGATGAACAGGTAGGCGTATGCCTGTTCGTCCGATCGCCCCACCCGACCCCGGAGCTGGTAGATCTGGGCCAGGCCGAACCGGTCCGCCCGGTTGATGAAAATCGTATTGGCTGCCGAGATATCGAGGCCCGATTCGATGATGGTGGTACAGACCAGCATGTCGATCTCTTTGTTCATAAACGACATCATCACCGATTCGAGTTCGTCTTCATTCATCTGTCCGTGCGCTACCGCGAGGCGCACTGAGGGCGCCAGCTTTTCGAGTCGTTCAGCCATTCTGTATATGGAAGCGACGTGATTGTGGACAAAGAAAATCTGCCCCTTACGTTTTATTTCCTTCTGTATCGCCTCTTTTATGGTGATGTCGTCGAACTCGGTCACGTAGGTGACGATGGGGTGGCGCTGTTCGGGGGGGGTCGAGATGACACTGATGTCCCGGATACCCATGAGAGACAGATGGAGGGTACGGGGAAGCGGGGTGGCGGTGAGGGCGAGTACATCCACATTCCGGCGCAGCCTTTTGAGTTTCTCTTTATGTTTGACGCCGAATCGCTGCTCTTCATCGAGAATGAGCAGACCCAGATCTTTAAACGATACATCCTTGGAAAGCAGCCTGTGGGTACCGACGATGATGTCGATTTTGCCCTCTTTCAGCCGCTCGATGATCTTTCGCTGCTGGGCGGGAGAGCGGAATCGGCTCAGGGATTCAACAACGATCGGGTGGCGTTCAAAGCGTTCTTTGAAGGTGACGAAATGCTGTTCGGCAAGCACCGTGGTGGGTACCAGCACGGCTACCTGCTTTTCATTGTTGACCGCCACAAAGGATGCCCGGAGCGCCACTTCGGTTTTCCCGTAACCCACATCCCCGCACACCAGCCGATCCATGGGTTTCGGTTGCTGCATATCGACGATAACATCTTCGATGGCTTTTGCCTGGTCGGTGGTTTCCTCATATGAAAATGCCGCTTCGAACTCCCTAAAGGATCGTTCCGGCACAAAGAAATCGACTCCTTTCTCAACCTGGCGGGCGGCGTAAAGTTTAAGAAGTTCACCGGCGATTTTTTCCGTGGATTTTTTGACCCGCTCCTTGACCCGTTCCCATGATTTACCGCCAAGCTTGTCCAGAACCGGTGAAACGCCGTCGACCCCCATATATTTCTGAATCATCCCCATCCGGTCCACCGGCAGATATAGCTTGTCGCCATCCTTGTAGACGATCAGCAGAAAATCGTTGGTATTGCCGTCCAGCTTCAGCTTTACGAGTCCCTGGTATTGACCGATGCCGTGTTCCTGATGAACCACCAGGTCATCCTGCTTGAGATCTTCTATGGAAAGTAGCTGGGTTGCAGGCTGGGGTGCCGTTTTTTGCCGCTTTCGGAAGACAGCGCCGAAAATCTCCTTTTCAGTGATGACGGCAAGGCCCGCCTCGGGCCATACAAATCCGTCGGTCAATCGACCGGTGCATACAAATACATGATTTCCGGTGCCGGGGGCATTTTGAAGTGAAAGAGCGTCGGGAAATCCGACGGGCGACTCGGGAAAGCCATCGCATAAAGCGGCATCGATTCCATATGGCATCAGCAGCGCCCCGAGCCGCTTGGCCTGGGATCGACCGGCACAGACCAGGAGCGGCATACATCCGGTCCGGTGCTGGGCCTCCACCCACTCTTTCAGGGGAAGAAGCAGGTTCTCTTTGTCCCGGTGGGCTTTCAGGCGAAGGGATACCTCACTGTTGTCTCGAACGGAGAAGGAGAAATGTGTCGGGCGGCCGACTCCGGAGGAAGTCTCGGAGGACGGTTCCGGGGCAGCCGGAAGCGTCCGAATAATCAAAGGTCTGGTTTCGGCTATCCTGCTCTCGGTTTCATGCCATTCCACCAGAAGCGATTCCGGTGGTACGCAGAGCTTGGATTCCCCACAGGCCACTGTAAAATTTGCCCGTGCCTGGGAATGATGATCTTCAGCCGCTTTTCGGATTGCGTCCGGTTCCATGAGAACGAACAGGGTGCCGGGCGGTGCATATGAAAAAAGTGTGTCCGGGTCATCATAAATTAGCGGCAGCAGGCTTTCGAGGCCATGAGGCATATCGCCTGTTCCGATTTGCCCCAGCAGATCCCGGACTTTTGTTACGGGAAGCGCCTGGTCCGCAGCCAGGGTTCTTATTCGATTCGCGATGTGATTGAACCGTTTTTTTTTAAGGATGACTTCACGAGCCGGCAGAATGACGGCTTCATCGATGGATTGCAGGGTCCGCTGGTTTACGCCCGAAAAAAATCTTATCGAATCGACCATGTCCCCGAAAAACTCGATACGGACAGGGTCCTGATAGAGTGGTGAAAATACGTCGAGAATGCCGCCCCGAACACTGAAATCACCGGGCTCTTCCACGAGGGGCGTTCGGCTGTAACCGCCGGAGATCAGTTTGCTGATGAAATCGTCCCTTGGAAGGGTTTCATTTGCCATGACCAATTCGGCATACTCGCCGAGTTCCTGCCAGGGGATGATTTTCTGAAGCAAGGCCTCGGGGGTTGTGACCACCACGTGGGGTGCTGTTTCGGATCGAATCCGATAGAGGGTGGCGATACGTTTTGCGGCCGTCTCGTTGTGATATGCAAAAAATTTGTAGGGCGTCAGGTTGTAAGGCGGAAAGTAATGACAGGGCAGGTTCATGTGACGTGAAAAGAAATAAAAATCGTCCAGAAACTGCTCGGCCTCCTTGGGCGACGGCAGAATGATGAAAAGGGGCATTTGACACGTCCGGAAAATCCGGGCGATAAAATGGGCCCTGTCCGCACCGCCGAGCCCCGCTGCAATGAGGCTCCCCTCCCGCCGGGGCAGTGTGTCCAGCAGACGGTTGATAGGATTTATGGTTTCGGTTTTTGTCATGAAGCGTTCCGGGAATAATGGTTCAATTTGTCATTGGTCATTGGTCATTTGACCAGTGACAAATGACCAATGACCAATGACGAATGACAAATGACTAATGACTAATGACTAAACGTCTACTGTAGCAAGTTGTTTAGAATATGGAAATACCTGCCAACACTATTTTATTGCCCGCTCAATCGAGGTACTATGGACAAAATATTGTCAATGTGATTTTATGGCGGCACAAATGGGTATGTCTTCGAAAAGAAAAGCCACTTAGGAAAAAGGGAAGGGGGCTATGACGGAGGAAATAGCAAACGATCTGTTTTTACGGGCATGTAAACGACTTCCGGTCGAGAGAACACCTATATGGGTAATGCGCCAGGCTGGTCGATATTTGCCTGAATACAGGGCGATTAGAGAAAAAGCCGATTTTCTGACCATGTGTGAAACACCCGAACTGGCAGCCGAAGTGACGTTGCAGCCAGTGGATATAATAGGTGTGGACGCGGCCATAATCTTTTCCGATATCCTGGTGATTCCCCAGGCCATGGGAATGGAGCTTGAGATGATTGAAGGACGGGGACCGGTGTTTCCGCGACCGGTTCGAAGTGCCGGGGATGTGGCGGCACTCCGTCGTATCGATCCCGTTTCAGATCTGAAATATGTTATGGATGCGATCGCCCTGGTCAAGCGGGAGCTTAGGGGCCGGGTTCCTTTGATCGGATTCAGCGGCAGTCCCTTTACATTGCTTGCATATATGGTAGAGGGACAGGGATCGAAGGACTTCGCGCGGATGAAGCGTCTGATATACGGCAATCCCAAACTGGCGCATGATATTCTTGAAAAAATATCCGATGCGGTTACCGATTACCTGGAAGCAAAGATCGAAGCGGGGGCGGATGCACTGCAGTTGTTCGACACCTGGGGCGGGATATTGACGCCGGACGATTTTAAAGAATTTTCAATGAGATACATCGAGAAGATAATTTCTAACATTAAGCGAAGGGATGAGCCCGTCATTGTATTTGCCAAGGGGGTTCATACCAGCTTCGATCTTCTCGCCCAATGCGGCGCGGATGTGGTGGGACTGGACTGGAGCATTGATATCGGGGATGTCAGACGCAGGATCGGAGACAGGGTCGCCCTGCAGGGAAATCTGGACCCGACCATCCTGTATGCGGCCCCCGAGCGGATTGAAGCGGCGGCTGAAAAAGTGCTCGCGTCCTTCGGGCATGGCGCCGGGCACATTTTCAATCTTGGGCATGGGATTCTTCCCGATGTACCTCCTGAAAACCTGAAGACACTTGTGGCGTATGTTCAGCGGGAGAGTGTGAAGTATCACGAGACTGATAGCGCACTTTAGACACTTATTCTTACGAAGGAATCCACTATTGTGCAATCGATCGATCTGGAACTGATAAAAAAATATGATAACCCGGGGCCCCGGTATACGAGCTATCCCACCGCCCCCCATTTCAGTGACGCTTTTACGTCAGAGGATTTTCTGACGGAAATGACAGCAACCAACAAGGGAAGTGACCTGCCGGACCTCTCCCTCTATTTTCATCTGCCTTTTTGCGATACGCTGTGTTATTTTTGCGGCTGCAATATGATCATTTCCAACAACAGAGATCGAATAGGCAGGTATGTCGGATATTTAAAGAAGGAAATCGATTTTATCAGCGACCGGATTGCTTCCGGCAGGAAGGCAGTCCAACTTCACTGGGGCGGCGGTACCCCCACCCATTTGAGTCCTGACGAGATTGTTGATTTGAGCGGATATATCAAGTCCCGTTTCGATTTCAGGAACCATATGGAGGCGAGTTGCGAAATCGATCCCAGGGAGCTTACCCGGGAGCATCTGGCCGCACTCAGGGCCGGCGATTTCAACAGGATCAGCATGGGGGTTCAGGATTTCAACCCGAAGGTTCAAAAAGCGGTGAACCGAATTCAACCCGAGGGGGTGACCCGCACTGTGGTGGGGTGGGTGCGGGAGCTTGGATTTCACAGTTTCAACCTTGACCTTATGTATGGACTTCCGTTTCAAACTGCCGAAACATTTGAAAAAACGCTTGAAGCCGTTATCGATATCTCTCCGGATCGAATCGCTCTGTTCAATTTTGCCTATGTTCCCTGGATGAAAAAACATATGCGCGCAATTCGTCCGGACGATCTGCCGCCTCCGGAGATGAAACTGGAGATATTCAAGATGTCCACGGAAAGACTCGCCCGGGAGGGATACGTGTTTATCGGGATGGATCATTTTGCCAAACCCGAGGACGAGCTTGCCGTCGCTCTGAAAGAAAAACGACTCTACCGGAATTTCCAGGGGTACAGTACCCATGCGGGAACAGATCTGTACGCCATGGGCATTACCGGCATCAGTCAGTTCGGTCGGATCTATGCACAGAATGTCAAGGAGGAAAAACCCTATTTCGAAGCCCTGGACCGGGGGGTGCCCTCGGTCATAAAAGGATGCCGCCTGACGGATGATGACGTGCTGCGGCGTTGGGTTATCATCAGGCTGATGTGTGATTTTGAACTCGATTTCAGGGTCGTCGAAGCCGAATTCGATATCGATTTCGACTCCTATTTCCGCTGGGGCCTGGGCAACCTTAGGGAGATGATGGCGGACAATCTGTTGACGATTCTGGACCGAAAACTGATCGTTACGGAACAGGGACGTTTGCTTATCCGCAATATCGCCATGAATTTCGATGGATATCTCGAGCGGAAGGAGGATACGGGACGGTATTCCCGGACGGTGTAGCGGCAGAGACCGAAAAAACGATGGACGACCGCTTCGCTAAGAAGAGGGATGAGGGAAGAGAAAAAACGATGGATGAATACTGGACGAGGGACAATGAAGTATATACTGGCCGTTAGGGTTTTTCGTCCATCGTCCTAGCGAAGCGGTCCTCCCTCTTCCATCGTGTTCTATTAGATAGTAATATATTGCCCAATCAAATGAGATCATGAAAAAAACCGCAGTAGTATTACTTAATCTAGGGGGTCCTGATTCACTGGAATCCGTACAGCCCTTTCTGTACAATTTGTTCCGTGATCCGGATATTTTCAATATTCCCTTCGGGCAGCGGCTGTTTGCACGGGTCATCTCCCGGAGACGAGCGCCAAAGGTAATCGCGCGCTACCGGCATATCGGAGGAAACTCCCCCATCAATATGTGGACCGAACGACAGCGGGAAATGCTTGAGGTCTCCCTGGGGAAGGATGTCGACGGCGTAAGTGTTTACACGGCCATGCGGTATTGGCATCCGCTTGTCCAAAAGGTGGCGAAAGCGCTGATGGAGGAATCCTGTGACAGGATTGTGCTGCTTCCGCTTTATCCCCATTATTCCATTACCACCACCGGATCGGCATTCAATGAATGGCAGCGATGCTATTCCGGGGACCCCGCCGCTGTTAAACGGATTTCGTCGTATCATGAGCATCCCGGTTACATCGCGGCCATCAATGACCGGATCGATGAGACCCTCGGGCGATTTCCGGATGCCATTCGGCCGGAGGTTCATATTCTTTTCAGTGCCCATGGGATACCCGAACGGTTGGTGAAAAAGGGAGACCCGTACAGCGAGCAGATACAGAAAACCGTTTCAGCGGTAATGTCGGCACGCCGTTTTTCGCATCCGCACCATGTCGGTTTCCAAAGCCGGGTCGGCCCCGTCAAGTGGCTCTCCCCGTCCACCGAGGAGATGATCCGGTCTTTGGCGGATGATCGCGGGAAGCATCTCCTGGTGGTTCCCATCAGTTTTGTATCGGATCATATCGAAACCCTGTACGAGTTGGACGTCGAATATCGACAGGTAGCGGCGGCCGCGGGTATTGAAAATTATCATGTCATGACAGGGCTCAATGACAGCCGGACATTCGTGGACGCCCTTAGGGAGATTGTGCTAAAAGCGCTCCGAGATTAGACTTTGAACCGGGAAGCCCCAAAGGTTGGCGGGCAGGCTGCAAGAAGTCGGAGATCAGAGGTCAGCCCAGCCGCCGGGAGCCGAAGTGCCCGGATTAATCGGGGACGAAACTGATTAGGTGTCAGGTTTCAGGTGTCAGCCGACGCGCCCCTTGTAGTTCCTGACACCTGACACCTGACACCCGAAACCTGTAAGAGACCAAATACGGAATTGGGCTGTAAAGCAGCTTTTGGGGCGAAGTTTCATATAAGTGGATTATGGGATAATATGAGATCATGGAAAAACGAAATATAAAAATCACTATCCTTGGTGGAGGGATATCGGGGCTGGCAACGGCATACTGGCTGAAGCGGGACGGATTCGATGTTACAGTGCTGGAGGCGAAAGAGACCCCCGGCGGTTCCATGGATTCCCGGCGGGAAGAGGGATTTCTGGTGGACTGCGGACCCAACAGCGGGCTTGAAACAACCCCGTTGATCAGGCGTCTGGCGGCGGAAATCGGTATCGAGGATCAGATGATTTACGCCAACGAAGCCGGCGGACGCCGATACATTTTGAAACAGGGCAGGCTCCATCCGCTGCCTATGAAGCCGGGAGCGTTTCTGAAAACGGCTCTTTTTTCCGCCGGGGCAAAATGCCGGCTGCTCGCCGAGCCGTTTATCGGAAAATCCGAAGACGGATATTATCAGAGTATTGCCGAATTTGTCCGGCGAAGGCTTGGCCGCGAGTTCCTGGATTATGCAATCGACCCCTTCGTTTCAGGAGTATATGCGGGAGATCCGGACAGTCTCAGCGTCAAGTCGGCCTTTCCGAAGCTCTACCGTCTCGAAGAAGTATACGGTGGTTTGATCAAAGGCATGATCAAGGGGGCAAAAGAACGAAAGGCGCGTGCCGAGAAATCAAAGGATCGCGCAAAAATGTTTTCATTTGTGAAGGGGATGCAGTCATTTCCTGAAGCAATTGTCAAGAAACTTGGGGATAGTGTTCGGACCGACTGTGAAGTGGAAGCGGCGACCCATACCGAAAACCGGTGGCGGGTATTATATAGGGAGAAAGGCGTGCGGCGGGAAATCGATTCCGATATCGTGCTGTCGGCACTCCCGGCACACCGGGCGGCTTCGGTCTTTCGGGGACTCGACGGAGACCTGGCGCGTCATATGGACGAAATCTATTATCCCCCTGTAAAAATGCTTTTTCTCGGATACCGGAAGAGAGATGTGGGACGAGATTTGGACGGATTCGGATTTCTGATACCGAAAAAAGAGAAAAAATCGTTTCTTGGCGCCATCTGGAGTTCCGCATTGTTTCCCGGACGGGCGCCGGACGGAATGGCGGCTTTCACGCTGTTTGTCGGGGGCGCCAGGGCATTCGGAGTCTTGGATGCCGAGCCGGACCGGTTGCGTCAGAAAGTTCTCTCAGAATTCGGAGACATCATGGATATCAAGTCTTCCCCGGTGTTTGTTTATGAACGAATGTGGGAAAAAGCCATCCCCCAATATAATCTCGGGTATATCGAGCACGAACACTATTTCCAGCGGTTTGAAAGCAATCATACCGGGATTTTTCTCAGCGGAAACTATCGGGGGGGATTTCCGTTGGGGATTGCATTATCCGGTCGGATCTGTTGTATAAGAAAATCTCGGAAATTTCCGAGAGCATTCTCGCGCGGAGACGATAACATTTCAGGGAGGTGACATCTGCAAAGCTTTAAAAGCATATGGGATTTTTTTGCGTCCATTAAACTGTCCGTGGTGCTGCTGCTGACGATTGCCGTTGCATCGATCGCGGGGACTCTGATTCCCCAGAACCAAAGTCCCGAAGAGTATATCGCGGCTTTCGGCGAACCGCTGTACAGGACATTTTACACGCTCGATATGTTCGACATGTATTACTCGTGGTGGTTCCAAGCACTGCTGCTGCTGCTGACCCTGAATATCGTGGTCTGTTCTATGGATCGCTTCCCCAAAACATGGAAAGTCGTATTTCCCGGGGAGCGTGCGAAGAATCCGGCACGGTTCAGAAACCTGATGAACAGGGTGGTGTTTGAGTCCGTTCTTTCCCTGGAGGCACTGAAAACGCATTGCCGGAAGCTTGTTTCCGGAGAGAGGGACGACGGGATACATGAGACAGCCGAAGGGTTTTATATATTGAAGGAAAAGGGGAGATGGACCCGATTCGGGGTGTATGCGGTCCATCTGAGCGTTATTCTTCTACTGATAGGGGCGCTTATCGGATCCATCTTCGGGTTTGATGCGTCCGTCAATATTATGGAAGGGGAAAGCGTTTCAGCGGTTCGCCTGCGTAACAGCGGGTATTTGCAAAAACTCGACTTCGAACTGCGTTGCGATGATTTCGATGTCTCCTACTACCCCACGGGAGCCCCAAATGAGTACAGATCCAGCCTGACCGTGCTGGAGGGTGACGTAGCGGTCCTTCAAAAAGATATTATTGTCAATGATCCCCTTCGCTATAAAGGGATCAATGTTTTTCAATCCAGTTTCGGCGAGCTTCCCCCCGATCAGGCGGTATTGTCCTTTACCAGCAGCGCTACCGGTAAGGAATATACCCGGGAGGTCGAGGTGGGAATGCCCATCGGCCTACCGGAAAATCTCGGAATTTTTCTGCTCAAGGGATATTTGGATGCCGGTAATTTCAGGGGACAGAATGTCGGGGGGACCTTTGTTGCTGAACTGACCCCCGACAACGGGGAGACGGAAGATATTCTGCTGCCGCTGAAATTCCCGACATTTGACAAAATGAGAAAAGGCAACGTGGTGATTGCCGTGTCAGACTATGAACCCAGATACTATACCGGGCTTCAGGTAACCCGGGATCCCGGTGTCTGGGTAGTCTATTCCGGATTCATGATGTTGATCATTGGATGTTTCATCACCTTCTTTACCGCTCATCAGCACCTGTTTGTGGAAGTAGTGCAACAAAACGGGAAATATCGGGTGACGGTGTCCGGATCCGCCAATAAAAATAAATTGGGGATGAAGGAGGAGGTCAGGAGAGTCGCTGAGTTGCTGGCGTAAGGACGGGATTTGAAGAAGGCCGGAAATCAGGGGCCTTGAAGAGACAAAGAGGGATCCGCAGATTCCGCGGATCAACGCAGATTATAAAAGCGAAGAAAGAATAAAAATACAAGAATGAAGGAAAACAGGAAAACCATATGGACAGTTCAATGATATTGTCAATCACCACCTATGTGTATGCACTGGCTGCCTTTTTATATATTGTTTCATGGGTATTTAAAAAAGAGGGGCCTTGCAGAATAGCATTGTGGATAACATTATTGGGAATTATCGGGAACAGCGCCGGTATCATTCTGAGATGGATGGCGTCCTACGATCTCGGATACGGGCACGCCCCTTTTTCGAACCTTTATGAATCTCTCGTCTTTTTTGCATGGACCATCGCCGTTATCTTCGTAATTATCGAACGAAAATATAAAATGCCGATTGTCGGCATGGTTACCATTCCATTGGCCTTTCTTGCCCTGGCCTATGCTTCTCTGAGATCCAATGAGATACAGCCGCTTATTCCGGCGCTTAAAAGTAACTGGCTCATCGCCCATGTGATCACCTGCTTTGTGGGATATGCCGCCTTCGCTATCGGATTCGGCGTCAGTATCCTGTACCTTCTCAAACAGCGAAAATCATCAGGCGAGGGGGGATGGATCGGTTTTTTACCGGACGTGAATGCCCTCGATGCGTTGTCCTACCAACTGGTTATATTGGGCTTTATGTTTTTAACCATCGGATTATAACCGGCTCCGTCTGGGCGAATTCCGCCTGGGGAAGGTACTGGGGATGGGATCCGAAAGAGACCTGGTCCCTGATTACCTGGATTATTTATGCAGCGTTGCTTCACACGAGAAATATGCGGGGGTGGCGCGGCACGCGGATCGCCTGGCTTTCTATCATCGGGTTTGGTGCTGTGATGTTTACCTATTTTGGTGTTAATTACCTGCCTGGTTTGCATAGTTATGGAAGCATGTAAAAAAAGAGGTCAGAGGTCTGAGGTCGGAAACAGCCAAGACCGGAGACAATTTGCAGTTTCAGACCTCCGACTTCTTATATGAAACTTCGCCCCAAAAGTAACTTTGTGTACCTGTTTCATATATGACCTCTTATAGGTTTCGGGTGTCAGGTTTCGGGTGTCAGAAACCGCAAGGGCTGCGTCGGCTGACACCTGAAACCTGACACCAGAAACCTGTCGAAGATCCCGGTGTCGTGAACACCTAATCAGTTTCGTCCCCGATTAATCCGGGTGCTTCGGCTCCTGGCGGCTGGGCTGACCTCCGGTAATTCTCTCTATCAGCCGATTTCCCCAAGCACCTGCTCAGCCGCGGCAACCGTCTGCTCAATCTGCGCCTCGGTATGGGCCGCGGAAATGAAAAAGGCTTCGAACTGGGAAGGTGCCAGATAGATTCCCTGCTCCCGCATACCCCTATAGTAGGCTGAAAACATATCAAGGTCGGATGTTTTTGCGTCTTCGAAATTGTTCACGGGCCGGTCGGTGAAAAAAAGCCCCAGCATGGCGCCCACCCGATTCACCGAGGCTTTGACACCGGTTTTGGTTATTGCTCCCGCCAGTCCGTTCATAAGTGCTTCCGCTTTCCGGTTCAGTACATCGTAGAAACCGGGAGTTTTCAGTTTTTCGAGGGTGGCAATGCCGGCGGCCATAGCAACCGGGTTGCCGGAGAGGGTCCCGGCTTGATAGACGGGTCCCCCGGGGGCGATTTGGGACATTATCTCCCGCCTGCCGCCATAGGCGCCTACCGGCAGACCGCCGCCAATTATTTTCCCCAGCGTCGTCAGATCGGGATCAATACTATATAACGCCTGGGCGCCGCCAAGGGCGACCCGGAAGCCGGTCATCACTTCATCAAGGATCAGCAGACTCCCCTGTTTCCGGGTGAGGTCCCGCAGGGTTTCGAGAAACCCATCCAGGGGCGGCACCATCCCCATGTTCCCCGCCACCGGTTCGACAATTACGCAGGCGATGCTGTCCCCTTTTTCATTCATGATCTTTCGGAATGTCTCTATATCGTTATAAGGAAGAGAAATGGTGTGTGCCACGAACGATTCCGGGACACCGGGACTGCCGGGGATTTGAAGGGTGGCGACACCGGATCCGGCCGCAACCAGCAGGGTGTCCGCATGACCGTGATAGCAACCATCAAATTTGATGATGGTGTCCCGACCGGTTACGCCCCGTGCCAGGCGGATGGCGCTCATAGTGGCTTCCGTGCCGGAATTGACCATGCGAACCATTTCCATGGAAGGAACCGCGGAGACGATCATTTCCGCCAATCTGATTTCACCTACGGTCGGCGCCCCGAAGCTGGTGCCGTGCTCAAGAGCGGCTGAAATTGCCGCCTGTACATCCGGGTCGCCATACCCCAGAATCATTGGGCCCCAGGAGCCGACATAATCAATATATTCATTTCCATCGGCATCGTAGAGAACGGCCCCTTTCGCATGATCAATAAAGAGCGGGTCCATTCCTACGGATCGACAGGCTCGAACCGGGCTGTTGACACCGCCGGGAATTGCTTTTGTTGCGCGTTCAAAATAGCTTATTGATTTTTCAATATTCATTGTGTTTAACTCCTTTGTCGACTCAAGTTGGGTTCCCGTATCGTATAGAATACTTGGGCAAATCAGGCAAGGCCATTCGACGGATAGGAGAAAACGAACGCTGCATCGGCATGTCATGGAAAAAATACATCAAAAACCGCTTGACCGGTCATAAAACCTTGTGATACAAGGTTTTTCGTTTGTTGCCGGCGTAGCTCAGTTGGTAGAGCAGCTGATTCGTAATCAGCAGGTAGGCGGTTCAAATCCGCCCGCCGGCTCCATTGTCGAAGCAAATAACTGAAAAATTCGAAAGGCGTATGATTCGCCGTTTCAGCGTTGAATATTTCGTTCGGCGTGTCGCAGAAGGGCTTTTTACGATTTAGCCCATTTTTTATTCAAAAAGATTGAGTTCCCTTCTTGACATACGATTTATAACCGTATATTTTTATAGCTAATATTTGATTGAAAATTGAAGATCGTGTGCCGGAAGGGGAGTTTGGGGATGAATGAAATCGATGATACGCATTTGAAGGCGGAAATTGATGACATCATGGATCGGGTAAATCGAATCATGGAAGAGGTTGACGAACTCAATTCCGACCAGAAGGAAACAGCAGAAAAAAACGAGGAATAATCAGTCGGTTCCTTTTTATGCAAATTGGGAAACTTAAAGTTGTGAAAGCTTACTGAAGATCAAAGGGTTTAGGAGGGGCTATGACATTAACCAAAAACGATCTTGTTGCCAGTGTAAACGAACTCGGATTTACCAAGAAGAAATCAGTGGAGATTATTGAAACTCTGATTGAAATCATGAAAGGCACCCTTGAAAAGGGTGAGGACGTGCTGATTTCCGGATTCGGAAAATTTTGTGTGAAAGACAAGAATTCCCGACGGGGCCGCAATCCAGCTACCGGCTCGGATCTTATTCTAAGGGAGAGAAAGGTTGTCACTTTCAAGTGCTCCGGAAAATTAAGAGATAAAATAAACAATTCAAAATAATCCTGGAAGGGTTCTGACAGGAACTGCTTTGAAACAATACCAGCCGCACAAGCGACTATGGCAATGATTTGCGTTGAGCATGTCCGAGAATCCGGTTTCCTGCAAAAGCATACAATATGTCAGGGAGCAAACCTGCGGTCGGCTTGAATCCGGGCAGTGACAACCACAATCGGCTGAATGCCGAATCCCTCCATGGCGGTATCTGCGCGAAACATAGGCCGCCGCCTTTGAATTCACATTGACGGATGATCCCGGAACGAAATGTTCCGGGATTTTTTTTGGGCTACATGTAAGAAGGAAGAAAAAGCGCGATCTGGGGAAAAATAATAATGAGGATGATGGCGAACAGGGCGGCGAGAAGAAAAGGCCATATTCCTCTGAAGATGACTGTCAGCGGGACATCTGGTGCGGCGCTCTTCAGCACGAAAACATTCAGTCCTACGGGGGTGTGATGAGGCCGGCTTCCAGGACGATCACCATGATCACGCCGAACCAGACGGGATCGAATTGCATGGCTTCTATTACGGGAAAAATGATCGGGACGGTAAGGATCATGATGGCGTAACAGTCCATGACACACCCAGGAGAAGAAACACAAGGATAATTCCGGAAAGGATCACTATTTTGGGAAGGGCGAGTCCCGTTACAAAATCCACCAGCCCCATGGGGAGTCTCGCAAGTCCGAGAAACGTGGAGAAAATGTTGGCGCCAATAATAATGAGAAAAATCATGGCAGTCGTTTTCCCGATTCCAGGAGACACTCCACCAGTTTTTTCCGGTTCATCTTACCTTTCAGGCAAGTAATGAGAAACGCCCCGAACGCCCCGACCCCGGCGGCTTCCGTAGGAGTGAAGATTCCTTTGTAGATACCCCCCATCACGATAACGAAAAGCAGCAGCATTCCCCACGTCCCGGAAAGGGACTTTATCTTCTCTCCAAGGGATGTTTTTTCACCCCTCGGGCCCATCATTGAATTCAATGAGCACTGGATGAAGACAGTTAATATAAACAGCGAGGCGAGGAGTATACCGGGTATAAAGCCGGCCATAAACAGTTTGCCTATCGATACCTCCGTCAGGATACCATAGATAATGAAGCCGATGCTCGGTGGGATCAGTATGCCGAGTGTCCCACCGGCAGCCACGCATCCGGTGGAGAGCCTGTCGTCATAGCGGTATTTTTTCATTTCCGGAATTGCGGCCATGCCCATGGTTGCGCCGGTTGCGAGGGAAGAACCGCAGATGGCGGCGAATCCCGCGCAGGCGAGGATGGTCGCCATGGCCAACCCGCCCTTCAAGTGGCCCATCCAGGTATATACCGTCTTGTAGATATCGGTGCTGATCCCCGATACAAAGGCAAACTGCCCCATCAGGACGAAGAGGGGGATGACACTCAAGGTATATGAAGAGCCTTCCGCAAGAGGCGTGATTCCCAGGATACCCATTGCGGCATCGAATCCTATCAGAATCCACAAACCAAGAAATCCGACAATCGCCATGGCCATACCGATATACATCCTGAAGGCCAGCAGCAGGAAAAGAAGAACGATTCCCAAGATGCCTGTCAGTTCAGGGGTCATTGGGGGTTCGCCTTTCCGGATTTTCGAATCGCGACAATGTCCTTGAGGAATTCAATGGACAGAACGGCGCAGCCGATGACCAGGAAAAAAACGAACGGGTAGCTGGGCAGGGCGAGATTGGTCGATGACTCGCCGGTCCCCACCATCTCGAGCGCTTTTTCAAACCCCATCCAGGTGATCAAAATCATAATGGCCAGACAGGCTATATGATTGAATATATCAATGAACACCTTGAATTTTTTCGGAAAAACACGATGAACAGGTCGACTGCCACATGGGATTTGTGTGCCTGAGTATATGCCAGGAATGAAAAGATAAGTACGAGAACCATGAACTCCGTCAGTTCGTATGCCCCGAGGATGGGCTTGCTGAAGATATACCGTCCCGCCACATCCGCAACGGTGAGACACATCATGGCGAACAGTGACAGGGCACCGATGTAGGCGAGATAGGTGCTCAGGCGCTTAAAAATGTTGAGTATTTTGGAGGCAGTTTTCAAAATAATTTCTTATTCGTTAATCAACTCTATTGCGGTTTCAAGCATTTTTTTGCCGGGCAGTCCTTTGTCATCCATCTCCTTTACCCACTCATCTCTCAGGGGCATTGTCAGCGCCTCCAGTTTTTTAACGTCTTCCGGCGGAACTGCTGGGCTTTCATACCCTTTTCGAGGCATCGCTCTTTCATCACTGGTGTGATGGTATCATACGCCTTACCTGCTTCCCTTGAGAGTACGAGGCCGCTCGTCTCATCGATTGCCTTTTTAATGCCATCCGGCAGAGACTCGTATTTTTTCTTATTCATGACAATCATCATTGTCATTGTATAGAAATCTGACTCTGTGGAGTATTTCAGCAGCTCGGCCTGGTTGAATACGTACAGGCCTTCCCACGGGAGAACCGTTCCATCGACAACGCCGCGTCGAGAGCCGTGTAGCTGTCCGTGACGGACATTGTCACCGGTACGGCCCGAAGGCCTTGAGCGCTTTTGTAACGGAAGCGCTGGCGGTTCTGAATTTCATCCCTGGAAATCACCGAGGGTCCTTATGGGTTTTTTGACCGTGTTGAAATGACCCTGAGAATGACAGAACAGCGACAGGACCTTTACCTTGGAATATTCTTCCCGGAATTCAGGGATCTTTTCAAAGGTTTTCCACATGGCTACCGAAGTCTTTTCGGCGGACGGAATCATGAAGGGAAGCTCAAAACGCTTGTCAAGGGGAAGCGTCCGGGGGTGTAGTCCTGGAGCGCATAAGAAATGTCCGCGATGCCTTTTTCGACGAGATCATAGTGATCAGAAGCCTTGCCGAGTGCGCCTCCTGAGAAAAAGGTCACCACGACTTTTCCCCCTGACATCTCTTCAATCTTTTTGGCCCATGGTTCGAAAACCATAGTCTGCATAACGTGCTTGGAGAAAACGGCTGAGCAAAACGAAGCTCGATGGTTTTTTGGGTATTGCACTGGGGAATGAAAAATAAAAAAAGAGCCGCAACAACAAAAAAGGAAAGGAAGCGTTTTTTATTCAAATTACTCCTTCTTTCAGTGGTTAGGTTCGTAATTATACTAAACATGCCATCACAAAAGGCGGCGGTTTCAGGCTGAAACTGCGTCGCTGTCTATGTGATATGGGTAAATAAGAGTGCAACGGATTCGATTCTATTTCACAAAAAAAGAAAAATTTCAAGTTCTATGGATTTTCAGCTTCCCGCACCAGGTCTCCCATTATCTGCCCGAACTCTTCGAGATATTCCTCCTTGCTGTTGTGGGAGGAAAGGTGCATTTTCATTTTCCGGAGATTCTGGGTCATGACGGTGAGCCACTGATAGGGAATGGAGATGATCATCTCATTCTCATTGAACAGCTGCCGTCCCTTCATCCCGTGAACCAATTCGGGAATGATGTAGTTCACGTTGCCGCTGATAAAAGGATAAATGATGCTCCAGGCACATCCCATCACCGGTGTTGTCCGTGAAGTATACAACTCACCGGTGGAGTAGGTCATGGCGCGCATCACGATTTCTCCCTGTCCGGGTGTGGCGGCGATTACCAGGACATCGGGTTCGAAGGTGAGTTTGTCGATGGGGGAGAAGGCGACATAGTTCACGATTCCGGCATCGAATTTGGGAACGTGTTGATAAAAGGCAAAGTTGGCACGCGGTTCCTGAAATATCTGAAGCCTGGCGCCGATCTGTCCGCTCTCTGCGAATGCCGCCATTCCTTCCATGCCCAGAAGGAACTTTCCGACGCACGCCTCGTTGTTCTCTTTGCTGAAAAAAAACGGCGTTCCGGTTTGCTGGGACTCTTTGAGCATTTCACAGAAAGAGAGATTCTTGTCCATGGGCAAGGGAGCTATCCCCTCGGGTTTGAAGAAAGAGAATTTGATGCCGACGGGCGGTTTTTCAAAGCCGATCTTGTTGTATATCGAAAAATCAGATTCCAGTGGCCCCATTATGTTACCTCCTTTCTCTTAAAAGGCTTTTTGGATTACTGTAAACCATATTTCGGTGTTGTATGCAAGGTTTGCCTACAGACATAAGTATTTGATTTGACATAGTCGTCGGACATGATTAAAATTCAAAGCTCTACGGTTAACCATAATTACAATATGGAGGAGAAAAATGAAACTACTAGGGATTTCGTGTAGTCCGAGAAGAGAGGGCAACACGGTTGCCTTGCTTGAAGAGGTGTTCCGCGGCGCCAGGCAGGAGGGAGCGGAAACCGAACTGTATCATGTCAGTGATAAGGCGATAGCTCCTTGCCAGGGGTGTATGGCGTGTTGGGAAACCGGTGAATGCCCTTTCGAGGATGATATGCAGGAACTCGGAGAGCGAATGATCGAAGCCGATGGGATTGTTTTCGGAACCCCCATCTATTTCTATGGAATGACGGCACAGGCCAAGACGGTTCTGGACCGCTCGATTGCCCTGGGGCGTCCGAAACAGAACCTGGCAAACAAGGTCGGCGGTGTTGTCACGGTTGCCGGCAGTCTCGGGCTTGTGGATGCGCTGAAGGATCTCTATTTCTATTTTGTTGTTGCCCAGATGATTCCAGCCAATTATGTGGCAGCCTATAGCGCAGCCGAGGGCGGGGTAAAACAACTGGAGAAGTGTATGAAGGCATGCAACGACCTCGGACGGCAGATGGTTCAGATCGCCGACATGAATTTCCGGTATCCCGAGGGGATTGATCGGCCTTGTTTTGCTTTTGGGACACATACGCGATGAAGGACCTGAGGTCGGAGATCAGAGGTCAGAGCCCGGAGAGTTAACCGAAAAAAAGGAGAGAGTCTCATGCTGACACTTGAGAGCATCCAGGCCCGGGTAACGCGCTTGGAAGATATCAAGCAGATCGAGCATCTGCAGCGTATATATGGATACTATCGCGACAATGCCGAATGGCAGAAGGTCGTGGACCTGTTCAGTGACAATGCCGAGTCAGTGGAAATCGCCGATCACGGCGTTTACAAGGGCAAAGAGGGTGTCAGAAGATTTTATATCGATCTGATCCAAGGGGGTAAAAACCGCGAGCCCCGCTATGGGACGCTTTCCATTGCGCTCCAGATCCAGGGTGTTGTAACGGTGGACCCGGACGGCGTGAATGCAAAGGGACGCTGGTATGGATTCATGATGGAGGCCAGGCCGACCCTGTCCCTGCATGAGGGCGACCTGCGCCAGACCTGGGGACACGGTATCTATGAAAACGAATATGTAAAAGAGAACGGAAAGTGGTTTATTAAAAAACTACATTTCTTCCTCCATTTCCGAACCCCTTTCGAAGACGGCTGGTTGAAAACCCCGGTGGTCGGGCAGCATGGGCCGGACGCCGATGTGCCGCCGGATGCACCCCCGACGGAATATCATCCCTATCCGTCCGGGTATGTTTTCAAGACACATATTAAACATCCCATAACAGGTGAGTAGAGGAACCTCAAAATGATCGAAGAAGAATTAATTGCCCTGGACAAGCAGGTCACGCTCCTCGAAGATATTCAGGAGATTGAGAACCTGCAAAGAATATACGGCTATTTTTTCGATAATCAGATGTTTGCCGAAGTGCTGGACCTGTTTTCCGAGAACACCGAATCGGTGGAGGTGACGGACCATGGTGTTTTTCTGGGAAAGAAGGGTATTATCCGGATGTACGAGGCAATGATGAAGTGGAAACGACCGAACTGGGTCTTTTTCCAGGTCATGCAGGCCCAGGGGGTTGTCGTTGTAAATCCAGACGGTGTTACCGCCAGGGGACGCTTCTACACGCCGTCTTTCGAGGCGCGACCCTTTGGAGGCGGATACAAGCAGACATGGCAGTTCGGGGTGTATGACAATAAATATGTGAAAGAGAACGGCAGGTGGCTGTTTTCTAAATTACACTGGAATTTGACTTTCTGGACCTCTTTTGAAAAGGGCTGGCTGGAAGTTCCCAAATTGTCGGATACGCCATTTCCAAATGCCGATGCACCGGCCACGGCCTATCATCCCTATCCTTCGGGGTATAAGGTGCCTTTTCCGTGGGAGGAAGGGGAAGTGCCGGAGGTCCGAGGACAGACAGCCAGAGGTCGGAGATCTGAAATCTGAGGTCGGAAACTGCAAAGGGACGGTCCGCAGATTACACAGATGAACGCAGATTATGTTGGGAAGGCTCTGAGGGCAAGGCGCTGAAAACATAAAACAACATCATGGAAGGCGTCGGGTTTGTTTTGATGCCCGTTCTGATGGCCTCCGCCACAATGGATAGTTGTATGGCTGAAAAATTAAAAAAAACACTGCTTTATTCATATGGTATCCCCGATCTCGGTTTTACCCTGATGACAAATATGGAGCTGTTTTTTTTCTCGGCGTTCCTGACAGATTATGCGGAATTTTCATTGTCGGTGGCCGGATACATCCTGGGGTTTACCAGCCTGGCCGATATGCTGTTCGCGCCTGTCGCCGGCATCTTACTTCAGAAAGTCACATTGAAATTCGGGGGGAAATACCGGTCCTGGTTTTTAATCGGCCCGCCGGTTGTAGCCGTATTGTTTATCCTGCAGTTCACCAAAATCGGCACCATCTTGACGGCCACCCTGATCATTGTCTCCGGTTTTATCCTGAGCCATGTGATATGGAATATCATGTTCACGGCAAGTGCTTCCATGGTGGGAAGGCTGAGCCGGCGGCCGAATGAGAGAACCATATTGTCCGCCAGCAGGGCACAGGGGTTTTCCGCGGCCGGAATCATATTTTCCGTTACCAGCCTGCCCATGATATATTTTTTCGCTTCTCGAACCAATGAGATAACCGGTTTTACGCTTGCAACGGCAGTCTATGTTTTTTTTATGATTCTCGGATACTTTTATATCTATCTAATGACAGCCGGCATGGATCCATATGATGAAACGATACCGTTTCAGGGCTCACCGCCGCCCAAACAATCCGTAATCGAAATGGTCGGGCTGGTTTTCAAAAATCCACCCCTGATGCTGCTGATCCTGGCGGAAGTGTTCCGCAACTCATATATTTTTATTGTTGCATCCTTTGCCATTTACTATTTCAAATATGTCGTGAACAACATGGCATTCCTGACCTGGTTCATCCTGGCCATCAGTATCTCGAGGCTGTTGGGAACATTCGCGGCGGCATGGATCGGCGTAAAACTCGGTAAACGTCGTTCCTACTGGCTTTTTATGATTTTGTCCGCCATTCTGTTTGCTTCCAGCAAATTTTTCAGTGGAACGACATGGGGGTTCACTATCTTCATCTGTGCCGGCTCCATGCTCGGAATGGTGGCGGGTTCCATGAGCACGGCACTGTTTTCAGATACCGTCGTTTACGGAGAATGGAAAACAGGTAAAAAAATCAGGGCGTTCACAATGGCGCTGTTGACCTTTCCCATAAAGATCGGCGTTCTAATCAGAAGCGGCGTCATCGCCTTCGGTTTAATCTCGATCGGATTCGTGGCCAACGCCGAACCGACACCCCAAGTAGTTGATGGCATCAGTTCCATCATGTCATTCATGCCGGCGATTGCCTGCATCATTTCGGGAGGAATATTCTATTTCGGCTATCGGCTTGAAGATCAAGGTGTTTTGGAGATGGAAGAGGAGATCTCGGAGAGAATAGAGGCCGGAGATTAGACTACCGTAGGTCGGGCGCAGTAGTTTTGCCTTTACTACGTACGGAGGATGGTAGGTCTGAAGTCAGCATGCCGTCGTCAAATTCTCTGGCTACTCTGGAAGCAATTTTTTTCAGTTTCAGTATCCCGTATTTATAACCTCATTTTTTGTTCAGTATTTTAATTTCGGTCGAGCGTTTTCAATCGCCACACGCCTGGGGTCCGCAATTTCATCCGGCACTGCTGCCGGAAGGGCGTCGGACCGTCTTCGTATCTCTCCCTCGAACTCGGGATGGGTGAGGATATAAAGCCTGTTCATCCGAATGGCCGAGAGCACCTTTTCGCCTGCTTCCAGTGGGGCCATATAGATAAACCCCCGCGTTGTTGTACAGGATATGAACGTTTTTATTGTCAATAGAAATTATAATTTCATGGCGTTATTATCAAACAGCGAGATCAGTTTACGGGCTGCCCGGGTCGCAGGCAAGCGTCCCTCACGAACCTGAGATACCGTTTGAGGGATGCGTGCCTTGATTTCGGGGTGGTTTCGAAATCGCACCTGAAGCTCTTTATGAATAATTGCCCACATCCAGTCCACTGACTGTTCGGCACGACGCTGATGCAGCAACCCCGATTCCTCGATATGCAGGCGGTGATCCTGTATCATTGTCCAGAGTTCCTCCAATCCCGCCAGGGTCAGGGCACTGCAGGTCACCACACGGGTGTGCCACCCTTTCTCCACGGGCAGCATGGAATGCATGGCGGACTCGAATTCGGCCCGTGTTTTTTCGGCGGGGGCTGTATTGTCCCCATCGGCTTTATTGATGGCCACCGCATGGGCTAGTTCCAGGATGCCCTTTTTGATGCCCTGCAGGCTGTCACCGGCCCCGGTGATCATCATCACCAGGAAAAAATCGACCATGGACGCGACGGTGGTTTCATTCTGGCCGACCCCGACGGTCTCGACGATCACTACATCGTAACCCGCGGCTTCGCAAAGCAGCATGCTTTCGTATGTCGTGAGTGCCACGCCGCCCGGGACGCCGCCCGACGGCGACGGGCGAATGAAGGCATTCCCGTGTCCGGAGAGACGGGACATGCGTGTCTTGTCAGCCAGTATGCTGCCGCCCGAACGCCTGGAGCTGGGATCGATGGCCAGCACCGCCACCTTGAACCCCTTTTCGATAAGCATCATACCGAAACTTTCTATAAACGTGCTTTTTCCGGCGCCGGGGACACCGGTAATTCCAAGGCGAACCGCTTTTCCCGTGAAGGGCAGCAGGTTGTCGATCATCTTCTCGGCCATGCGGCGGTGATCGGGCAGGCCGCTCTCCATCAAAGTGATGCTTTGGGAGAGGATGCGCCGGTCCCTCTTGCGGATGCCGTTTAGATAATATGAAAGGGGTTGGAGATCCATAAGATTGAAACCTGATTTTGAGTCACTTTAATGATAAATTGGCACAGACACACAGAAAAAGAAACAAAGAATATAGAGGTCGGAGATCAGCCCGTCCTCCGTAGTAGCTTTGTTACGGAGGGTGGAAGATCAGAAGTCAGAAACAGCTTTTCCGCTCTTCGTTTTTTCCGACATCCGACCTCTGGTTTTCCAACGCGTTCAATACATCATTAGCGGATTTGATCAAAGAGGTACAGGGACCGAAAACAGCCACGGCACCCGCCTCTTTCAAAAAGGCAAAATCGGCCAAATACCTTTTCCATGGCATTGGTAATTTCACCAACCGTATGCAGCTATCCAAGAAGAAGCTTGGTTTTTTATGGGCATGTGGTATGTTCGACTCATCTGCAAATTCATAGCGCCGGTTTCATACAGTAGCATGCTCCCTTTAAAACGCTTATAAAGGAGAGAACAGTGGACCTGAAATTAAAAAATAAGGTTGTTATCGTGACAGGCGCCGGCAGTCAGGTAGGTTATGGCAGGGCCATCGCACTGACGCTCGCCGAAGAAGGTTGTAATCTCGTTCTTGGGGATATCGATATCGAAGGCGCATATAAGACCGCGGAAGCGGTCAAGGCCCTGGATCGCAAGGCCATTGCGGCAAAGGTCGATGTCAGAGACCGTGCCCAGGTGGATGAAATGGTGAAGAAGGGGATTGAAACATTCGGACATATCGACATCCTGGTTAACAACGCGGGTGCGAGCAGTAAAATGATGCCGTTTATCCAGTCCAGCAGGGAGGATTGGGAATTCGATATCGGGGTAAATCTCATCGGCCAGATGAATGTCGCCCATGCTGTTCTGCCCCACATGATATCACGCAAGTCCGGCAAAATCATAAACACTTCCGGCGGTCGGGGTATTCCCACTCTATCCATGTATGGCGCGGCCAAGGCGGGTGTCGAGATGTTTACCCGGGCATTGGCAAAGGAAGTGCAGGGGTCCGGGGTTATCGTCACGGTTTATTCTCCGGGCCTGGCCGCCACCGGCCTTACAGCCGATGATCCCCGAATGGACAGTATCGCGCCGTCTTTGCCGCTCGGCAGGTTATGTACACCGGAGGACATGGCGCCGGTGGTCGCTTTTCTGGCGTCGGAACTAAGCAACTATATGACGGCTCAAGTTTAATCACGACTTTAATTTATTGCATTTTTCTTGCTCTTAATCTTGCTCTTAATCCATATTAACGACGAGATTAAGAGCAAGAGCAAGATTAAGAGCTATCGGGCGATTTAGAAATAGTTTCGAATGAAGGTGAGAAGGCCACAAGGCAGTTCTGACACCCGAAACCTGACACCTGAAACCTTGCATTTGTATGGAGTCAATCTTATCCAAATTATTCAAGGGGAGATGACAGTGAAAATAACGGTAGACATCTTAGTGATCGGTGCGGGCGGGGCCGGCGCCAGGGCAGCCATCGAGGCCGCGACAAGGGACACCGGGATGAGAATAGCCATTCTCAACCAGGGGCCAGTCGGTAAAAGCGGACTGACCGCCATGGCCAATGGGGGGATGGTCTGGGTCGATCATCCGGATGACAGCCCGGAGAATCTTTTCGAGGATCTCATCTGGTATGGCTGTTATCTGAATGAACAGAACCTCATCGAAGTCCTGACCACAGAGGGCCCCCAAAGGGCCCGGGAGCTGATAAACTGGGGCGCGAAAATGATCCCCTTCGATCCGGGCAAAGGGGCGCCTTCAGGTGCTCCCAAACGACATTCCTATCCCAGGGGACATTTGATTCCGGGCCTGGGCTATATGGCAGCCCTTAAAAATGAAATCACCCGGCATCCCAATATCACAGTTTACGAAGATGTCATGACCACGAAGCTGATGACCTCCGGTAACCGGGTCACGGGGGCCTTTGTTCTCAATATACGTAAGGGGGATTATTTCGTTATCGAATCAAAGGCCGTTGTTCTTGCCACCGGCGGGCTGGGAGAGATTTATCCCCATTCGACCAACGCACCTTTCGGAATGCACGGCCACGCCACCGGTATGGGGTATGCCATGGCGTATCACGCCGGAGCGGAGCTGATCGACATGGAGATGGTCCAGTTCACCGGCAACCAGCTCTATCCTCCCTGGCTTCTCGGAAACCCGGAACTGTTGTGCACCATGTGTGGCGGAAAGTATATCAATGCACTTGGTGAGGAGTTCATCCGGCAACCGCAGCCGAGGGATGTCATTCAAAGATCCGCCCATAAAGAGATCAGAGAAGGAAGGGGCACCGAACGGGGAGGTGTTTTTATCGATCTTAGGAGTTCTCCTCTGGCCAGTGAGGAGATAGAAGAACAACTGAAACGTTCCCTTGCCGTGGCGGTTGCCAAGGAGAGATGGCAGCTTATCAAGAGAATGAGTGTGAATGATCCCGATCCGAAGAACTGGCTGATTGAATTTGCTCCCGGCGGCGCCCATTTCTTTATGGGAGGCGTTCGCATAAATGAGAGATGTGAAACCAGCCTTGAGGGACTGTTCGCGGCGGGTGAAGTCTCCGGAGGGGTCCATGGCGCCAACAGGATGGGGGGGAATGCCATGGTGGAGATAATCGTCTTCGGTGCCAGGGCCGGAAGATACGCATGTGAATATGCCGGCGGCGCGAGTGAAACAGCATTCGAAGATACATCCGATGAGGAGTACAAAAGAGTATGCGGATTTTTCAGGGAAGAGGGCGTTGCCCCGAAAGCAATAATGGACAAAGTCGCCGCCTTCATGTCGGAATATGTGGGGGTGGCGAGGAAAGAGAGCGATCTTAAAAAGGCGTTGTCCGCGCTGCAATCGGTCAGAACCGATGACCTTCCCAATATGCGGGCGCCATCCGGAAAAACGTTCAATCCGGGATGGGTTGAGGCCATTCAGGCGCCTTATATACTGGATACCGCTGAAATGATCATCCGATCGGCCCTCTTCAGGACCGAGAGCAGGGGGGCGCACCTTCGGGAAGATTATCCCAAGACGAAGCCGGAATGGCTGAAGCATACCCGGGTCATAAAGAAATTCGATGAAATGGACATGAGTACGGTACCGGTAACGATTACTAAATCCAATCCGGAGGATACGATATGAACGAAAAGCCTGTCACCTTGAAAATTTTCAGATATGATCCGGCCATCGACCTGGCGCCGTTCTATAAAACTTATGAAATTCCCTGGCAGGAGGGTATGCTGCTTCTGCCGGCAGTAAAATACGTTCGCGACAATATTGATGAAACCCTTGCGTTTCGGGACTACTGTTGCGGGTGTTCCTGGTGCATGTCCTGCCTCATGATGGTGAACGGCAAGGGAATGCGGACGTGTTCACGGGTTATAGAGTCGGGAGAGAGTATTCTTCTGGAGCCCATGAGGGGATTTCCCGTCATCAAGGACCTCGTAGTGGATTTTGGAATCAATATCTCGACTCCCGAAGGGGTATTTAAAAAAATGGAAGGGACTGTTTTTAAGGAGAAGTAAGTATGAAAAAAAAATTACCACGGATCTCAATACTCATTTTTGTTGTTATTGTTATGTTAGCGTTCAATTCAGGCTGCTCTCAGGAAAAAGATAAACCTGAGATTCTAAGCATGGTCATCTTTCTGCAGGATATCCCTCCCGGCAACTTCTTTACACATCTTTTCATTGACAAGGTCCGGGAGATATCGAAGGGGAAACTAGTCATAAGATTAGTAGGAGGTCCTGAAGCGATACCGGCAACAGATGCCCCGGCAGCGGTTCAAAGGGGCTCCGTGGACATGGCGAACGCCATGGTCGCCTTTGCCGATACCCTGGCCCCCGGAGTCGACATGTTGGGAAGAGCCGAATACAGCCCTGAAGAGTTACGAAAAAGAGGCGTCGTCAAATTTGTTCAGGATATGTTCGCGAAATCAGGCGTCTATTATTTGGGGGCTTCATCTCCATCCAAACCCCAGGCTCAGACAGCTATCTATTTGAAAAAAGAAGTGAAAACCATAAAGGATTTTAAAGGATTAAAAATAGCCGCCAGTGGCGGAAGCCAGAAGGCGTTTCTCGAAGGGCTGGGCGCCGTATGTGTTCCCATCGGCTTTCCAGATTACTTCACGGCCATGGAGCGGGGAACAGTTGACGGCTACAATATCGGCATACCGGGGATTCAGGACTTCGGTTTGACACCGGTAACCGGATATATGCTGGATGAGTTGTTCAGTTCCTGCGGGTCCGGATGGCTCATAAATCTGGAGAAATGGAACGGACTTTCCCGGGAATTTAAAGATGTTCTCACTCGGGCTGCTATTGAAACGGAGATTGAAGGGGTTGTCGAATGGGAAAAAATCGTTGCCGGAGTAAAAAAAGATATCAGTGCCGAAGGCGTCAAAATTATCAAATTTTCACATGAAGACTCTATCGAATTCTATCGCACGTACAGGGACAGAATGGGAAAGGATGATTTGGAAAGGAGTCCTGAAAACGGTTCTAAGCTGCAAAGGCTTACGTTGAACCCTGAATTCCATAGATTGAAATAATTGAGTTCGTGCCCATCCGCTATAGAGAGGCCCTATGAAATCGATTGCTAAATTCTGGACAGTTTTTGACAGGACAATTGGCGTTATGATGGCTGTGTCTTCGGCACTGGTTGTTCTTATCGCGATTGCAGTCACTTTTGATGTCCTTATGAGGTACCTCTTTTCTAAGACCTATGCCGGGCTCTTTGAAATAACGGAATACAGCCTGTTATGGATCACCTTTCTGGGGGCGCCATGGATAATGAAAAACAACGGGCATGTCCGTGTTGATCTCATTGTAAACAAATTGAGACCCCGGAAACGAGCGTTGCTTACGATCATCGCGGATTTTATAAGCATATTCCTTCTCCTGACGATGACATGGTATACGGCCGGACTCACGTTCCACGATTTCCGGACATCATTCACACTTTCCGGCATATTGATGGCGCCCAAGTGGCCCATAGAAATCATCATTCCGATAGGATTTTTTCTGCTTCTGCTTCAGGTGGTCCGTCATACGCTTTATCATGTAAAAGGACTAAGGACCTTATCTGTGGATGCATTCGACACGGGAGGTGAGATCTGATGGACTGGCCAATGGCATTGATGCTGATATTTGGATGTCTTCTGATATTTATGGCAACAGGCATGCCCATCGCATTTGCCTTCATGCTTTCCTGCGTTATCGGCTCGATCCTGTTCTGGGGCGGTATCGTCGGCCTCGAACAGCTCGCCATGAGCTTTTACAGCTCGGTGACCTCCTTTTCCCTGCTGCCGGTCCCTCTGTTCGTGCTGATGGGGTGTATCATTTTTGAATCCGGCATCGGGATGAAGATGGTGGATGCCGTGGACAAGCTTCTTGGACGGCTGCCCGGCAGGCTCAGCATACTGGCCATAGGCGCCGGGACTCTTTTGGGGACCATGGTAGGCATCAGCGGTGGAACAATCGCTATTCTGGGAAGGAGTCTGGTACCTGAAATGGCCGGCCGGGGCTATAAAAAGCCCATGACTGTGGGGCCTGTTGTGGCCAGCGGCGCCCTGGCGGTTTTGATCCCGCCGAGTGCCCTGGCGGTTTTTATGGGCGCCATCGGCAGAGTGTCGGTGGGAAAACTCCTGGTAGCAATTATTGTTCCCGGCCTGTTGCTTGCCGGCCTTTTCTGCGCTTATATCATTATCCGGTGCATGCTTCAACCGTCCCTCGCACCCTCCTATAAAGTCGAATCGCTGCCTGTTGTTACAAAAATAAATATAACCGCCAAATACATACTCCCCGTCGGGTTCATTATTTTTTCGGCCATAGGAGTCGTGTTTGTCGGTGTGGCGACGCCTTCCGAGGCCGCCGCTCTGGGCGTTATGGCTTGCTTTCTTTTGGCCGCTGTTTACAGAAAGTTCACATTTTCCATGGTAAAAAAATCGGCCGTAGGGACGATCGAGATTACGGTCATGGTGTTTGTGATCATAGTCGGCTCGATAAGTTTCAGCAGGATACTGGCAAGCAGCGGGGCGATCACAGGTCTGATAGATCTGGCCACATCCCTGCCGGTGCCGCCTATCGTCATTGTTATCGCCACCCAGCTGGTCGTTCTGTTTTTAGGGTGTTTCATGGACCCGGCAAGTATTGTCATGATCGCCGCTCCCATGTTCATGCCAATCATATCGGCCCTGGGGTTTGATACGCTGTGGTATTCCACAATGCTGCTTATCAACATACAACTGGGCCTGATAACGCCGCCGTTCGGGCTGGACTGCTATACAATGAAGGCCCTGGCGCCTCCCGATATCAGCATCGGTGATGTGTTCCGTTCTTCAATGCCTTTTCTCGGCATAGGCTTTCTGGTTATAGGTCTGCTCATGCTGTTTCCGCAAATTGCCCTCTGGTTGCCCGGAATAATGGTAAAGTGACAGGCTATCTTGACGGCAAGTGACGTATATGGCATATGTCTGATCTGGCTTGACCGTAAAGCCCCTTACCGGGGGGTACAAACGAGCCATTTTCAAAACGTTTTCCGGCTACACGCGACATTAGGTGCAAGACGAATCGGCCAACCCGAAAACCGGATAAAATGAGACGTTTTGAAATTGGCTGAGAAAATAACGATGCCAATAATAATGAAGGAGATAACATGGATTTTAAATTTAAAGGAAAAGTTGCACTGGTAACAGGCGCAGGCAGCCAGATCGGCTTCGGCAAGGAGATTGCCCTTACCCTCGCCAGGGAAGGATGCGAGGCGATCGGAATTACCGATATCAATCTCGATGATGCGAAACTGACCGCCGAGGCTGTCAAGGCTGCCGGAGCCAAATCCATAGCGGTCAAGGCGGATGTAACCAATGCGGAAGAGGTCGGGGTCATGGTCAAGGAAATTGCCGATGAGTTCGGCAAAATTGACATTCTCTGCAATGTCGCCGGTGCCATACTGGGCGGTGGTCCTATAGAGGAGCAGAGCAAAGATCTCTGGGAAAAAGAGATGGCGCTCAATCTCTATGGCCCCATGCTCGTATCCCAGGCGGTTTTGCCCTATATGAAAAAGCAAGGGGCCGGCTCTATTGTCAATATCGGTTCCGGCAGTTCCAAGATGTACAGCCACGGCGTAATGGCATATGCCCAGGCCAAGGGGGCGGTGGATACCTTCACAAAGCAGCTTGCCTTCGTGGAGGCCAAAAACAACATTCGTGTCAATTGTGTCGCCCCCGGACCGTCACCCACCAACTTCATCAAGGCCCCGGATAAACAGGCCGTCATCGATATGCTCAAAAAAGAGCTGCCCCTGGGGCGGGTGACAACACCCGAGGACATCGCCGCCGCCACCGCATTTTTCGCTTCCGAACTTTCCGCCGATATCAGCGGTCAGGTCCTGCATGTATCCGGTGCGTCGGTAATGTAACCAGCAGAAATAACATTTGGAAACAAATAAAACCCGGGCTGTATCTCTTTTTCCGGTATCGACGGAAAGACAAGGGATACAGCCCTGTCGCAAACCCCACTATCAGGAGCGTTATGCCATGACCGAATCAAAATTTGCCAAACAAGTGTTGAAGGAACCCAATGGAAAGATCGAACGGGACGGAAACATCATTTTTGACGGCATTATCGTAAAGCCTGAAGAGATGGGGGAAAAATGCCAGCTCCTTTATTCAATTGTCACCGAGGCACACGTGAATGAGGAAGTACCCCATTACCATGAATTTCCCATTATTTTGACTTTTGCCGGCATCACTCCAGGTAATATATACGATTTCGATGCAGAGATCGAATTTTACCTCGGTGGGGAAAAACAGGTCATTACTACCGCCGCGGTCATTCCCGTACCGGCCAAAATGGTGCATTGTCCATTGATCTTTAAACGGGTGGGTAAACCCCTGGCATTTTATGAGGTACATCTTACGGACAAGTATGTCCGATACGAAGTATAATCCTTAACCCATCATCAGGCCCGGCAAAAAAAGGGAGAGCTGGGGAATCAGAATCAGCAGGATTATTTCGCAGATATCCGCAATGATAAATGGGATGACGCCCCTGAAAACGGTTCCCATCCGCTCCCCGGTGATTCCCTGGATGATATATACATTCAGCCCCACGGGCGGGGTAATGAGTCCCATTTCGGTGACCCTGACGACAATGATGCCGAACCAGATGGGGTCGAACCCGAGCTTGAGAATGACGGGGTAGAAGACGGGGATTGTCAGCAGGACAATGGCCATGGAGTCCATGATGCAGCCAAGCAGAAGCACCACCAGCAGGATGAGAACGAGAATGACATAGCGGTTGACGGGGAGTCCGGATGCAAGCGTCGCGAGTTCGAAGGGAAGCCGGCTGACGGAGAAGAAATATCCCAGCAGCATGGCGCCCATGACAATTAGAAACAGCATACCGGTGGTGTTAATCGTGCCGGAGAGACTCACCTTGAATTTCTCCCAGGTCATCTTCCGGCGTATCAGGGCAAAACAGAGGGTTCCGAAGGCACCGATGCCTGCGGCTTCGGTGGGCGTGAAGATACCGGTATAGATGCCGCCGATAACAACCAGAAACAGCACCACCACTTCCCAGACTTTTCCCAGCGACAGCAGTTTTTCCTTTCCGGTTGCCCTTGGACCGGGGGGCGCGAGGGCCGGGTTACGCCGGACGAGAATCCCGATGGTGGCGATGTAGAAGGCCGCCTCCAGAATGCCGGGGATAAAACCGGCCAGGAACAGTTCTCCGATGGACTGTTCGGTAATGATGCCGTAGATGATCAGGATGACACTGGGCGGAATCAGGATGCCGATGCTGCCGCCTGCCGCGATCGCCCCCGTGGCCAGGGACGGGTGATATTTGTATTTCCTCATTTCGGGCATGGCTACCCGGCCCAGCGTGGCCGCGGTTGCCAAGCTCGAACCGCTGATGGCGGCGAAACAGGCGCAGGCCAGGACGGTCGCCATTGCCAGTCCCCCCCTCAAATGTCCCAACAGTTTATGGACCGCCCGGTAGAGATCCTCACTCATTCCGGCCGAAAAGGCGAAGGATCCCATGAGGATGAAGAGCGGGATAACACTCATATCCTTGCTGGCAAAGGTTGTGTAGGGGACGGTTTTCAGGAGGCCAAGGGCCGGATCGACGCCGACGATATAGGCAAAACCGACAAACCCCACCAGGCCCATGGCAATACCGATCTGCATACGGGAGAAGATGAGCGCAATGAGCACGATAATCGCGAGATATCCCGCCGTGGTCGGATCCATTGCTATCTCTTCTCTGGAGTGGGGTTGAAAATGTGAAGCAGAATTACCAGCCCATAGACGCCGATGCCGATGGCCACCGGAGCGATAAAGGGGAAGGCCGGAATCAGCAGTACGGAGGATGTGAGCTTGTCCGCATAGGTCTCACCGATATAAAGGAGATTCTGCCAGGCGATTAATGCGGCAAAGAGCATGGTGAGCAGCGATGTAAGGAGGCCGACGCCCCTTTGCACGGATTCCGGGAACCTTTTTATGAGGAGTTCCACCGATACGTGCCCTTTCTGTTCGGCGCAATAGACGATGCTGAAAGGGACGAAGAGGGCCATCATGTATTCGGTCAGTTCAAAGGCCCCGGATATGGGGCGATTGACGATATAACGCATCACCACGTCGACGGCGGTGAGGAGCATCATGGCGGTCAGGACGGTGGCGGCGATGGCCAGCAGTACCCGGGTGATGCTCCTGATAATCTTTGTCGGCATGTCTATCATCACTGCTATTCTTGACTCAGCCTGATGGTGGTATCCAAAATATCGGAAGCATTTGAAAATCCCTTACTTTCCATGCGCTTCACCCACTCGGCCCATATCGGTTTTCCGCCGGTTTCGAGCCATCGGTCACGCTCTTCTTTGCTTAACCGGTAGATATGGTCGCCATTTCCCGATGCCTCGATTTTTTCAAGGGTTTCGGCTTTTACGGCATCGAAAAAATTGCGGCCCCAGAATCTGGAGCCTTCCAGACCGCCGATGCTCATGATTGCCTCCTGTATATCTTCGGGAAGACGATTCCAGGAGTCGATATTCATGACGATCGAGAAGTAAACGGCGGGGAAGGGGACCTCGGTGTAATGGTTGACCACTTCGTAGAACCGGTAGGTATGAATTGCCTCCCAGGGGGCTCCCATGCCGTCAATAACCCCTTTCTGGAGTGAAATATAGATATCCGTCATGGGGATCAAAAGCGGAACGGCGCCGAGGGCTTCGATCATGTCGGTGGGGGGGCCGCCGGTCATACGGATTTTAAGTCCTTCGAGGTCCTGGATCGATTTAACCGGTTTATCCCGTGTGATGAGGTTGTAGGGCTCGCTGGTGAAGAAAAGAAGCACCTTGACATCCTTGAATTCCTTCTGAATCTCCGGGGTCTGTTCGTAGAGTTTCCAGAGGACTTCACTGCCCTTTTCGGCACTCTGGAAGGGCAGCGCAGGCAGGCTGATGACATCGGTCAGGGGCGTGAGCCCCGGAAAATAGCCGTGAAATATCCAGCCGATATCGGTGATGCCGCTTTTGGTCGCATTCCACAAATCCTTTCCCTTGGCCAGCGTCTGACCGTGGAAGGCCTGGATTTTAACCCTTCCGCCGGTGGCCTCTTCTATCTTTTTCAGCCAGGGTTCGACACAATGGGTGGTGCTCCAGCCGGTGTCCGGGTTTTGTTGGGCGTATCGTAATGTGATGGTTTCATCCTGGCTCTGGCATGCAAATAAGCAGACCGCTATCAGACAGATTACAACCCGCATCGCTTGTCTCCTCATCACTCCTCCTGTATTGCATTCATTTTGAGGCTATATGTTCCGAGACTTGAAAACCGGTAGGTCCAGTGATGTTTTCTTATGATATTCTGGTGCTCTTTTCAACCCATTTTGGAACTGCAGGATGTCCGTGGTCTGAGATCAGAGGTTTGAAAAAGTGGGGAGCCGAAGAAGGAAGGGCGGAGGCTGCTGTTTCAACGATGGTGGATCGGAAACGAATTAAACTATAAGAGCCATTTTCAAAACAATTCATTTCGTCCGGTTTCCGCGTCGGTCAATCCGTTTTGCTTCTGATTTTACACATGTCGAGAAAACGTTTTGAAAATGGCTCTTATATTTTTAACTTGTTTAGATACCAGAGGCGATCTGTAATTTATGTGACAATTTTATGTAGTTTACCCCACAATTTCATATCATTTTTCATACCTTTACATATCAATGCATAACACTGAAAACCATAACCAGAAGAAAATATGGGCTTTATTTTATAATCTATTAATATTGCACATTTTTTGCATTTGGAATCTACATAAACAGACCTCGTGCTCGGCGACTGCTATTTCCATAGCATTTGACTATTAAGCGATTATTTTCCCTCTACGTGCACTGCTCTCAAAATACATTAACATTCTCATAAATTATCCCCAAGTTCAGGTTCCAATGAATGGGGTAATGAATTTTTCAAATAATAATGAGCTGTTTTTATTATTCCTGGCTGTAATATTTAAAAAAAACGGAACCCCGTGACAAAACTTTCAATAGACAAGGGAGGGAAAAATGAAAAGAATACTTCTTGTTTTGTTCTATTCTTTTTTAATTGTTTGCGTGAATGCAGGCTTTACCCTGGCCACTCCAATGATTTCGTTCGAAGTGGTTGAAATCCCGGGCACAACGGAAATAAACGATCTGTCCAGTTTCACCCGAACAGGCAATTTTAGCGAACAATTTCATAACAATACCGGCATGACTTTTACGGACTTTCATTTTGAGTTCTATTGGGAAGGGGAGGTGACCGGTGATGGAGACGGCTTTTTCGGGGAATTTGTCGACACTTGGAATCGAGCGACGAACTTTCATTCCGCAGATTTTTATATGGACAGTGGAACAGGTATCCCTCATTGCACGTATTTCTGGGTAGTTACTTCAGGTTTTTCAGATAATACCGAGTTTAGCATATACCCGACGGTGCCCGAACCCTCCAGCATGCTTATGGTTGGTGCTGGTTTACTTGTAGTTGCAGGTTTTTCCCGGCGCAAGCTGAAAAGATAAACGGTAATTTGTCATGGGGCTCCATTTTTATTTTTCAGCAAGGCTGCCAAGTCAGCGAACGGTTTGAAACCCGAGGATGTATCCGTTTCACTACTGCTGTCCACAGAACCACCATGGGCATCCTGTTCGAGATGCCGTGAGTGCTCGTTTTCATGGCAATAGATGCAGAGCAGTTCCCAGTTGCTGCCGTCCGGGGGATTGTAATCGTGGTTGTGATCCTTGTGGTGAACCGTCAGTTCCCGGAGCTTCTTCCCTGAAAATTCGCGTCCGCATCGGGCACACACATGCGGGAAAAGCTTTAATGCGCGCTCCCGATAAGTTTTTTCCCGCTGCTTCTGAACCTCCCGCGCCTCAGCGATAACAGTGTCCAGTTTGGAATTGCTTTTATTCATTTTCCCAGATGACATATTAACTCCTTTTTTCTTCAAGTTCCTCCCACCGGTGATAAGCCGTTTCGATGGCGCCCTCGAGTTCCCGGAGCCGCGCCTTCGTTCGGGCGATCTCTTTATTCTCCTTCTTATAAAAGAGAGGATCGGCCATTTCAGAATAAAGCGCTTTTTGCTCGGATTCCAGGAGTTCAATCTTATGGGGCAGTGCCTTGAGCTCTCTCTCTTCCATATATCCAAGTTTTTTGGATTTTGCCGGTCTGCGGGAAGGGGCGTCGATTTTAGCCACGGCTTCTTCGTTTGGGACGGCAGGTCCCGGTTCCGGCCGCTGGAGAAGCCAGTCGTCGTATCCGCCGGCATACTCGGTCAGTACGCCGTTTCCCTCAAAGACAATGGTGCTGGTGACCACATTATTCAGGAAAGTCCTGTCATGGCTCACCAGAAGAAGGGTGCCGCTGAATTCCAGGAGACGTTCTTCCAGCAGTTCGAGGGTTTCCGCATCGAGATCGTTTGTGGGTTCGTCCATAACAATCACATTGGCGGGCTGTGTGAAGAGTTTTGCCAGTAGAAGCCTGTTTTTCTCTCCGCCGGAGAGGATATGGACCGGCGTTCGGCAACGTTCGGGTGAAAACAGGAAATCCCTCAAATGGCTGATCACATGCCGTCTTTCCCCATTGAAAACGAGGAAATCGTTCCCCTCCAGAATGTTGTCCCGGACGCTTTTCTCTTCATCGAGCTGGGCCCTGAGTTGATCGAAATAGGCCACTTGCAGATTCGTCCCGTGACGAACAGCACCCGTTCCAGGAGAGAGGGTCTTGAGCAGAATGTTAAGGAGGGTTGTTTTTCCGGCGCCGTTGGGGCCGATGATGCCCACCTTGTCTCCCCGCATGATCAGGGTGGAAAAACGCTGGATGACAGGCGTGTTGCTGTATGTAAAAGAGATGTCAGAGGCTTCAATCACAAGCTTGCCGGTTCGCTCCGCCTCCTGAAGCTTGAGACGGACATTTCCGATTTTCTGACGCCGTGCCCGGCTGGCCTCTCTCATCTTCATGAGCCTCCGGATGCGACCCTCGTTCCGGGTCCGACGGGCCTTGATTCCCTGGCGGATCCAGGCCTCTTCACGGGTAAGTGCTTTGTCGAAGTTGGCGTTTTGGGCCTCTTCGGCTTCCTGCATGGCGGCCCTGCGCGCCAGGTAAGTATCGTAATCGCAGTTGTAGGAGAACAGACGGCCCCTGTCGAGTTCCAGAACCCGGGTCGCGATTTTTTTCAGGAAAGTCCGGTCGTGGGTGATGAAAAGCAGCGTTTTTACGAATCGAAGCAGATACGCTTCCATCCAGACAATCGAATCGATATCGAGATGATTCGTGGGCTCGTCCAGAAGAAGCACGTCCGGAGACGGTGCAACAGCCCTGGCAAAGAGTACCCGCCGTTTCATTCCTGATGAGAGATTGGAAAAGACGGCTTCCGGATCGAGTCCGGTGCGGGAAAGGGCCTCTTCGACCCGTTGAGAAAGCGACCAGCCGTTTTCCGAATCGAGTATTCGTCGCAGCTCGTCGCGGCGCGTCGGTTTCCGGGGGGAGGTGTCCGAAAGGTTTTTTGGATCAAGTCGGTTGAATTCAGCCAGGGTTTTCCCCAGGGGACCCAGACCTTCCGCCACGACATCAAAAACGGTCCCGCCATGACCGGCCGGGACTTCCTGGGAGAGAGATGCCACGGTGGCGCCTTTCTGTCGCCAGATTTCGCCGCCATCCGGCTGAATGGCGCCGGAGAGAAGGTGCATCAGGGTGGATTTCCCGACTCCGTTCCGTCCCAGTAGACAGACGCGTTCGCCTTTTTCAATCTGAAACGTGATATCTTCGAGAAGCAGGGAGGCGCCAAAGCCCAGGCTGAGATTTTTTGTGCCGATAATTGCCATGAATCTATATCAATAAAGCTCGTACTTGACGATTCTTGCATCAAGACCGGCGTTCCTGATCGGTTTTTTCCACGTCGGTTTGAGTCCGATATGTTTTATCATCTCACGATTGCCGAAAAAAATATAGGCTTCGGATCCCTTGCAGCGCTGTTTCAGGAAATCTCCAAAGGTTTTATAAAACCCGCTGAGATCTTTTCCGGCGCCGAGACGGATCCCGTAGGGCGGATTGCACAGGATAACCCGGTTTTCGAGCTGCTCGATCTCGTTAAAGCGCTTCTTTTGTATTTGTATCGATGTGCCGCCGGGCAGGGCATGGCAGTTTACATGGGCCGACATGACGGCAATCGGATCGGAATCGCTTCCGGCGATGAGTCCGTTGGAAAGCGGCGTGATGTCGTTGCCGGCTGTTTGTTTCAGAGAATTCCAGAGGCGCTCGTCAAAATCGGGTAAAAATCGAAATCCGAACTTCTCACGCAATATGCCGGCGGGGATATTACAGGCGTGCATCATTGCTTCGCAAAGGAGCGTCCCCGAGCCGCAGAGGGGGTCATAGAGGGGTTTGTCGCCGTGCCAGTCGGAAAACGCCACCATTGCCGCCGCAAGGGTTTCCTGCAGGGGGGCGCTCACCGTTCTGCGGCGATACCCGCGGCGATGCAGAGAGCCTCCGGATGTGTCGAGACTGATTGTGGCGCGCTCTTTTTCAATATGGAGGTTGAACCAGATATCCGGGGTGGTTTTATTTACATACGGACGTTTATCCATTACACTTCTGAAATGGTCGGCGACGGCGTCTTTCAAACAAAGTGCCGCGTATTTCGAATTCCTCAAGTTAGGGTTGTTGGCGCCGGTAGAGAAGATTCCGAAAGTATCCTTTAATGAAAAGAGTCGGGTCCAGTCGATGCTTCTTCCCGCCCGGTACAGGTCATCCCGGTTACGGCATTTAAAAGATATCAGGGGCGCCAGAACGCGTGTCAACAGCCGCGCTGTATAGTTGATACGATATAATACATCATGAGTTGACGTAAAGTGAACACCCCTGAAATCAGGGGTCATCTGTTTGGCGCCGAGTTTATCCAATTCCTGAATGGCCTGATCTTCCATGCCATCGGAAACCTGCGCAAAAAATCGATTCGTTTTCTGGTAAATAAATGTTTCGTGTTGCATTGAATGTCCGCGGCTCTAAGGTTCGATGAAGGACTGTCCTTCGTAAATTCCGGGAAGTCTACTTGTTTTGTGAATAAAGTCAATATACGACTTTCTGAACCGATCAAGATTAGTGGGAAACAGACGCCCGAACGGTATGATTTTTGCTGTGATTAATTTTCTACTTCATTATTTTCGACGAGATGCCGATATCCAAGCATAGACTCGATTCAGAGGTAGGGCTTGATTCCGGCAAATTGCATGGCAGACAGGGAGAGCGTAGTTGGTTGAATATTTAAAAAGAAGATCAAAGCAGTGGGCGTCTGTGTCGATTTTCGTCATGCTGACATTATTTGTCACCTCATCGGTTTCCGCGGAGATTTTTTTCTATAAGGACCGGGACGGGATTCTTCATTTTACGAATGCACCCACTTCGCTGAAATATGTGTCTTTAATGTCCGAGTCCGCTGGTATCCGTGCCGGAGTTTATGAAGCGGAGTATGACGATGTCATCGCGGAAGCGGCCCAGAAAAACGGGGTCTCTTTTCACCTTATCAAGGCTATCATCCATGTGGAATCGTGCTTTAATCCGAATGCCGTTTCCAAAAAAGGCGCCATTGGATTGATGCAGATTATGCCCGAAAACCTCAATCTGTTGAATGTCGAAGATCCGTTTGATCCCCGGGACAACATCATGGGGGGGGCCGGGTATTTGAAAAACCTGCTGGATCGTTTCAACAACCGTCTCGATCTTGCCCTTGCCGCTTATAATGCCGGTCCTTCGATGGTTGAACGCTACAAAAAAATTCCGCCCTTCCGGGAAACCCAGGAATACGTCCAGAAAGTCCGGAAATTTACCCGCTACTATCAGAACCCCTGATTTGAATTTTTTGGCATTGGAACATTCGATATTGTTTCGGATTTCGAATCTCGTCCTTCGAATTTTTAGATGGATTTGATCTGAAGCCAATGTTATAACGCCGATTATATAATGCAATCCACTTTTGAGCACAAGCAGATCATGAGGTGATATATGAGTCTTCAAGAAACAATCAAAAAAGATTTGCCCGCGGCCATGAAGCAGAAGGATGAAGCCCGAAAAGATGCCATCCGGGTCATTCTCGGGGAGTTCAGCCGGACCGGAAAAAAAGAGTTGTCCGATGATGAGGTGGTCGGTATTTTGAAAAAACTTGTTAAATCAGAAAATGAGCTTCTTAAGCAGAAGGGGGAAACTACCTCGAGTTTCATCGCGGTGGTTGAGAGCTATCTGCCCCGGATGGTTTCCCCGGAAGAAATTATTGCCTGGATCGGCGAAAACATCGATTTTTCGCAATACAAAAATAAGATGCAGGCCATGGGACCCATAATGAAGCATTTCGGAGCCGCCGCGGACGGAAATGCCGTAAAAAAGATTTTACAGGAAATGGGAAGCTCATTATCTTGACACATCGTTAATTTGTGACTTAGATTAGCGCCTCATTCGAATAGTGTGATGGAGCTGATAGCGGAGGAATAAATGGATTACAAAAAAACGCTCAATTTGCCGCAGACCGGATTTCCCATGAAGGCAAATCTGGTCAACCGGGAACCGGAGCAACTGAAAGAGTGGGAAAATAACCGTCTATATGAATCTTTGAGACAGATGTCGGGCTCCCGGAAAAAATTCACTTTGCACGATGGACCGCCGTATGCAAACGGTCATATTCATATGGGTACCGCACTGAACAAAGTTCTCAAGGACATTGTGGTTAGATCCCGGCAGATGGCCGGATTCGATGCGGCTTATGTCCCGGGGTGGGATTGTCACGGACTTCCCATCGAGCATAACGTGGACAAGGAATTGGGACACAAGAAAAAAGAGATGTCCCAGACGGCGTTTCGCCGCCGCTGCAGGAGTTATGCGGAAAAGTTTGTCGATATCCAGCGGAAAGAGTTCAAACGGCTCGGCGTTATGGGGGAATGGGAGAACCCCTATCTGACCATGAAATATGAATATGAAGCGGTTATCGCCCGGGAATGCTGTAAGTTTGCACTGAACGGCGGGTTGTACAAAAGCAAAAAACCGATTCACTGGTGTCCGAATTGCCGGACGGCGCTGGCGGAGGCCGAGATCGAATACGGGGACGAAAGTTCCCCTTCCATCTTTGTCAAGTTTGCCCTGAAGGAGGATCTCTCCGCACTATACCCCGCATTGAAAGGGAAAGCGGTTTCTCTGGTCATATGGACCACCACGCCCTGGACAATACCCGCAAACCTCGGGGTTTGTCTGCACCCGGACTATCTCTATTCCGCGGTTGAAGTCGATGACAACAATGTGCTGATTGTCGCCGCGGATCTTGTTGAATCGTTCATGGAAACCATCGGTGTGGCGGATTATCGTGTGATCTCGGAAGTAAAGTCTTCGGATCTGGAGAAGAAAGCCTGTCGTCACCCCTTGTATGATCGGGATTCGCTCATTGTGCTGGGGGAACATGTCACCCTGGAGGCCGGTACCGGATGTGTTCATACGGCACCGGGACATGGCCGGGAGGATTATGAGGTGGGACTCTCTTACGGGCTTGAGGCCTATTCTCCGGTGGACGAATACGGTAAATTCATCTCCTCCGTGGACGGTGTGGCGGGTGAATTTATCTTCAAGGCCAATCGAACGATAAATGACATGCTGAGGAAGAAGGACGCTCTGCTGGCTGAAACGGAGATGAGCCATTCATACCCGCACTGCTGGCGGTGTAAAAAACCGGTGATTTTCCGGGCCACCCCCCAGTGGTTCATTTCCATGGAGAAAACGGGACTTCGGGAAAAAGCCCTGAACGAGATCGACCGGGTTCAGTGGATTCCCCGTTGGGGTCGGGACAGGATCTACGGCATGGTTGAAAACCGCCCCGACTGGTGTATCTCAAGACAGCGGGCCTGGGGAGTTCCCATTACCGTATTCTATTGCCGTGACTGTGAAAAGATCCATATGACCCAAGGCCTTGCGGATACCATCTACGATCTTTTCAGGGAAAACGGCGCGGATATATGGTTTGAAAAGACGGCCGGCGAATTGCTTCCCGAAGGGTCCAAATGTGATGCCTGCGGAAGCACCGATATCGTCAAGGAGGACGACATACTGGACGTCTGGTTCGATTCGGGTGTGACCCACGCCGGTGTACTGGAAGAGAGAGAAAATCTTTCCTGGCCCGCGGATCTCTACCTCGAGGGAAGCGATCAGCACCGGGGGTGGTTTCACAGTTCACTCCTGGAGTCGGTGGGCACCCGGGGCAGGGCGCCCTATGAAACGGTATTGACTCACGGGTATGTCGTGGATGCCAAAGGGAAAAAAATGTCAAAATCCATCGGCAACGTGATCGCTCCGGAGAAGATTATCAAACAATACGGCGCGGAAATCCTCCGCTTATGGGTCTCCGCATCCGATTACCGCGACGATATCCGGCTTTCCGAAAAAACACTGAAACAGATGAGCGATGCATACCGAAGAATCCGGAATACCTGCCGCTTCATCCTCGGGAACCTGAGTGATTTCGACCCGGAAAAAGATGCGGTGGCTTACAGCGAACTGACTGAAATCGATCGGTTCGCGCTCCACAAGTTGCAGGGGCTGATCAAGGGGTGCCGCAAGGCGTATGACGATTATGAGTTTCACGTCATCTATCATGCGCTTTTCAATTTCTGCACCCTGGATATGTCCGCGTTCTACCTGGACGTGCTCAAGGACAGACTTTATACGTCTCCAAAAGCCTCAACGGCCCGCAGATGCGCACAGACCGTCATATACCATCTGCTCGATTCTCTGGTGCGGATCATGGCGCCCGTGATGATTTTCACCGCGGAGGAGATCTGGAAGTTTATACCCGGCGCGACGAATAAACACCGGAGCGTTCATCAGGCCGCGTTGCCGAAAGATAATGACGACTGGGTGGACGATAATCTTGCCGAAACCTGGGAGAGGCTTCTTTCCGTCCGCCGGGAAGTTACCAAAGTGCTCGAACTGGCCAGGACGGAAAAACGGATCGGCCATCCCCTGGATGCGGATGTCACTCTCTGGTGCGGTAATGACCTGAAAACATTTCTTGCGCCTTATGGGGAGATGTTGTCGACCGTTTTTATCACCTCCATGGCCCATGTCGCCGATAAGGGCGATAAACCCGACAATGCCGTTGCTTCGGAAATAGAGGGGCTGGCTATAACGGTGGCCCGTGCGGATGCGGAAAAATGTCAGCGTTGCTGGATTTACGATCCCACGGTTGGAGAGGACAGCGTCCAACCGGAGCTGTGCAGCCGCTGCCGGAATGCCCTGGCGGAGGGGGCGGCATGACAGACACTGTCGACCACTCGGGACCCGCGGAAACGAACATCGGCAAACCCCGAAACGGTATTCTGAAACTGGGCCTTATTGCCGGGTGTGTCATCATCCTGGACCAGATATCCAAGATGATCATTGTAAAAACATTGCCCCTTTACGACGAGGTGACCATTATCCCGGGACTTTTCAATATCGTTCACTACCTCAATCCGGGGGGGGCTTTTGGATTTCTTTCCGGCATAGGCGACAACCTTCGGCACATGTTTTTCATTGTGGTCGCCATTCTGGCGCTGGGGTTGGTCTTTTATCTCTATAAATCAACGCCGGTTACCTATCGGTTTCTCTCGGCGGCTTTTGCCCTGATTTTCGGCGGCGCCGTGGGGAACCTCATCGATCGGTTCCGGTTTGGTCAGGTAGTCGACTTTCTGGATTTCTATGTAAGCAGCTGGCACTGGCCTGCTTTTAACGTGGCCGACAGCGCTATTACGGTCGGCATCGCCGTGTTCATTTTTCATCTTTTGTTTAATAAGATGCCGGAGGAGATGATCGGTAAATGAGCCAATATGAGATGATATGCATCCAATATTGATTAAGATAGGCGGTATCCCCCTTTACACATACGGACTCTTTGTTGCACTGGGGTTTCTGACGGCATTGGGGCTTGCCCAGAAAGAAGCCCGGCGTCTCGGAGAGAATCCCGCTCTTATGGTCGATCTGGGATTTTATCTGCTGATTGCCGCCATCGTCGGCTCTCGTCTGTTCTTTCTGCTGGTCAATCCGGAGGTGATTCTGGAGAGCCCACTGGCCGCGTTCCAGATATGGAAGGGGGGCCTCGTATTCTACGGCGGGTTTATCGCAGCCCTCATCACTGCGTTTGTTTTTGTCCGAAAGAAAAAGCTGCCGTTCATGCGGGTCGCGGATATATTTTCTCCCGGACTCGCGGCAGGTCATGCCGTCGGCAGAATCGGATGTTTTTTTGCGGGGTGCTGCTACGGTAAAGAGTGTGACCTGCCCTGGGCCGTCGTTTTCAAGAATCCCATGTCGCTGGCGCCGACAGGGGTTCATCTGCATCCCACCCAACTCTATTCGGTTGCGGCCAATCTGATGATTTTCGGTATCCTGTGGTTCTCCCGCAAACGGATCTCGCGTCAGGGAAGGCTTTTCTGGCTCTATGTCTTTCTTTACGGTGTCAGCAGGACGACTCTTGAATTTTTCCGGGGAGATCCCCGGGGATTTATTTTAGGCGGTCCATCCGTATCACAGGTTATCGGCGTCGCTTTGGCCTGCGTGGCCGCCGGGGCACTTGTACTGTCCCGAAAACAGAAGGTGAAAGGTTCTGATAAATAGAGCTATATGCCTGAAATAAAATATAAAGATCTGGGAACCCATCTAAAGGAAATCAAAGCGCCTTCCGGGGCCCATTCACCCCAGGCATACCTGTTTTACGGAGAGGAACTCCTCTATAAAAAAGCGTTCGAACTTTTTTTAGATACTCTGATGCCGCCGGCCGATCGCGCGGCCGGGTACGAGCCGGTCGATGGGGCTCCGGAAAGTATCCGTGATGCCATCAACAAGGTCAACACATATGCCATGCTTTCGGGAAACAAGATCGTTGCTGTTCAGGAGTCGAGACTGTTTTATGGAAATCAGGCAAAGGACAAACTGATTGATAAGGCAAAAGAAGCGTTTCAACGGGAGGACCTCCCGAAAGCGGCAAAATATGTTCTCTCACTTATAGGACAGCACCAGTTTTCACTTGACGATATGACAAAACAGGAGAATTTATCAACCCTGTTGCCTGATGAGAGGCTGAAGACTGAAATCCGGTGGCTTCAGGAGATTGTTCGGTATTGTGTCGAGAAGGGACTTTCCGTGCCGTCGAGTGACCGGCCGGACCAGGTCCTGGCGACGGCCATCGAGAAAGGATTCCCCCGGGGCAACTGCTTTGTGCTGACAACCGACCTGGTGGATAAGCGGCGTGCTCTTTTTAAATGCTTCAAGGATAAAGGGCTGGTGGTGGACTGCTCGGTGCCCAAGAGTGACCGGCGGGCGGATCGGATGATACAGGAGGAGGTGCTCCGGAACCGAATGACGGATATACTCGAGAAGAGCAAAAAACGCATGGCGCCCCGGGCGTTCGCCCTTCTGCACGAAATGACCGGTTTTGACCTGAGGACGTTCTCAAGTAATCTGGAAAAGCTCGTTCTCTTTATCGGAGAGCGGCCGGAGATCACGGAAGAGGATGTGAAATCCGTGCTGGAGCGCAGCAAGCAGGATCCGATTTATGCGTTGACCGGAGCCATATCGGACCGGAATCCGGAGCAGTCTCTCAAACTCCTCGATTCCCTGCTGAAAACCGGTATTCACCCGTTGCAGGCATTTACCGCTATTGTCAACCAGCTCCGAAAGCTCATTCTCGTCAAATATTTTATCAAGAGTCCCCATGGACGGGAGTGGCAGCCGGCAATGCCATATAATGGATTTACGGCGCGTGTGCTTCCGGCCATGACCGCCTATGACGAGGTGCTCGTCGAATTGCTTTCGAAATGGGACGGGATGCTGAGTGAAGATGATGCTGAAGGATCATCTGACGACGAAGGCGGAAAGAAAAAAAAGAAAAAGAAAAAACAAAAACTACCCACGGACCTGATGGTGGCCGCAAACCCGAAAAATTCATATCCGATTTATCTTACCCTTAAAAAAGCCGATAACTTCAGCATGGCCGAGTTGACGGCTCTCTATATCAGCTTGAGCGATACGGATCTTAAACTGAAGCGAAGCGCCATGAATCCGAAGCTGGTTCTGGAAGAGACGATTTTGCGAATCTGCAAAATGAAATGAGAAAAGAGTATAAATATGCCAAAGACCAAAATAATATGCACCATAGGGCCTGCCTGCGATACACCGAAGGGCATTCGTAAACTGATACAAAACGGCATGAATGTGGCCCGTCTCAACCTCTCCCACGGTACCCACGCGGAACATAAAGAAAAAATTCGGATAATCCGCACCATTTCAGAGGAACTGGACCGGCCGGTGGCGATCCTGCTCGACCTTTGCGGACCCAAGATCAGGGTCGGGGAAGTGCCGGCGGACGGAATCCAACTGGTTTCCGGACAGACATTCGTGCTGACCGGCAGGGATGTTGAGGGCACCAAAGAGCGGATTGCGGTTTCATATAAGGATCTCTACCGGGATGTGGAACCTGGCGACCGGATTCTGCTTGCCGACGGTCTTATGGAGCTTGTGGTCGAGAAGGAAAACGACCTGGATGTCGTTTGCCGGGTGGTTACCGGGGGCGTTTTGACGTCCCATAAGGGCGTAAATCTGCCTACCCGCTCCCTCAATGTCGTTTCCTTCACGGATAAGGACAGGGAAGACCTTATGTTCGGCCTCGACGAGGGGGTGGATCTTGTTGCACTCTCTTTTGTCAGAACCGCCGGGGAAATCGAAAGTGTCAAGGCGCTTATTCGGGAAAAGGGAAGGGCGGTCCCGGTGATCGCCAAGATCGAGAAGCATGAAGCCATTGCCAACATAGAATCCATAATGGAGGCCACGGATGCCGTCATGGTGGCGCGGGGCGATTTGGGCGTGGAAATTCCTCCTGAGAATGTTCCGGGGATCCAGCGGATGCTGGTCAAACAAGCCGGCAGCATGGGAAAACCGGTTATTATCGCCACACAGATGCTACGTTCCATGGTGGATTCGCCAAGGCCGACACGGGCCGAAGCGGCGGATGTAGCCAATGCGGTATATCAGGGGGCGGATGCGGTGATGCTCTCCGAAGAGACTGCCATCGGATCCTTTCCGGATCAGGCGGTCGCGTTTATGGCCAGAATTGCCGCGAGTACGGAAAAGGATTTTCAGTACGACAAGTATCTCAAGCTGTTTCCCCAGAAAGATGTGTCTGCTTCCGTAGCCTATGCCGCCTGTGTCCTGGCGGACCATCTGAATGCTGAAGCCATCATCGCAACCACCCGATCCGGTGCAACGGCTAAAAACATCGCCCGGTTTCGTCCGAGGCCGAAAATCATCGCGCTGTCACCGGAACCGACAACTGTAAAACAGCTTTCCATGGTTTGGGGGTGCATCCCCCATCGGATACGGGAAACCCCGGGCGCCGGAGAAAAGGTTGAAATAGCGGTTGCCGAGGCCCTGGACGCAGGCGTCGTGAAAAGGGGAGATCTGGTTGTGATTACGGCGGGTCATCCGGAGTATAAGGCCGGCACGACCAATATGATTCAGGTGAAAGAGGTTTGAAAAAAAACAGAGGTCTGAAGTCTGAAAAACCGAAGAGACGAAGAGCGGGAACTGATAGAGGTCGGAGGTCCGAGATCGGAGATCAGAAAAGACGAAGAGCGGAAAGGCTGTTTCTGACTTCTATTATGAAACTTCGCCCCAAAAGTAACTTTTTTAAATCTATTCCGTATATGATTTTTTATAGGTTTCGGGTGTCAGGTGTCAGGAACTACAAGGGGCGCGTCGGCTGACAAATGAAACCTGAAACCTGATATGTTTCGTTTCTGATCAAACCGGGAACTTCAGCTCCCGGCGGCGGGGCTGATTCCTGACCTCTGATCTCTGACCTCCGACCTCTTGTCCTCAATGCCTACAGCCTGCAAATTATTTCGATACTTGTTCTTCACAACACATACGGCACTTTAGCGTTATACCCCTTATACACCACAAACGTCTCCACGGATTGCACATCCTTTATCCGGGAGACTTCGTTTGTGTAGAATTCAAGCAGTCCGAAGTCCTGTTTGAGAAGGACACTGACAATCAGATCGAACCTTCCGGTAACAACGCATACCGATATCACGCCGTGCAGACGGCTGAACTCCTCCCCTTTTTTCACGAGATCCATGGTGTCGAGCTTCACGCCAATCAGAACCAGACGATGACCGGGAATCGCTTCAGGATTGACAAGAGCCGAGATGTCGAGGATGCCCTCCTCGATCATTTTGGCAACTCTCGAGCGAACCGTATTTTCCGAAAGTGACAGATCCGCTGCAATGGCATTGAAGGATTTACGGCCTTCTCTCAAGTGCTTGATGATTTCGATGTTGGTACCGGTCATTTTCATAAAAGTACCTGTTTATCTCCTTTTATTTTATTTCGACAG
>CAXXKH010000038.1:0-7495 GCA_963677545.2 Desulfobacterales bacterium | reverse complement strand
AATGCTGTATTCAGATGCTCCTGATTTGAAAGAAATTTAATTATAGGCGTAAAAAGGTGTTTTTCGGAAAAATCGGAATGTAGGCCGTTACAAAATCGACCCCAATCGGGCCTATCACTATGTGGAATTTCGTATTTGTATTGCCAAACCTTACAATAAAAACAAAACCGGCGGATAAAGAAGAAGTATAGCTCTTCTAAACCGCCGTTGTTCAAATACTATATCGAATTTTTAAATTTTGAGAATGACGCCAAAATTCCCAGCTTTATGATACGGCGGGAGCGACGGGTGATGTTTGCTGAGCTTGCGAATTTCTTGCGAAGGAACAATTCTTATCGTCGAAGGTGCGCCATCGGCGCTTAAGAGGTCCTGAAAGCTTGTTAGTACCCACCACGAATACACCATGATTTTTCGTAAATTACTGCATAATCTTCTGTTGACAGGTCGGTCGGATAGAGCATATAGGTTCCGAGATAAATGCACTTTGCGGTGGATGCCACCTGATTTTACTTAACCTGGAAAACATGAGATAGTCAATTAGGAGGTAGTAATAATTTACCAATACTACTAGCCCGGGCATTAAAAAGGTTAACAATTTCAGACATGCTTTCACGGATGTCTGAAATCAGCGGGCTTCAAAGAAGATGCTCGAAGTTGATTTGTGCATTATTAGTATCGAGGATACTTTGTTCGTCGGAACCCGACAGTCCGAACCTAAAAACTGCCTTCCTCATGTGCAAAAAGCGCCTGTACTGGAAATGATAAAATGGTTTTAGAATTTATAAAGAAACGGCCCCTGTTAGTTTTCATGGTGATCGTGTCTATCATCAAGATTCTACTTGTGTGTAATCTCCCCGTAAGAGCAGCGCCCAATTCTGTACATGATAGCTGGCTGATGGTAAAAACAGCAAAATCTCTGATGGAAGGCCAATGGCTTGGCAATTATACCGACAAAACATTAATAAAAGGTCCTTTTTTCCCTCTCTTCCTGGCCTTTTCCAAAACCAGCACACTATCCTATCTGTTTTGCGCATCTTTTTTTTATCTGGTTGGCTGCTGGGTTTTCACGTTTGCAGTACGCGGGATATTCGATAAAAATATTTACCTTGCCATATTATTCATCGTACTTGCCTTCAATCCGATTAGTTTTGATTCAATCGCATTTCAAAGAATTTACCGGGGTTCGATGTCGCCTACCCAGGTACTGCTGATCTGCGGATGCCTTTTTGCGGTTTTTTTGCGGCGTGAAAATTCTCTTAAAAAATTACTGCCATGGCTCATCACGGCAGGTTTTGCCCTCGCCTCCATGTGGCTAACCCGGGAGGACAGCATCTGGATACTTCCTTTTGTGCTTTCGATGCTTGCATTAACGGCTTTTATGTTGATTTATCATTATTATCAAACAAGAAAAAAAACATATCTCATCAATGCCGCCTCATGTTTACTCCCGATTATAATTCTTCAATGCTGCCTGGCAGTGGTATCCGCCATCAATTATGCCCATTATGGCATATTCACTACCAATGAAATCAACAACAGTAACTTTACAAAGGCCATGCGCAGCATTTATTCGGTAAAACCATCTGAAGTTATAGACTATGTATCTGTACCCCGCAGTACTGTAAAAACACTTTATAAGTTAAGTCCTTCCCTTTCAAGCATTCGGAAAACATGGGAACCTCGACTTGACGGATGGGAACAATTCGGAAAAGTGCCGGGTGATAATGAGGTTGAAGACGGATGGTTTTTCTGGTCTTTGAGACATGCTGTCGCCGCAGCCGGCATGTATCGGAAAGCGCAAATTGCCGACAATTTTTATTTGAAAGTCCATATTGAAATAGACCAGGCTCTTAAAGAAAAGAAAGCAGAAAGTCGTGCCACCATGCCGTCTGCACTAATGTCGCCCTGGCGTTCTGAATACGGGAAAAAGCTTCCTGCTGCGATTACCAAAGCGTTCAAGTTCGTAGCGACATTCGATATGATTGGCTCGGATGTTGTTTATAGCGAAATACCTCAAGCCGATATCGTATCAAGAAATAAGGTTTTTGAGTATATTTCCGGGAATACGGTTCTTTATAAAGATTCCGATTCAAACAAAGACATCCTTCCCGCCATGAGTAGAATTGTAAAAAGGTGTAGGATTATCTCCGATTTATATAAAGCAACCGGATTCCCATCCATGATAATGGCATCCATTGCATACCTTCTGCTTACCATATCGATGGTTATATCGTTTTGGAAAAAGGATTTTTCGCCGTTTGCCTCATGGCTGATACCAACCGGCATTGCACTATGCCCTATCGCATTGTTCATGGGAGTTGCGTATACTGCTATCAGCGCTTTTTCCGCCATAAATTCCCAGTATCTCTCAGGCGCATATCCGTTACTTTCGGCTTTCACATGCATAAGCTTAATGCTCTTCATACAAAAGATGGTTAATTTTTTTAAAACGAAGGTTGCTATGTCGAACCATCCGTAGCAGATCAATATTACATAAAATTTAATTTAAAACATTTTATTAATTGTTATCAGTGTGCTGTGGTGTTTAGTATGAAACCAAGGCGGGATTTGATGGGAATTATAAATGTTTCGGGAGGTTGTTAGGACTCTATGATGCTGGATGTATGAAATTGAGAGTTTGAAACCAAGCGGCCAAATTCTGGAGAATCTGCCGGATAGTTTGAAACCAAAAAAAACTTTAAAAATCGAACTGAAACGTTACTGATGGCGGATTTACGCCATTTTGGTACCGTTTTTCGCTTCCGGCTTTCGACGTTCAAGTCGGAAGCGTTTCGGGACGGGGCATTTTTAAGGGGACATCGTTCTATATCTCCCTATAATATAAAGAATTAGCTGAATTTTCGACTGTTTCGCTTTTAAGGTAAGAGGATTGGATCTGATTTAGATTCCCGCGTCCGGGTTGCGGTACTTCGAACAACGGGGCCGTCATGTTTTGTGAATCAGTACATATTGAGTCGTTATCGTACAGAATTTTTGTCTATCTTATGGCCTCCGGTCACGCCGCCGGCGTGACGTAATAAAAATGCCGTCCCGATAACGCGGTCACGCCAACGGCGTGATCCCCAAGCACAAACCACGACTGTTGAATACCTTTAAAGATCAAGACAAGATATGAAATCCCGACGCGTCGGGACCTCTCTGCACTCCGTATCAACTGTCGTGCCAGCTTCAACTTCTGCTTTTTCCATCCCCCCAAAGGATCGGTTCGATTTGATAAAAGCAAAGACGGCGGTTAAAGAAAAAGTTTGCTTCTTATAAAACGCCGCCAGCATTGCAATTACATAGAAACGCATAAAATCATAGCTGTCCCCAATATTTGCATGCATCTGCTGCCATATCCCACACCTTTGCCATAAATCCTTACCGCTTTAGAAAAGGATTGGATCTTATTTAGACTTCCCGCCCACCCGGGCTGCGGGACCTCGGACAACAGGGCCGTCATGTTTTGTGCATCAGTACATATTGAGTCGTTATCGTACAGAATTTTTGTCTATCAGATGGCCTCCGGTCACGCCTACGGCGTGACGGATAAAAATGCCGTCCGATAACGCGGCAATATGTCCCACGCACAAAACCCGCTGTCCCCTTTGCACTCCGTTCACCTTTCGTAACCTTTTGAACTTTTGCTTCTTCCATCCCCCCAAAGGATCGGGGCGATTTGATAAAGGCAAAAACGTCGGTTGAGGAAGAAGTACATCTTCCTTAACCGCCGTCAATTCTATCATGAAGGAGAGTTTCTCTTGGTCGGCAGTAGTCTCGCTTATTTTTTGTCAATCTTGTTTGATTCTGATTCTTCCAACTCCTTCAACCGCTCTGTTGCCATTTCTTCTCCATTCTTTTCTGCTTCTTTGAGCCAAAACACAGCGAGTTTTATGTTTTTAAACAAGGCCACATCCATATATGTAGAGCCCAAGTTATACTGTGCAACAGCATGTCCTTTGTTAGCTGCAATTTGTAACCATCCAAATGCACATATAGAGTCGTATTTTCCAAGGCTATAGTGCAGATATATTTGGAATGCCGACCCAGCGTCACCTTCAAAGGCCTTATTTTTCATCAATCGTAAATCTGAATCTGACAAAACATAGCCCGTGTTGAGTGATCTTAATTCCGTTTCCTGCCCTGCAGTTGTAACAGAGGAGACTGCAAATGATATTAAAGCAATTGCCATAATTATAAAAATTAATTGTCTCATTTTTAGAATCCTATCGAATCACTCCAGTTAAAAGTCAAGTTTCTTCGGTTCTACTGATATTGTTATGGGTATGTTGAAGGGTCTGATGTAAAAGCAATAAAATTAGCTGGGTCCGAGTAGTTTGGTATGGTATAGTCTATCACGTTACCTTTATCATCTTTAATGGGATAGTAAAAACCCACCGAACCATCTAGTCTGAAACCATCAATCAAACCATCAGTTGCCCTGACCTCCACACCAAGTTCTATGGCTAAACGCTTTGCAAATGGTAGTCCACCACCAATTGGAACCGCGCCACCATAACACATTATCAAATCAACAGGTGTTCCAGGAGACCAATCGTTTTGTTTCATCAAAGTTTTGATCTTTCCCACAGAAATAGTTTTGCCCTCTATATTAAATGCTTGACCTAGCTCATTCCCATGGATAACGACTTGATATTGTCTCGCTTTCCAAGGAATTTGTTTCGCAATATCGAATTGCTTAGATCCTTCCGGCACTAAGGTAAGACGGCCTGCTCCTTGTCCAGCATTAGCAACCGAAGGAGAGAAGAAGTTGAGAAACCTCGAAAACAAATTAAATAAATAAGCATCACGTGAAGAATTGTAATTGCCATAGTAACCACCGATACCACAACCATAAAAACCAGCTATAGCACTACTCATCGCTTGAGAAGAAGAATTATTAAACCATTCAAAAAAATTCCCACTGGGAGTACCACATGTCGGACAATATTCTGGCAACACTCCAACTCCACCCCAATAAACATGCCCAGTCGGATCAACATAAATCAACGGATTGTTCAAACAATAACTATACCGGTTTAAAGACTGCGGGTTGAAAGGCTGGGGTATGATGCTGTCCGGACTGATGAACCTACCGATAACGGGGTCATACATCCGGGCATCATAATTGTAGAGTCCGCTTTCCGCATCGAACTCCTGGTCCGTGAACTTGTATGAGGAGGTATCAATGCCGGTATGTGCACGTTGACCACCGAATGGTTCGTAATTGGTAGATTCCAGCAAAGTGCCCCAATCGTCGGTCATAAAAGTTGAGCTTCCCAGATGGTCCTTATGAAAAAAGGAGAGCGTGCTTCCTTTTATCTGGGCTACCCGAAGATTTCCGGCAAAAATGTATTTGATTGCAGTGCCGTCCTTTACCTCGAAATGATTCCCGATATAATAGGTTGTTGACGATGATCCTCCAGATACCGTCTTTTTAGCCCTGGCACCGGAGCCATCATAGAGAAGCGCGGATGTGGTCCCCGAACCATGATAGATACTCGTGGGCATATTGTCCACATTGTAGGTGATGGTCCGGACCTGGATATTCGCCAGGTTCGAAAAATCATACCCCTGGGTCATGTTCCCATTGGCGTCATACGTGTAATCATAGTTCGTGCTGTTGTAGGTTACATAGTCCACCGCATGCTTATGGCTGGAATCATAGCTCATGTAGAAGGTGTTGGGACCGACAGTCTTTTGCGTGATGTTCCCGATAGCGTTGTATGTGACCTGCATGGCACCGAACCCGCCTGTATTCGTCTCGTCCGTGAGTCGGTGCAAGTCGTCGTAGGTGTATTCATAAGCGACCCCGGTAACGCTATCCGTGACCGAATAGATGTCCCCGGAATTAGAATATGTGTAATGTTTGCTCTGTAGAGTGGTTCCGTTTGCTGATGACACGATATCTGTCACATGATCCGTGTAGGGGTTGTAAGTATAGTTCGTGGTTCCGCCTCTACCACAGTATAATGCCTTTGTCTTTCCCGATGGTGTGTAGTAATTAAAGGAAGCATATTTCTTGCCGTCAGAGCCCATCACAGATCGGAGCAGGTTTGTCCTTATCCAGTATGTGTTTGTTACATAATACCCATCTGGATAGGTTGTTCTCAGAACTTTCCCTGATAAATCATAAGTATACTGAGTTGTGCGATCGCTGTCGCCTGTAATGGTTTTGGTGACGCTTGTAGGCCTGCCCATGGCATCATAGCTGTCATAGGTCGTGGTGGCATTGGCATTGCCAACCTGATAGGGGAGTCCGATACCGTTGGTTCCTGAGTCATAAAAATAATATACCATGGGATTGCTTGGTGAATAAGTTTTGGAAGTCACCCGGTTAAGTTCATCATAGGTAAAGGTGATCACTTGGTTCTTGGCATCTGTCTGCGTGAGAAGATTCCCGTTTCCGTCATAAGTGTAACTCCAGTAGCCCATGTCCGGATCATTCATGGCTGTCTTCTGCCCCAGGGTATCATAGGAATAGGTGGTAGTGTTTCCGAAATCATCTATAACTTCAGTGAGATCTCCAGCTGCATTATAGTCATAAATGGTCGTGTAGGTATCCCCATCGTTTTCCTCCTCGACCTCGATAACTCTTCCCAAGTGATCTTTTGTTTGGGTTTTCACGCCTCCGTCTGGATCAGTTGTTGTGGTTGAAAAACCGCTATATGCATAATATACATATGCATATTCGCTACTTGTAATCGGGCTTCTAACTGTTAGTGGTCTACTTAGATAATCATAGGATACTACCTCGGTAGAAGGGTATTGAGTATCACCGGAATAAAGCGGTCCTTCAGTCTTATAATTCCTACCCATTGTATCGTAGAGTGACCGCGTAATGATTGTCTTTGCGGCATCACCGTAGGACTCGGTCCGGATCACTCGACCGAAACCGTCGTAATACTTGTATCTAAGAAGATTGTGACTCATGGTGCGGATATATCGATTCGGTGTGGCAGTATCGAAATAGTAATAACAGGAATACCCGCCGTCAGGGTAATCAACCTGAACAAGTCTGCCATATCCATCATACGTATAATCCGTGTCGAAGCCGTTCTGATCCGTCGAGGTCAATACCTTCCCAAATCGGCCTGTCCCATGTTTGACTGGTTACATGACTTACGCCGCCAGTGGTGGGAGGACGTGATTGTTTCAGGAAAGGTATAGGAGACATCGTAGGTGGTGGAAGCGGTGTTGCCTTTGGCATCGGTTACAGTTGAAATGTTCCCGAACGAATCGTAGGTCATGTACATAACTGGATTTGTACCGCCATCGTTGTAAGATTCCATGGACAGCAGATTGCCGGTGTCGGTTTCATATGTATTAGTGGTTTTGACGTACCAGACCGCTTGTGGCTCCCGTAACCGTCTCTTGTTGAAGCCGCCACACCCAGCTCCCTTTGTTGATATAGGAGTTGGTTTTTGTAATCGCTTCGGCGTCCGTTCCGGTGGTTATCGTGGACAGAAGGTTGCCATTGGTGTTGTCGTAGGTG